>NZ_BOOU01000098.1 GCF_016863395.1 Sphaerisporangium rufum | reverse complement strand
CGCGCGAACCGGGGACGCGCGGGCCGAGGGCGCGCGAACCGGGGGCGCGCGGGCCGGGGGCAAGCCGCGCGGCGAGCGCCAGCGCGGCGGCCAGCAGCCCCAGGCCGGTGGTGGCGGCGTGCCGGCGCAGCCGCCCGGGCCCGGTGCCGGCGGCGGCCCGCCAGCCCGGCCCGTGCACCCGTCGCATCAGCGCGTCGTCGGCGTTGCCGCGCTGGGCGCGGACGCTGGCCCACCACCCGTCGTCGCGGACCGGGTGCCGGGTGACCCGCTCGCCGCGCACCAGGCGGTGGCCGGCCGCGCGCACCCGCAACGCCAGGTCGGCGTCCTCCCGGTAGGCGCGGGGGAAGCGCTCGTCGAACCCGCCGGCCGCCGCCAGCGCGGCGCGCCGGTAGGCGATGTCCGCGGTGATCCAGCGGGCGCCGGCCAGCCCGGCGGTGTTGCGCTCGGCGTCGGTGGGCCTTCGCCCGCCGGGCAGCGGGACGTCGATCCGCCCCTGCGAGGCGGCCACGTCGCCGGGCAGGCCGGCCAGGTCGGCGCGCAGGTCGCGGAGCCAGGTGGGCGGCGGCACCACGTCGTCGTCCAGGAAGGCGACCCAGCCGGTGGCGGCGGCCCGCCAGCCGGCGTTGCGCGCGGCGGCCGGGCCGCGGCCGCCGCCGGGCAGCACCCGGACGTGCCCGGGCACCGGCAGCGGGTCGCCCGCGCCCGCCGGCCGGTCGTCCACCACGATGACCTCGACGCCGGGATCGGGGTCGAGGGCGGCCAGCGTGGCCGCCAGCGACGGCCGGCCGACCGTGGGCACCACCACGGTGATCTCGAGGTCGGTCACCGGAACAGGTCCCCGCGGCGGATCAGGCAGGGGCCGATCGCCAGCACGTCGATCGGCGCCGAGCCGAAGCACTCCAGCGCGTCGCGCGGATCGTCCACCATCGGGCGGCCGGCGGTGTTCAGGCTGGTGTTCACCACCACCGGCAGCCCGGTGCGCGCCTCGAAGGCCCGCAGCATCGCGACCAGCGCCGGCTCGCGTCCCTCGTCGACCGTCTGCACCCGCGCGGTGCCGTCCACGTGCACCACCGCGGGGATGCGCTCGCGCCACGGCGGCGCCACGTCGTGCACGAACAGCATGTACGGGCTGGGCAGCGGGCCGCGGGAGAAGATCTCACCGGCCCGGGAGGCGAGCACCATCGGCGCGATGGGCCGGAACTGCTCGCGTCCCTTGACGTCGTTCAGCCGCTCGGTGTTGCGGGCGAAGCCGGGGTGCGCGAGCAGCGACCGCCGGCCGAGGGCGCGCGGCCCGAACTCCGACCGGCCCTGGAACCAGGCGATCACCCGGTCGGCGGCCAGCTCCGCGGCCACCTCGCCGGGCAGGTCGGCGGGCCGGGTGTAGGGCACCCGGACCGTGTCCAGCCAGGCGACGATCTCCTCGTCGCTCCAGCCCCGGCCCAGGTCGGCGCCCGGCATCGGCGCCGCGGCCTCGCCGTGCGCGGCGGCCAGGTGCAGTGCGCCGCCGAGCGCGGTGCCGGCGTCCCCGGCGGCCGGCTGGACCCACACCTGTTCGAACGGGCCCCGCTCGGCCAGGACCGTGTTGGCCACGCAGTTGAGCGCGACGCCGCCGGCCATGGCCAGGAAGCGCTCGCCGGTGCGGGCGTGCAGCCAGCCGGCCAGGTCGAGCAGCACCTCCTGCAGGACGTCCTGCACGCTGGCGGCCAGGTCGGCGTGCTCGGCCTGCGGCGTCTCGCCCGGTCCGACCGGCTTGGCGAGCGCCCCCCACTCCACCGGCTCGGTGACGAACCCCCCGTCGCCGGTCGCGTGCACCGCCTCGCGGATCAGCGGCGCGAAGCGCGGGCTGCCGTAGGAGGCCAGCGCCATCACCTTGTACTCGTCGCTGGAGCGCAGGAAGCCCAGGTGCTCGGTCACCTCCTCGTACAGCAGCCCGAGCGAGTGCGGCAACGGCTGGGCGGCCAGCACCTCGACCTCGCCGCCCCGGTACACCCCGGCCAGGTGGGACACCGCCTCGCCGCGGCCGTCGCAGACCAGCACCGCGCACGAGTCGAACGGCGCGGCCAGCCCGGCGGAGGCGGCGTGCGCGACGTGGTGCGGTACGAACCGGACCTGGCCGGGGTCCAGCCCGGGCAGGGCGGAGGACAGGAACCACGGCGCCCGCTCGGCGAACCTGGTGCGCAGTCCCTCCCAGGCCGGGTCCTGGCCGGCGCCGCCCTCGATGACCAGGGCGGGGTCGTAGGAGTAGGCGACGGCGTCCAGCTCGCCGGGCGAGATCCCCGCCTCGGCCAGGCACCACCGGGCCGCGAGTTCGGGCGGTTCCCACGCCGAGAACGGCACCGGCCGCTTGCCGTGCTTGCGGCGGCTGAACCGCTCCTCCTCGGCGGCGGCCACCACCTCGCCGTCCACCACCAGCGCGGCGGCGGGATCATGGAAGATCGCGTTGATCCCCAGGAACTTCATGGCGTGCTCCAATCGGAGGTGGCGGAGAGTCGATACCGAGCGGAGCGCTTCTCAAACCGGACAAATCCGATCAGTGCAGGTTATTGACCTACCACCCAGGACATCGTTACTCAAAGTAGTTGTTACTTGGTCCAAGGGCCGGGTATCGCCCGGCCGTGGAGACACCCGCCACCCCCCGCGCCGTGCTCTTCGACCGGGACGGCACCCTGATCGTCGACGTCCCCTACAACAACGACCCCGAGCGGGTCCGGCCGATGCCCGGCGCCGCGGCCGCGCTCGACCGGCTGCGCCGGGCCGGGCTGCCGCTCGGCGTGGTCACCAACCAGGCCGGCGTCGCGAAAGGACTGATCACCATGCGGGAGCTGGCCGAGGTGAACGCCCGGGTGGACCGGCTGCTCGGGCCGTTCGGCGTCTGGGCGGTGTGCCCGCACGACGACGCCGACGGGTGCGACTGCCGCAAGCCCCGGCCCGGGCTGGTGCTGCGCGCCGCGGCGGCCCTCGGCGTCCGCCCGGGCGATTGCGTCGTCATCGGGGACATCGGCCGGGACGTCGAGGCGGCGCGGGCCGCCGGGGCACGCGGCATCCTGGTCCCCACCCCGGTCACCCGGCCCGCGGAGGTGGCGGCCGCCGCCGAGGTGGCCGCGGACCTGGCCGGCGCGGTGGACCTGGTGCTGCGATGAGGATCCTGTCCTGGCACGTGCACGGCTCCTGGTCCACCGCCTTCGTGCGCGGCCCGCACGAGTACCTGGTGCCGCTGGTCGCCGATCGCGGGCCGGACGGCCGGGGGCGGGCCCGCACCTTCGACTGGCCGGACGCCGCGCGCGAGGTGCCGGCCGGCCGGCTGCGCGGCGAGCACGTCGACGTGGTCGTGCTGCAGCGGCCGCACGAGGTCGAGCTGGCCGAGACGTGGCTCGGCCGCCGGCCCGGCCGCGACGTGCCCGCCGTCTACGTCGAGCACAACACCCCGGCGGGCGAGGTGCCGAAGACCCGCCACCCGCTGGCCGGCCGGGACGACATCCCGATCGTGCACGTCACCCACTTCAACGAGCTGTTCTGGGACTCCGGCCGCGCCCCCACCCGGGTGATCGAGCACGGCGTCGTCGACCCCGGCCCGCGCTACACCGGCGAGCTGCCGCGCGCGGGAGTGGTGGTCAACGAGCCGGTCCGCCGGGCGCGGGTCGCCGGCACCGACCTGCTGCCCGCCTTCGCCGCCGCGGCGCCGCTGGACGTCTTCGGCATGAAGGTCACCGGGCTGCCGTACGGCACGTTCGAGGACCTGCCGCAGCGCGAGATGCACGCCGAGCTGGCCCGCCGCCGGGTCTACCTGCACCCCTACCGCTGGACGTCGCTCGGCCTGTCGCTGATCGAGGCCATGCACCTGGGAATGCCGGTGGTCGCCCTGGCCACCACCGAGGCGGTGGAGGCGGTGCCGCCGGAGGCGGGGGTGATCTCCACCCGGGTGGCGACGCTGACCGCCGCGCTCGCCGATCTGGTCGCCGACCCGGCGCGGGCCGCGCAGGCCGGCAAGGCCGCGCGCGCCGCCGCGCTCGCCCGCTACGGGCTGGCCCGCTTCCTGGCCGACTGGGACGGCCTGCTGGCCGAGCTGGCGCGCTGACCGGCCGGGCCGGTCACCCCCGCTCGCGCGACCGGCCGAGCAGCAGGGGCAGCGGCGCCAGGGCGAGCACGCCGGACACGACGGCGACCAGCGGGAGGCCGCCGCCGCCGAACAGCGGGCCGGCCGCGAGACCGGCGACGCCGGACCCGCCCCAGACCAGCGCGTCGACCAGGCCCTGGACGCGGGTGCGCGTCCCCGCGGGCAGGCCGCGGCTCAGCAGCGCGCTGCCGCCGACGAAGGCCAGGTTCCAGCCGTAGCCGAGCAGGAACAGCGCGACCGGCAGGCCGGTGTCGTGCGCGTCGGGCATCGCGGTGGCCAGCGCGGTCGCCGCCACCAGGGCGGCCACCCCGGCGGCGATGGCCGTGCGGGCGCCCCAGCGGTCGGCGATCCGGCCGGAGATCGGGGCGAGCGCGAACATGCCGAACAGGTGCGCGCCCAGCACCCACGACACCACGCCGAGCCCGTGACCATGCTGGTGCAGCTGGATCGGGGTCATCGTCATCACCGTGACCATGGCGAGCTGCGCGGCCACCATGGCGACCAGGGCGGTGCGCACCGCCGGGCGCGCCATCACCGCCCGCACCTCACCGGCCCCGGGACGCGGTGCTCCAGCGGCGGGCGCCGGGCCGGCGTCCACGACCCCGGTCCGGCGGGGCAGGGTGATGGCGCAGGCCAGCGCGGCGGCCATCATCAGCACCGCCGCCGCCACCGGCCCGGACAGCGCGGGCGCCCCGAGCGAGCCGGCCACCGCGGCGGCCGGCGTGATCAGCGCCGGGCCGCCGAGAGCGCCCACGGTGCCGCCCCAAAGGACGGCGGACAGCGCGGTGGCCCGCCTGCCCTCCGGGTAAAGCTCGGCGGCCACGTAGCGGGACAGCTGCGCCCCGCCGTTGCCGAGGCCGAGCAGCACCATGCCGGCCAGCAGCACCGCCAGCGAGCCGGTGACCGCGCCGGCGAACCCGATGAGCGCGCCGGCCACCCCCGCCGCGTACATGCCGAGCAGGGTCCGCTTCCGGCCGAACCGGGCCATCAGGGCGCCCGAGCCGAGCGCGCCGAGCGCGGTGCCGGCCACCCCGGCCGCGCTCGGCACCCCGCTCCAGGCGGGCCCGCCGACCTCCGCCGCACCGAGGTTGGCGGCGGTGCTGCCCGCCACCATCGCGGTGTTGACGCACGCCACCCCCGCGACCAGGGCGACCATCGCCCGCGTCCGCCCGGCCGTCTCCCGTGCTGTCACTGAGATGTCCATGACCAGCGATGCTAGGAAAGGCGACCATAGAAGATGAATGCCACCGGAAAGCACCTTCCGGCGCTTCGGCAGGCACGCGAAAGGAATATGGCGGTGATGACCTTGCGCCCGGAAAGGCCGCTGGACCGGGTGGACTGGCGGATCATCGAGGAGCTGCAGGCGGACGGCCGATTGTCGTTCAAGGAACTCGCCCGCCGGGTGAACCTGTCCGCGCCGGCGGTGGCCGAGCGGGTGCGGCGGCTGGAGGACACCGGGGTGATCAGCGGGTATCACGCCCGGATCGACGCCCGCCGGGCCGGCCACCCGGTGATGGCGTTCGTGGAGATGCGATGCGCCATCGACAAGTGCCTGCTGCGGACCACCAAGGCGGCGGACCACCCGGAGATCGTGGAGATCCACAAGCTCAGCGGCGACCACTGCGCCATGCTCAAGGTGCGGGCCGCGTCGCTGGACCACCTGGAAGGGCTGCTGGAGCGGCTCTGGCAGCACGGCGGGCTGCGCTGGACGCTGGTGCTGTCCACCCAGTACGACGAGCGGCCGGTGGAGCCGCCGGCCGAGGACTACCTGCGCCCGACCAGCAGCGAGGGCTGGCGCCGGGAACGCTGAGCGGCCCGCCCGTATCATCCCGGGATGCGAATCAGGAACGGTGGCCCGGACGACGCCGCGGCCGTACTGGAGATGTTCGACGCGGCGGTGCGCCGGCTGGTCGCGGCCGGTCGCGCCGCCCAGTGGGGCACCGAGCCGTTCTCCGCCGTGCCGGCCCGGGTGGCGCAGGTCGCCGGCTTCGCCGCCTCCGGCGGCATGCGCATCGCCGAGGTGGCGGGCCGGCCGGCCGGGTGCCTGGTGGTCGGGGACGCCATGCCTTACGTGCCGCCGGCGGGCGAACCGGAGCTGTACGTGCGGGTGCTGCTGACCTCAGGGGCGTACACCGGCCGCGGCGTCGGCGCCGCGCTGCTGCGCCGGGCCCGGCAGGAGGCCGTCGCCGGCGGCAAGTCCCTGCTGCGGGTGGACTGCTGGGCCGGCGGCGACGGCCGGCTGGTGCGTTACTACCAGGAACAGGGGTTCACCCCGGCCCAGGCCTTCACCGTCGGGGACTGGCCGGGCCGGGTGCTGGAGATGCGCCTGCCCGGTCCGGCGGACTGAAAGTTTCAGCAGGTCCGGACGCCGGACGCCGGCGGGCGGGCGGCGGCGGGCCGGCGTCGTCCGAGGTGAGGGCGGGCCATCGGCAGCGGGCGGGCCCGGCCGCCGGCCGGGGGCGGGCGGCCTGCTGTACATCTTCCGGAAACGGTTCCACTATGGGCCCGCTCCCTGACCGCCGTTCCCGCGGCGCCGGGACCGGGCCTGATCCGGTCGCGGCCGCGCTGCGGGCAGGGCGGAGCTCGCACCGATGCTTAACCGGTTAATCGGCGTTTGAGAGGTAACCGATGGAACAACGAGCCCGCATGGTGCGCACGGTGACGCTGTCGCTGCTCGCGCTCCTGGTCCCCATGCTGTTCGCGGCCCAGCCCGCGAACGCCGCGGTGGGACTGCACGTGAGCGGCACGAAGATCGTCGAGGGCAACGGCAGCACGTTCATCATGCGCGGCGTCAGCCACGCGCACGCCTGGTACGCCGACAAGCTGAACTCCGCGATGGCCGGCATCAAGTCCTACGGATCCAACGCGGTGCGCGTGGTGCTCAGCGGCGGCCGCTGGGGGACCAACAGCGCCAGTGACGTCGCCAACGTGATCGCCCAGTGCAAGGCGAACAAGATGATCTGCGTGCTGGAGGACCACGACACCACCGGCTACGGGGAGGACGGCGCCGCCTACACCCTGGACCAGGCGGCGAACTACTGGGTCGGCCTGAAGAGCGTGCTGGCCGGCCAGGAGGACTACGTCGTCATCAACATCGGCAACGAGCCGATCGGCAACACCAACCCGGGCAGCTGGACCTCCGCCACCACCGGGGCGATCACCAAGCTCCGCAACGCCGGCCTGCAGCACCTGATCATGGTGGACGCGCCCAACTGGGGCCAGGACTGGACCAACACCATGCGCAGCAACGCGGCCACCGTCTTCGCCGCCGACCCGCAGCGCAACACGGTGTTCTCCGTGCACATGTACGGCGTCTACGACACCGCGGCGGAGATCACCGGCTACGTCGACGCCTCCCAGAGCGCGGGCCTGCCGCTGGTGATCGGCGAGTTCGGCTTCAACCACTCCGACGGCAACCCCGACGAGGACACCATCATGGCCACCGCCGTGTCGCGCGGCATCGGCTACCTCGGCTGGTCGTGGAGCGGCAATGGCGGCGGCGTCGAGTACCTGGACATGGTGACCGGCTTCAACACCGCGAGCCTCACCTCCTGGGGCGACCGCATCTTCAACGGCGCCAACGGCATCAAGGCCACCGCCAAGCAGGCCGCCATCTTCGGCGGCGGCACCGGGGGCGACACCACCCCGCCCAGCACCCCGGGCACGCCGAGCGCGGCGAACATCACCTCCTCCGGGGCCACCCTGAGCTGGTCGGCGTCCACCGACACCGGCGGCTCCGGCCTGGCCGGCTACGACGTCTACCGCCGGCAGGGGACCACCGACACGCTGCTCGCCCAGACCGCCACCAACTCGACCACCCTCACCGGGCTGACCGCGGCCACCCAGTACCAGGTGTTCGTCCGCGCCCGCGACGGCGCCGGCAACCTGTCGGGGAACTCGGCGCTCGCCACCTTCACCACCACCACCGGGGGCGGCAACGGCAACGGCGGCTGCTCGGCCACCGTCACCGCGCAGAGCCAGTGGAGCGGCGGCTACGTGGCCGAGGTCAAGGTCACCAACACCGGCACCGCCGCCGTCAGCGGCTGGACGGTGACCTTCACCCTGCCGTCCGGGCACGCCGTCACCGGGTCGTGGAACGCCACGGTGACCAGCAGCGGCCAGACGGTGACCGCCAAGAACGTGTCCTACAACGGTTCGCTCGGCCCGAACGCGAGCACGAACTTCGGCTTCCAGGCCTCGCGGCCGGGCGGGAACACCCAGGTGCCCGCCACCGCGACCTGCAGCGCCTCCTGACCGGCTCCTCCTGACCGGCGCGCACGCCGCGTTCCCCGCCCGGTGGCTCCGGGCCGGAACGCGGCGTGCGCGGCCGGGCGGTACTACGGCGAAGTTGAAAATGGTTCGCTTTTTACCGGTTTCCAGCAAAAGTCATAGCGAACCATCAGCCCTCTTCCCGAGACGGGTCCAACGCCGCTAGTTTCGGCGGTCAGCACAGCTCGGGGGAACTCGTTTGTCAGTGGTACCAAAGAGGAGGAACCAGTGCGTTTCACTCTCCGGATGGGCGCCGGCGTCGCCACCGCGACCGCCGCTCTCGTCCTCCCCTTGGCGCAGGCCGTGCCGGCCGGCGCCGATCCCGACCCCGCCGCGCTCGCCCGCACGGTGGCACCCGGCGGAGTCAAGGAGCATCTTCAGAAGCTGCAGGAGATAGCGAACGCCAACGGTGGCACCCGCGCCGCGGGTACGCCCGGGTACACCGCCTCGCGAGAGTACGTCGCCGCCCGGCTGAAGAAGGCCGGCTACAAGGTCACCGTCCAGCCCTTCGACTTCGCGTTCTTCGAGGAGAAGAGCAACGCGGTGATGGAGCGGGTCGCCCCCGCCCCCCGGGTCTACGCGCCCACCCCGCCGGACGGCAGCTCGGTCGGCGAGTTCGACACCATGACCTACTCCGGCGCCGGGGACGTCACCGCCGCCGTGCAGGGCGTCGACCTGGTGCTGCCGCCCTCGCCGGCGCCCAACGGCAACACCTCGGGGTGCGAGGCGAGTGACTTCGCCGGGTTCACCGCCGGCAACATCGCGCTGATGCAGCGCGGCACCTGCAGTTTCCAGCAGAAGGCCGAGAACGCCCAGGCGGCCGGCGCGGCCGGTGTGGTGATCTTCAACGAGGGCCAGCCGGGCCGCACCGACACGCTGGCGGGCACGGCCGGCGAGCCCACCGTGTCCATCCCGGTGGTCGGTACCAGCTTCGCCATCGGCCAGGAGCTGGCCGCGGCGGGCACCGTGCTGCACCTGAAGACCGACACCATCAGCGAGATGCGGACCACCGAGAACGTCATCGCCGACTCCCGGTGGGGCGACCCGAACAAGGTCGTCCAGCTGGGCGCGCACCTGGACAGCGTGCTGGCCGGCCCCGGCATCAACGACAACGGTTCGGGCAGCGCGGCCATCCTTGAGGTGGCCGAGACCCTCGCCAAGGTCCCCACCCGTAACAAGCTGCGGTTCTCCTGGTGGAGCGCCGAGGAGCTCGGGCTGCTCGGCTCGGAGCACTACGTCGCCACCCTCTCGGCGGAGGAGCAGGCCAGGACCAAGCTCTACCTCAACTTCGACATGGTCGCCTCGCCGAACTACTCGCTGATGATCTACGACGGCGACGACTCCGACGCCACCGGCGCGCCCGCCGGGCCGGAGGGGTCCGCCGAGATCGAGAAGCTCTTCGAGAAGTACTTCGACGTGCTTCGCCAGGGCCACGTGGGCACCGACTTCACCGGACGCTCGGACTACGGCCCGTTCATCGGCGTCGGCATCCCGTCCGGCGGCCTGTTCACCGGCGCGGAGGGCATCAAGACGGCCGCCGAGCAGGCCCTGTTCGGCGGTACCGCCGGCCAGGCGTACGACTCGTGCTACCACCAGGCGTGCGACACGATCGCCAACGTCAACGACAAGGCGCTCGCGCTGAACACCGGCGCCATCGCCACCGCGGCCGTGGTGTACGGCTTCAGCCGTGACCTGCCCGGCCCGGACCAGCGGCCGGCCACCGCGGCCCGGTCCGCCCTGAAGTCCGTGGCCGACCACGACCACGGCGGGCTCGACCGCTGACCTCGACCGGCACCAGGAGGTGGCCGTGTCCCCGTGCGGGGCGCGGCCACCCGCCGGTCCGACCGGGGCCCTCGCCCCGGCCTTCCGGGGTGCCCGCCGGCCACCCCGATGACGTACCGTCCAGTCATGTGCCGCAGCATCAAGACGCTCCGTGAGCCTTTCACCAGTGACGTGACCGAGGACGACGTACGGGCCGCGGCCCTGCAGTACGTCCGCAAGATCTCCGGCTTCCGGGCGCCGGCCGCCCGCAACGCGGAGGTGTTCGACCGGGCCGTGGCGGAGGTCGCCGCGGCGACCCGCGCGCTGCTGGACGAGCTGCAGGTCAGGGCACCCGCCCGGACCGCATCCGCCACGGCGGGCGCTACGGGCCCCGCCGGCGCTCCGGCCGATTCATCCTGATTAATAGTTACATAAGCCTTTTATCGTGATATGCCGCCGCTTTTCATGAGCGTTCGTTATCGGGCATCAGTAGGCGACAGCAGAATTCCACCTTGCGAACTCCAGAGGGCTGCCGGTATTCGGCGCCCGCCGGCTGAACCCAGAGTAAGGTTCGATTCATGAGCCCTTCAGAGACCTCCCGGTTCGAATCGCGCTCGGGCAGGCTCGGTCCGGCTTTCAAAGGATGAAGGCGCCCGCTTCGTAGGTGTGAGGTCGTCAGGTGCTTGCTGGAGTGTCCGCGGGGTGGTTAGCGCGCCCCGTCACGGGCGAGGCCGGCCTTCCCGCTGGTGATCGGCCGATCGGGTGCCGGCCGGACCGGCGCCGGCCCGGCGGCCCGGTGCGGCCGGCCGCGGCGGCGGGCCGCCGGTCCCGCGGCTGTGGCCGTGACGTCACATTCTCCCGCTGTTCGTGGTTTCTTCACCTTGTTACAGTGGCCGCGGTGAACCGGGCGGCCGGTAGGAAGGGCTCCGGATCGGCACCATTCCGGGGCGGCCGCCGGGTGCCCACCGATCCGGATCGAGAATCGACCGTCACGGCAGCGGAGCGCCTATGAACCGGGTGAATCGCCGAACGCAGCGGCTCATGGCCGCGTTGCCCCTCGCGTCACTGGCGGTCGTCGCGGGGGTCGATCTGCTCACCGGTCCGGATCTCGGCTACCTTCCGCTGCTCGCCCTCGGTCCCGCCTTCGCCAGCCTGGTCGGCGGGGTGCGGCGCACCGTGCTGATCGGCGTGGTCGCCCTGGTGCTCTCGCTGCTGCTCGCCGCGTACAACGGCCTGCTCGGGGACCGGCAGAGCAACATGAGCGTGATCTCGATCACCGGGGTGACCGCGGCGAGCATCCTGGCCACCGTCGGCCGGCAGCGGCGCGAGCGCGAGCTCGCCAGCGTCCGGTCGGTGGCCGAGGTGGCCCAGCGGGTGCTGCTGCGGCCGGTGCCGCGCCGGGCCGGCCACCTGCGCGCCGCGGTGTCCTACACCTCCGCCAACGCCGAGGCACGGATCGGCGGCGATCTGTACGAGGTGGTCACCGGGCCGACCGGCGTCCGCGCGATCGTCGGCGACGTGCAGGGCAAGGGGCTCGCGGCGGTGGAGACCGCGGCGCTCGTCCTCGGCGCGTTCCGCGAGGCGGCGCACGACGAGCCCGATTTGCGCGCGGTCAGCGGGCGGCTGGAGAAGGCGCTGAACCGGCGGCTGTCCGGCGAGGAGTTCGTCACCGCCATCCTGGTGGAGGCGGACGCGGGCGGGAAGCTGACGCTGCTCAACTACGGCCACCCGGCGCCGCTGATCCTGCGCGGCAACGGCACGATCGTGATGGCCGAGCCGGTGGAGAGCGCACCGCCGCTCGGCCTGGCCGTGCTGCAGGTCGAGGGACCGGACCCGCACCAGGTGCCGTTCGAGCCCGGCGACCAGATCCTGCTCTACACCGACGGCGTGATCGAGGCCCGGGACCGCGCCGGCCGCTTCTACCCGCTCGCCGAGCGTGCCTTCCTCCTCAAGGAGGACGATCCGGAGGAGGCACTGGAGAAATTGCGCCGCGACCTGGTGGCCCACGTCGACGCGCCGCTGCACGACGACGCCGCCATGCTGCTGCTGCGCTGCCGCGACGAGGGCTGATCCGCGCCGCTCAGCCGCCCGGGCCGGCGAGCGGCCGGGACGGCCGGTCGGGCGCCGGATCGCCGGACGGTCCGCCCGGCGACGCCGCCCCGTCCACCGGCCCGTTCACCGTGCGGCCTCCAGTGCCGTCCACAGTGCCGTCCACACCGCCGGCCACGGTGCCGTCCACGGTGCCGTCCGCCGGCCCGCCATCGGCCGAGGGCCGCCGGCCGGACGGCGGCGCCGCGGCGCCGCCGGGCAGGGTGGCGCGCAGCACGGCCTGCCGCAGGGCCCGGGAAAGGTCGGCGGTGGTGACCATGCCGACCACCCGGCCGGCGTCCACCACCACGGCCACCAGATCGCCGGAGAACGCGGGCACCTCCAGCACGCGCACCGCGTCGTCGTCCGGGGCGAGCCGGTGCCGGCGGTCCAGCGGCCGGGCCAGCGCCGAGATCCGGACGCCCCGGCGGCGTTCCGGCGCCGTGTCCGCCAGCGCCTCCAGCGACACCACGCCGGTGGGCTCGCCGGCGAAGTCCACCACCGGGAACACCGGCTGCCGCGAGCGCAGCGCGACCCCGGCGACGAACTCGCCGGCGTCCTGCCAGGCGGGTGCCACGTCCGGGTGCGGGGTCATCAGATCGCGGACCGACCAGCCGCGCAGCCCGTCCCGGGCCGCCCGCACCACGCCTTCGCCGCGGGCCGCGCTGCTGAGGAACCAGCCGATCAGCATCAGCCACAGCCCGCCCGCCCAGCCGAGCAGGATGAGCTCCATCGCCCCCAGCGCGATCAGCGACATGCCGAGCGTCTGACCGGCGCGGGCCGCCGCCCGGTCGGCGCGGGAACGGTCGCGGTAACCCCGCCACAGGACCGCGTGCAGCACCCGGCCACCGTCCAGCGGGGCACCGGGGAGCATGTTGAACACCGCAAGCACGGCGTTCATGAGCGCGAGCCAGCGCACCGCCGCGACCAGCAGGTCCGGCCCGGCCGACAGCAGAGCGGCCCCGCCGAACACCGCCGCCAGCAGCAGGCTGGTCAGCGGCCCGGCGACCGCCACCCGGAACTCGTCCCCCGGCGTCCTGGCCTCCTCGGAGAACTCGGTCATCCCGCCGAGCAGCCACAGGGTGATGGAGGTGACCGGCACCCCGCGCCGCCGCGCGACGATCGCGTGGGCCAGCTCGTGCGCCAGCAGCGCGGCGAGGAACACCACGGCGGTGACCGCGCCGGCCGCCCAATAGGCGACCGGCCCGCGGCCCGGCACGTCCTTGGGCAGCACCGAGCCGGCCAGTACCGCCGCCACCAGCAGGGCGATCACCAGGGTCGACCAGTGCGCCCCCACCGAGATCCCGGCGATCCGCCCCAGACGGATGCTCTGCTTCATGCCGGTCGGCCTCCTTCCGGTTCCTCGTCCCGGTCCGGCACGGGCGCCGGGTAGCGGGACCGGACCACCGCCACCGGGCAGCGCGCGTGGTGCAGCACTCCGTGGCCCACCGAGCCGAGCACCGCCGCGCCGACGGCGCCCCGTCCCCGCGAGCCCACGACGACCAGGTCCGCCGCGGCGGACGCCTCCACCAGCGCGGCGACGGGGTGGGCACGCACCATGGCGTCGCGCACCTCCACCGCCGGGTACTTCTCCCGCCACGGCCGCAGCTGCTCCTTGGCGGCCCGCAGCCCGAGGTCGTAGACGCGGTCCAGCTCGGGGGTGTAGCTGGCGAGCATGGGCAGGAACGCCGACACCTGCCAGGCGTACACGGCGCGGACCAGGGCGCCGCGCAGCGCGGCCTCCTCGAAGGCGTAGTCCAGCGCGGCCTCGGAGTAGGGCGAGCCGTCGTGGCCGACGACGATCTCCCGGCGCTCCCGGCGCTCCCCGGGCTCCCCGGGCTCCCCGGGCTCCTCGTTCCCGGCCGCCCGGACGGCCACCACCGGGCAGCCGGCGTGCCCCGCGACGCCGATCGACACCGAGCCCAGCAGCAGGCCGGCGAACCCGCCGAGCCCGCGCGAGCCCACCACCAGCACCTGTGCCTTCCCCGCCTCGGCGAGCAGTTCCCGGCGCGGGTCGCCGATGGCCTCCGCGGTCAGCACGCCGATGCCCGGCACCCGGTCCCGGGCCGCGCCGGCGGCCTCGGCCAGCACCGCCCGCGCCTGCCGGGTACGCGAGTCATGGAAGCCCGGCGGGGTGGTGAGCGGTAGGTCGAAGACCCAGGGTTCGGTGACGTGGACGATCCGCAGCCCGGTGTCCCGCCGGACCGCGTCGTCCGCCGCCCAGCGCACCGCCGCGAGCGCGGCGGGTGATCCGTCGGCTCCGACGACCACGGGCGCGCTCATGGCCACCTCCGCCCGGCCCGGGAGTGCCGCCTCACGGCTGCCGCGGCCGCCGCCACCGGTCGTGCGCGGTCGACCACGCCTCCTCCCATTCCTGGTAGCGGCGACGGTCCAGCGACCACCGTGCCAGGGCCAGCCCGCCGATGAGCAGGCCGGTGCCGCCGGCGAAGACCCCGAAGCCGGCGACCACCGCGTCCGCGACGGTCTGCGGGTGGGTACGCGGCGCGGCAGCCGGCCGCCCGGCGGCGTCGATCCACATCTTCAGCGTCGAGCCGGCCTTGGCCTGGGCGGGGACCGGTACCACCTGGCTACGCGCCCGGCCGTCCGGGGTGTGCCACATCACCTTGGCCTTGATGCCGAGGACGGCGCCCTGCGAGGTGACCGTGTCGGAGCTCGCGGCGTCCTCCAGCAGCACCGCGGTCACCCGGTGGCGCACCGCCGGCTCGACCCGCTCGGCGACCAGACCGCGCTGGTAGACGACCCGGCCGGCGAGCAGGGCCGGCCATACGGCGGCCAGCACCGCCAGCATCGTGACCAGTACGGCCACCGCCTCGATCCGGTCGGAACGCCGGCGCAGCGGGTTGCGGTCGAACCGGTAGCGGCGAACACACCGCATCGTCCACCTGGCCAAGGATCGCATGGCGCACCTCCCTGTCAGGGAATCTCCCTCCAGGGTCGGTCAGGCCCGGACGACCCCGGCAGAGGCTTACGGCGCCCGGCGGCCGGGACGTTCGGCCCTGCCCGTCACCCGCCCGTCGCCCGCCCGCCACCTGCGTCTTCTTCCGCCGGCATCGCCGGTGGCGGACGCGGTGGTCCCCTCTTTCCAAACGTACGACGCCGCGAGCCCGGCGGCGGCCCGGCCCGCCGGGGAGCCGGCCCGTTTCCCGTGGCCCGCGGCGTGCCGCGCGCTCCCGTCATGGTGGTGCCAACGGCCGGCCTCGGGACGGGCAACGATCCGGGGCGGGCGCCGGACGGGGGCCGGGCCCGCCTCCGGCCGGCTTTGCCGGGACGGTGCCGATGGGGCCACGGTGACCGGTGAGGCGATGCCTCTTGTCCAGAAATTCTGCGAAGTTTCCATACAAGCGTTGTCAGACCTGCTAAGAAGTTGCGCGGTCAGGATTTCCAGCAGAGAGGTTCGGCATGGGCCGCGACGTCACCCCCAGCCCCGACGAGGATCCGGTCAAGCAGACCGGCCCGTTCAACGTCGACTGGAGCGACGAACCGGAACCGACCGGCGGCGACCTGCTCTCCGACGGGTGGGACCGGACCAAGGACGGCGGGCGGCCCGGTGCCGAATCCCCCGACGACCAGACCCGCGTCGACCACACCCGCGTCGAGCGGGCCGCGCCCGGCGAGCCCGCGCCGGGCGACCGCGAACCGGCCGGCGACCTCGGCCTGGACGGCGAGGAACGAGACGGTGACGAGCCGCGCGGCTTCCTCGGCTCCGGCTGGACCAGCGCGGACGAGGAGGAAGAGCGCAAGCGCGGCCAGAACCGTCGCCTGGTGCTGGCGCTGGCCGCGATCGTCGTGCTGGCGGTGACCGGCGGCTGGATCGTCTCGGCCTCGGTGGGCGGCAGCCCGGAGGCCGCCTGCGCAGCACCGGCCTCCTGCGCTCCCGCGCCCGATCCCACCCTCGACGACACCACCCCGTCGGCCGGCCCGTCCCTGGAGGAGCCGGCCGACGATGCGACGGCCCCGCCGGAGGAGACGGCGGCGCCGCAGAGCCCGACGGCCGCGCCCCGGCCGGCCGCCACCCGGAGCAGGGCCGACCGGTCCCCGGCCCCGCGGCCGACGGCCACCCGTACCCGGGTCACCCAGCCCGAGCCGCGCCCGACGGCCACCGGCAACCCGCCGGAGGGCGAGCCGCGGCCGGACCGGCCGCAGGACGAGCCGTCGCCGTCGCCGACCGCGTCGTCCGAGCCGCCCGCCCGGTCGCCCGAGCCCGCGCCGAGCCCCACCCGCGACGGTGGCGGCGGCCTGCTCGACTGGTTGTTCTGACCGCTCCGCCCCGGCGACCGGCCGGGGCGCTCGCCGGTGGCCGCGGCGGACTTTGTCCCGCCTATACCAGGGGCGCGTTTATCCGCCCGCCTCCCGGACAGGCGAGGGGGTGAGAGCAGCCGAGGGGAAGGGGCACGGCATGGGAGCCGACGACAAGTTCGCGAACAAGGCCGAGGAACTCAAGGGGCGGGCCAAGCAGGGCATCGGCGACGCGACCGACGACGAGAGGCTGCGCGCCGAGGGCGAGCGCGAGGAGGCCGGCGGCAAGCTCAAGCAGGCCGGCGAGCGGGTCAAGGACGCCGCGCACGACGTCAAGCGGGCCGTCACCGGCGAGTGACCCGGACGCCGCGCGGGCGGCCCCGATCGCCGGGGCCGCCCGCGCCGTCATGTCCGGGCCGCCGTGTCCTGCCCGGACGCGGCCGGGCTCAGCGCCCGCGGCGGAGCTTGGCCATCAGGTCCTCCTTGTGGCGGTGCGCCTCGGCCAGCGACGCCCCGTCCCGCAGCGCCGAGACGACGTCCTCCTCGGCGTTGGCGTACATGTAGCAGTCGGGGAACAGGTCGGTGGAGGGCAGGGCGACGACCCCGGAGCCGTCCATGACGATCGAGGTCTGCTCGTCCACCAGCACGCCGGCGATCTCCACGGCCCCGCCCACCGAGGCGACGTGCACCTCGGGCCCGGGACCTGCGGTGGCCTCGTACAGGGCCCAGACCGGCAGGCCGAGGTCGCGAAAGGCGTTCACGTCACGCACCCCGCCCTCCACGAGCAGGCCGGCCGCCCCGCGGGCGAGCGCGGCGCGGGTGAGGATCTCTCCCCACACCGCGCCGGCCGCGGCCTGGGCGCCCGCCACGACGACGACGCGACCGGACAGGTCCTCGTCCATCATCGAGTAGAGCGGGGCCATGCCGTGCCCGCCCGGTCCTGGTTCGACCCGGACGGTCCGGGCCCGCCCGAGCAGGCCCAGCGAGCGGTGCACCGGGCGCAGCGGCGGGCTCAGCCAGCCGGTGAGCCCGCGTAGTTGTAGGACGTCCGCGATCGCGGTGGTGGGCGGAACCACGGTTGATCACCTCTTATGGAATTTCGCGATGTCACTGGCGGGTGTTCGCCGATGACGCGGCCCGGCCGGACCGGACATCCGGCCGATGGCCATGGCGGGCCGCCCGGCCGGCGCCGGCGGGCCACCGGTACGACCGGCCCCGGGAGCACCATCGACCCGGCCGGGTGGACGGCCGGGCGGTGGACGTCGCGCGAAACTTTACTCAGCGCGGCGAACTCTGGATTGGGCAAAGTCCTGTCTTACTCGGTCGGGCGGCGGCGGCATGCACAAAAAATGCCGTATCGAGCGAGTTTTCACAAGAAGGCGAGCGGCATATCCCGAACCCGCAATAGCCGCGATGACCGGGAATCCGAAAAAAATAGTCGGCGGTAGGGCCGGTTCAGTCCCGCGGGCGGCCCGCCCACCGGGCGCGCACCTCCTCGTACACCTGCTGGCCATGGGAGATCTCGATCACGTTCCCGTCCGGATCGGTCAGGGCGCACACGTACCCGACCGGCGGCGGCAGCAGCCTCGGCTCCCAATGCAGGCAGCCCATCCGCCGGGCCCGGCCGGCGATCTCGTCCACCTCCGCCCGCTCGGGCACCTCCATACCGAGGTGCGCGAACGGGGTGAGCTGGGGTCTCGGCACGCCGCGATCCTTGGCGAACTCCACCAGGACCAGGACGAACGGCTCCTCCGCCGGCCCGCGGTCGGCCAGCCAGGCGTTGCGGCCGTCGCCGTCCCGGTGCCGGGCGACCACCTCGAGCGGCGTCATGGTCGTGTAGAAGTCGATGGCCCGGTCCAGGTCGCAACTGGGTAAGGCGACGTGCGTCCAGCGCGCCCGGGTGAGCTTGGTTCCGGTCACGAATGCCTCCTCGCGCCGTTCACCGGCCCCGGCGCGGACGCCGCTTCGGGCGCTTCACCGGGGTCGCCGTTCTCCGCCTCTTCCGCACCAGGACGTTCCCGGCCTGAAGACAATTCATCCGGTGGCCGGGTGCACCATTGGAGATGGAATGAGGGATTGACCGGAGGAGTTGCGTGACCGAACACCCCGCTGACCGGGGCACGGCCGCGGCGGTGCCGGCCACCCGGGGAACGCCCGTTCCGCCACCCTGGGCGGTACCGATACGGTGTGCCCGCGGGGGACCGGACTCCACGCCAGGCCCGTCCGGCGGCCGGCCCCGCGGGAGGACGACACGATGACCGTCGACCTGGTCTTCCTGCTGGGCGCGCTGGCGCTGGTCATCGCGAACGGCGTGTTCGTCGCGGCCGAGTTCTCCCTGGTCACCGTGGAGCGCGGTGAGGTCCAGCGGCTGGCCTCGGCCGGTGACCGCGGGGCACGGGGCATTCTCGCGGCGATCCGCCGACTCTCCTTCCAGCTGTCCGGCGCCCAGCTCGGCATCACGATCACCTCGCTGCTGCTCGGGGTGCTGGCCGAGCCGGCGATCTCCGACCTGTTACGCCCGGCGGTGCACGCCGTGCCGGGCCTGCCCGAGCGCGGGGCCGACAGCGTGGCGGCACTGCTCGGGCTGCTCATCGCCACGGTGAGCCAGATGGTGCTCGGCGAGCTGGTGCCCAAGAACGCCGCGCTGTCCCGTCCCCTGGCGGTGGCGCGGCTGTCCACCCCGCCGCAGCGGATGTTCTCGGCGGCGTTCGCCCCGCTCATCAAGGCGTGCAACGCGCTGGCGAACGCCATCGTGCGCGCCGTGGGCGCCGAGCCGCAGGACGAGCTGGCCTCGGCCCGGTCGGCCGACGAGCTGAGCCTGCTGCTGACGCTGTCGGCGGAGGCGGGCACGCTGCCCACCGGCACCGCGGCCATGCTGCGCCGGGCGCTGAGCTTCGGGGACCGCACGGCGGCCGAGGCGATGACCCCGCGCACCGACTGCGTCACGGTGACCGACGCCGACACGGTCGAGGTGTTCCTGGCGCTGGCCCGCCGGGAGCGTCACCTGCGGCTGCCGGTCTCGGCGGGCGAGATGGACGACATCACCGGGGTGGCGTCGGTGGTGGACGCCTTCGCCGTCCCGGAGGCGGACCGGGCGCGGGTCCGGGTGGCCGAGATCCGCCGGCCCCCGCTGCTGGTCCCCGAGTCGCTGGACCTGGCCACCCTGCAGTCCCGCCTGTTCGAGGCGCGCGCGGAGATGGCGGTGGTGGTCGACGAGTACGGCGGTTTCGCGGGCATCGTCACGGTGGAGGACCTGGCCGAGGAGCTGATCGGCGACATCGCCGACGAGTACGACCTGCCGGAGGAGGGCTCGGCCGAGCCCGAGCACCTCCCGCTCCCGCCCGGTGCCTCCGCCACGCTCCCGGCGGTGCTGCGCGCCCACGAGGTGGAGGAGCGGACCGGCTTCCGGATGCCCGAGGGGCCGTACGAGACGCTCGCCGGGCTGCTGATCAGCCGGCTGGGCCGCATCCCGGACCCGGGGGACGGTGTGGTGGTGGACGGCTGGACGCTCCAGGCGGACGCGGTGCGCCGCCACCGGGTCGAGCGGATCATCCTCAGCGCCCCGGGTGGCGCACCGGAGGAGCACCGATGACGCTGCTGGACGCGTTCGCCGTGCTGGCCCTGCTGGCGGTCAACGGCTTCTTCGTCGGCGCGGAGTTCGCCCTGATCTCCGCGCGCCGGACCCAGATCGAACCGGCCGCCAAGGCGGGGTCGCGGCGGGCCGGGGCGGTGCTCGCCGCGATGGACTCCGTGCCGCTCATGCTCGCCGCCGCCCAGCTCGGCGTGACGCTCGCCTCGCTGGCGCTGGGCGCGGTCGGCGAGCCGGTGCTCGCGCACGCGCTGGAGCCGCTGTTCGGCGCGCTCGGCCTGCCGGCCGGCCTGGTGCATCCGTTCGCCTTCGCGCTGGCCATGTTCCTGGTGGTCTCGGCACACGTGATCATCGGCGAGATGGTGCCGAAGAACCTCGCGCTCTCCGGACCGGACCGGGCCGCGCTGTGGCTGGTCCCGCCGCTGCGCCTGGTCGCCCGGGCCACCCGGCCGCTGCTGGTGGTGGTGAACGGCCTGGCCGCGGCGGTGCTGTGGGCCCTGCGCATCCCCAAGGCCGAGGAGGTGCGCTCGGTCTACACCCCCGACGAGATGCCCGCGCTGATCCGCGAGTCGCGCCGGCACCGCCTGCTGGACCAGGACGAGTACCAGCGCATGATCGGCACCCTCTCACTGCGCGCCCGCCCGGTGGCCTCGGTCATGACGCCGATCGCCGAGGTGGTCAGCGTGCCGGCCACCACCCGCGGCATCGAGTTGCAGGCACAGGCCGGGCGGCACGGCCATTCCCGGTTCCCGGTGCATGGGGACGCGCCCGGCGAGCTGTGCGGCTACCTGCACGTGCTGGACGCGCTGAACGGGCACGCACGGGACGAGCCGCTGCCGGTGCGGGCGCTGCCGCGGGTGCCGGGCGGCACGACGCTGGCCGACGTGCTGGCCACCATGCGCAAGAGCCGCGCCCAGCTCGCGGCGGTCGTCGGTGAGGGTGGCGGGGTGATCGGGGTGGCCACCATGGAGGACGTCCTCACCGGCCTGCTGCACCACCACGACGACCCGCCCGCCTGATCCGGCCGCCTGAGGATTCCCTGAGTATTGATGCCCTTTGACCGTTTCACCCGTTTTACTGCCATAGCGTGAGTGCATGGTGAATGAGGGGAAATCTCGGGTAGCAAGCGGCAGATGTCCGACCTGACCGGCCGGCCGCCCCGGCCCGGACCACGTCCGCCCGCGCCACCGGAGGCCCGCCGGCCCCGCCAGCAGTGGCTGGACGCGCTACGCGGCATCGCCGCGCTCCTGGTGGTCTTCGAGCACTCGCTGGATCCGCTGCTGCCGGAGGTCCGCAACGCGGTGAGCCCGTGGTTCGACTTCGGACAGTACGGCGTCCTGGTGTTCTTCCTGGTCAGCGGATACGTCATCCCGGTGTCGCTGGAACGGCGCGGCAGCGTGCGCGGCTTCTGGGTCACCCGGTTCTTCCGGCTGTACCCGCTGTGGGCCGTGGTGGCGGTGCTGGGAGCGGGATTCGGGCTGCTGCAGGTGTACTCGTCGCTGCCCGCCCAGACGGCGGCGGCGCCGTGGACCTCCGGGCTGGCCCACCTGACCATGCTGCAGGACCTGCTCCAGGTGTCCAGCATCGTCAACGTCTTCTGGACGCTGTCCTACGAGATGGCGTTCTACCTGCTGGTGACCGCGATGTTCGTGCTCGGCGTGCACCGGGCCGCCGCCGGGACCTCGGCGGCCCTGGCCGGCTGCGCCCTGGCCGCCGGCGCCCTGGTGCCGGCCGGCCGGCTGACCGGAGTGCTCGGCACCGGCCCGGTGGTGGCCGGCGCCACGTTCGTGCTGGTCGCGGGGCTGGCCGCCGTACTCACCGGCCGGCCCGGCATCCGGGCCTGCGGCGCCGTGCTGCTCGCCGTACCGGTCCTGCTGCTGGTCACCGCCAACAGCCGGGTCGGCTCCTGGCAGAGCCTGATCATCCTCGCCACCATGTTCGGCGGCACCGCGATCTACCGCCTGGAGCGCTCGTCCTCGCTGCGGGCCGCCCTGCCGATCGCCCTGGTGCCGGTGCTGTCGGTCACCGCGGCTGTGCTGCACGGCCCCGGCTGGGGCATGCCGCCGGCCGCGCAGGTGGAGTTCAAATGGAGCTGGTCGGTGGCGGTCGTCGCCGCCTGGCTGACCTTCGCCGCCGGTCTCGCGCTGCGCCACCGCGAGGTTTCCCCGGTGCTGGCCTGGCTCGGCCTGGCCAGCTACTCCGTCTACCTGCTGCACCCGCTGGTGGTGCAGGTCATCCGACGGATCACCGTGGACCCCGCCGGGATCCCGCTGCCGGCCCGGCTGGCCTGGGAGGCGGTGCTGTTCGCGGCGGTGGCCGGTTGTGCCGCGCTGACCTACCGGTACGTGGAGACCCCGGCGCAGCGCCTCGGTCACCGGCTGGCCCGGGCCGCGGCCCGCCGGGAGACCGCCGGACCGGGTCCAGGCGGCCCGGCCGGCGGCCGCGAACTCGCCGGCTCGGCGCGCTGATCACGCCGGACCGGCACGGCACGCGCGCGCCCGGCCCGGGCCCGCAGCGGCTCCGCGGCAGATGGTCAGGCTGGGGCCGCGGCGAGCCGGGCGATGATCGCGCGCTCGTCCTCGGCGTCCGGCACGATGCCGAAGGTCTCGCGCAGCACGCCCGCCAGCTCGCCGGGCGCGATGTCACGCTCGGCGGTCCCGTCCGGAGTCGCCTCGGTCAGCCGCAGGTCGCGCAGGGTGTGGCGGACCCGCGGGCCGCTCCGCTGGGCCACCAGCGCGCCGAGGAACGGCGACCGGGACGAGGTGGCGGTGTAGTGGTTGGCCATCTGGAAGTCCGCCGGGTGGTGGCGCTCCTCGCGGAAGGTGTACAGGTCGACCGGGCCGTCCGGCCGCACCGCGCGGAGCACCCAGTCGCCGTCATGATGGGTGAGATCCCAGGTCCGGGCGCCCACGGTGACGGTGGCGCCGCCGACCAGCGGCAGCGGCTCCAGCAGCCCTTCGGCACCGAACCCCACGTCGGCCAGCCACCGGCCGCCGTCTGCGTGCACCACCAGCATGGCGTGGGTGCGCGGGCGCACCCGGTCCGCGCCGATCCGGACCCGGGCCAGCTGCCGCTCGACCCGGTGGCCGAGGCGCTCCAGCACCGCGCCGAAGAGCAGGTTCTGCTCGTAGCAGTAACCGCCGCGACCGGGCCGCATCTTGGCCTGCAGCCCGGCCGGGTCCAGCCGCAGCTCGCGGCCGAGGAACACGTCGATGTTCTCGAACGGAACGGCCTCGACGTGCGCCCGGTGCAGCAGGCGCAGCGTCTCCGCGGTCGGGGCGGCGGGCGCGGGCCGGCCGATCCGGTCCAGGTAGGCCGGCAGGTCGAGCAGCTCGGTCCCCCAGACCGACGTCGCCGCCTCGGGAGGATTCGTACTGATCACGAAAAGAGCGTACCTTTCCCCCCGAAGCACGGCTCCTGCGGTCGTCCCCGGAGCGCATAGTGGCCGGAAAATGAACCTTTGCTGCGAATACGGTGACGGAGCGGCAGGAATATCATCACGATCGCTAGACTTGCCGGCGGTTCGCCGGGCGGGGACCCGGCCGACCTTCGTCGGTGCGTGGCCCCGGCCACAGCCCTGGCCGATCACATGGGGACCAGTTGAGCGGCGAGCTCCTCGACACGCCTGCCGTCCGGCCTGCGGATGATTCCGCGGCGCGCCCGGGCCGGCGGCGGTTCATGCCATGGGTGTGGTGCGCGGTCGCCGCGGTGGCCGGCGTGGCGGTGGCGGGCGGCGCCACGCTGGTCGGCGCCTACACCCGGCTGAGCGGCAACATCAAGCACGTGGCGGTGGACCCCGGCGAGCTGGGCCGGCGGCCCGTCAAGCTGGGCAGGGCCATCAACGTGCTGCTCGTCGGCTCCGACTCCCGGGCCGGGGCCAACGCCAAGTACGGCCACCGGGAGTTCGGCGAGCGCACCGACACGATCATCCTGGCGCACATCTCGCCGCGCCGGGACAACGCGCTGCTGGTCAGCTTCCCGCGTGACTCGCTGGTGCAGCTGCCCGCCTGCCGGGCGAAGAACGGCCTGCCCGGGCAGCGGGCCCACCTCGGCATGATCAACGAATCGTTCAACTTCGGCGGCATCGGCTGCACCTGGCAGACGATCGAGTCGCTCACCGGCATCCACATCGACCACTTCGTCAAGGTCGACTTCACCGGGTTCAAGAGCATGGTGAACGCCCTCGGCGGCGTCGAGATCTGCGTGCCGAAGGCGATCGACGACCGCAAGGCCATGCTGCGCCTGCCGGCCGGCCGGCAGACCGTCCGGGGCGAGCAGGCGCTCGGCTACGTGCGCGCCCGCTACAGCCTGGGCGACGGCTCGGACATCGGCCGCATCCAGCGCCAGCAGATGTTCCTGGCGTCCATGGTCAAGAAGGCCATGAGCGGGGCCACGCTCCGCGACCCGGCCACCCTGTTCCGCTTCCTGGACGCCGCCACCCGGTCGGTGACGACCGATCCCGCCCTCACCGTCGGGGTGATGAAGGACCTGGCGGCGGGCGCGCAGGGGCTGGCCGCGGGGAACATCCGCTTCGTCACCACCCCCTGGCACTACTCGCTGACGCAGCCCGGCCGGGTGGAGTGGGTGCAGCCGCAGGCGCGGCAGCTGTTCCGCCTGGTGGCGACGGACGGCACGCTCAAGGGTTCGCAGATCAGGACCGGGCGGCAGGGCAAGGTGCCGAAGTCCACGGTCGAGGTGGTGGTGCAGAACGGCACGAACCGCGGCGGGCTCGGCGCCCGGGTCGCCGCCGACCTGGAACGGCTCGGCTATCCGGTGGTGCACGTGGGCGACGCCCGCCGCAAGCCGTACCCGAAGACCACCATCAAGTACTCCCCCGGCGGCGCGACCTCGGTGCCCACCCTGGCCGGTGATCTGCTCGTCTCGCGCAATCTCCCGGTGCCCGCCGCCACCACCCGGCGGCTGGTGCTGGTGATCGGCGACGACTGGCGCGGGGTGAAGCCGCCGCCGCTCGCGGAGAAGGAGCTGACCGGCATCGACGCGACCCAGGACTCCTGCGCGGCCCCGGCCTGACCCCCCGCGCCGCCGGCCGGGGCGGCCCGCAGGACCTCCGGCCCGGTGTAGCGGCGGGCGCCGGGGTAATGAAGGTGACATGTATCGGCCGTCCTTCGCCGGGGCTCCGGGGCGAGGCCGGCGAGCGACACAGGGGTGGTGGACATGCGGCGTGGAGTGATATTCGACCTGGACGGCACGCTGGTCGACAGCGATTACCTGCACGTGGTCGCCTGGTGGGAGGGCTTCCGGCGGGCCGGACGGGACGTCCAGATGGTGGACGTGCACGGGGCCGTCGGCCGCGCGGACCGGGCCCTGCTCGACTATCTGGTGCCGGACGCGACCGACCAGGAGATCCAGACGATCTCCGACACGCACGCGGAGCGGTACCAGGCGCGGTTGGGCGAGGTCCGCGCGGTTCCCGGCGCGGGCGAGTTGCTGCGCACCGTGGCGGCCCGCGGCCTGGAGGTGATCATCGCCACCAGCGCGCCCAAGGACCAGGCCGAACGCCTGATCGCGATCACCGGCGCGGAGGACGCCGTCTCGGTGCTGGTGCACGCCGGGGATGTCGAGCGGTCCAAGCCGGACCCCGAGCCGGTGCGGCAGGCGCTGGAGAAGTCCGGGCTGCGCCCGCAGGACGCGCTGCTGGTCGGGGACAGCGTCTGGGACTGCGTCGCCGCCCGGGCCGCGAAGGTCGGCTGCGTGGCCGTCCGGTCCGGCGGCATCGACACCGCGTCGCTGACCGACGCGGGCGCGATGGCCGTCTACAAGGACTGCCAGGACCTGCTTTCCCACCTCGATGACAGCCCGATCGGCCGCCTCGTCCAGAATTGACGGGTGATGCGCCGGCGCAGCCATCGGCCCCCGGTCGAACCCGGCCGCGCTCCCGGGCGTATTGCCCGATGGGAAGGGGAGTGATCGGAATGGCACAGCAGGCGGTCATCGGCGTCACCGGGCTCGGGGTCATGGGCCGGAACCTGGCGCGCAACTTCGCCCGGCACGGGTACCCGGTCGCGGTGCACAACCGGACGAGCGCCAAGACCACGGCGCTGATGGAGGAGTTCGGCCACGAGGGTGACTTCATACCGGCCGAGACGCCGGCGGAGTTCGTCGCCTCGCTGGCCCGGCCCCGCAAGATGATCATCATGGTGAAGGCCGGCCTGTCCACCGACGCGGTCATCGACGAGTACGCCCCGCTGCTGGAGCCGGGCGACATCCTGGTGGACGGCGGCAACGCGCACTACGCCGACACCCGGCGCCGGGAGCGCACGCTGCGCGAGCTCGGCATCCACTTCGTCGGCGTGGGCATCTCCGGCGGCGAGCAGGGCGCGCTGGAAGGACCGTCGATCATGCCGGGCGGGTCGGCGGAGGCGTACGCGTCCCTGGGGCCGATCCTGGAGGACATCGCGGCCAAGGTCGACGGCGTCCCGTGCTGCGCGCACGTCGGGCCGGACGGCGCCGGGCACTTCGTCAAGATGGTGCACAACGGCATCGAGTACGCCGACATGCAGCTCATCGCCGAGGCCTACGACATCCTGCGCAAGGGCGCCGGGCTGTCCCCGGCGGAGATCACCGAGGTGTTCCGCACCTGGAACTCCGGCCGGCTGGAGTCGTACCTGATCGAGATCACCGCCGAGGTGCTCGCGCACACCGACGCCGCCACCGGGCGGCCGTTCGTCGACGTGGTGCTCGACCAGGCCGAGCAGAAGGGCACCGGCCGGTGGACGGTGCAGGCGGCGCTCGACCTCGGGGTGCCGGTCACCGGCATCGCCGAGGCGGTGTTCGCCCGCTCGCTGTCCGGCCACGCCGCGGTGCGCGGGGCCGCCCGCGAGCTGCCGGGCGCGTCCGGCGCCGGCCTGGAGGCGTCCTTCGCCGACGCCGTCGAGCAGGCGCTGTACGCCTCCAAGGTCGTGGCCTACGCCCAGGGCTTCGACCAGATCCGGGCGGGCAGCGAGCAGTACGACTGGAACATCGACCTCGGCGCGATGGCCACCATCTGGCGCGGCGGCTGCATCATCCGGGCGCACTTCCTGGACCGCATCCGCGCCGCCTACCAGGCCGACCCCGCCACCCCGACCCTGCTGAGCGACGCGAACTTCGCCGCCGAGATCAGCAAGGGGCAGGACGCCTGGCGGGAGGTGGTCGTCGCCGCGATCCGGCGGGGCATCCCGGCGCCCGGCTTCGCCAGTTCGCTCGCCTACTACGACGGGCTGCGCGCCGAACGGCTGCCGGCCGCGCTGATCCAGGCGCAGCGCGACTTCTTCGGCGCGCACACCTACCGCCGCGACGACCGCGAGGGCTTCTACCACACGCACTGGGAGCTGCCCGGCCGCCCCGAGGCCCGCATCGACGTCTGAGCCGCACCGGCCGGCGCCGCCCGCCCCCCCCCGCCCGGTCACGACGTCCGGCCGGGGGCGGCGGCGTGCCGGGGCCGGGCAGGCCCGAGGCGTGCCCGGGCGGCGGACGGGGCCGGGCGGCGGACGGGGGGCGGGGCGGCGGGCCGCGCGGCGAACCGGGCACATCGGCCGTTCGACCGAATCCGGGCGGTGCCGAATTCGGCTAGCCTCAGGGGCCAGCGTCCGCGTCCGGCCCGTCGGCGGGCCGCGTCCCCTCCCCCGGAAGGTGTGTTCGTTGATCGGCTGGTTCGAGGCGTTCGTTCTAGGCGTGGTCCAGGGGTTGACCGAGTTCCTCCCCATCTCGTCCAGCGCCCACGTCCGGGTGGTGTCCGCCTTCTTCGGCTGGGAGGACCCCGGCGCCGCGTTCACCGCGGTGATCCAGCTCGGCACCGAGACCGCCGTGCTCATCTACTTCCGGCGCCGCATCTGGGACATCATCTCCACCTGGACCCGCGCGCTGTGGACGCCCGAGCTGCGCGGCCTGCCCGCCGCCCGGATGGGCTGGTACGTGATCGCGGGCAGCGTCCCGATCGGCGTGCTCGGCCTGGCCTTCAAGGACCAGATCGAGACCACCGTGCGCGACCTGCGGCTGGTCGGCGCCTGCCTGATCGTCTTCGGCCTGCTGCTCGCGGTGGCCGACCGGCTGGCCCGCAACGAGCTCACCCTGGACCGTCACCTGAACCTGCCGCACGCGCTGACCTACGGCCTCGCCCAGTCGCTGGCCCTCATCCCGGGCGTCTCGCGCTCCGGCGGCACGACCGGCGCCGGGCTGCTGCTCGGCTACCGGCGGGAGCAGGCGGCGGAGTACTCCTTCCTGCTGGCGATCCCGGCGGTGCTGATGTCCGGCGTGCTGGAGCTGTTCTCCATCGGCGAAGGCGAGGCCCCGGATTGGGGGCCGACCATCCTGGCCACCCTTATCTCGTTCGCCGTCGGCTACGCCGCCATCGCGTGGTTCCTGCGGTACATCGCCACCCACCGCTTCACGCCGTTCATCATCTACCGGGTGATCCTGGGCATCGTGGTGATCGCCTTGGTGGCGTTCGACATCATCCCGGCCGGCTGACCGTCACTCGATTCCGTGACAATTCTTGACCATCCGCATTGCCGGAGCACCCCGGCGGATGCGACGGTCGAAGGGCCCGGCCGCCCGGCGGGGCGACGCCGAACAAGGGAGGCATCACCTGATGTCCGATCTGCCGCAGCTGCCGCTCGCGCGGCGGGACCGGTTGGACGTCTCCACCGAGTACCGCGAACTGCGCCGGCGGACCCCGATCGCCCGGGTGCGCACCCGGGCCGGGGACGAGGCCTGGCTGGTCAGCGGATACGAGGACGTGCGGCGGGTGCTCGCCGACCGCCGGTTCGGCCGCTCGCACCCCGACCCGGCCAACGCGCCGCGGATCTCCAACTCGGTGCTCATCGGCGGCCCGATGGGCGACCACGCCACCGAGCGGGAACGTGACGAGCGGATGCGCCGACTGCTGGTCCCGGCGTTCTCGCCGCGGCGGATGAAGGCGCTCGGCGGCCACGTACAGGACCTCGTCGACGGCCTGCTCGACCGGATCGCCGGGATGGGCCCGCCGGTCGACCTGCACGAGCACCTCTCGTTCCCGCTGCCCGTGCTGGTGATCTGCGAGCTGCTGGGCGTGCCGTACGCCGACCGCGACCGGTTCCGCGCGCTGGCCGACCGGATGGCCGACCTGACCGACCCGCTGTCGGCCGCGGCCGCGCGTACCGACCTCGGCGTCTACATCCACGGGCTGGTCGTGGCGAAGCGGCGGCGGCCGGCCGACGACGTGCTGTCGGACCTGGCGACCATGGACGCCGACGACGAGGAGATCGCCTCGCTCGGCGCCGGCCTGCTGTTCGCCGGGCACGAGACCACGATGACCCGCATCGACCACGGGGTGGTGATCCTGCTGAGCGACCTGGGCCGGCGGGACGCGCTGGCCCGCGACCCCGAATCGGCCGCCGGCGTGGTGGAAGAGGTGCTGCGGGTGGCCGCGCCGTCCGACCACGGCCTGATCCGCTACGCCAGGGAGGACGTGCCACTCGGCGAGGTGACGATCCGGGCCGGCGAGGCCGTGGTGGTCCTCACCGAGGCGGCCAACCGCGACGAGACCGTGTTCAGCGCCCCGGACGACTTCGAACCGGGCCGGGCGGGCGCCGAGCGGCACGTGGCCTTCGGCTACGGCCCGCACTTCTGCATCGGCGCGCACCTGGCCCGGCTGGAGCTGCGGACGGTGTTCGCCACCCTGTTCCGGCGGTTCCCCACGATGGAGCTCGCCCGGCCGGTGGCGGACCTGCAGATGCGCAGCGGCATGCTCACCGGCGGCTTCGCCGAGCTTCCGGTCACCTGGTGACCCGGCCGCCGGCCACCAGGTGATCCCGGTCACCGGCCACCGGTGACCAGGCCACCGGTCAGCGGTCCGCCGCCCGTGCCGGGCGGGCCCGGCCGGGGTCGCCGCCGCGCGGGCCGGCGTGGCCGGCGCCGGAGTCCGGGCCGGCCGGCAGGCCGTCCAGGGTGGCGGGCAGGCCGTCCGGGCCCGCCGGCAGGTCGTCCGGCGCGGCCGGCAGGGTCACCGTCACCGCGAGACCGCCGCCCGCCCGGGGCCGGGCGGTGACGTCCCCGCCGTGCGCGCGGGCCACCGACCGGACGATGGACAGGCCGAGCCCGGCACCGCCGGGGCCGATCACCCGGTCCCGGCCCAGCCGGCGGAACGGCTCGAACAGGCCGGGCACCTCGTAGGGCGGCACGGCGGGGCCGGTGTTGCTCACCGTCACCTCCACCCGGCCGCCGCCCGCGTGGCGGCTGGCGACCAGCACCCGGCCGCCCGTCCCGGTGTTGTGCCGGATCCCGTTCTCCACCAGGTTGTGCACCATCCGTTCCAGCAGCAGCGCGTCGCCGGCGGTGGGTGCGGGCCCGGCCCGCTCCTCCACCGCCACCCCGGCGGCGGCGGCCTCCGCCGCGCACTGCGCCACCACGTGGCCGACCACGTCGGCGAGGTCCACCGGCAGCCGTCCGACGATCTCGCGCTCCGAGCCGGCCAGCAGCAGCAGGCCGCTGATCAGCCGCTCGTGCCGCACGTTGATCTCCAGCAGGCTCTCGCCGAGCCGCTTGACGTCCTCCGACGCCGACGCCCGGTGCATGGCCAGCTCCACCAGCGCCCGGCCCAGGGTGAGCGGGGTGCGCAGCTCGTGCGAGGCGTTGGCGACGAACCGGCGCTGCCCGTCGAACGAGCGGTCCAGCCGCTCCACCATGGTGTCGAACGTGTCGGCCAGGTCCTTCACCTCGTCGTGCGGGCCGGTGAGGGAGATCCGCTCGTGCAGGCCGCGGTCGGCCGCGGGCGCCGCCGCGATGCGGCGGGCGGTCTCGGTGACCCGGTGCAGCGGGGCCAGCACCCGGCCCGCGACCAGCCAGCCGAACGCCGCCGCCGCGCCGCCCACCACGATCAGGGCGATGGCGCCCTGGGTGAGCAGGGAGGTCGTCGCGGCGTCGTGCAGCCTGCCCCGCTGGGCGTCCAGCCACCTGCTCGCGTCCGGCCCGGACAGGATGTCGCCGTCGCCGGTGTAGACGACGGTCGACCTCGGACGCGGGGAGGCGCCCGGCGCCGAGGCGGCGGCCGGCGGCGGCAGCAACTGGGCCACGAACTTGCGGTCGGAGCCGTTGAGCTGCTGGTTGAACAGCGCGTACGTGGTGCCGAGCAGCACCACCCCGGCCGCGAGGAACAACCCGCCGTAGATGAGGGTCAGCCGGGCCCGCAGGCTGACCCGGCGGGGACGCCGCTCGCGCGCCATCACCGGATCCGGTAGCCGACGCCGGTCACGGTCTCCACCACCGCGGGCGGGCCGAGCTTGCGGCGCAGCTTGAGCACGGCGATCCGGACCGCGCCGGTGAACGGGTCGGCGTTCTCGTCCCACGCCTTCTCCAGCAGTTGCTCGGCGGACACCGTGGCGCCACCGGCACGCAGCAGCTCGGCGAGCACGGCGAACTCCTTCTTCGACAGCGGGACGTACCGGCCGTCGCGGAACACCTCGCGGCGGGCCGGGTCCAGGGTGATGCCCGCGCGGTGCAGCACCGGCGGCGCGGCCGGCCGGCAGCGGCGCCCGAGCGCCTGCACCCGCGCGGCCAGCTCGGGGAAGGCGAACGGCTTGGCGAGGTAGTCGTCGGCGCCGAGCGAGAGCCCGGCCACCCGGTCGGTGATCTCGGCGGCCGCGGTGAGCATCAGCACCCGGGTGCCGGCCGCCGAGTCCACCAGCTCGCGGCAGACCTCGTCGCCGGGCACCGCCGGCAGGTCGCGGTCCAGGACCACCACGTCGTAGTCGTGTACGGCGAGCCGCTCCAGCGCCGCCGCGCCGTCATGGGCCACGTCGACCGCGTGCGCCTCCTCGCGCAGCCACTCGGCGATCGTCCCGGCCAGCAGCGGCTCGTCCTCCACCACCAGTACCCGCATCGCTCTCCCCTTCCGGCGTCCGCCACCGGGGGACGGCCAAGGCAATGATGACCGCCGGGCCCGTTTCCTCGCCGTTAGCGGCCCCGGTGATAGGGACGGCGGTCCGCCGCGGGCCGGGCGGAAACGCCGGGGAAACGCCCGATCGCGTTGCATGCCGTCCGACCGGCGGGGACCGTCCCGGCCGGCACCACCCCTGTGGAGGAGACGACGATGCGAGCACCCGGCGCCCTGGTGACGTTCACCCTGGCCCTCGCCCTGGCCGTCCCGCTCACCGGCTGCGCCGGCGACGCCGGCCCGCGGGTCGCCACCGGCGGCGGCGGTACCGCCGCGCCGGCCGGCGCGAGCCCGGCCGCGAGCGCCGACCCCGAGGAGATGGGGATCAAGTTCACTCAGTGCCTGCGCGAGCACGGGCTCGACGTTCCCGACCCGCAGCCCGGCGAGGGCATCCGCTTCAAGTTCGGCAAGGACACCGACCGCACCACGGTGGACAAGGCGATGGAGGCGTGCCGCCGGTACGCCCCCGGCAAGGTCGGCACCGGCGGCGCCGATCCGGAGCGGCAGGAGAACCAGCGGAAGTTCGCCGCGTGCATGCGGGAGAACGGCGTGGAGAAGTTCCCCGACCTGGAGGGCGGCCAGATCAAGATCACCCCCGAGATCGGCGAGGACCCCGACTTCCCGGCCGCCGAGCGCAAGTGCAACGAGATCCTGTCCTCCGGCGTCTCGGTGGGGACCAGGTGACGGGCACGCCCGCGCCCGGCGCCCCGGAGCCCCCGCCCGGCCGGCGGCGCCGGCGCGGGGCGCGGCCGTGGGCCTACGGCGCCGCGCTGGCCGCCGTCGCCGCGATCGCGGGGGCGGCAGCCGGCCTGCCGGTGCTGCGCGGCGGCCCGCCGGGCGCCACCGCGGCGAGCACCGCCCCGCCCGCGACCGCCACCGTCACCCGCCGGACGCTGAGCGACACCACGACCGCCGACGGGGTGCTCGGCCACGGCCCGGCCACCACCGCCACCAGCCGGTTGCCCGGCACGCTCACCCACCTGCCCGGCACCGGCGCCGAGATCACCCGCGGCCGGGCGCTGTACTCGGTGGACGGTGACCCGGTGACGCTCATGTACGGCTCGACCCCGGCCTACCGGACGCTCGCCCCCGGCGCCGAGGGCGCCGACGTGCGGCAGCTGGAGCGCAACCTGCGGGCCCTCGGCTACGACGGTTTCACCGTGGACGGCGAGTACACCTACGGCACCGCCACGGCGGTCCGCGAGTGGCAGGCCGACCGGAAGATGGCCGAGACCGGCACCGTCCCGCTCGGCCGGGTGGTCTTCGCGTCCGGGCCGGTGCGGATCGACGCGCTGCACGCCGAGGAGGGCGGCCCCACCGCCCCCGGGCAGCGGGTGCTGTCCTACACCGGCGTGACCACGGCCGTCACCGTGGACCTCGAGGTGTCCGACGCGCGCCTGGCCGCCAGGGGCGCCGCGGTCACCGTCACCCTCCCCGACGGGAAGGAGGTGGCCGGCCGGGTCACCGAGAGCGCCACGGTCATCGAGCAGGCGCAGGGCGAGCAGGAACCGGCCACCAAGGTGGAGGTGACGGTCGGGTTCCCCGGGCGCGCGGCCCGGCGGGCGGCCGGCGCGTACGCGCTCGCCGCGGTGGACGTCACCTTCACCGCCGGCCGGCGCGAAGGGGTGCTCGCCGTCCCGGTGGCCGCGCTGCTCGCGCTGCGCGAGGGCGGGTTCGGCGTGGAGGTCGTCCAGGGCGGTACCTCGCGGTACGTCCCGGTGCGCACCGGTCTGTTCGCCGACGGCCTGGTGGAGATCTCCGGCGCCGGGATCGCCGAAGGCACGGCGGTGGGGGTGCCGGCATGATCCACCTCCGCGACGTGACGAAGGCCTACCCGGGCGGCGTCACCGCCCTCGCCGGGGTGTCGCTGGCCGTCGAGGCCGGGGAACTGGCCGCCATCGTCGGGCCGTCCGGGTCCGGCAAGTCCACCATGCTGCACGTGGCCGGCACCCTGGACCGGCCCACCTCCGGCACCGTGCACGTCGCCGGATACGACGTCACCCGGCTGTCGGACGCCGAGCTGTCCGCGCTGCGGGCCGGCCGGATCGGTTTCGTCTTCCAGCGGTTCCACCTGGCCCCGGGCGTGCCGGCCCTGGACAACGTCGCCGACGGGCTGCTGTACCGCGGGCTGCGGCGGGCCGAGCGGCGGCGGCTCGCCGCCGGCGCGCTGGAGCGGGTGGGCCTGGCGCACCGAATGGACCACGAGCCGCACGAGCTGTCCGGCGGGGAACGCCAGCGGGTCGCCATCGCGCGCGCCGTCGCCGGTGGGCCGTCACTGCTGCTGGCCGACGAGCCCACCGGCGCGCTCGACTCGGCGGCCGGCGCCGGGGTGATGGCGCTGCTGCGCGAGCTGAACGCGGGCGGCACCACCGTGTTGATCATCACGCATGACGAGGGCATCGCCGCGTCCCTGCCGCGCCGGGTGCGGATGCGCGACGGTCGCGTCCTGGACGACGGCGTGTCCCCCGGCGCCGCAGCGAAGGAGTGCTGATGGCCGCCACCCCGCCGGCGAACGCCGGCCCCGTCCTCACCCCCGCCCGGCCGGCCGGGCCGCCTCCCCCGCCGCGACCGGCCCGGCTGCGGCCGGCCGACCTGCTGCGGGTCGGGGCCACCGGGATGCGCGCCCGCCCGCTGCGCGCCTTCCTGTCCGCGCTCGGCATCTCCATCGGCATCGCCGCGATGGTCGCCGTGGTCGGCGTGTCGTCCTCCTCCCGCGCCGAGCTCGACCGGGCCCTCGCCGCCCTCGGCACCAACCTGCTCACCGTCTCCCGAGGGACTACGCTGACCGGCGAGCAGGCCTGGCTGCCGGACACCGCCGAAACCATGATCGGGCGGATCGGGCCGGTACGCGCGGTCTCCGCCGTGGGGCGGGTGGACGGCGCGAAGGTGTACCGCACCGGCAGGATCCCCGAGGTCCAGACCAACGGGCTCGCCGTGTACGCCGCCCGGGAGGACCTGCGCGACGTCCTCGGCGTCCGGCTGCGCCTCGGCGCCTGGCTGAACCGGGCCACCGCCCGCTACCCGGCCACGGTGCTCGGCGCCACCGCGGCGGCGCGCCTCGGCATCGGCCACCCGGGGCCCGACACCCGGGTGCTGGCCGGCGGCGTCTGGTTCACCGTCGTGGGCGTCCTGCGGCCCGCCGAGCTCGCTCCGGAGCTGGACACCGCGGCCCTGGTCGGCTGGCCGGTGGCGGCGGACCGGCTGGGGTTCGACGGGCACCCGACCATGGTCTACGCGCGGGCGGCGGACGACCAGGTCGCGGCGGTGCGCGACGTGCTCGGCGCCACCGCCAACCCGGCGGCGCCCAACGAGGTGGAGGTCTCGCGGCCGTCGGACGCGCTGGCCGCCCGGCAGGCCGCCGGGCAGGCGTTCACCGGGCTGCTGCTCGGCCTCGGCGCGGTCGCGCTGCTGGTCGGCGGGGTCGGGGTGGCCAACACCATGGTGATCTCGGTGCTGGAGCGGCGGGCGGAGATCGGGCTGCGCCGGTCACTCGGCGCGACCCGCGGCCAAGTGCGCGCCCAGTTCCTCACCGAGTCGCTGCTGCTCTCGGCGGCGGGCGGGGTGGCCGGTGCGCTGCTCGGCGCCGCGCTCACCGCCGGGTACGCCGCCTACCAGGGCTGGCCGGTCGTCGTCCCGCCGTGGGCGCTGCTCGGTGGGGTGGCCGTCCCGCCGGCCATCGGCGCGCTGGCCGGTCTGTATCCCGCGCTGCGGGCCGCCCGCCTCCCGCCCACCGAGGCGCTGGCCGTCCCGTGAGCCGGTGCGGTCCGGTGCCGGGGAAGTGACAGTCCCGCCAGATTCGTCGTGCGTTGTGGAAGACTTCCGATCTGCTGACTTCTCGCTCTATCACCCGCGAGGGGGCTTATCGGATGGGAACTCCCGGGCAGCTGCTGGTGCGGCGGTACCGGCTGGTGCGCGCGCTGGGCCAGGGCGGCATGGGCATGGTCTGGGAAGGCCACGACACCCTGCTGGACCGGCCGGTGGCGATCAAGGAGGTGCTGGTGTCGCAGACCCTCGACTCGCGGCAGCGCCTGGCGATGATCCACCGCACCTCCCGCGAGGCCCGCACCGCCGCCCGGCTGCACCACCACGGCATCGTCACCGTCTTCGACGTCGCCGAGGAGGACGGGCGCCCGTGGATCGTGATGGAGCTGGTCCCGTCCCGGTCGCTGGACCGGGTGATCGGCAGCGAAGGCCCGCTGTCGGTCGCCCGGGCCGCGCCCATCGCCGCGCAGATGCTCACCGCGCTGTCGGTCGCGCACGCCGCCGGCATCGTGCACCGCGACGTGAAGCCGGCCAACATCCTCATCGGATACGACGGGCGGGTGGTGCTGAGCGACTTCGGCATCGCCATCTCGCTCGGCGACCCCTACGCGCAGCGCAGCGGCACGGTGGGCTCGCCGGGCTTCCTCGCCCCCGAACGCATCGCCGGGGCGCCGGCCACGCCGGCCGGAGACCTGTGGTCGCTGGGCGCGACGCTCTACGCGATGGTGGTGGGCCGCCCCCCGGCGTCCGGCCCGATGGGGCCGCTGGCCTCGCTGCTCACCCAGGACGCCGCCCTCGGCAGGGCACCGGCCGAGCTGCGCCCGGTGCTGGCCGGTTTACTCGCCCAGGACCCGGCCAGGCGGATGGGCGCCGCGCAGGCCCGGGAGATGCTGGAGGCGCTCGCCACCCGGGAACCGGGCCGGCCGGCGGCCGCGCGGCACACCCGGGTGCTCGCCGGGGTGGCGGCCGCCGCGGTGGCCGCCGGTGCCATCGGCGGCTGGGCGGTGCTGCGGCCGTCGGACGTCACCACCGGATCGGCGGCGCCGCGCGGGCCCGCCGACCGGCCGGCCGGCCCCGCGGTGCGCGAGCGGGGGTCGCTGACGCCCCCGTCGGCCAGCCCCGGGGAGGAACGCATGCGGTGGTTCGACGCCGGCGAGGGCTGGCGGGCGGCGGTGCCGCGCGGCTGGCGGCTGACCGCCCAGCACGAGGTGTTCACCTGGGCGGAGCCGGCGGGCACCGCCTACCTGGAGTTGCGGCTGCTCAGGTCCGCGGTGAAGGATCCGTTGCGCCGGCTGCGGGCGAGCGAGGCCGCCCTTTCGGCGTCGGTCCGGGAGTACCGGCGGGTGCGGGTCGGCCGGGTGCCGGGCGGCCGGGAGGTCGTCGCGGAGTGGGAGAGCACCTGGACCGGGCCGGGGCACCGTTCCTGGACGGTCAAGGGGGTGGACTACCACGCGGTCCAGCGGCTGGTGGTCTCCGGCGGCCGGACGACCGTGCTGGACTGGGTGACCACCGCCGCCGAGTGGGAGCGGATGAAGCCCACCATGCGCGCCGTCTTCGACCGCTACGACCCGCCGGCCGTCGACTGAGCCGTACGCGCCGGCCGCCGGGTGCGGCGGTCCCGGCGCCACCGTGCCAATACCTGGAACCCCAGGTATGCCGCTCGATGTGATTGAAATGGTTTTCATAATCATGTTGAATGCCGCGCATGAGAGTTGCGTTCGTCGGCAAGGGCGGCAGCGGCAAGACCACGCTGTCGTCCTTGTTCGCCAGATATCTCGCGCGGCAGGGCGGCCCGGTGGTCGCCGTCGACGCCGACATCAACCAGCACCTCGGCATGGCCCTCGGCCTGGACCCGGCGGCGGCACCGGTCCCGCTCGGCGCCCACCTCGACGAGATCAAGGAATATCTGCGCGGTGACAACCGGCGGATCGGCTCGGCCGCCGCCATGGTCAAGACCACCCCGCCCGGCCGGGGGTCGCGCCTGGTCGGCGTCACCGATCCGTTCTTCCTCGGCCGGTTCGCCACCGAGGTCCAGGGCGTGCACCTGATGGTCACCGGCCCGTTCGCCGAAGAGGACCTGGGCGTCGCCTGCTACCACTCCAAGGTCGGCGCGGTGGAGCTCTTCCTCAACCACCTGGTGGACGGTCCCGGCGAGTACGTGATCGTGGACATGACCGCCGGCGCCGACGCGTTCGCCTCCGGGCTGTTCACCCGATTCGACCTGACCTTCCTGGTCGCCGAGCCGACCCGCCAGGGGGTGGGCGTCTACCGCCAGTACCGCGACCACGCCCGCGAATTCGACGTGCCCGTCGCGGTGGTGGGCAACAAGGTGCACTCGGCGGCGGACGTCGCCTTCCTTCGCGAGCAGGTCGGCGACGACCTGCTGGTCTGCCTGGAACACTCGCCGGCCGTCCGCGCCATGGAGCAGGGCCGGCCGTTCACCCTGGACGACCTGGAACCGTCCGGCCGGCAGGCGCTGGGCGTGCTCGCCGCCCAGGTCGCCGGCCGGCCCAAGGACTGGGCGAAGTTCGGCCGGCAGGCCGTCGAATTCCACATCCGCAACGCCCGCGCGTGGGCGAACCGCGCCACCGGTGCGGACCTGATCGGGCAGATCGACCCCGACTTCGTCTTCGGTGAACGCCCCGCGACCGGTGCCGGCCGGCCGGTGGCCGCCGGCGCGGCGTCCACGCGACTGTCCCCGTCCCGCCATCTGGAGCCGATCACCCCGCCCGCCTAACGTCGGATCCGTCCCCTCCCGAGAGGAGAACCAAGCATGTCGCTGACCGTTCCAACCGAGCTGGTCGACCAGGCCCGCGCCGGCGACGTCGACGACGAGGCGTTCCTCGCCTGCGTCCGCGACTCGCTGCCCTACGCGTGGTCCCTGATCACCGAGCTGGTGCACCGGCGCGAGCAGAGCGGTGCCGAGTTCGCGGACAACCACACGCCGCCGCCGGACGAGGCGGCCCGCGGGCAGCTGCTGCGCTGCCTGGCCAGCGACGCCATGCGCGGCGCGCTGGAGCGCAGGTTCGGTGTGCGGCTCGCCTTCCAGAACTGCCACCGCGTCGCGGTGTTCGACCCGGCGGCCGAGAAGGCGCACGCGGAGTTCGTCACCGCCCGCGCCCAGATCCTCAACCAGCGGCCCGACCTCGTCGACTGCTGACCTGCGGCCGCCACCGGTTCCCGCCGCTCCGGGCGGGTACCGGTGGGGATGCCCGCCGGTGGTCGACACCCCGGCGGGCGGTTCCCGATACGCGAAAGGCCCGCCGGACCGCCTGATGGCGGCCCGGCGGGCCGATGCGCCCCCGCGGTCCTCCCCGTCACGTGGTGGTGCACCCTGATGCGGCGGCCGGTGGCGGTCCCAGGCCCTCGCCATCAGCGGGCACGCGCCCCCGAGGCGGCGGGTCACTCCTCGCCGTCGGCCTCGTAGATGTAGTTCCAGCGGCCGCAGTACTTCTTCTTGGCCTGGTGGTTGTCCCAGTAGCAGACGCGGGTCTGGATGCTGTCGACCTCGTCCTGGTAGTAGTGGAAGTAGCGGTAGCCGCTGGAGCCGCACTTCTTGGCCCAGTAGGTCGACTCGTCGCCGTCCTCGTTCTCGAACTTGACCTGGACGTACCCGCACAGCCACCACGGGGAGCCCTTGTCGTACACCTTGCCCTCGACGTGGATGTTGCCGTGGTGGTCCTCGTAGACGCTGCCCTTGGCCTTGGCGCGGGAGCCGTGGAAGTACTTGCTGTAGTACGGCCCCCAGAAGTCGCGGTCGAAGCTCGCGGCCGTGGCCGACGCGGTGGTGGTCGTGGCCGCGGTGGCGGCCGAGGCGGCGACGGCGGGGGCGCCGACGGCGATGACGGTGGACGCGGCGGCGAGACCGAGCGCGGTGCGGATGGAGCGGCGCATTTCTTCTCCTGGTGCCTGCGATGCCCCGGTCCTCCTGACCCGTCCGGGGCTTGTGTCCTCATTGATACGGGGCACCGCCTGCAAGGCGCTTACAGCCGCCTTACCCCGCCCTGCGATTCGCTTACAGACCGGCTCAGAGGTGGTCGTGGCGGCGCAGCAGCATCGCGCCCAGCATGAGCGGGAACATGGCGACGTGCGCGGCGATCATCAAGGTATCGCCGTCGATCAGGCCGGTCCAGAGCATCGGAAAGAGCGGGACGATCGGCACGAACATCGCGGCGCACATCTCCAGGGTGTGCCGCCAGGCGTGGCCGCGGATCCGCATCCAGACCGCCATGCCGAGGGACATGTCGAAGGCCATCGCCAGGTAGCCGAGTTCGGGCTCGCGGGCGAAGGAGACGTCCAGGCCGGCCAGCGACCGGAGGAACCCGAACACCGCCATCCCGACGAACATCGCGACGATCATCTCGATGTAGTGAAGGGTGAACCGGAGCCGTCCACCATGGGCTCGTGCCGCTGTGTGAGTCATGGTTCGACTATGGGAGCGGGCGGGCCGGCGTCCAAGGGACAACAAGGTGGCGGTCCGGAATCTTGGGGGTCGTGTCATTCCCGCCTATATTCAGGCCATGGAAACCCGGCACGTCCTGATCGTGGGTTACGAGGCCGCCGAGTTGCTCGACATCGCCTGCGTGGTCGGCGCGCTGGAGAGCGCGAACTTCCGGAGCGGGATGCCGCACTACCGGGTCCGGCTGGCCACCCCGGGCGCGCGGCTCATCGACTGCGGCCCGAGCGTGAAGTTGCAGGCCGGCGAGCGGCTCGAACGGGTCACCGGGCCGATCGACACGCTGGTCGTCTCCGGCGGGGCGGGCAGCGAGGACGCGGCCGCCGACCGGCTGGTCGTCGCGCACGTCCGCCGGCTGGCCCGCGAGAGCCGGCGGGTGGCGTCGGTGTGCACCGGCGCGGCGATCCTGGCCGCCGCCGGGCTGCTGGACGGCCGGCGGGTCACCACGCACTGGCGGTGGGCCGACGACCTCGCCGCGCTGTATCCGCGGGTCAGGGTGGATCCCGATCCGATCTTCATCCGGGACGGGAACGTCTACACCTCGGCCGGCGTCACCAGCGCCCTGGACCTGACCCTCGCCCTCATCGAGGAGGACCACGGTACCGAGCTGGCCCGCACCGTGGCCCGCCAGCTGGTGACCTACCTGCAGCGGCCGGGGAACCAGGCCCAGATGAGCATGTTCACCGCCGCGCCACCACCGGCCAACGCCCTGGTCGGTCGGGTGATCGACCACATCACCGGCGACCTGGGCGGCGATCTCGGCGTGGGGACGCTGGCCGCGGCCGCCGGGGTGAGCGAGCGGCACCTGACCCGGCTGTTCCTGCGGTACCTCGGGCAGACACCGGGCAGGTTCGTCCGGCAGGCGCGGGTGGAGGCCGCGGCCCAGCTGCTGGCGACCACCTCCCTGCCGATGGCCACCGTGGCCGCCCGCTGCGGGTTCGGCACGGCCGAGACCCTGCGCCAGGCGTTCGTCGGCCAGTACGGCGTCCCGCCCTCGCACTACCGGCTCACCCAGTCCAGCGCGGTGGCCCGCGGGACCGCTCCCGGCTGATCCGGCCCGGCCGCCGTATCGACCAGTGGGACGGCTGGGAGATGGGTCTATGGGAGCGCTCCCAAGTGGCGTACGTTGCTCCTGTCGTCCGAACGGAGGAGCTGATCGTGCGCAGATGGTTGACCGTGGCCTGCGCGGCCATGATCCTGCCCTTGACGGGGTCCACACTCACCGCCGCGGCCGGGGACCGCGGCCCCGGCACCTGCGGCCGGCATGCCGCGCTGTTCTGCGAGGATTTCCAGGACCTGCCGACCGGCGGCGCGGCGAGCCTCGACTGGGGGGTCGACACCCGGCACGGCACCCTGACCGTGGAACGGACCGGGCGCGACGGCCAGAAGGCCCTGCACGTGCACACCGAGGGCAACGGGCGGGCCTTCCTCAGGGTGGACGACTTCGCCGCGCCCGGCAACGGCTTCTACGGCCGGGTACGGCTGCGCGTCGCCGCCTTCCCCACCGCGCCGGACTGGGCGCACTACACGCTGATCGAGGCCACCGGCGCCGGTCCGGAGATCGTCCGGCCGCTCGGCGGCCAGTACGTGCCCACCACCCGGACCGCCCTGTGGGGGGTCGGCGCGGACGGCGGGCCCACCGGTGACTGGACGAACTGGCGCGAGTCCGCGCCGTCCCGGGCCGGCCGGTGGCAGTGCGTCGAATGGCGGATGGACCCGGCCGACAACCGGATCACCCTGTGGTTCGACGGCGTGCCGCAGCCGGACCTCACCGTGTCCACCCGCGAGCACGGGGGCAACGACGTCGACTTCGTCTTCCCGCGCTTCGACACCGTCAAGCTGGGCTGGCAGCTCTACCAGCCCGGACCGACCCCTGCCGCCTACGACGTCTGGATGGACGACATCGCGCTCAGCACCCGCCGCGTCGGCTGCTGACCGCCGCGGCGCCGGATCCGGCCGGCCCGGCCGGATCCGGCCCTCGGGGGCCGGGCGAAGTCGACCGTCCCGCGGCGGCCGGGCTCGCGCCCGGCGACGACGCCTCGACGCCCGGCGGAACCGGCGATTACCGGTAGGTGTACCGCTTGGGGCGCGCCGGAGCGGGGATCTATCATCAGCGGAAGAAACCTTGCTCAGGGTGGGGAAGCGTCCAATGGCTGGTCATGGTCTGGCGGCTGGCCTGACGTTCGCCGTGCTCGGCCCGGTCCGGGCCTGGCGGGACGGCCGCGAGCTGGAGATCGGCACCCCGCTGCAACGGTCGATCCTGGCCATGCTGCTGCTGCGCGAGGGCCGCGCGGTCACCCCGACCGAGATGATCGACGCGGTCTGGGGCGAGGAGGCCCCGCCGCGCGCCCTCGGCGCGCTGCGGACCTACGTGTCGCGGCTGCGCGCGGTGCTGGAGCCGGACCGCTCCCCCCGCACCCGGCCCGAACTGCTCACCTCGGTCGGCCGCGGGTACGCCCTGCGGCTCACCCCCGGCCTGCTCGACCTGGAGGTCTTCGAGCGCCGGGTGGCCGCCGCCGAGAACGAGCGCCGGGCCGGCGACCTGGCCGGCGCGGCGGCGGCCGTCCGCGAGGCGCTCGGCCTGTGGTCGGGCGAGCCGCTGGCCGGTGCGGTCGGCCCGTACGCCGAGAGCCAGCGCGGCCGGCTGCTGGAGCGCCGGGTGGGCGTGCTCGAGACGCTGATGGAGCTGGACCTGGCGCTCGGCCGGCACGCCGACGTCATCCCCGAGCTGATCACGCTCACCGCCGAGCACCCGCTCCGGGAGCGGCTGCGCGCCCAGCTGATGCTCGCCTTCTACCGGTGCGGGCGGCAGGCCGAGGCGCTCGCGGTGTTCTCCGACACCCGGCGCGCGCTGGTGGAGGAGCTGGGCATCGACCCCGGTCCGGAGCTGGCCGCGCTGCACCGGCGCGTGCTGGCGGCCGACCCGGGGCTGGCCTGGGCTCCGGCTGCGCGCCCGCCGGCCGGGCCGGACGCCGGCGGCGCGCGGCGGCCGGCCGGCCCGGATCCGCGCGGCACCGAACCGGACGACCGGGACGGGCCGCGTGACGGGCCGGAGGTCCGGCACGAGATGCCGCGCCCCGCGCAGCTTCCGGCGGCGGTCGCCGACTTCACCGGTCGCCGGCAGCTGGTGAACCGGCTGCGCACCCTGCTCGCCGCGGGACACGGCGAGGGTATGCCGGTCGCCGCGGTGTCCGGTATCGGCGGGGTGGGCAAGACGGCGCTGGCCGTGCACGTCGCGCACTCGCTGCACGAGGTGTTCCCCGACGGCCAGCTCTACGCCGACCTGCGCGGCTACGGCGAGGAGCCCACCGACCCGGCCTCGGTGCTGGCCGCCTTCCTGCGCGCGCTCGGCCTGCCGGTGGACGTGATCCCCGACGGCCTGGCCGAACGGGCCGCGCTGTTCCGGTCGCTGCTCGCCGACCGCCGCATGCTGGTGCTGCTGGACAACGCGCGCGACGCCGGGCAGGTGGCG
>NZ_BOOU01000097.1 GCF_016863395.1 Sphaerisporangium rufum | reverse complement strand
CCCGAGCATCACCGTGCGGCCGGACCACAGCGGCCCCGGCCCGACACCGGACAAGGAGCAGTGACATGCGGCACGAATTCGAGGTGCGGGAAGAGATCCCCCTCGACGCGACCCCCGAGCAGGTGTGGGAGGCCATCTCCACCGGTCCGGGCATCGACTCGTGGTTCATGGGGCGCAACGAGGTGGAGCCGCGTGAGGGCGGGATCGTCCGGCACAGCATGATGGGCCGCTCCCAGGAGAGCACCGTGACGGCCTGGGAACCGGGCAAGCGGTTCTCCTACCGCACGGGGGACAACCCCGACGGCACGTTCATGGCGTTCGACTACCTCATCGAGGGCCGCGAGGGCGGCAGCACCGTGCTGCGCCTGGTGCACAGCGGTTTCCTGGGCGAGGACTGGGAGGCGCAGTACGACGCGCTGAAGAAGGGCGACGGCATGTACCTGCACAAGCTGGCCGCCTATCTCAAGCACTTCCCCGGGCGCACCTCCACGTTCAACACGCTGGTGCCCGGCCCGCAGGTGCCCGACCACGACCGGGTGTGGACCGCCTTCAAAAGCGCCCTCGGCGTGACCGGCGAGCTCACCGCCGGCACGCCGGTGCGGCTGTCGGTGCCCGGGCTGCCCGCCGCCGAGGGGGTGGTCGAGCGCACCGACCATCCGAGCGTGCCGAGCGTGTGCACCGCCGACGCCCTGTACATGTTCATGCACGGCTACCGGGACACCGTCGTGGTCGAGCAGCACAGCTTCACCGACGTGGACGGCGCCGCGGTCGAGCAGGCCTGGAAGAACTGGCTGGCCGCCGCCTTCGTCTGACCGGGCCACCCGCCCGACCGGCCGGTGCGGGGAGGCGGCCGCCTCCCCGCACCGGCCGGTCCGGTCCATCGTCCGCCCGGCCGCCTCGCCCGTGGACGACGGGCCCGGCCGGTGCGGTGCGGCCGGGGCCGCGCCTTAAGAGCCGGCGTAGCGGCGCAGGTGGTCGGCGGTGAGCGAGGTGCCGGTGGCGACCAGCTCGGCCGGCGGGCCGGAGAAGACGACCTGGCCGCCGTCGTGACCGGCGCCGGGGCCGAGATCGATGATCCAGTCCGCGTGCGCCATCACCGCCTGGTGGTGCTCGATGACGATGACCGAGTTGCCCTCCTCGACCAGCCGGTCCAGCAGGGCGAGCAGCTGGTCGACGTCGGCCAGGTGCAGCCCGGTGGTCGGCTCGTCCAGCACGTAGGTCGTGCCGTTCTTGGCCATGTTGATGGCGAGCTTGAGCCGCTGGCGCTCCCCGCCGGACAGCGTGGTCAGCGGCTGGCCCAGGCCCAGGTAGCCCAGCCCCACCGCGGCCAGCCGGTCCAGGACGGTGCGGGCCTGCCCGGTGGTGAAGAACTCGCGCGCCTCGGCCACCGGCATGGCGAGCACCTCGCTGATGTTGCGCCCGCGCAGCGTGTACGACAGCACCTTGGGGGTGAACCGGCGGCCCTCGCACTCCTCGCAGACCGAGGCCACCTCGGCCATCATCGCCAGGTCGGTGTAGATCAGCCCGATGCCCTTGCACGCCGGGCAGGCCCCTTCGGAGTTGGCGCTGAACAGCCCGGGCTTGACCCCGTTGGCCTTGGCGAACGCCGCCCGGATCGGGTCGAGCACGCCGGTGTAGGTCGCGGGGTTGCTGCGCCGCGAACCGCGGATCGGCGACTGGTCGGCGACGACCACGCCCTCGCGGCCGGCGACGTACCCGTGGATCAGCGAGCTCTTGCCCGAGCCGGCCACCCCGGTGACCACGGTGAGCACGCCGAGCGGGATGTCGACCCGCACGTCGCGCAGGTTGTGCAGGGTGGCGCCCTCCACGGTCAGGTGGCCGCGCGGCGGCCGGACGTCCTGGCGCACGCCGACGCGGTGGCCGAGGAAGCGGCCGGTGAGCGTGCCGGAGGCGCGCAGCCCGGCCAGATCGCCGGAGTAGCACAGCCGCCCGCCCGCGGCGCCGGCGCCCGGGCCGAGGTCGACCACGTGGTCGGCGATCGCGATCGTCTCCGGCTTGTGCTCCACCACCAGCACGGTGTTGCCCTTGTCGCGCAGCCGCAGCAGCAACTCGTTCATCCGCTGCACGTCGTGCGGGTGCAGCCCGGCCGTCGGCTCGTCGAAGACGTAGGTGACGTCGGTCAGCGGGGAACCCAGGTGGCGGACCATCTTCACCCGCTGGGCCTCGCCGCCGGACAGGGTGGCCGACTCCCGGTCCAGGCTCAGGTAGCCCAGGCCGATCTCCACCATCGAGTCCAGGGTCTCGCGCAGCGTGGCCACCACCGGTGCGACCGAGGGGTCGACGACTCCGCGGGCGAACTCCGCCAGGTCGCTGATCTGCATGGCCGAGCACTCGGCGATGGTGCGGCCGGCGACGGTCGCCGCCCGGGCCGCCGGGTTGAGCCGTGCGCCCTCGCAGTCGGGGCAGCGCGACAGCTTCATCGCGCGCTCGGCGAAGGCGCGGGCCTGCGGCTGCATCGACTCTCGGTCCTTGGCCAGATACTGGCGGCGCACCTTGGTGACCAGACCCTCGTAGGTGAAGCTGTTGGACCCGATCTTCACCTTGGTGGCCGGCTTGTGCAGGAAGTCGGCCCACTGGTCCGCGGTGTAATCCTTGAGCCGGACGGCCGGGTCGTAGAACCCCGACTGCGCCATGATCTGCCAGTACCAGGTGTCCACCGCGAAGCCCGGGACCTTGATCGCCCCTTCGTTCAGCGACAGCTCGCGGTCGACCAGCTCGTCCAGGTCGATCTCGGGCACCTTCCCGAGCCCTTCGCACTGCGGGCACATGCCCTCGGCACGGTTGAAGCTGAACGCGAACGGCGGGCCGGCGTGCGGGACGCCGAGCCGGCTGAAGATGATGCGCAGCATGGTGTGGGCGTCGGTGGCGGTGCCGACCGTGGAGCGGGCGTTGCCGCCCATGCGCTCCTGGTCGACGATGATGGCCGCGCTCAGGTTGCGCAGCGCGTCGACGTCCGGCCGCGCCTGGCTCGGCATGAAGTTCTGCACGAACGCGGCGTAGGTCTCGTTGATCAGCCGGCGAGACTCGGCGGCGATGGTGTCGAAGACCAGCGAGGACTTGCCGGAGCCTGACACCCCGGTGAAGACGGTGAGCCGCCGCTTGGGGATGTCCAGCGAGACGCCGTCGAGGTTGTTCTCGCGGGCACCGCGGACCTGGATCGCGTCGTGGCCGTCGGCCGGGTGACCGCCGGCCGGGTCCGGGACGGGAGGAGTGGAGACCATGCCGTCAAGTCTGTCATTGAACTTCTCATTGAGACCTGGCGGCAGCCGAGCCGCTATCACCTGCCCGTCCATCGGGCAAACCCTCAACCAAGCAGGGAATCTGGAAGAGGGTGGGGGCGCGCGCCGTCATCGGACGCCGGCCGTCCGCGGCGTGCCCGCCCCCACCGGCTCCGGCCGGTCCAGTTCCTCGAGGCGGTGCAGCAGGGCCCGCACCGCGCCGGGTCCGGCGGGCAGCAACGGCAGCCGGACGTCCGGGGTGGGGATGCGGCCCAGCGCGTGCAGCGCGCCCTTCAGCACGACCGGGTTCGGTTCGGCGAAGACGGCCGCCGAGACCCCGGCCAGCCGGTGCCCCAGCGCCCGGGCGTCGGCCACCTCGCCACGGCCCCACGCCTCCGCCAGCTGGACGAAACGAGCGGTGGCCAGGTGCGCCGAGGCGACGATCCCGCCCGGCGCGCCGAGCGCCAGCATCGGCGAGAGCAGCATGTCGTCACCGGCCAGCACGGCGAAGCCGGGCGGCGGGCCGGCCAGCAGTTCGATGGCCGGCCCGTCCAGGACGCCGCCGGCGAACTTGACGCCGGCCACGTTGGGAAGTGCCGCCAGCTCGCGCAGCGCCGCGGCGCCGAGCGGCTGTGCGGTGCGGTGCGGGACGTGGTAGATCACCAGCGGAACCGGGCTGCGGGCGGCGAGCCGGGTGAAGTGCGCGACCACGCCGGCCTCGCCCGGCCTGCTGTAGTAGGGGACGGGCACCAGGGCGGCGGTGACCTGCGGCCGCCCGCCGAGTTCGGCCAGGGCGGCCACGGTGCCCCGGGTGTCGTTCGAGCCCGCGCCGACCACCAGGCAGGCGCCGTACTCCCGGCACGCTTCGGCGCACAGATCGGTCACCAGCGAGCGCTCGCCGCCGTCCAGGGCGGCCGCCTCTCCCGTCGTGCCCAGGGCGACGATTCCCGCCGCCCCCTGGTCCAGCACGTCGCGGGCCAGGGCCCGTAAGGCGCCGGCCGCGATGGTGCCGTCCGCGGCGAACGGCGTGATCAGCGGGACGAGGATTCCGTTCAGTGCCATGTGCTCCAGCCTGGCGCGCCCGGATCATGCACGTCCAGTTCACGTTATTGCCGCTGAGCGTAAGCTCAGCTGATGCTCGACGTGCGCCGACTGCGCCTGCTTCGCGAACTGGCCCATCGCGGGACGATCGCCGCGGTCGCCCAGGCGATGGCCTTCACCCCCTCGGCGGTCTCCCAGCAGCTCGGCGTCCTCGAACGAGAGGCCGGGGTGCCGCTGCTGGAACGCACCGGGCGGCGCGTGACGCTCACCCCCGCCGGGCTGTCGCTGGTCGGGCACGCCGAAGTGGTTCTGGACCGCCTGGAGCAGGCCGCCGCCGAGCTGGCCCGCTCGCGCCAGGGCCTGGCCGGGGCGGTGCGCATCGGCACCTTCGCGACCGCCGGTCGCACGATGCTGCCGGCGGCCCTGCTCACCCTGGCCGGGCGGCATCCCGGCCTGGAGCCGATGGTGCTGGAGATCGACCCGGCCGGGGTGGCCGGCGCGCTGCGGGCCGGCGAGCTCGACGTGGCGTTGGTCCACGACTACGACTTCGCGCCGGACCCGGCGCACCGCGGCCTGGCCACGGTGGCGCTGTGCACCGAGGCGATGTACCTGGCGGCCAGGGGGGAGCGGCCGGACGCTCCGGCCGAGCGCGGGGAGGGCGTCGACGCCTCGGCGATCTCCGCCTGCCGGGAGACGCCGTGGATCGTCGCAACCGACGGCACGCTGTGCGGCCGGATGACCGTACGCGCCTGCGCGGCCGCCGGTTTCACCCCCCGCACCAGGCACCGGATCGACGACTTCCCGACCATGCTGGCGCTGGTCGCCGCGGGGCAGGGCGTGGCACTGGTGCCGGAGCTGGCCCTGACCGGCCTGCCGGCCGGGATCATCCTGACCCGCACGCCCCTGCACCGCCGCACCACGATCGCCTGCCGGGGCGGGGCCGGCCGGCACCCGGCGGTATCGGCGATCGTCGACGCCCTGCGCTCCGCCGTCCCCGCGGGCCTTCGCACCGGCCCGGCCGCCGAGCCCGCCTGAGCGGACCCGGGCCCGGTCCGGCAGGGCATGGGCGCTGCTCGCTCGCGGTGAGGCCGAGGCGCGCAGCATCGGCAGCATCGCCTTGATGACCCGGATGACCCCGATCACGTTGGTCTCCACGACGGTTCGCACGGCCGCGGGATCAACCATGGCCGGTGTCTGCGGCGGGATCTCGCAACCACCGCTGTAACAGCTCGAACGGCGGCTCGGAGTCGTCCTGCTGCACCACACCGCTCGCGCGATCGCTCTGACCGAGGCCGGGTCGGTGCTTCTGCGGGAGGCCCGGCTCGCCCTTGAAACGGTCGAAGCCGCCGAGCGACGCACGCGCCGCGCGGCCACCGACCGGCCCGGGGTGGTGCTGGCCACCAAGGCGGGAGCGTCCAGGGAACTGCTGTCGAAGCTGCTGGCCGCCTACACCGCCGCCGCCTCCGCTGCCGCGGTCGAGGTGATGCTCTGCGGGCCCGGCGAACCGGAGGGTCTACTGCGCAGCGGGCATGCCGACGTTGCTCTGCTTCAGCGGCCCTACGACATGACGGCCGGATTCGACACCGAGGATCTGCACACCGAACGGCAGGTCGTGGTCCTGCCCGCGGGGCATCCCCTCGCCGACCGGCCCCACATGTCGAAGGCCGAGGTGTACGCCCTGACGGACCTGCCCCTAGCACGCTGGCCTCGACGGGATGGGAGTCATCCCGACGGCCCCGGCCCGCAGGTTCGCGACCATACCCAGCTGACCCAGCTGACCCAGCTGATCACGCTCGGACACGTCATCGGGCCCCCTGGCGAGCCTTCTTACGGGAGCAGATCCAGAACTGCTTGATCAAGAGAGGAGCCGCAGGCTCGGCCGACGGGTTCGGTACATCCTACAATCACTGCCTGCATGGCCGTACCTAATAGGGAACGCCGGTTGGGGTGATCGACCACACCGAGTCCGGAATCGAGCAGAGCGCGAAGTGCGATCCCCTCCGCGGTGGCTGTCAAAATCCCCACCAGATGGTCCAATGTGACCCCAGGCCGCAGTTCCAGTTTTCTGGCGCGAAGTATCTCCGCGCACACCTGTTTCCAAGGCTCCACCAGACCGAAGTAATGCTCGCGGCAGTGTGTGTGACCGGGCCGCTCGCCGCCTTCTCCATGCCCACGGCGCATGCCGATGCGGCCGGCTTCGGCACGACATTGTGCAACACCTTCTCGAACGGCCAGGTGTGCGGCACCGGTATTTCCGGGTCGCCCGCCGGTTACGACGCGGCTTACAAGAAGACCGGGGGCTCTCCGGTGAGGGTGAGGTTCTGGCTGAACTGCAAGAACGGGTTCGTGCGTTCCGACAACGGCGCCTTCACGATCACGAAGGGCCAGCGCAGGAGTTACGTCTTCTCCGTCGGCAACCAGGGGGAGTGCCGGATTCGCCTGCAGGACCTATCCCATGGTTCCAGTTTCTACAGCCCCTACGTGCGCCCCTGAAGCCGCACTTGGCAGGTGACCTGACTCACTCGCGCGATGCGTACCGCCTGTTGAGGGACGGATCCAACGACACCTGCCGGGGCGGTGTCGGCGATCGTCGCGCCCTGCGCTCCGCCGTCTCCGCAGGCCTTCGCACCGGCTCACCGGCCGGGCCGGGCTGAGCGGGCCGGTCCCGGGCGTCCCGGGGCCGGTGCCGCCGGCGGGGCCTTGCGCCGGGAAGTCCCGCCCCGCCGGCGGGCGGCTCCGCCGGGCCGGCCGGTGCGGGCCGGCCCGGACGCCGTCGAGTCAGCAGAAGATCTTCGCCAGCCAGTCGTTCCACGCCTGTTCGAGCTCGGCCGGGTCGGCCCGGCCGGCATGGTCGAACACGTGGTGGCCGATGACCAGGGTGTCGTGCATGCCACGGATGAACCGGTAGAGCGCGTCCTCGGTCCGCACGCCGAGGAAGTCGGGCCGGGCGTAGTCGACCACGCCGTCGATCGGGTCCAGGCCCTCGGGGGTCAGCCGTACCCGGTCGCCGGGGGACAGCGGGCCGGTGATGCCGAGCCCGCGCTCCAGCACCGGCCAGACCGGCACGCCGCCCTCCTCCGCAGGACGCGCGCCGAAGATCACGGCGGCCCGCCGGCCGGTGAAGTGCGTCAGGTACTGCTCCAGGGTGTGCAGGTAAAGGTCCCAGCCGCGGTTGAGCGCGTCGTACTCGGTGTCCCAGTCGTCGCCGAGGACGCCGCTCTGCACCATCCGCAGCACCGTGCTGCCCCGCTCGCGGCCCTCGACGATGAACTCGCAGGCCATGAACGCGCCGTCGGCACCGCCGCGGAAGGCGAACCGCCGTGGCGGTTCCCAGGCCGTGACGACGCCCTCCTCGGCGTGGCCGCCGACGTGCTGCCGGGTGACGCCGCCCGGCCGGGGTTCGACCTCGTTGCGGCCCATGAACCACGCGTCCTGCCCGGGCCCGGTGGCGATCGCCTCCCAGACCTGCTCGGGGGTGGCCTCCAGGGTGATCTGCTTTCGCAGGTCGAACTCGTGCGCCATCAGTGCGGCTCCTCGGTCGCGCGGCCGGGCCCGCCGGCACCGGCTCTGGTGATCTCATGGGATGGGGTGGCGCAGGGGTGCAGTGCGACGATCACTCGATGGTCGCGCCCGCCTTCCGCCGTCTCGTCGTGGTAGCGGCCGGCCAGGGCGGTGAAGGCCGCGGCCAGGTCCTCGGCGAACGCCGCCCGGTCGGCCGCCGAGGCGAACCGGACCCGCCCGTCGATCGCGAACGTGGCGACCTTGCGGCGCGCCCTGGCCGCGCCGGCCACCAGCTCGCCCACGTCGCGCACCAGCCGGGTGGCCAGCGCCAGCAACCACCGGGCCGACACCCGGTCGGGCGCGTGGTCGGGGTCGGGGGCCACCGCGGCGAGCACGGAGGGCGAGATGACGTAGGAGACCGCCGTAGCCCGCATCACCCGCTCGGTGACGTTGCCCTTGCGGCGTTCCTCGACCAACTCGACCAGGCCGTGCCGCTCCAGCGCCTTGAGGTGGTAGTTGACCTTCTGCCGCGGCAGGCCCACCCGGGCGGCGAGCGCGGTCGCCGAGGCGGGCGCGGCCAGCTCGGCCAGCAGCCGGGCCCGCACCGGGTCCAGCGAGACCTCGGCCGCCGCCGGGTCGTCGATCACCGCCACTTCGAACATGGCTCAACCTTCTCACCGAACATTTTCATTGTCAAGACTATGAACATTGTCGGTGGATTCGGTGCAGCGCCATGCGCGGACCGCGGCGCCGCGGTCGTCCGGCCATCCAGTCCGTCGAGCGTTCCGGCGGCCGCCCCGGCCGGTGCACGGCCGGGGCGGCCGCCGTGCTACACCACCGCGCCGCTGCCCTGCCGGGCGTGCTCGCGCGGCGCTCTCGGCCGCGGCGGCGGCTGCCCGCTGAGGCGTTCGAACTCGATCGCCAGCGGCCCCGCCACGAACGACGAGGACGCGGTGCCGACCACGATGCCGGTGATGAGCGCGATGGCGAAGTCGCGCAGGCTGTCACCCCCGAATACCGCCAGCGCGATGAGGATGAACAGGGCACCGAGCCCGGTGTTGACCGTTCGGGGCACGGTCTGCAGGATCGCCGCGTTGACGATGTTGGCGAAGCGTGCCTGCCGCCGCGCCTGCCACAGCTCGCGTACCCGGTCGAAGACCACCACCTTGTCGTTGATCGAGTACCCGATGATGGTCAGCATGGCCGCCAGGAACACCCCGTCCACCGGCTTGCCCAGCCAGGCGAACAGGCCGAGCACGGCGGCGGCGTCCACCACCAGGGCCAGCACCGCCGCGGCGCCGAAGGTCCAGCGGAACCTGGCCGCCAGGTAGGCCAGCTGTGCCGCCAGCGCCACGGCCAGGGCGATCATCGCGTTGCGGCGCAGTTCCTCGCCCAGGCTGGGGCCGACGAGTTCGTCGCGCTGCTTGGTCACCTCGCCGAGCCGGGCGTCGAGCCGCTGCTCGATGGCGGCGACCTGCTCGGCGCCGATCTGCCCGGCCCGCACCGACACGGTGTTGCCCGAGGCCTGCACGGTGGCCGCCGGGTGCCCGGCCTCGGTCACCGCCTGCCGCGCCGTGTCGGCGTCCACCGGCTGCGCGGCGGTGAATTCGACCATCCGCCCGCCGGTGAACTCGACGCCGAAGTTCAGCCCGCGCAGGACCGGTGCGGCGATGGCGGCGGTGACCAGGAGTGCGGCGACGGCCAGCCATCGCCGGCGGCGGGCCATGAGCCGGGGGTCGCGCCGGGTGATCCACGTCCTGATCCGGCCGGGGGTCGCCAGCCCGGATCGCCCGGGCGGCCCGGACGACCGGGTGCCCGTCCTGCCGGTGATGAACGTGTCGACCAGGACGCGGGTGATGAGCATGGCCGACACGAGCGAGGCGAGGACGCCGATGGCCAGGGTCACCCCGAACCCGCGCACCGGTCCGGAGGCCAGCCAGAACAGCAGGCCGGCGGCCAGCAGCGTGGTGATGTTGGAATCGGCGATCGCGCTCCAGGCGCCGGCGAAGCCGCGGTCGAGAGCACCGCGCAGCCCGCGGCGCGGCGTGCGGCCGTACTCCTCGCGGGCCCGCTCGAAGACCAGCACGTTGGCGTCCACCGCCATGCCGATGGCCAGGACGAACCCGGCCAGGCCCGGCAGCGTGAGGGTCGCGCCGAGGGCGAGCAGGGCGGCGTAGGAGATGAGCCCGTAGGCCGCCAGCGCGACGGCGGCCAGCAGCCCTGACAACCGGTAGGCGACGATGATGAACAGCGCGGTGACCAGCACACCGGCCACGCCCGCCTTGGCGCTGGCGTCGATGGCCTGCGCGCCGAGGGTCGGGCCGACGGTGCGCTGCTCTATCAGCGAGAGCGGGACGGGCAGCGCGCCGCCCTTGATCAGCACGGCCAGGTCCTGGGCCTGCCGGTGGGTGAAGGAACCGGTGATCTGCGGGGAGCCGCCGGAAATGCCGGCCCGGCAGGCCACGCTCGTCTCGACCTGGGGCGAGGAGATGATCTCGTCGTCCAGGACGATGGCGATCCGCCGCCGGGGGTCGCCGGGACCGTGGCAGGCGGCCTCGCCGGTCAGCCGCCGCCAGGCGTCGGCGTCGCGGAAATCGATGGTGACGGACCAGCCCACCCCCAGTTGCGGATCGCTGACCGCGGCGGCGTCGCGCACCCCGTCACCGGCGATCGTCGCCGGCCCGAGCCGCAGCCGGCCCCCCGACTCGTCGGCCAGCACCTGTCCGGAGGTACCGGTCGCGGGATCGGAAGTGGGGCCGGCGGCGGCCAGCACCGGGTGGAAGGTGAGCTGGGCGGTCTTGCCAATGACCGCGGCGGCCTGGCGCGGGTCGAGCACGCCGGGCAACTCGACGATGATCCGGCGCTGGCCGGAGCGGAGCAGGGTGGGGTCGACGACGCCGAGCGCGTCGGCACGCCGGCGCAGCACGTCCAGCGCGCGGTCGGTGGCCTCGGCGTCGGCGATTGCTGTGGTCGAGTCGCGGGTTTCGAAGACGAGCTGGGTGCCGCCACGCAGGTCCAGGCCCAGGCGTGGTGACATGGTCACGGTGAGCAGTAACGCGGTGGCGACGATGACGCACGCCGCCACCGCGCGCCAGAACGGCGCACGGGACATGAAAGCCTCCACGGGCTGTCGCAGAAGAAAAGGGACGTCAGCGCGTCGTGGAGGGTGGCGCTCGTGCCGGGGCCGGGCGGGCGGCCGGGCACGGTCTGCGGGCGCACGGCCCGGAGGTGATCGTGAAGGACCGGCCCGCGTGCGGAGCGGGCCCGGTGGCGGCCGGCGGGACGGCCGGCCACGTCGGGATCGCGGTCGCCCCGGCGGCGGAGTGCAGCCGCGGCAGGATCGCGTCGTGGCCGGCGTGTGCGGCGGGGCCGCCCCACGCGCCGGCCGGCGCGGCGGCGCCGGACTCGGCGATGACGGCCGGTGCCGGCCGGGCCGGATGGCCGCCGCCGGGCACGGGACCCGGCAGGAGGATCGAAAGCAGCAGGACCAGGACGGCGGGCAGCCTGCTGCGCACGTCTCCTCCTGGCCGGCGGTGGTCGGGTATCGCCCGCCACCGTACCCCCGCCGCCGCCTCGGTGCGCGGGATCGCTACGGCGACCGGAAGGCGGGCGGACCGTCCGCCACCGAGGTCGCCGGTGAACGGGCGGCCGGTGGCATCGGCCGCCTCACGGCCGCCTCACGGCCACCTCACGGCCGGCCGCGGAGGAAGTCGCGCAGGTGGGCGGTGAGGACGGCGGGCTGGTCCTCAGGGATCAAGGTGTAGCTGTCGGCGATCTCGACGAGCCTGGCCTGCGGCAGCAGCTCGGCAAGCCGGTGGGCGTGATCTGGCGGCATCACCCGGTCCTCGGCCGCCCACGCGACCAGGGCGGGGCGGTCGAAGGTGCGAAGCGCCTCCGACCAGGCGAGCAGTACGGGCTTCGGTGGGGTGCTGAGGACGTACTTCCGCAGGTCGCGGCGGATCTCGGCGGAGGTGAGCACGGGGTGGAACCAGGCGTCCATGATCTCGGCGGGCACCGGCCGCCTGCTCATCCAGCCCCAGGTCATCGGGAGCCTGCGCATGGGCTTCACGCGGAGCAGGTTGAAGGCCAGGGCCAGGCCGCCGGGCAGCCTGGCCGAGGCGACCAGGTTACGGCCGGGCAGGCCGGGCGGGTAGTTGTCGAACGCCTCGCAGGAGGTCAGGACGAGCCGGCCGACGCGGTCCGCGCGGCCGTCGGCGACCAGGCTCTGCGCCCCGCCCCAGTCGTTGAGCACCAGCGTGACGTCGTCCAGGTCGAGCCGTTCGAGCAGCTCGGCCACCAGCCGGGCGACGCCGAGGATGGACAGGTCGGCGTCCGGGCGCATCGGACGCCGGTGCCCGCCGAGCGGGAGGGTGGGGACGACGCAGCGGTGGTCCTCCCGGAGCCCGGCGACGACGTGCCGCCACAGCGAACCGTTCATCGCGACGCCGTGCAGGAGCACGACCACCGGGCCGGTGCCGCCGGTGTCCTGGTAGTCGATGGTTCCCGCCGACAGTTCCAGCTCGGGCATGGCGGCCCCCCTTGACGTTCGTGACGCCGGCCGTGCCGGCCGGTTGGTGCTCGGGTGCCGAAGCGAGGTCCGGCACCCGAGCACCGTAGCCCACCTGATCAACGGTCCGTCCGGCGGCCGCCGTGGCGGGCGCGCGGGCGTCTCGCGACCGGGCGCGCGGCCGGCCGCCACATCATCGTTCAGCGCCGGCCTGCCACGCGGTCCAGGTGTCGAGGCCGGCGGCCGGCGGCGGGCCCGGCAGGTGGACGACGGCCTCGGGGCGCCCGGCCAGGCGGTAGGCGTCCAGCACCAGCAGCGCGGCGCGGCGCTCGGCGGCGTCGTGCACCATCACCACCACCCAGCCGTCCCCCTCGGCGGGACCGCGCGGGACGAAGACCGGCCGCCCGGCCAGCCGGCCGGGCCCGAGGTCGCGTACCTGGACGGTGCCGGCGGCCCGGTCGTGTCCGATCAGGGCCCCGCCGCCGGGGGCGGTGCCGAGCACCAGCTGGTGGCGGCGCCCGGCCAGCCGGGGGTCGATGACCGCCGTGGCGGTGGCCGGGCCGCCGCCCTGCTCGCGGACGTCCCCGGTGCGCGGGTCCAGGGTCCAGCGATGCACGGCGGGGGCGCCGCAGGGGGTGCCGGCGGCGGTGCGGCCGTGCCGCACCGCCTCGACCACCACCCGCCCGCCGTCGTCGAAGGCGTTGACCACCTCGCCCAGCGAGCAGGGCGCGATCGGGAACCAGCGCGGGTCCCGCCCTTCGCCGTGCCGGGGGAGCAGGCCGACGCGGGCGGGGCGGCCGGCCGCCCATCGGTAGGGGAGGGGGTCGCCGAGCAGGGCCGCGGCCGGCCGGTGGGTCAGCGGCAGGTCGAAGAGCACGACGAACCGCCCGGTCAGACCGGCGGCCGGCATCAGCGGAGCGCCGTGGAGATCGACGGGCCGGGCCGCACGCGGCGTCCCGTCCGGCCCGAGGATCAGGTGCTCGGCGAGATCGAGGCCCGGATGGGTGACCACGGTGTGCCACTCGCCGGTGGCCGGGTCGCGGACCGGCGGCGCCGCGCTCGCCGGCCGGGCGGGCACGGCGGGCCTCGGCGCCGCGCCACCAGGGGCACGGTAGGGGTGGGCGGCGCCGCCGGCGAAGCGCACTCCGCACAGCAGGTCCGCGCCGCGCCGGGCGGGGTGCGGCACCGCCTGCAGGAACACCCCGGACAGGGCGGGCGGCAGGGTGCCGTCGACGGCCAGCGGCACCCGCGGGCCGCCGGGGGCGGTGGAAGGGGCGGTGTGCTGGGTGACGGCCATGGCGGCACCTCCGGCGCGGCGTTCATAACGGCGTTATGAAATACAACATAACGCCGTTATGTCATACTGTCAAGATGAGTCCACGCCGATCGAATCCGCAGGCCAGGTCCACCCTGGTGGACATCGCGGCCCGGCTGCTCGCCGACGAGGGCCCGGCGGCGCTGTCGGCCCGGCGCATCGCCGCCGAGGCGGGCACCTCGACCATGGCCGTCTACACCAACTTCGGCGGCATGAGCGGGCTGGTGCGGCAGATGGTGTACGAGGGGTTCGCCCGCCTGGAGGCCTACTTCGCGCGGGTGGAGCAGACCGCGGACCCGGTCGCCGACATGGCGCTGTTCGGCCGGGCCTACCGCCACAACGCGGTGACCAATCCCCATCTGTACGCCGTGATGTTCGGCGGGGCGTCGCTGGGCGGCTTCTCGCTCACCGCCGAGGACCGCCAGTACGGCCGGTTCACGCTGAGCACGGTGGTGCAGTGCGCTGCCCGCTGCATCGCCGCCGGGCGGTTTCGCACCGGCGACCCCGAGCTGGTCGCCCACCAGCTGTGGACCGCCATCCACGGGCTGGTCACCCTGGAGCTCGGCGACTACCTGATCGAGCCGTGCGACGCGCCCCGGGTGTTCGAGGCGCAGCTGACCGGCCTGATGGTCGGGGTGGGGGACCTGCTGGAACCGGCGACCCGGTCGGTGCGCGCGTCCGAGGCGCGGCTCAGCGATCTGGCCGACCCCGGGGACCCCGCGCACGCCGTGGGCCCGCCGGCCGTGCCGGAGAGCTGACCGCCGCGGCGTCCCGCGCGGGCAGTTCGGCCACCAGGGTGGTACCGCCGCCCGGCGGGCTGCAGACCCGCAGCTCGCCACCGAGGGCCTCCACCCGGTCCCGCAGGGCGACCAGGCCGGCCCCTCTGGTGTGGCCGTGGCCGGCACCGTCGTCGTGCACCGTGACCCGCACCCGGTCACCGGCCAGCCGCACGCCGACCTCGGCGGCCGAGGCGCCGGCGTCCCCGGCGGCGTCGGCCAGCGCCTCGGCGACGACGTGGTAGACCGCCACCGCGGCGCGTTCCGGCAGCGGCCGCGCGTCCAGCCCGTCGAGCGGGGCGAGCCGGACCGGGATCGGGCAGCGCCGGGCCACCGTCTTCAGGGCCGGTGCCAGGCCGCTCACCGACAGGACCGCCGGGTGCAGGCCGCGGGAGATCTCCCGCAGTTCTTCGGCCACCTCGGCCAGGCCCCGCGCCGCACGCTCCAGGCACTCGCGTAGCTCCGGCGTCTGCGGGGGCACCTCCAGCGCGGCCCGCCGCAGGTCCAGGCCGAGGGCGATGAGCCGTTGCTGAGGACCGTCGTGCAGGTCGCGCTCGATACGGCGCCGGGTGTCGTCGGTGGAGGCGACGATGCGGGCCCGGGACGCGGCCAGGCCGGCCCGTTCGGCGGCCGCGCGGGCACGGGCGTGCCCGGCGAGCGAGCCGGTCAGCACGGCGACCAGGACGAACACCGGGAGGATCACCCACTCGGCCGGGCCGCCGGCCGGGTACAGGAACAGCGCGCCGAAGATCAGGGCGCTGGCCAGGGCCATGGCGGTCGCCGCCGCGGTGCCCCAGCCGACCGCCATGAGCAGCACCCCGGCCAGATAGATGATCGCCGGCGCGGAGGCCGGTGCGACCCGCCCGAAGACCACGATGGCGTGAACGATCGCGGTCTCCGCCGCCAGGCAGGCCAGCGCGACCACGATCCCCGACGCGGCCGAGGGCCGCTCCGCGCGCAGGACTGCTCCCAGCGGGCTTCCGGACATTCCGTCAGTGTACTGACGGTTTTATTGCGTTATCGATCGATAAGAACGTTTATATAGCTTGTTGGGGCGCTATTGGGCTTTTGTTGGCAAATCAGAAGGTTCTGTCGGCATACGCTTGACGCGTGCGGTACATACCGCGCCATCATCACTCGGAGACGAGGGGCATTGGACACGGCGACCACCCGGATCGCTCTGGCGGACGACGACGTCCTGCTGCGCGAAGGCATCGCAAGCCTGCTGCGCGGGACGGGATATGAGGTCGTCTGCCAGGCCGGTGACGGCGAGGAGCTGTTGCGGCTGGTGCCCGAGCTCGAACCGGACATCGTGATCACCGATATCCGCATGCCGCCCACCTTCACCACCGAGGGGCTCGAGGTCGCCCGGACCATCCGCGAGAAGTTCCCGAAGATCGGCATCCTGCTGCTGTCGGCGCACGTGGAGGTCGACCACGCGATGGAGGTGCTGGCCACCGGGCACGCGGTCGGCTACGTCCTGAAGAGCCAGGTGATCAGCGTCGACCAGTTCCTGGAGACGGTCCAGCGCCTCGTCGCGGGCGGATCCATCGTCGATCCCGCCCTGGTCGGCGAGCTGTTCGCCGCGCGGCGCAAGGGGGACCCGCTGGAGCAGCTCACCCCGCGCGAGCGCGAGGTGCTGGCGCTGATGGCCGAGGGACGTTCCAACGCGGGCATCGCCCACCAGCTGTGGATCACCGAGGGCACCGTGGAGAAACACGTGCGCAGCATCATGTGCCGGATGCGGCTGCCGGAGACCGAGGACGACCACCGTAGGGTCCTCGCCGTCCTGGCGTTCCTCGACGCCCGCTGATCCGGCCGGCTCAGGGCCGCGCGCCCGCCCCGGGCCGGGCCGCCGCCACCGCCCGGCGGATCGCCCCGCCCGACACTTCCGACTTCGGAAGGAAGGCCACCGCACGGCTGCCGACGATGGCGTCGTGGAAGTCGTCCTCGCTGTAGGTCGAGGTGAGGATGACCAGGGGCCGGTCCCCGGACGGGCCGGCCAGACGGCCCGCCACCTCCAGCCCTGACTCGGCGCCGAGGTTGACGTCCACCAGGACCACGTCCGGCCGGGCCTCCGCCGACCGCCGCACCGCCTCGGCGCCGCAGGAGGCCACCCCCACGACGGTGATCTGCTCGCGTTCGAGCAGGTCACGGGCGGCCGCGAGGAACAGGTCGCAGTCGTCCACCAGCAAGCACCGCAAAGACACCCTCCCAGCATCACAGCCACGGGTCCTTGGCGGCATTCCGGCTAGCGGGCATATCCGGGGTGCCGCTGCCCTCACCCCCGGTTGGAGGCTGACCGCGATGACCGGCGCCTCCGGGTCGGGCATCGTCGGACCCGTAGCTTTCTTCGCCGGAGAGGAAGGCCGACCGGCCGGGCCGTCACCGCCACGGTCTTCCCCGATCCTCCAGAGGACAGAGGTACGAGCCATGTGTCAGCCCAACATCACAGCCGAGCGCGCGGCCGCCCGCCAGGGCGGGCCGGCGCACAGCGTCGGGCTGGAGTGCCTGTTCGACCAGCAGCGGCAGTTCATCGCCGACGCGTCCCATGAGCTCTTCACTCCTGTCGCGGGCCTGCGCGCCCAGCTGGAGGAGGCGCAGCTGCACCCCGACCAGACCGACCTGGTCAGCCTGCTGGACGACGCGCTGCGGGACGTGAGCCGGTTGCAGTCGATCGTCACCGACCTGCTGCTGCTCGCCCGGCTGCGGGCCGGCACCCAGGTGGCCGCCGAACCGGTGGATCTGGGGGAACTGGTGCAGTCCCGGCTGTGCGCGCGCGGCGACCGGCACCGCGTCCAGTTGCGGCTGGACCCGGACGTGTGGGTGCAGGGGCAGCGCCCCCAGCTGGAACGCCTGCTCGACGGGCTCCTTGACAACGCCCAGCGGCACGCCGAGCACACGGTGCGCCTCGAGGTCCGCCGCCAGGGCCCCGCCGCCGAGCTGGTGGTGGCCAACGACGGCGAGGCGATCGCCCTGGCCGACCGTGAGCGGATCTTCGAGCCGTTCACCCGGCTCGACACCGCGCGCAGCCGCGACCGCGGGGGCACCGGGCTGGGCCTGGCCATCGCCCGCGACATCGCCCAGGCCCACCACGGCACCCTCGGCGTCGAGGACCGTCCGGTGGCGCCCACCGCGTTCGTGCTGCGCCTCCCTTTCTCGGCGGAGGCCGCCGGCCAGGAACCGGCCGCGGTGCTCGCCGCCGGCCGGTGACCGCGGGCCCGGTCAGTGCCCGGCGGGCGGGCCGTCCGGCTTCCAGATCGGGCACTCGGCGGCCATGATCACACCGGCCAGCGGCAGCCGCACCTCGAACCTGGCGCCGCCCTCGGACCCCTCCACCACCCGCACCGAGCCGGAGTGCGCGCGCACCACGTCCTCCGTGATCGCCAACCCGAGCCCGGTGCCGCCGCGGTCGCGGCTGCGCGCCGTGTCGAGCCGGGTGAACCGCTCGAATATCCGCTCCCGGTCGGCCGGCGGAATGCCGTCCCCGTCGTCGGTCACCGCGAGCAGGGCCTGGTCGCCGTCCCGGCACACTTCGACCTGCACCAGGCCGCGGGCGTGCCGCTGCGCGTTGTCCAGAAGGTTCGCCAGGACCCTCGACAGCTGGCTGCCCACCGCGTCCACCGTCGCGCCCGGCTCCAGCAGGGTGCGGATCGGGATGCGATCGACCCGGCGGCCTACCTCCTCGCGCACCAGTCCGGCCAGGTCGACCCGGTCCATCCGCCCGGCGCGCCCGGCCTCGAACCCGGCCAGGTAGAGCAGGTCGGAGACGATCTGCTGCAGCCGGTCCACATCACCGAGCGCCTGCTTGAGCACCGTCTGGGTCTGGGACTCCTCCGGATGCATCAGCGCCTCCTCCAGCTCCAGGCGCAGCCCGGCCAGCGGAGTCCGCAGCTCGTGGGAGGCGTCCACCGCGAACTGGCGCTGGACGCGCACCGAGTGTTCCAGCCGGTCCAGCGTGCGGTTGACGGTGCGCGCCAGCCGGGCCACCTCGTCGGCGCCCTCCGGTTCGGGCACCCGGCCGTGCAGATCCCGGAAGGTGATCTCCGCCAGCTGGGTGCGGATGACCTCCACCGGGCGCAGCGTCCGGCCGGCGATCCGCCAGGTCGCCCAGCCGGCCAGCGCCGCCAGGGCCACCGACTGCGCGATGATCACCGGCGTGATCAGGCCGGTGGACAGCGGAGTGGTCACCTGCCGGGCGGCGTACACGACCGGCGAGTCGGGCTGGCCGGTCACCCGGGCCGCCGACAGCCGCAGGCACCCGGCGCCGGCCGGGCATGTCTCCACGTTCTGGACGGGATCGTCGCGCTCGGGCCAGACCGTACCGAGCGCCGGCCGCCCCCTGGCCGCCGGCGACGCGGCCAGCACCCGCCCGTCCGGCGCGACCACCTGGATCAGCTCGACGCCCGGGACCGGCTTGATGGCCGGGGGGACCCGGCCGGTGGTCCGGACCGCGGCGGCCACCGCCGTGGCCTCGGTCCGCATGTCCCGCCAGACCGACTCGGTGACGACCTGGCGCAGCACCGCGCTGAGCGCGAGCGCCATGGGCACCAGAACGGCCACCGTGACCGCCACGGTGAGCAGGGTGATCCGGCCGCGGATGGACTCTGGGCGCAGCCGAAACGGCAGATGCCCCATATCCCCGAGGCTACGTGCGAGGCCAGGCGGCCAGGCAAAACATCGACCCTGGCCAGCGGAAAACCTTGTTCAACCCCCGGGAGCGCAGGTATGGGGCTGCCCGCGGCCAGGAATGTTCTCCACCATGACGCCACCGCCCGCCCACCCCCGGTCCCGGACGCCGCCCGGTGCTCCGGATCGGCGCGACCCGCCCCTCGGCCGGCGCCGCCTCGCCGAGGCCGGTCAGGTCGCCCGGGGGGAGATCAGCTCGGGGGCGGTGCCGGCCGCGGGGCCGGTGGCCAGGCCGCCGAGCGCGCCGAGGATGGCCTCCACGCTCTGCCTGGCGTCCCCGAACAACATCCGGGTGTTCTCTCGGAAGAACAGGGGATTCTGCACGCCCGCGTAGCCGGAGGCCATGGAGCGCTTGAAGACGATCACCTGCTCGGCCTCCCACACGCGCAGCACGGGCATCCCGGCGATCGGGCTGGCCGGATCCTCCTCCGCCGCCGGATTGACGGTGTCGTTGGCGCCGATGACCAGCACCACGCCGGTGGCGGGGAAGTCGTCGTTGATCTCGTCCATCTCCAGCACCACGTCGTAGGGCACCCGGGCCTCGGCCAGCAGCACGTTCATGTGGCCGGGCAGCCGGCCGGCCACCGGGTGCACGCCGAACCGCACCCGCACGCCCCGGTCCCGCAGCCGGCGGGTGAGCTCGGCGACCGGGTGCTGCGCCTGCGCCACCGCCATCCCGTACCCGGGTGTGATGATCACCGATGAGGTGCCGGCCAGCAGTTCGGCGGCCTCCTCCGGGCTGGTCTCGGTGTACTCGCCGGTCTCACCACCCGCGGCGGCGGCCGCCTCGATGCCGAACCCGCCGGCGATCACCGACAGGAACGAGCGGTTCATCGCCCGGCACATGATGTAGGAGAGGTACGCGCCGGAGGAGCCGACCAGCGCGCCGGTGACGATGAGCAGGTTGCTGTCGAGCAGGAAGCCCGCGGCGGCGGCCGCCCAGCCGGAGTAGCTGTTCAGCATCGACACCACCACCGGCATGTCGCCACCGCCGATCGAGATGACCAGGTGCCAGCCCAGCGCCAGGGCCAGGACGGTCACCACGATCATCAACCCCAGGCCCGGGCGGGCCGCGAACCACACCGTCAGCGCGGCGAACGCCACCAGCGCGCCCACGTTGAGCACGTTCTTGCCCGGCAGCGTGAGCGGGCGGGACTTGATGCGGGCCGACAGCTTCAGGAAGGCGACCACCGAGCCGGTGAAGGTGACCGCGCCGATGAAGATGCCGATGAAGACCTCCACGTGGTGGATGGCCAGCAGGTCCGCCTCGACCAGCGCCTGCCCGGGGCCGGCCGCCTCGACCTCGACATAGCTGTTCCAGCCGACCAGGACCGCCGCCAGGCCGACGAAGCTGTGCAGGATCGCGATGAGTTCCGGCATGCCGGTCATCGCCACGACCCGGGCCCGCCACAGGCCCACCGCGGCGCCGATCACCATGGCGGCGGCCAGCAGGGCGATGCCCCAGCCGGACATGTCCGCGGCGGTGAAGGCCACGGTGGCCACCAGCGCGATGGCCATGCCGACCGCGCCGAAGACGACCCCGGCGCGGGAGGTGCGGTGCTGGGAGAGCCCGGCCAGGCTCAGGATGAACAGCAGGGCCGCGACGAGGTCGGCGGCCTGCGTTCCGGTGCTCGCGTCCAATGCGCCTCAGCCTTTCGAGAACATGCCGAGCATGCGACGGGTGACGGCGAACCCACCGAAGATGTTCACGCTGGTGAGCAGGATCGCCACGAACGACAGGACGGTCACCGCGGTGGAACCGCGGCCGATCTGCAGCAGCGCGCCGATGACCACGATCCCGGAGATCGCGTTGGTCACCGACATCAGCGGGGTGTGCAGGGCGGGGTGGACCTTGCCGATGACGTAGTAACCGATGACCACCGACAGGACGAATACCGTGAAGTTCTCCGCCAGCCGGGGCGGCGAGAAGGCGATGACCAGGAACAGCGCGGCCATCGCCGCCCCGGCGAGCGCGAACCGGACCGCGGCGGGCAGCCGCCGCCGCGCGGGTGGCGCCGCCGGGGCGGCGGGCGCCGCCGGGGCGGGCGGGGCGGCCGACACCTGGACCGGCGGCGGCGGCCAGGTCTGCTCGCCGTCCCGCACGACGGTGACCGACCGCTGGACGGGGTCGTCGAAGTCGATCAGTGCCCGGCCGTCCCGCTGCGGCGTGAGCAGCTTGAGCAGGTTGACCAGGTTGGTACCGAACAGCTGGGACGCCTGGGCGGGCAGCCGCGCCGGCAGGTCGGTGTAGCCGATGATCGTCACACCGTTGCCGGTGATCACGGTCTTGCCCGGGACGGTGCCCTCGACGTTGCCGCCCTGCGCGGCGGCCATGTCGACGATGACGCTGCCCGGCCGCATGACCGCGACGTCCTCGGCCCGGATGAGCCGCGGCGCGGGCCGCCCGGGGATCAGCGCGGTGGTGATGACGATGTCCACCTCGGCGGCCTGCCGGTGGTACATCTCGGCCGCCAGCCGGTCGTACTCCTCGGAGGTGGCGCGCGCGTACCCGTCGGCGCCCGACTCCTGTGCCACCTCGACGGCCAGGAACTCGCCGCCGAGCGAGCGCACCTGGTCGGCCACCTCCGGGCGCGGGTCGGTGGCCCGCACCTCGGCGCCCAGGCTGCCGGCGGTGCCGATGGCGGCCAGCCCGGCCACTCCGGCGCCGGCGACCAGCACCTTGGCGGGCGGCACCTTGCCGGCCGCGGTGACCTGCCCGGTGAAGAACCGCCCGAAGACGTGCGCGGCCTCGATGACCGCCCGGTAGCCGGCGATGTTGGCCATCGAGCTGAGCACGTCCATCGACTGGGCTCTGGAGATGCGCGGCACCGCGTCCATGGCCAGCACGGTGATCGGCCGTTCGGCCAGCCGCCGCAGCAGGTCGGGACTCTGGCCGGGGGCGATCAGCGCGGCCAGGATCGCGCCGTCGCGCAACCGGCCGATCTCGTCGGGCGTGGGCGGGTTGATCTTGAGCACGATGTCGGCCGCCCACGCCTCGCCGACGCGTGCTCCCTGTTCGGTGTAGGCGTCGTCGGCGAACCCGGCGGCCTCGCCGGCCCCGGACTCGACGACGACCTCGTATCCCAGCCGCCGCAGATGGCGGACGTGCGACGGCGTGGCGGCCACCCGGGTCTCCCCGGTGCTCGACTCGGCCACCACGCCGATCCGCTGTGGACTGTCGGTCATCACAACTCATTTCTGCTCGCGAAGGCGGCCGCGGCGCCGGTCCGCACCCGGCGGTGGTTCACGGCGGTGGCGCGAGCCCCCGGTCACATCGATGTCAGACTCTAACCGCATCACATGAAACACAGCGTAACGATCTAATTAGGCGATATTTCGCCCGCATATGTACATGACCGGTTATTAGGGATCACAAGCGGCCGACCGCGCATCCGGATGACCCGGCTCCCTGGCCACCAGGCGTGTTACATGATTACCATGTAACACGCTCTTGCTTCTGCCGGCATCGCCGGCCCGGCCGGGAGGAACAGCCGTGATCGTGGAGTACATCCGATATCGCATTCCCGACGACCGGGCGGCCGGCTTCGAGGAGGCCTACCACCGGGCCGCCGCCTTCCTCGCCCGGGCTCCGCAGTGCGTCGACTACGAGCTCACCCGCTGCGTGGACGAGCCCGCGCATTACATCCTGAGGATCACCTGGACCTCCGCCGAGGACCACCTCGGCGGCTTCCGTAAAGGGGACCTCTTTCCCGGCTTCCTCGCCGAGATCCGGCCCTACGTCGAGGCCATCGAGGAGATGCGCCACTACGAGACGACGGCGGTGCGCGGCACCGGCGGCTCGGTTCCGACCCTGTACGACTGGGCGGGCGGCGCCGAGGCGTTCGAGCGGCTCACCGAGCGCTTCTACCAGACGGTCATGGCCGACGAGCTGCTCGCGCCGCTGTTCGCCCGGATGGACCCCGGGCATCCCCGCTTCGTCGCCATGTGGCTGGCCGAGGTCTTCGGCGGTCCCGCCCGCTACACCGGCGAGCGGGGCGGGTACCCGCACATGCTCGGCAAGCACCTGAACCGGGGGATCACCGAGGCGCAGCGCCGCCGGTGGGTGGCCCTGCTGGCGGACGCCGCCGACGATGTCGGCCTGCCGGACGATCCGGAGTTCCGGGCCGCCTTCATGGGCTACATCGAATGGGGCACCCGGCTCGCGCTCGCCAACTCCCAGCCAGGGGCCGCCCCGGTACGCCAGGCGCCGGTGCCGCACTGGGGCTGGGGCGTCGCCCCGCCCTACCTCGGCTGACAGACGCCTGCCACCGAACTCCGCCGATCATCCGAGCGTCCGGGCGGGGGCGGCGATGGGTTCGGTGCGGGGGCGGGCCAGGCGGGCGTAGGCGGGGCCGGGGACGGCCAGCGAGCGGTCCAGGCGGGCGGCGTTGAAGTACAACCACGGCTTCACCAGGATCGCCGGGTCGGCGACGAGTTCCAGGCCGGGATCGAAGCTGAACGGCAGGATGGTGCCCGGCACCGACCCGGCCAGCCGCTCGGCGGTGGCCGGGTCGCTGAATCCGGCGTAGCGGGCGGCGTAGGTGGCCCGGACGGCGTCCAGATCGACCCGCCGGTCGCCGGGGACGACCGCGAGCACGTGGCGGGTGGTGCGCCGGTCGGTCCGGACCCGCAGGACGATGCACTTGGCCGCCTCGGACGCCGGGTGCCCGCGCAGCGCGCTGACCGCCTCGGTGCCGCCTTCAGGCTCGTGCTCGATGAGCCGGTAGGGGGTGGCGGTCGTGTCCAGCAGGGTGATCAGGCGGTGGTAGGTGTCGTGGCCGGGCATGCGGTCTCTCCTTGTCTCGCAGATTGTCTCGTAGCGCGATGGGCGCGTTCGACGGCCTGACCCCAGTACGTCCCGGCCACCATGAGGGCCGCGCCGAGGGCGGCCAGGACGGTCGGCCGCTCACCGCCCAGGCCGATCCCGGCCGCGACGGCCCAGATCGGCTCGGTGCCCAGCAGCAGGCCGGCCCGGCTGGCCGAGGTCCGCTGCACCGCCCAGGTCTGGGCGAGAAACGCGAACACGCTGCAGAACAGTGCCAGGTAGACCAGTTGCCCCCAGGTGGCGGCGCCGGCCCGCGCCAGCGCGGGCAGGCCGGCCGACGCCGGCGCCGCCAGCAGTGCCGTCCCGACGATGGTCTGCACGGTGGTCAGCTGCAGCGGGCGAACCGCCCGCCCCTCGGTCAGCCGGCCGACCAGCGCGACGTGGCCGGCCCGCACCACGGCGGCGGCGAGCATCATCAGGTCACCGGCCCGCAGGGCGTGCAGCCCGGAGCCGGACATGAGCAGCGCGACGGCCAGGACGCAGACGCCGGCCGCGGCGAAGAACGCCGCCGGCGGCCGCCCGCGCCCGCCCGCCCGGTCCAGCAGCGGGGTCAGCACGATGGTGAGACTGATGATCAACCCGGCGTTGGCGGCGCTGGTGTGGGCCACCCCGTAGGTCTCCACCACCAGAACGGCGGCCTGAGTGACCCCGAGCAGCGTTCCGGCGCGGATCTCGTCCCGGGTCCATCGCCGCGCCTGGCCGCGGGCGACGACCAGGGCGCCACAGGCGAGCGCGGAGATCGCGTACCGGGCCAGCAGCACCACCAGCACCGGAAGGGCAAGGGTGGCCGTCTTGGCCACCAGATAGCTGGAGCCCCAGACGAGCGCGACGAGCAGCAGCACGGCGTCGATCCGGCGGGTGTCAGGCACGGGCCAACGCTGCCGCAGCGGCCACGTTGAAGCCCAGCCCCAACGTCTTAACGAACCTTTCAGTACATCTACACTGTCCACGGTGGACGCACGGCAACTGCGCATCCTGCGGGAACTGGGCGAGCTGGGCAGCGTCACCGCGGTGGCCGACGCCCTGCTGGTGACCCCGTCGGCCATCTCCCAGCAGCTTCGGCTGCTCCAGCGCTCGAGCCCGGTGCCGCTCACCGAGCGTGCGGGCCGGCGGGTGGTGCTCACCGACGCCGGCCGGGCCCTGGCCGCCGCGGCGATCGAGGTGGAGACCGCGCTCGCCCGGGCGCGGCACACCGTCGCCGACTTCGCCGAGCGGCCGGACGCCACCGTGTCGGTGGCGGCGTTCCACAGCGCGGCGGCGGCGTTCTTCCCGCTGCTGCTGCGTCGGCCGGCCGGCCCGGACCGTCCCCGGGTGACGCTGGCCGACGAGGACGTCGCCCAGGACCGGTTCCCCCAGCTCACCAGCGCCTACGACCTGGTGCTCGCCCACCGGCTCGACCACACGCCCGGCTGGCCGCGCACCGTGACGGCCACCACGCTGCTGCGCGAGCCGCTCGACGTCGCGCTGCCCGCCGATCACCCGCTGGCCGCCGAGCGGCGGCTCGCGCCCCGGGACGTCGCCGGCGAGCCGTGGATCACCGTGCACGACGGCTTCCCGGTGCTGGCCACCATCGAGGCCATCGCCGCGGCCGCGGGCCGTCGCATCGAGATCGTGCACCGGATCAACGAGTTCTCCGTGGTCGCCGAGGTGGTCGCCGCCGGCGGCGGGCTGGCGCTGATGCCGCGCTGGACCGCCCGCCCGCATCCCGCCGTGGTGCTCCGCCCGCTGGACGGGGTGCACGCCCGCCGCCACATCGACGTGCTGCACCGCCCGGAGCGGACCGCGCGCCGGGCCGTCCGCACGGTCCTGGCCGAACTGCGGCAGGCCGCGGCGGCCATCGGGCGCGAGCGCGCCGATCCCGGCCCGTCCTGAGGCCGCCTGCTTCTGTTCGCCCAGGTGAGCGGCCGCTCCTGGCGGGTGGAGTGTTACGCTCGGCGGGTGACCCCGCAGCAGCTGGCCGATCTCGCGCACCTGCGCCGGGCGCGCGATCTGATCGACCGCGAGTACGCCCGGCCGCTCGACGTGCCGGCGATGGCCCGCCACGCGCTGATGTCGCCCGCGCACTTCTCCCGCCGCTTCCGGGCGGTCTACGGCGAGACGCCCTACGGCTATCTCATGACCCGCCGCATCGAGCGGGCGATGGCCCTGTTGCGCGGCGGGATGAGCGTGACCGACGCCTGCATGGCGGTCGGCTGTACCTCGCTCGGCTCGTTCAGCTCGCGGTTCACCGAGATCGTGGGGGAGCCGCCGAGCGCGTACCGCGACCGGGAGCACGCCGCCGTGACGGCGATGCCCGCCTGCGTCGCCAAGATGCGTACCCGCCCGGTCCGGCGCCCGGCGAGCAGGAACGGAGAAGCGGGCGGCGGCGCCGCCGCCTAACGTGGCCGCCATGTCCATCGCACTGAGGTACTGCCACATCACCGTCAACGACCTGGACGCGTCGCTCGCCTTCTACCGCGACGCGCTCGGCCTGGAGATCCGTAACGACGTCGCATCCGGCGAGTTCCGCTGGGTCACCCTGGGCGGCACGACCCAGCCCGACGTCGAGATCGTACTGTCCGAGCCGCACGCCGGCCGTTCCCAGGCCGACGGGGACGCCCTGCAGGAACTGCTCACCAAGGGCGTGCTTTCGATGGCCATGTTCGCCGCCGACGACGTCGACGCGACCTTCGAGCGGGTCCGGGCCTCCGGCGCCGAGGTGCTGCAGGAGCCCATCGACCAGCCGTGGGGGCCGCGCGACTGCGCGTTCCGCGACCCGTCGGGCAACATGGTGCGGATCGAGCAGCGCGCCAAGGCCTGACGCCGGCCCCCGCGGCCGGATCGGTCTGCCGATCCGGCCGTGGTGCCGGTGCGGCCGTGGTGCCCGGCGGCCGCCCTCATGGACGCGGGTGAGACCACCGCGCCGGCCGCGCGACGCGGGCTCAGCCGGCAGAGGCCGCCGCGGCCGATCCGGGCCGGGGCGAGGACTCGCCGCCCAGCAGGCTCAGCGCGCGCATGGCCTCGTGCTCGATGCGGGACAGCTCGCCGAGCAGCTCGCCGGCCTGGGCCAGGCACCGGCGATCATCCGACTCGCCGGCCTTCGCGATCAGCGCCGCGACCCGTGTCCATCCGGTCGCCGCCTCGGCGTACAGCCGGTGACCGGTGCGCAGGTGGCGGCTGTCCAGCATCTCGGCGCACTCGGCGAGGAAGTCGCGGTAGAAGTTGCGGAACAGGGCGCCGCCGGTGCCGGCCTCCTCCATCATCCGGGCGGCCTGCGGCAGGTGCCGGCCGGGGTCGCCGGCGCGGTCCAGCCAGCTGCCCAGCAGCCGGCCGGCCTTCTCGATGCCGCGATGGCCGAGGTTGGCGATGGGCGGGTCGAGGAAGGCGGCGGCGCAGGCGGTGATCGCGGGCACGATCCCGTCCCGCGGGGAAGGCAGGGCCTCGGGAACGGTCACGGTGAAGGAGCGATGCCGGGCGGTCATCGGGCCGCGCGCCGGCCTGGCCCGGGCCAGCGCGGCCAGGCCGGTGGAGACCGCGCCGCCCTGCTGTTCGGTGTCCACCAGGTAGGCGCGCCGGTCGTCGTAGCCGTACATCGCGACGACATGCCCGCCGAAGTGCACCTTCGACCGGAAGTACTCCAGGTGGTAGCTGTCGAGCTGCAGCCCCACCGGATGACCCGAATCGATGGCGGCGGCGACCTGTGCCCAGCCCTTGCGGGCGGAGGTGGTCTCGTGGACCGCCAGCTCCAGTCCCAAGGTGGCGGCCAGGTTCCTGGTCAGCTCGAACGGCCTGACCCGGCCACCGAGGAAGGGCACGTCCATGCCCTTGGCGTCCCAGTAGACGAAGGACAGGCCGCGGCCGAGGCCGAAGAGCATGGGTTCGGACAGGTCCAGTCCTTGCCGCCGCAGCAGCACGCCCAAGGTGGTCGTCTCGCAGTGCCGCATGCCCCGGGTGTCGATGCCCGCCAGCACGGTCATGTCGTGCCCTCCTGGATGGGAATGATCAGCCGGGTCACCGGCTCCTCGTCCGGCGCCCGGGCCGGCCCGACCTGGCCGGCGGCGTAGTAGCGGTAGCCGGAGCCGGCGTCCACGTGGACCGGAGCGAGCAGTCCCAGCTCGTCGTAGTGACGCAGCCGCTTGACGCTGAGCCGGCACAGGCGGGCGAAGCGCCCGATGGTGAGAAGTTCGCCGTGCACCCCACCATGGTGAACCCTCCCACGATGGGAGGGTCCAGCCGGCGGCCGGTCAGCCCGGCGACGGGCAGCCCACCCGGCGGTACCTGCCGGGGGCCATGCCGTACTCGCGCTTGAAGGCGTTGGCGAAGGCGAACTCAGAGCCATAGCCGACCGCGGCGGCGATCTCGCTCAGCGCGGCGTCGGAGTCGCGCAGCATGCGCGCGGCGGTGCCGAGCCGCCACCAGGTCAGGTAGCTCAGCGGGGGCTGCCCGACGAGCCGGGTGAACCGGCCGGAGAACGCCGCACGCGACAGCCCGGCACGCCGGCCGAGCGACTCGACCGTCCACGGGTGGGCGGGGTCGCGGTGCACGGCGTTGAGCGCGGCGCTGACGGCCGGGTCGGCGAGGGCGGCGGCCCAGCCGCTCACCTTGCAGTGCTCGGTCGAGACGGTGAACCAGGCGCGCAGGATGTACAGCAGCAACATGTCCAGCAGCGCCGACACCACCAGGTCCGCGCCGGGCCGCGGGTTCTCGATCTCGCCGCCCAGCAGCTCGACGGCGGCCCGCAGCTCGGTGTCGTGCCCCAGGCGGGCGGGCAGGTGGATCATCTCGGGCAGCCCGGCGAGGACCGGATGCACCCGGCCGGCGTCGAGCCGGTAACCGCCGCAGAGCGTCACGGTGACCGGCCCGGTGCCCGCCATGGCGGCCGCGGCGAACAACCCGGCGGGGGCATCGGGGTCGCACTCGGGCTCGGCGATGGGACTGGTCGGCGAGTCGGCCAGCCCGTAACCGTGCCCGTGGGGGAAGAACAGCACGTCACCCGGCCCGACCGGGATCGGCTCACCCTCCGGCGGGACGGCCCAGCACGAGCCCCGCAGCACCACCTGGAAACCCGCCGAACCGGGCACCGAGGGGAACCGCTGCCCCCACGGCGCCGCCCACTCCACCCGCGCCGAGCGCGGCACCCCCGCCCGCATGGCGGCCACCACGTCACTCAGCACATCCATCCAGCCAATCTCCCACGAGAGACGAACGCGTATCAATCCTGGACGTCAGAGCATTGGCCGTCTCTATCGTGATCCCTACGGTTGACGCATGCCGAAAACACAGGCCGGCGTGCCGGCCGGGACGCCCGCGAACGCCGGCACGCGACCCGCGGCCGAGCAGGTCAGCGGCCTGCCCGGCCGGATGCGGGCCGCACGCATTCATGAGTACGGCGACGCCTCGGTGATCTCGCTGGACGAGGTGCCGGTACCGAGGCCCGGACCGGGCGAGGTGCTCATCGAGGTGGCCGCGACGTCCTTCAACCCCTCGGAGGTCGGCCTGCGGATGGGGCTGTTGCGGGAGGTGTTCGGCGCCACGCTGCCGCACACGCTCGGCTGGGACGTCGCGGGCACCGTGGTCACCGGAGCGGGGGACCTGGTGCCCGGCGACCGGGTGATCGGGCTCATCGACGCGGCGGCCGCCGAATACGCGGTCGCCGGCGCGGATCTGCTGGTCCGGGCGCCACGGCGGATCCCGCCGGAGGCCGCGGCGGCGGTGCCGGTGGCCGGGCTCACCGCCTGGCAGGCGGTCTTCGAGCACGCCAGGATCGGCCCGGGCACCCGGGTGCTGATCAACGGCGCCGGCGGCGGGGTGGGACTGTTCGCCGTACAGCTGGCCAAGCACGCGGGCGCGCGTGTGGTGGCGACGGCCGGTCCGCGCAGCGCCGCCGCGGTGCGGGCGCTGGGCGCCGACGAGGTCGTCGACTACACCACCACGCCGCTCCCGGGCGGCAACGACGTGCTGCTCAACCTGGTGCCCGGCGCGCCGGACGCGGTGAGCGGGCTGGCCGAGGACGTCGTCTCGATCGCCGGGCCGATCGACCATCCGCGGGCCGTCCGGTTCGTGGCCCGCAACGATCCCGGCCAGCTGGCCGAACTCGTGGCGCTGATCGACCGGGGCGTCGTGCGGGTCGAGGTGGACGCCCGCCCGCTCGCGTCCCTGGCGGAGGTGCACCGCGCCGCCGAGCGCGGCCTGACCCGCGGAAAGATCGTACTGAAGGTGGCGAAGTGATCAAGATCGGTATCATCATCGGCAGCACCCGGCCGGGACGCCACGGCGACGCCGTCGCCCGCTGGGTGCACGACCAGGCGGCCGGGCGCGGTGACGCCCGCTACGAGCTGGTCGACCTGAAGGACCACGCGCTGCCGCACCTGGACGAACCGCTCCCCGCGGCCACCGGGGTGTACGAGCATCCGCACACCAAGGCCTGGTCCGACACCATCGCCCGGCTCGACGGCTTCGTCTTCGTGACACCCGAGTACAACCACTCGATGCCCGGCGTGCTCAAGACCGCCATCGACTTCCTGTTCGCCGAGTGGCACGACAAGGCCGCGGGGGTGGTCGGTTACGGCGTCAACGGCGGGGTGCGGGCGGCCGAGCACCTGCGGCAGGTGCTCGGCCAGGTGAAGGTGGCCGACGTCCAGGCCGCCGTGGAGCTGCTGCTGCACACCGATTTCGTGGATTTCACCACCTTCGAGCCGGCGGCGCACCGGCGGGAGGCGCTGAACCTGCTGCTCGACCAGGTCGTGGCGTGGAGCACGGCACTGCGACCGCTCAGGACGTGAGACGGGCTCTGGTGAGTTCCGCCAGGAAATGTGAATATTGGAGCCGTTTGTCCCTTGATCGATAGGTGAGGCATGGCAGGCGATCGCGGTCGGACGGCTCTGGTGGTGCGCGGCGGCTGGGAGGGGCACGTCCCGGTGCCGGCCACCGAACTGTTCATCCCCTTCCTGGAGGAGCACGGGTTCCAGGTGCACCGGGCGGACTCCCCGGCGCCGTACGCGGATCCGGACTTCATGTCCGGCGTCGATCTCATCGTGCAGTGCTACACGATGGGCACGATCGAACCGGCGGAGATGAGCGGCCTGGACGCGGCGGTGCGGGCCGGCACCGGGCTGGCCGGCTGGCACGGCGGCATCGCCGACTCCTTCCGCGCCACCTCCGAGTACCTGCACCTCATCGGCGGGCAGTTCGCCTGCCACCCGGGCAAGGATCCGGCCGAGCGGGACGGCTCGCAGGCCGACAACTTCATCCCGCACACCATCACCGTGTCGCCCGCGGCGGGCGACCATCCCATCACCGCCGGGATCGCGGACTTCGACCTGGTCACCGAGCAGTACTGGGTGCTGGCCGACGCCTACGTCGACGTGCTGGCCACCACGACGCTGCGGGTCCGCCCCTGGGACCCCTGGCACCGGGAGGTCACCGCACCGGCGGTCTGGACCCGGGAATGGGGCGAGGGCAAGGTCTTCGTCGCCACACCGGGCCACAGCCTCGACGTGCTGCGCCACGACAGTGTCCGCACCATCATCGAACGGGGGATGCTGTGGGCCGCCCGGTGAACGTCGGCGTCGTCGGGTGCGGCGTCATCTTCCCCCAGTACGCCGAGACCATCGAACGGCTGCCGGAACTGCGGCTGGCGGCCGTGGCCGACCTGGATCTCGCCCGCGCCACCGAGGCCGCGCGGCCCTACCCGGGCGCCGAGGCGCTGAGCGTGGCCGAACTGCTGGCCGACCCGCGGATCGACGTCGTCCTCAACCTCACCATTCCGGCCGCGCACGCCGAGATCGCGCTGCTGGCGATCGCGGCCGGCAAGGACGTGTACTGCGAGAAGCCGCTCGCCGCGACCACCGCGGACGCGGCGAAGGTGCTGCGCGCCGCCGCCGGCGCCGGCGTGCGGGTGGGCTGCGCGCCGGACACCGTCCTCGGCACCGGCACGCAGACCGCCCGCAAGGCGATCGACGACGGCCTCATCGGCCGCCCGGTCGCGGCGACGGCGACCATGATGACGCCCGGGCACGAGCACTGGCACCCCAACCCCGACTTCTACTACGCCCCCGGCGGCGGGCCGCTGATGGACATGGGCCCGTACTACATCACCAGCCTGGTCACCCTGCTCGGACCGGTGGCGACGGTCGTTGGCGCCGGCAGCCGCACCCGCGACCACCGGGTCATCGGCTCGGGGCCACGCCGCGGCGAGAAGATCCCGGTCGCCGTCGACACCCACGTCACCGGGATCCTGGCGCACGCGTCGGGGGCGCTGTCCACGCTGGTGATGAGCTTCGACGCCGCGGCCACCGCCGCGCCCCACATCGAGGTGCACGGCGAGCGGGGTTCGCTGGTCGTGCCCGATCCCAACCACTTCGACGGCACCATACTGCTGTCGCCGGTGGGGGAGGAGGCCCGGCAGCCGCTGCCCGTCCTGGCCGGCCACCCGGGGGCCGGACGCGGGGTGGGGCTGGCCGACTTCGTCACGACCCCGGCCGGGCAGCAGCCCCGCGCGGGCGGCGCGCTCGCCTACCACGTGCTGGAGGTGATGGAGTCACTGCTGGCCTCGGCCGGATCAGGGGCCGCGGTCACCATCACCAGCCCCTGCGAGCGCCCCCGCCCCGTCTCGCTGCCGGCCACCGGTGGACCCGAGAACCCCGAACCTGGTGCGGCCGTACCCGGAGCCTGAACTCCCGCCGGGCGGGGCGCACGGGTGCCGGACGCCGGCGGCCCGGCAGGTCAGGCCACGCCGGTCGGGCCGAGCGCGATCAGCCGGCGGCGGGGTGACGGTCTTCGGCCAGGCCGGCGAAGGGCAGCGGGCAGTCCGGGCAGGTGCAGTGGGTGAGGCTGTCGCAGCCGGCCTCGACCACCTGGGTGAGCGCCGCCCGGATGGTGGTCAGGTCGGCGATCCGCGCGTCCACTTCGGCGATCTTGGCCTGGGCGCGGGCGCGCAGGTCCGGAGTGGGGTGGCCGCGCCGGCCGGTGTCGATGAGCTCGGTCACCTCCGCCAGGGTGAAGCCGAGCCGCTGGGCGGCCTTGATCACCACCAGCAGGGCGACGGTGTCCGGCGGGTAGGCGCGGTGCCCGCCCGGGCTGCGCGCCGGTTCGGCGATCAGCCCCCGGCGCTCGTAGTAGCGCAAGGTCTGCGGATTCACCCCGGCCCGCTCGGCCACCTGCCCGCTGCGCAGGTAAGGCCCCTCGACCGCGGGCGAGGCGCCGGCCGCGTGGTCGAGTGCGGCTTGTCGCGTCATGCCCTCACGGTAAACCCGTACCCAGGTACCGGATGCAAACGCTAGTCGCCGCTTCGCGGGGAACCGACGCGTCTCGGGCCGGCGGAGCAGGCGAATCCTTACGGCCACGGCCTTTGGTCACCTGACGAGTGCCCGCTCGCTTCGACGCCTGCCGAGGCGCTGTCGCCGGAACGCCCGTCCGGGCCCAGAGCCGCTGCTCAGACCGAGGGCTCGGCGGCCGGCGGAGGGAGGGCGTGGGGACGCAGGGTCATGAGCGGACCTTCCACGTTCGCCACCATGGCGAAGTGGAACCGGTCCACCTCCAGGCAGAGCGCGACGTCATCGGGATGGACTCCTTGACGCACCCCCTGCGCCAGTTCGGCGGCGGCGCGCGAATCAGCGGCGCGGCGGACGAACCCGGCGGGGTCGGTGCCGCTCTCGGCGGCCCGCCGGGCGATGTACTGGGCGCAGGCCAGGTCTTCGTCGGCCTGCCCGTCCTCACCGGTCACCACGAACGTGACGGTGTCACATTCGCGGGCCCGCAGGAGCCGGGCCGTCGCCTCCGCGACCACGAAGCTCGCGCACAGCACCAGCGGCGCCTCCTTGACCGCGAGGGCGCCGACCGTTCCCGCCGTGGTCTTCTGCACGACGGTCCGTCCGGCGAGGTCGACCGAGCGCAGCAGCGCCGGCGAGTTGACGGCGTCGAACCCGGCGGCCGGCGGACCGTCCTTCAGCGCCACCCAATCCGGGTGACGCGCCTTCAGCGCCAGGACCTCGTCCAACGACCCGGCAAGAACGACCTTCTCCGCCCGTTGGGCGAAGGCCCAGGCGGCCACGGTGAAGGCGCGCATGACGTCGACCACGACCGCCACGGGCGGCACCTCGGTCAGATCGGCGATACCGAGGAAGCGAACGTCCATTTCGCCGATGATCGCACATCTCGTCCCCGTCCGGAGGGCGTCGCACTTCATGCCATGCCCCCGTCGGGCGGCCACCGCATTCCGAGTATTCCTTGAGTGTATACCTTGGGTGTACAGTCGTCCGCCATGACAGTCCCCTTGGCCCTGCTGGGCCTGCTGGATCGGCGGCCCGGTCACGGATACGACCTGAAGCGCGACTACGACGCCTACTTCGGCAGAGGAAAGCCGCTGCCCTTCGGGCAGGTCTACGGGACGCTCGGCCGGCTGGCCAGGGACGGCAAGGTCACCGCCGGTCAGAGCGAGCCCGGCGACGGTCCGGACCGCAAGCGCTACGCGATCACGCCGCTCGGCAGCCGGGAGGTGGAGGAGTGGCTGGCCGAGCCGGTGGCGGCGGAACCGTACCTGCAGACGGTGCTGTTCACCAAGGTCGTGCTGGCGCTCATGCTGGACCGCGACGCGCAGCGCTACCTGGACCTGCAGCGTGCCGCCCACCTGCGGCGCATGCGCGAGCTGTCGGAGATGAAACGCGGCGGCGTCTTGGTGGACGCCCTGCTGGCCGATCACGCGCTGTTCCACCTGGAGGCCGACCTTCGCTGGATCGACCTGACCGCGGCCCGGCTGGGCGCGCTGGCGGAGACGGTGCGCGGCGCATGACCATCGACGCGCGGGCGGTGCCGGGCCCGGTGCTGGAGGCCCGATCCGTCGACCGCTGCCACGGCCGGACGCAGGCGCTGCGCGAGGTGAGCCTGTCGGTGGCGGCGGGCGAGACCCTGGCGATCATGGGGCCCAGCGGCTCCGGCAAGTCCACGCTGATGCACTGCCTGGCCGGCATTCTGACCCCCGACGCGGGCGAGGTCTGGTTCGACGGGCGGCGGCTGGACACCCTGAGCGACGCCCGGCGGTCCGAGCTGCGCCGCACCGCCTTCGGATTCGTCTTCCAGTTCGGCCAGCTGGTGCCGGAGCTCACCGTGACCGACAACGTCGCGCTGCCGCTGCTGCTCGGCCGGTCCGGGCGCAGGCTGGCCTACCAGCGGGCAGGCGGCTGGCTGAGCCGGCTGGAGCTGGCGGACCTGGGCGGGCGGCGTACCGGGGAGCTGTCGGGAGGCCAGGCCCAGCGGGTGGCGATCGCCAGGGCACTGGCGACCCGGCCCCGGGTGATCTTCGCGGATGAGCCCACCGGCGCGCTCGACTCGCTCACCGGCGAGAAGGTGATGGAACTGCTCGTCGGCCTGGCCCGGCAGGAGGGCACGACCGTGATCATCGTGACGCACGACGCCCGCGTCGCGGCCTGCGCCGCCCGGGACGTGGCCGCGCTGCGCCGCGCACAGGACACCTACCAGGGCATGCCCTTCGTCTACACGCTCGCCGCCGACGCAGGCGGCGAGGCGTACTTCGCCGACGCCTCGGTCGTCCCGCACGTCACCGACGAGCAGGCGGCGCGCTGCCGGGCCAAGGACGATCCCCGGCTGCTCGTCCTGGACGGCGCCACATCGTCCTGCCTGTGGGGAACCGACCCTGACGCGATCGAACCGGGCATCTTCGGCCCGGCCGCCCAGCCCCGGCTGGCCCGCACCGACTACGTGACCAACGCCAACGGCAGCCCCTGGCTGACCAACCCGAAGGCCCCGCTCACCGGCTACCCGCGCGTCTTCGGCGACACCCGCACCGAACGGGACCTGCGCACCAGGGTCGGCCTCGACATGATCGCGCAGCGGCTGGCGGGCGGCGACGGGCTCGGGCCCGCCGGCTTCACGCTGGACACGCTGTGGCGGACGGCCACCGGCAAGCGCAACCTGAGCGCCGAACTGCTCCGCCCCGATCTGCGCGCGCTGTGCCGGGCCAGGCCGGTGATGACGGCGAGCGACGGCCGGCGGGTGAACGTGCGCCGGGCATGCGCCACGCTGGCGGCCTGGGACGGGCGGGCCGGCCTGGACAGCCGGGGCGCGATCCTCTGGCGGGAGTTCTTCCTGGGCCTGCACCGCCCGCAGCGCGGTCCCGACGGCGAGGTCGTCCCGCCGGACAGCTGGTGGAAGGTGCCGTTCGATCCCGCGCACCCGCTCAGCACGCCGCGCGGCCTGGACATCGAGAACCCGGTGGTGGCGACCGCGCTGGCCGACGCGGTCCAGTTCTTCGCGGCCGGCGATCTGCCGCTGACGCTCACACCGGGGGAGGCCCAGCGGTACGGCGCCGTCCCGGTGCCGGGGTGCACCGAGGGGGAGGGCTGCTTCGACCGGATCCGCACCGGGGGCCCGCTCGGGGAGAGCGGCCGGTATCCGGACGTCGGCACCGGCTCCAGCTTCCTGATGGCGGTGGAGCTGACGCCGGCCGGGCCGCGCGCCCGCACCGTGCTGACGTACTCGCTGTCGGCGAATCCGGCCTCGCCCCACCACACCGATCAGACCGTGCTGTTCTCTCGCGGCGGCTGGGTCACCGAACGGTTCAGCGAGGCCGAGATCCGGGCGTATCCCGGAGTGTCCACCACTTCGCTGCGCTGACCCGCTGCCGGCGCCCCGGTGCGGACGAGGTCCGGGGGCCGGCCTCAGTCGTCGGGGAACTCGAGTTCGGAGGTCTGGCCCGCGGCCAGCAGGAAGTAACCCAGGAACGTCACGCCGTCGTTCCCGGCGTCGAAGCGGGCGACGCGCACGCCCGCGGGCTCGTAGAACACGTCTCCGGACCCGAGGACGGTCGCCGCCGCGCCGTCGATCTGGTAGACCGCCGAACCGGTCTCGATGCTGCCGAAGACCGGGCCGTTGTGCACGTGCAGCCCGCTGGCCTGCCCGGGCGCGATGGTGATGCGCCGGACCTGCACCCGGTGGGTGCCGTGCGGGGCCGGCAGGGCCTGGTCCAGCACCAGGGCACGGGTGACCGGCGGGATGTCATCGGCGGGGTCGCGGGTGATACTCATGGCTCAGTGCCCTTCCTTCGGTCGTGGCCGGACGGTGTGCGCGCCGAGGAGCGCGAGGATGCCGCCGACCGCCTGGTCGAACGGTTCGGTGGTGCCCGCGGCCCGGGCCAGGACATATCCACCTTGCAGGGTGGCGACGATCGCGGCGGCGGTGGCGGCCGGGTCCAGGGTGGGTCGGAGTTCGCCGCGGTCGACGCCCTCCCGCACCACCGCGGCCAGCCGGGCGCGCAGCCACCCGAAGGTCTCCTCGAGCGGCGCCCGCAGGGCGGGGGTGACCATGACGTCGGGGTCCTGGGTCAGCCGGCCGATCGGGCAGCCGCGCAGAACGTCGCGTTCGCGGCGCAGGTAGGCGGTGACGCGGTCGATGGCGGTACCGGGCCCGGACAACAGCGCGTCGGCGGCGGCGCGCAGCTCGCCGGCGGTGCGGCGGATGGCGGCCTCCGCCAGGTCCTCCTTGCCGGCGAAGTGGTGGTACATGCTGCCCTGGCCGGCATCGGCCCGCTGCTGGATGGTCTTGGGGCTGGTGCCGACGTAGCCGCGTTCCCACAGCAGCGCGCGGGCGCTTTCGACCAGCCGTTCCCTGGCGTTCACCTCACCAGTGTACATACCGATAGGTACAGAGTTCCCCGATCGAGACTTGTTGGGGCGTGAGCAGCGGAAAGGCTCCACGTCTTCGAGCGCCGGGCGGCGGTCGAGAGCTGCGGCGGTCCCTGCCGTCTCGCGGCCGGCCCCGATGTCGCCAGGCGGACGAGCGGCCGCGGTCAGGGGTGCCGCAGGCCGGCGAAGACGATGGCGAGGGTGCGGCCGCGCAGGTCGGCGTCCCAGCCGCCGTGCAGCGCGCCCTGGCACTGGGCGGCGAGCAGCGCCATCACCTCGTCGGTCCGGACGCCGGGGCGTACCGCCCCGGCCGCCTGCGCCCGTTCCAGCAGCGTGGCGATCTGGTCGCGGAACGGGCCCACCGCGCCGGCCATCGGCAGGTCGGTGCCCGTCTCGGTGAGCGACTCGATGACGGTCTTCTGGTTCGCCGACTGCTCGACGAGCCGGGCGAAGAACGTGAACAGCGCCGTCGCGGGGTCACCGTCGGCGGCCAGCGCGGTCGCCTCCGCGGTGAGCCGGGCGAGCAGGTCCTTCATGATCGCCTGTAGCAGGTCCCGCTTGGTGGGGAAGTGACGGAACACGGTGCCGATCGCCACGCCCGCCCGTTCGGCGACCTGCTCGGTGGAGGCGGCCGGACCGTGCTCGGCGAACACCGCCCCGGCCGCGCCGAGGATCCGTTCGCGGTTCCGGCGGGCGTCCGCGCGCAGCGGGCGCGTCTCGCCCGCGGACGATGCGACCATGCTCGGCCTCCTTTGACAACCTGAGTCGTCACTCATGATAATAAGATGAGTATCAACTCATATTAATCTATGAAGGAGCCCGCCCATGCCCATCACCAGCGGCTCAGGACCCCGAGAGACGTTCGAACGCATGACACGGTGCTGGATCGACGGGGAGGACTTCGGTGACCTGCTCGCCGAGGACGTGGTGATCGAGACGCCGTTCGCCGCCCCCGGCCGGCCGGCCCGCTTCGCGGGCCGCGAGGAGTTCCTGACGGCCACGGCGGACGAACGGGCCACCTTCCCGGTGCGCTTCACGGGAGTGGACAACGTCGTCATCCACGACACCACCGACCCGCAGGTCGTCGTGGTGGAGTACGAGCTGCATGGCGTCGTCACCGCGACCGGCCGCCGCGCCGCCGCGCCGTTCATCGGCGTGCTGCGGGTCAGGGACGGCAAGGTCGTGCGGTGGCGGGAGTACCAGCACACCCTGGGCATCGCGCACGCGCTCGGACGCCTCCCGGACCTGGCCGCCGCGCTCGCCGGCTCCGGCTGAACGGCGCACGGTCCCGCCCGGGGCGACCGTCCGGAGGGAGGTATCGCCGGGACGGCCCGGGGGAGGGCCGCCGAGCCGGGGCGGCCGGCCGCGGCCGTGCCGAGGGCTCAGCTGGTGGCACCCCAGGTGACGGACAGGCCGGTGGCGGCGCGTTCGGTGCGGATCTCCATCATGCTGCCGAGGATGGTGGCATGGTCGGACACCACGGGCGTGGCGTCCAGGGTGTAGGTGATCCGGGTGCTGACGAGCACCGGGCTGCCCGGCGGCTCGTGCAGGTGGCGGGCGGCCGCCGGGTCGAGCAGGCCGGGCCGGACGACCTCCGACGCCCGGGCGACCGTCACCCCCGCGTCGGCGAGGGCCGTGTAGAGCGAGACGGCGGTGAAGTCGCGGTCGCGGATCCGGTCGGCCACCGGCCGGCGGACCCAGGACACCTGGTGGACGGCTGGACGGCCGGCGAACTCACGGACCCGCTCCAGCCGCAGGGCGGTCTCCCCGGGGGGCAGCCGCAGCGCCGCGGCGATCCGGGCGGGGGCCCGGCGCACCGCCCGGCCGGCCACCGCGGTGCGCACGTCGTGCCCCTGCTTGCGCAGGTCGTCGACCAGGCTACGCAGCGAATCGAGCTGGTAGGCCAGATGCGGCGGTGCGACGAACGTACCCCGGCCGGGCCGCTGCACGATCAGCTTCTCGTCGCTGAGCTCCCGCAACGCCTGGCGCAACGTCATGAGGGTCACCCCGTAGGAGGCGCTCAGTTCCCGCTGCGGCGGCAGGGCCGCACCGGGGGCATAGTGTCCCGACCGGATCTTGGCGGCGAGGTCGGCGGCGATGGCGCGGTATCTCGCCTCGTGCCCGGCGTCGGGGGTCATGGTGGTGGGTCACACTCCTGGTCGAGGGCCTGCCGCAGGGTCGTGAGGTAGGCCCGCAGGTCGTCCGGCCCGGCGCCGTCGCGCACCCGCCGCATGACCGCGGCGCCGACCACCACGCCGTCGGCGTGCCGGCGGGCCTCGCGTGCCTGGTCCGGGGTGGAGATGCCGAATCCTAGCAACACCGGCCGGTCGGTGACCTGCCTGATCCGCCCGGTGAGCTCGGCCGCCGACGCGGCGAGGGCGGCCCGCTCGCCGGTGGTGCCCATCAGCGACACCGCGTAGACGAACCCGCGGCTGCGAGCGGCGATCTCCGCCAGCCGATCCTGCGGCGTGACCGGCGACGCCAGCAGGACCAGTTCGACCCCGGCGCCGGCGGCCACCTCCGCCAGCTCGTCCGCCTCGTGCACCGGCAGGTCCGCCACGATCAGGCCGTCGACACCGGCCCGGCGCAGCGCGGCGCAGAACGCCTCGGGACCGTCGTGCAGCACCAGGTTGTAGTAGGTGCTGGCCACCAGCGGCACCCCGAGGTCCGGCAGGCCGGAAAGGCCGGCCAAGATCCGGCGGGTGCTCGCTCCCCGCGCCAGTGCGACTTCACTGGACTGCTGGATGGTGACGCCGTCCAGCGTGGGGTCGGAGAAGGGCAGGCCGATCTCGATCGCGTCCGCCCCCGCGGCGGCGAACGCCCGCAGGTGATCCGTCCAGCCGGGGGTGACGCCGCCGGTGAGGTAGGGCATGAGCAGGCCGCGGCCGGCGTCCCGGCGGGCACGCAGATGGAGCTCGACCGCACCCGCGGCCAGGGTGGTCGGCTCGGTCACAGCAGCTCCTTGAAGGTCGCGACGTCCTTGTCGCCCCGGCCGGACAACGTCATCAGCACCGTCGATCCGGCGGGCAGCTCGCCGCCGCCCGCCGCGCGGATCACCCAGGCGAGGGCGTGCGCCGACTCCAGCGCCGGGACGATGCCTTCGGTGCGGGCCAGCCGGACCGCAGCGCCGACCGCCTCCTCGTCGGTCACCGTCACGTAGCGGGCCCGGCCCAGGTCGCGCAGGTGGGCGTGCTCGGGGCCGACACCGGGGTAGTCGAGCCCGGCGGCGATGGAGCGCGCCTCGACGATCTGGCCGTCGCCGTCCTGCAGGAACAGCGAGCGGCAGCCGTGCAGGACGCCGACCCGGCCGCGGGCCGCCCCGGCGCCGCCCGCCGCCTCGACGCCGACCAGCCGGGCGGTGGTGTCGGCGAACCCGGCGAACGTGCCGGCCGCGTTGGATCCGCCGCCGACGCACGCGACCACCAGGTCCGGCACGCCGGTCCGCAGCTCGGCGGCGAACTGCCCGCGGGCCTCGTCGCCGATGACCCGCTGGAACTCCTTGACCATCCACGGATAGGGGTCCGGCCCGATGACCGAGCCGATGCAGTAGTGGGAGTCGGCGGTCATGCCCACCCAGTGCCGCATCGCCTCGCTGGTCGCGTCCTTGAGGGTACGGCTACCCGAGGTCACCGGGACCACCTCGGCGCCCAGCATGCGCATCCGGAAGACGTTCAGCGACTGCCGCTCGATGTCGCGCTCGCCCATGAACACGGTGGCGTCCAGGCCGAGCAGCGCGGCGGCGGTCGCGGTGGCCACCCCGTGCTGGCCCGCCCCGGTCTCAGCGATCAGCCGGCGCCGTCCCATCCGGGTGGCCAGCAGGGCCTGGCCCAGCACGTTGTTGATTTTGTGGGACCCGGTGTGAGTGAGGTCCTCCCGCTTGAGGTACAGCCGCACGCCCAGCGCCTCCGACAGCCGGCGGGCCGGGGTCAGCGGGGTGGGCCGCCCGGCGTGCTCGGCGAGCAGCCCGGCCAGGGTGCCGCGGAATCCGGGATCCCGCCAGGCCTCCCGGAACGCCTCCTCCACCTCGCGGCACGCCTGCACCAGCGACTCCGGCGCGTACCGTCCGCCGTAGTCGCCGAACCGGCCCCGGGCCCCCGGTTCGCCCATCGTCCCGCCGGGCGGGGCCGGCGGGTGCCACGTCCGCGCATCTCGCATTCCATGCTCCCATCGCTCTATAACTCAATAGAGAGTTCTATAACGCTGAGTGTGGCACGGGACCGGGCCGGTGCGCCACCACCGGTACACGGCGCCGCCGGCGCTCCCGGACGGCGCCCGCCCCCGGAGCGGGATGCCGGCCGGGCCGGCATCCCGAGTACGGCCGGTGAGGTTCCGGTTCACGGCCCCGGCCGGAACGGGCGGAAGAAGGCGCGGACGTCGTCGACGAACAGGTCCGGTTCCTCCATCGCGGCGAAATGTCCCCCTCGATCGAACTCCGACCAGTGGACGATGTTGTCGGTGCGCTCGGCGAGCCGCCGGACCGGACGGGCGACGTCACCGGCGAAGACCGCCACCCCGGTGGGCGTCGTACGGGGCTCGGTGCGCGGCGGACGGGTGGCGTGGGCGTCCTCCCAATAGTGCCGGGCGGACGATCCGGCCGTCGCGGTGAGCCAGTAGAGCATCACGTTGGTCAGCAGCCGGTCGCGGGAGATCGCCTCTTCGGGGGTCCCGGAGCAGTCCGTCCACTCCTTGAACTTCTCGGTGATCCAGGCGAGCTGCCCGACCGGAGAGTCGGTGAGTCCGTAGGCCAGCGTCTGCGGGCGGGTGCCCTGAATCTGTGCATAGCCCGACATCTCCGGTACGGCGCTCATGAACTGATCAAGCCGTTCCCGGTCCTCGTCGGTGAGCTCCGCGGCCTCGGCCGGGTCCGCGGGCGGAAGCGTCAGCAGGGTGTTGAGGTGGATCGCCGCGACGCGGCCGGCGTCGATGACGGCCAGTTCCCGGGTGATCGCGTGCCCCCAGTCGCCGCCCTGGGCGCCGTAGCGGCGGTAGCCCAGGCGCCTCATCAGCTCCGCCCAGGCGCCGGCCACCCGCGGTACGTCCCAGCCGCCCTCCCGGGTGGGACCGGAGAGCCCGTATCCCGGGATGGACGGGATGACCAGGTGGAAGGCGTCCGCCAGGTCGCCGCCGTGCGCCGCGGGATCAGCCAGCGGCTCGATGACGTCGAGGAACTCGACGACCGAACCCGGCCAGCCGTGGGTGATCAGCAGGGGCAGCGCATCGGACCGCGGCGAGCGGACGTGCAGGAAATGCACATTGGCGCCGTCGATGGTGGTGGTGAACTGCGGAAAGCGGTTGAGCAGCGCCTCCTGGGCCCGCCAGTCATAGGTGGTGCGCCAGTACTCGGCCAGTTCCTTGAGGTAGACGGCCGGCACCCCCTGCGACCAGTCGCCGACCGGGTCGTCGGGCCACCTGGTGGCGGCCAGACGGGCGGCCAGGTCGTCCAGCTCCCGCTGGGGGACGTCCAGGATGAAGGGCCGCATCGCAGCCTGGTCGATCCCGCTCATTCGGCGGCCTCCTGATCTTCGGGCCGGCCCGCCAGGGCGCGGGCGGCCGCCACCTCGTCGCCGTCCCAGCCCCAGTGCCCTTCGGCCTGCTGCCGGCCCTGCTCGTCGATCCAGCGCTGGTGCGCCTCCCAGGCGGACTGCTTGGTGGTGCCCACCGCGGCACCGATCTGCGACCACGAGGCTCCGGCCCGGCGGGCCGATCGCACGGTGAGCTGGCGCCCGTAGGCCGCCTTCCGGGCGATCACCTCGCTCAGCGCGAGAAGCTCCAGCGCCTCCTCCCGGGTCAGCGGCCGCGTGTCGTCCATCGGCGGGGACGCGGGATCGTCCTCCTCGGCCGGGGCGGCGAGGGCCTCCCGGGTGCGCAGCGCGTCATGGCGCGCGGCCGCGCTCAGCAGCGTGAATTGTCGTTCGAGATCGTCCGGAGTGAACATGCCGCGAGTATTGCGTCAGGCCGACCTGACGTCAAGCTGTCCTGACGCTGATCGAGATGACTAAACGCGTATCAGATGGTGACCTCCGTCCCGGGATCCGGCACCGCCATGGCCCAGGTCCCCATGGCCTCCAGGACGTCACGCAGCCCCGCGCCGAGAGGCGTGAGCTCGTACTCGACGCGTGGCGGGATCTCCGCGTATGTGGTGCGCGTCACGATGCCGTGCCGCTCGAATTGGCGCAGCCTGCTGGTCAGGGTGTGCGGGCTGATGCCGGGTAGCGCGTCGCGCAGCTCGGTGAAGCGGTGGGGACCGCGTAGTAATTCGCGCACGATCAGGGTGGCCCATGGACCGTTGAGCAGGACGAGGAATCGAGCGACACCGCACTCGGGAAGCGAGGAATCGGTCACATTCTCGATCTTACCCATTAGTGCAGTTGATGTAACTGGTGCATCCTATGCACTAATTGGGGGATGACCTACGTGATTCACGGCGCCACCGGCGCCCAGGGTTCTCCCGTCGTCGCCGCCCTCGCCGCCGCGGGTAAGCCGGTGACCGCTCTGACCCGCGACCCCGATGCCGTCGTGGACGGCGCGCGCGTGGCGGCCGCCCGATACTCCTCCCCGGAAGAACTGGCCGAGGCGTACCGGAATGCCGGCGCGGTGTTCGTCCATCTGCCGGTAGCCGCCGAAGAAGACCGGCAGACCTACGCGCGCAACATCGTCGCCGCCCTCCGCGAGGCCCGACCGGCCCGCGTGGTGTTCTCCACCAGCGGTCACCCCATCGACCCCGGCATCGGTGGCGCGGCCGCGATGCTGGTCAGCGGCCTGGCGGACGTGGGGGTGTCCCACGCGGTGATCGAGCCCACGCTGTACCTGGAGAACCTGCTCATGCCCTTCGTCATCGACGCGGTCCGACAGCGGGGCGCGCTGCCCTACCCGATCCGCGCCGACTTCCCCGTCTCCTGGGCGTCGCACCTGGACGTCGCCGACGTCGCCGTCGCCCTGCTCGATCGCCCGGACATCACCGGCGTGGTCTCCGTCGGCCAGTACCCGGCGATCACCGGACCGGACCTGGCCGAGGCGTTCGGCGCCCACTTCGGCAAGAACGTGGTCTTCGAGCAGATCACCCCCGAGCAGATGCGCACCTCCATCGCACCTCTGATCGGCGAGGGCGCTGCCGCCGACGTGGCCGGGATCTACGCGGCCATGAGCATGCTCCCGGACCGCTCGATCGCGCCGGAGAACTCCGCCCAGAAGCTGCTCGGTGTCACCCCCCGCTCCATCGGGCAGTGGCTGGCCGACATCGGCCGCTGACGGTGACCGCTGCCCGCCTACCGGCCTCGGCCGAATCCGGCAGGCAGGACGTGTTGCGTCGATCGAGTCAAGAGGCGGGCGAGGTCGTCTCACCCGGCGGGCGTACCGCGCGCCGGGTCCTCCATCAAAGACGGCGGGACGGCGCCCCGCGCGGGCGCCGTCCCGAAGGTCGATCAGTATCCGCTGGTCAGGCGCACGCCGCTGCCGACGGTGCGCTTCGTGCCCATGTCGTCGATGAGGTTGCCGCTGGAGACGATGGACATCCCGTCGCCGTCGCCCTTCTTGAAGAGCATCCCGGTCTCGCGCCTGCCGTTGTGCCCGAGGATGGCGTTCCCGGTCACCGCGGCGTGCCCGGTGCCGTAGTTGACCCCGTCGAGGGCGAGGTAGACGTAGTCGGCCTTTTTCGGGCGTGCCTCGACGAAGACACGGGTGCGCACGGGCGGCGCCATGCCGTACTTATGCGCCCGGCTGTACGTGGCGAGTTCGTCCGGCGGCGGGAGGAACCGGTGGATCCGGTTGTTGGAGATTGTGGTGGTCGCCTCGCCTTGCAGGTCGCAGCGGACGCCGTAATAAGTATTGTCCGGGGTGCCCTCCGACCCGAAGTCCTCGATGTAGTTGTTCTCGATGGAGGTCCCGAAGCATCGGTGGGCGTCGATCGCGTGCTTGGGCGTGCCGTACAGGTGCAGCTCGCTGAACGTCCACCCGGCCGCGTTCTCGGTCTCGATGGCGCTTCCGTCGTTGAAGCCGACCCATGAGCGCTGAAACGTCCAGTCGGTGACGGAGTTGCCCGGGTCGACGACCCGCAGCCCCGAGCCGCCCGAGCCCTCGATGTCGACGTCGCTGATGATGCTGTTGACCATCGTGTTCTGCAGCAGGGTGCCGTTCTTGGACGGGTTGCTGATGCGGATGCCGTCGGAGGGCGCGCCGAAGATGTCGACGTCGTAGATCCGGGCGTTCCACGACCGCAGCATGAGCCCGACGGTGCCGGTGTTGTTGTCCCGGTTGCCGTCGAGCATGATCCGCTCGACGCGGACCGTGTCCCCGCTGAACTCGCTGTCGGTCACCCACGACGCCGACGCCAGCATGGCGGGCAGGTTCGCCCCGTCCGCCTGCTTGATCATCGTTCCCTCCTTCCCGTCGCCTCGGTACGTGCGGCGGTCGAGCAGGCTGATCGTCGCGTTGATCAGGCACGGCCCTTTGAAGACGACCTCGTCGCCGTCCTTGGACGCGTCGATCGCGGCCTGCATGAGCGCGGCGTCCCCCGCCGTGTTGGCACAGGTGACGTCCACCCGAGTGGCCGAGGCCGGCAGCGTCGGCATCGCCACCGCGATGCCGGTGGCGGCCAGCGCCACGGCCATGGCTCCTGTCACCTGGCGCAGTCGTAATTTACGCATGACATGTCCCCTCCGAAATCCGCTGATTGGTACAGGGCGCCATGAAGTTCATACAGATCCCCGTTTATGCACCCTTTCGGGCCATCATTCCAGATGGATGGATCTTCCAGTGATCAGTGGCACATCCGCCGCTCATCGTGCGGCATTCTCTTACTCGCCACCCCGGCGAGGGCCCTTAAAACGGAAAACGACACCATGAGATGACATTTCTCCGACGCTTCAGTCCGGCTCAGAACTGATCGCGTCCCATCCGAGTCGCCGAAGAATCGAACCGGCCGGCTGTCGTCGTTGACCGACCGAAATTGGCGAAGACCCACCGTCCGCCACGATGACGGCGCGGAGCCGATCCAGGCCGGACAATCCGATTGCCGCAAGGCCGCTCCCTGTCCGCTCAGGGGTCATGGAACGCCACCGACGCCGCTCACCGCCCGGCTGTCCTGTCTCCGCGAAGCTGGCGCATGGCATGTTCCTCGACTTGGGAGACGCCAACTTCAGTGAGACATGAAGTGATCGTCGTCTCATTGAAGTTGGCGCACAGCGCTGAATTGCGAACTGGCGTCTCGCCGAAGCTGAAGTTTGATCATGGAACGGTCGACTGGTGGGTGACCCTCAACGTGCACGGACCGGCGGTCGCGATTCACGTGATGTCTCCGACGGGCTTGCGGCCGCCCACCAGCCGGTCAATCGCCGGCCCGAGAAAGGCGAGCGTCGATTCGGCTCGGCGGGCAAGCCACTGTTGCTCGGCTGATCCCGGATTGCCGTAGCGGCGCTGCCGGATGTCCTCGACGACCTCGGCGGGTGCGTGCAGTTCCTGTAGCACGTCGAGAGCCTCGCGCTTGCTGATCAGCTTTCCGGTGCGGAGCGTCACCGTCGCCCTGGCCAGGGTCAAGAGGCCGAGATCCACCCAGATATCCCGGAGCCACCACTCGGGATGGTCCAGCGATGGCCGCCAGAAGTTCTTCAGATCATGCAGGATGAAGTCTGTGAGCTGATCTTCGGTGACCGGTGGGAGGATCGCCTCCGGTGGCTCGCCATACAAGACGAGCCCGAACTCGTGCAGCTCTCGCCTGGTAACCGGGGTGATCGGGCGGCGCTGAAGCTCCTCGTGCGCCCATGCCAGATGTGAGCGTGCGGGGTCGGCCACCTCAGCGGTGGGGAGATAGGCGCAATGCAGTTTCGCCGCGAGCGGGAAGCCCCTGGCCAGGGTCTCGTGCACTTCAGTGAGACGTTGCTCTTCCTGGGCGGTGCAGGGGCGGCCGAGCACAGCGACCAGGTCGAGATCGCTGCGGGTTGGCTGGTAGTCGCCGCCCGCGAGCGATCCGTGTGCCCACATCGAGACCAACGGCACGGCCGGTTGTACGGCGGCGATGAAGTTGTTAAGAAGGCGTGCGGTGGTGTCGGTCATGTGGCCGGCCTCTTTTCTGATGGTCCGTCAGGCGAGGCGGAAGGGAGAGGAACAGTTCTCGAAGCAATCGTGATGCCCACGCATGCCGGGCCTCTGGTGTCCTGTCTCATTGAAGCGCTGGAATGCGAACTGGTGTCTCACTGAAGCTGCAGATTGATTATGGAATGGTCGCCCGGTGGGCGGCCCTCGATGTGCGCGGACGGGTCGTCGGCGGGAGGCTGACTGCCAGTGGCGGCCTAGTGGTGGTAGAGCACCGGCAGCCGATCACCCACCCGCTGCGCGGTCCGCAGCAGCGGGGCAGGTGAGGCGAAGGCCGCACCCGCCGTGCCACGCCTGCTCATCCACGAACACCACCTGCAATCCCGACTCCACCGACCGGGCAGCCGATATGCCCGCCATCCGTCTCCCCAAAGCCACCGATCACCGCGATCACGGACATATGGGGACGGATTATAGCGATCACATGATCTGTACGGGTGGCGGTTTCCTCAACTCACGCCAGCGCCGGTGAGACATCCGCTCCTCATGCGCCACCTTTCTGAGACACCCAATCTCCGCCGGCCCGCCGCCACGCCAACCGGTGAGACGGTTCCATGGACGGCGCCAGCTCCGGTGAGACGCACGCCAGTTCTCGTGAGACAGGACACTGGCCGCTCGTCCTCGGTCGCAGCGCCTGGCCGCGGCATCGTAACTTGCGGGAACTGCACTTCTCGGTAGTTACCTTCCTGGGACACCACGCAACGGATCACTTTTTCTGATTTCTAATTTCTAGAAATTAAAAAATGCTAGGATGACCGGGTGACGAGTACGGAGCAGAGCGCAGGCCCGGACGCCGGTCAATCCGCCGCCGAAGGACGGGCGGCGCACCCGGCGGCGCGGGGCGTCGAACGAGTGGTGGCCTGCAAGCACTGCGGCGCGGCGATCGACCGCCGCGCCGGGCGGGGCAGGCCCAAGGAATACTGCCCGCAGGGCGACTGCCAGGCCGCCGCCAAGCGCGAACGTGAACTGCGCCGGGCCACCCCAGGGCTGGAGGGCGCGCTCGCCCGGGCCGAAGACCTCTACGAGCGCATGGAGAAGGGCCTGGCCGGCGCGATCTCGCCGCTGGCCGAGGTGCTCGCCCAGGAACTCAGTCCGGCCGGAGTCGAGGCCCGGCTCAGCGCCGTGCAGGCCGAGGCGCACACCCGGGTCGCCATCGCCCGCACCGAGCGCGAGCAGGCGTTCGAGCAGGTGCGGCAGGCCCGGGAGGCCGCCGAGCACGCCCGGGGCGAGCGCGACGAGATGCGCCGGCGGGTCCAGGAGGCGAACGCCGAGCGGGAGACCGCGCTGTCGGACGCCGAGACCGCCCGCGAGCAGGCCCTGGCCGCGCTGCGCGAGGCGGCCGGCACCGAGCGCCGGGCCCGCCAGGCGGCCGAGGAGGCGGCCCGGCGCGCCCAGCGCGCCGAAGCCGACCGCGACCGGGCCGTGCACGAGATGACCGAGCGCGTCGAGGCCGCGGCCACCGAGGCGGCGCAGGCCCGCGCAGGCCGCGAGCAGGCCGAGCGGCTCGCCGAGCAGGCACGGGCCGAGCGGGACGCCGCGCGCACCAAGGCCGAACTGGCCCGCCGGGCCCGGGTGGAGTCCGAGCAGGCCGCCGCGGCGGCCATCGCCCGCGCCCAGGCCGCCGACGCCGAGCGTGGCCGGGCGCAGTCCCGCGCCGAGGCGGCCGAACAGGACCGGGCCGCCTCGGTGGCCGAGGCCGCGCGCGCGACGGCCGACGCCGAGCAGGCCGCCGCCCGGGCCGCCCAGGCCGAACACGACGCCGCCACGCGCGTCCGGACCGCAGAAAGTGCCACGGCCCGCGCGCGCAAGGCCGAGCAGGCCGCCGCCGCCGACCGCGGCCGGCTGGCCGCCCTCCTCGACATCGAGCGGGCCCGGGTCGCCGACCTGCGCGCCCAGGTGGAGACGCTGCGCGCCGAATCGGCCCAGCTGCGCGAGCGCGCCGTCACCGCCGAACTCCGCGCCGCCCAACCCCCCGCCGCCGGGTCACCATGATCCGCATCCTCACCTACTGCGGATGGCCCTGATCACCGTCGAGCAGGTTCGGGCGAAGCTGCTGGGCTTCGAGACGACTTGCCGCAAGCCGTCGTGGCCCTGGTGCGGGCGCCCCGGGGGGCGGCCGGTTAACCAGGATGTCCGACGCACAGGCGGCGGAGCGGGCCTGCCGGTGCCGCGGAACGTCGGCGCGGCCGACTTCGTCAAGGGAACGGGGGATCCCTACGATGGCCGGTGGTGATCAGGCAAGGATCGCGTTCACCAGGCCGCCATCGATGACCAGGTCCTGACCATTGATGTAGGACGCCTCATGGGAGGCGAGAAACGCCACTGCTGTGGCGATCTCCTCCGGTCGGCCGAACCTCCCTGCCGCGATACGACCGGTGATGGCCGCGGCCTCCGTCTCGCCCAACGCCGCGGCAGGATACATCGGTGTGTCGATATATCCGGGACTGATTGAGTTGACGCGGATGGCGCGAGGCGCGAGGTCCGCCGCAAGGGTGCGGGCCAGGTTGTGCACGGCCGCCTTGGTGGCCGAGTACAGCGTGAGGACGCCGTTGCCGCGGTGCAGGGTCCAGGAGGCGTTGATGACAATGGAGCCGTTCTCTGCGATCAGCGGCGATGCCTTCTGGATCGTGAAGAACACGCCTTTGACGTTCACGTCGACGGTTTGATCGAAGTCGGTCTCGGTGATGTCGGCGAAGGGTATGAAGGCGCCCACTCCAGCGTTGGCGAAGACGACGTCCAGCCTGCCGAATCGCGTGCTGATCGCGTTCATCAGGGCGTCCAGAGCCTGGAGATCGGCCGTGTCCGCCACCACGCCGAGAGCGCGCGGGCCGAGCACGGCGGTGGCCTGGTCAACGCGTTGCGGGGTGCGGCCGGTGATGATCACGTGGGCGCCCTCGGCTATGAGGCGGTGTGCGGTGGCCAGTCCCATGCCGCTCGTGCCGCCGGTGATCAGGGCGGTCTTGCCGGTGAAGCGTGTCATGCGAGTGCTCCAGAGATCCAGTCGGCGGCCTCGGCCAGCCAGTCGGGGCGGGCGTTGCCGAGCAGGTGGTCGCCGTGTGGCAGGGACAGGTAGCGCCCGTTCGGTGCCAGCCGGGCCAGCGGTTCACCGTTGGTCACCCCCGGGATGACGTCCTGGCCGCCGTCGATGACCAGCAGCGGGCAGGTGATCTGCGGGGCGAGAGCGGACAGATCCACCTGGGCGGCGAAGCGACGGGCCGCTCGTTGGCCACCGGCCCGCTGGATGAGGAGGTCCTGCACGGGAGATGGCAGGAGGTCCCAGTGCAGCCGGAAGGGACCGCTGATGGTGACGGCGGCCGCGACACGGCCCTCCCGGGCGGCGCTTTCCGCGACGTAGTAACCACCGAGGCTGAGCCCGACGAGTCCCACGTTCCGCGGGCGGAGCGCGTCGATGACCTGGCCGATCACATTGTGGTAGTCGGCGCGGACGGTGCTGGTGGCGGCGAGCGTGCCCTGTCCCGGCCCGTCCATGGCGAACACGGCCAGGCCCCGGCGCAGCAGGGCGGTGACCACGTCGTGGAACTCCTCCTTGCCGGAGTCCAGCCCGGGCACCACCACGACCGTCGCGGCGGCATCGGCGGGGCCGCGCAACCAGCCGGTGAAGCTCGGCCCTTCGATCCGGCGTGCCCGCGGTTCCAGCAACTCCAGCGCGCGCCCCATGGCGCTGTCGGCCTCGTCCGCCGCGAGCGCGCTCTGGCGGTTCGGACCCAGCGTGGCGAAGTGGAACCAGCGCGCCGCCGCCCGGAGGTGCTCGCCCGTGGAGATCGTCGTGGCCGCCCGCTCGGCGCGCGCCACGTACTCGCGTGCGGCGCGCATGAAGGCCTCGCCCCACTGGTCCAGGTCCGTCAGCTCACCGGTGACGCGCAGGTACTCGTGCGGGTCCAGCCCGGCTCCGGTGGCGCGCGACAGGTTGGCGGCGGCGAAGTCCGCGGCGGTCATCGCGATGCTCCGATCGTCAGGACGGCCTTGCCGCGGATCCGGCGTTCCCGCAGGTCGACCAGTACGTCGGAGGTTCGACTCCAGTCAGCGGTGCGGCCGACCTCCGGATGCAGCCGGCCGCCGGCCGCCAGACGTACCAGGGTGACCAGGTCAGGGCCGTACGGCGGGCCCGCATAGTGGAAGTGCCGGATCACGGCGTTCTGCGGGCCGGCCAGCAGGTCGAAGAAGTTCACCGTGGCGGGGGTACGACTGGCCTGCCCGAACCACACCAGCAGGCCGTCCGGCACCAGCCGGTCCAGCGCGGCCGGGAGCGCGTCGCCTCCGGTGGACTCCAGCACCACGTCGAACAGCCCGTCCGTCTCGTCCACGCCGTGCACGATCGCCCCAGCGCCCAGCTCGCGCAGGCGCGCGCCGCGCTCTGCCGTGGCGGTCACCGCGGTCACCTCCGCACCGGCCGCGGCGGCGAGCTCGGTCAGGTAATGGCCCACTCCGCCGGACGCGCCGGTCAGCAGCACTCGCCGGCCTGTCACGGCGCCGGCCGCGCGAAGCAGCCGTAGCGCGGTGATCCCGGCCAAGGGCAGGGACGCCGCCTGCACGGTGGTGAGCCCGTCGGGCAGCACGGCGATCGAGTGGGTGGGCACCGCCGCGTACTCGGCCCAGCCGCCCATGGGTGGGTGGCCCACCACCCTGCTGCCGGCCGGCGGGCCCGAGCCGTCGGCGGCGGCCTGCACGACCAGGCCGGCGACGTCCTTGCCCGGCAGCAGACCGGGCTCCGGCGCCTCCAGCAGGAACGTCTCTCCGCGGTTCGGAGAGAAGGCCTCCACCCTGATCAGCACTTCGTCCGGGGCGGGCACCGGTTGAGCGGCCTCGGTGAAAGCCACCGGCCGCGACGCATCTCCCGTAGGGATCAATCTACGCATGCGGCTATGAAACCGGTGAGCCGCTCGGCTGAGCCAACAACGAACGCGATGAACCTACAACCGTAGGTTGTCTCCT
>NZ_BOOU01000096.1 GCF_016863395.1 Sphaerisporangium rufum | reverse complement strand
GGGCAATTGGTTCCGCAGGCGGAATCAATTGCCCAGCCGATAGTAATTTCTGAGACCTGTATTTGTGATTCACGTCACACTTCACCTGATCTGCCGGCGCATGCAAGACTGCATTTGTCCACAGAATGGCAATTGGAAAGGAAGGGATTCGTCATGCAGGATCACGGCCTCGCCCCCGATTTCGCCGCGGATTTCGAGCTCTTCGCTCGCGAACTCTCGGGTGACGAGATGGAAGCCGGTCGTTCGTTCGGTTCGAGCCTGAGCAGTGCCTTCACCTTCTCCACCGGCACGTGCAGCAGCGCGAGCAGCGTTTCCAGCGCCGGATCGTCCATCACCGGCTGAGTCTGAGGATCGGTCAGAGGGGAGGTCCCAGTCCGATGTCGCGCCTCGATTCCAGGTCCGCTCCGGCGGGTGATGCGCAGTTGGCCTGGGATCTCCCGGTCGCCTTCGCACCGTCAGTGGAAATCGTCGCCGAGAACGAATCGGGCCTGTTGCTCTACCGGGCGGACAGCGGTCGTTATTTCCGGCTCGGCCGTAGTTCGCGGATGTTCATCAGGTATTTGCAGGAGGGGGTGACCCCCCGCTTTCTGTCGCGGCAGGTCTCGCGCGTTTTTCAGGTAGAGGAGTCGGTCGCCGCGAGAACCGTTGCGGGTTTCCTGTCGGAGATCCGCGGGATAGGACTGCTGGATGTCGCGCCTGCGGCGGAAGGGCTGCGCAATAGAGCCGCCCGCGGCCTGGCGGAGATTCCCATGCGGCGCCTGGTCCTGGTGCGCGACTCCGCTCCACCGGCCGCCGCGGGCAGGCCCGGGACATCCCGGAGCCGGGCCCGGACGGTCGCCGGAGCCCTCGTATGCGTGGTCGCCATGGCGGCGACCGGTGTGGCCGCGGCAGCGGCGATCCGACTGCTCGACGTCCGGGCCCTCGGTACCGCCTCGATCGCGGTGCCGTTCATTCTGCTGCTTCACTTGATGGCGCACGAGGCCGGCCACTGGCTGTCGTGCCGGTACTACGGTGTCACGGTGCCCGAGGCCGGGATCGCCTTCTGGTTCTGGTTCCTGCCCCGGCCTTACGTCGATCGCTCACATGCTTACCGGCTCGACCGCCGGACACCGCTGGTGGTCATCACCATGTCAGGAATCATCATCGATGCCCTGAACGCCGGTGTGGCCGGAACTCTGGCCTTCGCCACTGACGACCCCACACTCCGCGCGCTCGCCGCGGCGGTCGCCTACACCCTCCTGCTGACCTTGGCCAACGACGTCAACCCGTTGTTGCCGAGTGACGGCTTACACGCGCTCGAAGCGGCGACCGGCCACCACTCGTTCCGTCGCAGGGCGATCCAATACCTGTTGAGCATCGTCCTGCGCACGCCCTTCTCGCATCATCACAAGACCGCCAGTCGCCGGCTTCGCCTGCTGTACCTGGGATACGGCGTGCTGGCAGTCGCCTACCTAGGGGTAATGGCCTTGTTCGTCGCTCGCTTCGTCGCCTCCGTCGGAGGATCGACATGACATTTCAGGAATCGGCGACCATCGCCCCCTTCGTCGTCATCCGCTGCTCCGGGTACGCGGCGACCGGGCCATCACGGCTCCGCGCGAATCGCTCGCTGGCCACGCTCGACGAGGCCCGGGTGCTCAGGTCCCAGGCCGCGAAACTCGCCGCCCCGCTGACCGACGCCTTGTACGAACTCGTGCCCACCCTGCCCGCGGCTGAGCGCCGTGCCGCAGTGAGCCTCCGCAGGGACGTGCACAATGGCCGCCTCCCGCGGATCACCGCGGAGGCACGCGACCGGATCGCCGACCGGCTCGCGCCGGACGCACGCCTGGCGCTGGCCCGATGGCTGGCGTGCCTGGAGGGCTCCGAGGCGACCGGCGCGGCCTACCTGGAGATCTTCGCGGCGGAGCTCGCCGAACTCGAAGCCGGACTGTTCGAGCAGGCTCGCACGGATGAGATGCTCCGGGCCCTCTCCCTGGCAGCGCCTGAGGTCATCGCCGCCGTGCTGCGGGGCGGTCCGGCCGTCGCCGGGGCCAAGTCGAGGCGGAGACTGGTGCGCACGCTCTTCAACTACCTCGTGCGGGCGACGGTCAAGACCAGTCCTCTCGGTTGGTTCAGCCTGGTGGCAGTAGGTTCGTTCGGCGGCGAAGGCCCTGAAGGCACCACCGAGGGCGGTTCCTACCGAGCAGTCGCGACGCTGCCCCAGCCGCTGTACGTTCGCCTCCTCCAGCGTTTCTCCGCACACGAGACCGCCGGCCGCCTCTTGCGCTACCACCCGGCGGTTCGTCTGGACGGTAGGCGCATGCTGCGCGCCACGTACTCCCACACCGGGACCAACAGCTTCTTCTGGCGAGAGGATCTGCTCACCGACCTGACCGTCCACCGCGGCCAGGCACCCGCGATGTCCCATGCCATGCCGGGTGCACAGGTGATCGCGGCATTACGCGGGGAGGACGCGGAGGCGGGCTGGCCCCGGGTGGCCCGGTTGACCGACTCGGGTCTGCTTCGCCTGGAGTCGGTCTGGGCCCCCGGAGATTATGACCCCCACCACTCGATGACCGCGCTGGCCGAATGCCCCGGAGTCACCGAGGCGATGGGGAGCGAAGTGGCCGACGCGCTTCGCGACATGCGGGAAGGCCTCCTGAGGTTGCCTGTGGCCGCGCCCCGGGTGCGAGCCGCTCTGGTCTCGCGGATCAGGCGCCGGGCAGCCGAACTCGACGCGATGACGGCCACGGCCACGGCGCCACGGGTCCCCGACCTGGCGGTTCGGGAAGATGTCGTCCGGAACGAGGCCCTCCCTATGCTGCCCAAGTGGGTCGAGGAAGCCCTCGCCGGTTATGGCCGACGACTCTCGGCCTGCCTGCGGGTCCTGCCGCAGTACGTGAGTGCGGTCGATTTCTGGCGGCGGCATATGGCGCCCGTCCACGATTCTCTGGCGCTGCCGGCGTTCCTCGCCCACTACATGACCACGCCCGGCCCGCACCTGCGGCGCAACGTCGACATCAGGCTGCCCGCGGAGTCGGTCGCCGACATCGGCATGGGCCCCTCGACGCTGCGGCCCGCCTTCGCGATCCTGTTCCAGCTCGCCACCCTGGAAGACGGGGAACAGGTGATCGTTTTGAACCAGCTAATGGACGGCGTAGGAGGTGTGGCCGCCCGCTTCCGCAAACTGCCGGCCCCCGGGATCCTCGAAGATCCGCTGAAGGCATGGCTGGAACATCTGGTGCCGGCGGGTTCGCGGCCACTGGAACTCACCGTGGCCGCGGACTGGAACCCCGTCCAGGGGCGGTGCACGGGGCGCGCCCCGGCACTCGACGTCGGCGGCGGACTGGTACCCGCAGGAGCTTCGATGGCCCTGGACCGGTTGCGGATCCGGCTGGACGAGCGCTCCGGAACGCTGGTCGTGGCGGACGAGCACGGCCCGGTCGTCCCCTTCTACTCGGGGATCGTCCCCCGCCGCATCCTGAACGGGTCCGCCAACGTGCTGGCCACCATCGCCAGCCCGTGGTACTGCTCGGCGCCTGAAGCACCGGGGACCGCCTCACTGTTGCTCGATCTTGAGCGGTCCGCCGGAGTCACGCACCGGCCTCGCGAGCGCATCGGCTCGGTGATCACTCGTCGAGCCCACTGGATGGTGGACGCGAACGAACTGCTGGCCGAGTTGAAGGCGCCCGACCCGGCCCTGACTTTCGCCGCCTACCGTGAGTGGGCTCGGGCGCACGGCCTTGCGGACGAGCTTTTCGTCCGCCGTGGGACGACGGAACCCGACCTGTTCGCCAAGTCACGTAAGCCCCTCTGGCTGTCCGGCGCCGTGCCCCTCTCCGTCCTGGGCCTCCTGGACACCCTCACCCCGGGTGAGATCCTCATCATGGAGGAGGCCCTCCCTCGGGCCGGGGTCGACTCCCCGTTGATCGACGGACATCCGCGTACCACCGAGTACGTCGCCCACCTGAGCTGGAACGGGTCCTGATCATGCATTCCTGGCTCTACTGTGCGATCTATCCCGGCGCCTTCGAGCGGCTGGACGGGGTGGTTCAGGATCTGGTCGCGGGGACACACCACCGGCTCGAGACCGCCGGCGAGCATGGCCGCTGGTTCTTCCTCCGGTTCCTCGACCTCGGCGGCCCGCACATCAGGCTGCGCGTTCAGGGGCCGGCCGCACTCCTGGACGACGTTTACACCGACCTCACCGGCCGCTTCCCCGGCTTCCTGCGGGAGATGCGGAGCGATCCGAGCGCTCCGGTCGAGTCCCTGCCGGGACCACTTCCCATGGATTACTGGGAGGCGGTCGACGTCCGGCTCTACGAGCCCGAGTCGCGCCGGTACGGCGGCGCCGAAGGAGTTCATGCGGCCGAGGGCGGCTTCATGCGGTCCAGTGAGATCGCGCTGCGCGCGGTGTGCGAGGAACTCGACCGTCCCCGGCGCCAGGCCCTTGCGGCGCTGACGATGAAGAACGTCCTCCGGCACTGCCTGCCAGGTGCGGAGGAGCAGTTCTGGTCCAGGTACTTCTGGTACTGGACGGGCCGGGACGAGCCCCTCGCGTCCGCCGGCCGTGCGGCCGCGGTCGCGGCGGCCACCCGGCTGGCGCCCGCGATCCGGGCCGCCGAAAACGGCCTACCGCCGCAACTGGTGCTCGACGCCGGGGATTACGGCGACGCGGTCCGCGCCACCGCGGCCGGGGCCATCGCGGCAGGCGTGTCGCTCACCACGTGGCAGTGGGTTTTCCACCTCCTGCACCTGCACAACAACCGGCTGGGGATCACGCCGGCCGACGAAGCCGTACTCGCCGCCCTGCTGGGCGGAGCACCGAAGGAGGACGCCAATGGGCACCGCTCCGATGGGCGGCTCGCCGCCGTCCACCCTTGAGGAGGCGCTAGGGCGGCTGGACCCGCTCATCGACGCCCGAGGCGCCCTCGTCAACCTTGTCACCCGGATCCCGATGACCACCGGGCGGCAACGCTTCCCGGTGTTCACCGCGGCCATGGGCGACCTTGGACGGATCCTGCCCGGCACGACGGAAGCGCCCCAGCGCATGGCCTGGGGCGCCCTTGACGGGGCGGGAAGCGGGCTCGCCGAGGAAGGTGCCCGGCTGACCGCCACGGTGGAGGCGATCGAGCGCTACTCCAGCTGCCTGTGGGACCCCGAGCAGTTCATCTGGGCCAGCGCGCGATCCCTCGGGGACGAGGCGCTGGACCTGAGCCGCGTTCCGCGATGTTCCGACTCGGAGCTGGCCGAGCCCGCCTGCCCGCTGCTGGCACCCGACCCGGACGCGCCGATGCGCTGGGTACGCGGTGTAGACCTCATCAGCGGGCGACCTCGGTGGTTGCCGGCGGTCATGGTCTACCTGCACATTCCCTTCGTGAGCCGCGGCGAGCGGTTCTGGCTGCCGATTTCGACCGGTACGGCGGCGCACTTCGACTACGACAACGCGTTGCTGGGCGCGGTGCTGGAGTGCGTCGAGCGAGATGGCATCGCGCTGACCTGGCTGCAGCGGCTGGCCCTGACGAAGATCGAGATCGACGTCTCAGATCCGGTCCTCGACGAGGCACTGGAGCTCTCCGCCCGGTCCGGCCTGCGCACCCATTTCTTCGACGGGACGACCGACCTGGGCATCCCGACGGTCTACAGCGTGGACATAGATCCACGGGCGGCGAAGGTTCGCACATATGTGATGTGCGCCACGGAGCTGGACCCCCGGCGGGCCATGGTCAAGGTGATGCGGGAGTCGTCCTCCGGGCGGGTGGCCATGCAGTACCGGGAGGCCGACGACAAGCCGCTGGACGATTACCTCGACGTGTTCGACGGGGCGGTTCATATGGCGGCGGCGGAGCGCGCGCAGGCGTTCGACTTCCTCCTCGACTCCCCGCGCCGGCGCCGGCTGTCTGACATGATCCCCTCGATTCCGGAGTCCCCCGCCGAGCGCCTGTCATGGGTGCTGCGCAGGCTCCGGGACGCCGGGTGCACCGCCTATGCCGTGGACATCACCTCCGACGAGGCCAGGACGGCAGGGGTGCGCGTGGTGCGGGTCATCGTCCCCGAACTCGTCCCGCTGAGCTTCGCCTACCGTGCCCGGTTCCTCGGCACCGCCCGGCTCTACGAGGCCCCCGCACGGATGGGCCTGCCGGTGCACGCGGAGCCCGACCTGAATCCGTGGCCGCAGCCCTTCGCCTGATCAGTCCGGAGACAAGATGAACCTGACACATGTCATCGCCATCGGCCCATTCGCGGCCGACGTGGCCAGGGTGCTGCAGCGGCGGAACATGGACGACCGGCCGACCTTCTTCGCCCAGGGACACGGCGTGGCGACCAGCCTGCTGCCCCCGGCGGACGTCTACGTCCTGGTGACCTCGCGGCACGACTCGACGCTGGTGGTGGAGATCGGCGACCTGATCGGGAAGTGGGGTGCGGCATTCGTCCCCGTGGTACATGAAACACGCTGGCTCAGGGCCGGGCCGCTGTCCGTGCCCGACGGGACCGGGGCGTGCGCCGAGTGCTTCGAACGCCGGTCCATCCAGCATTCGGTGATCGGCGGCGCCCTGTCCGACCTGCATGCCTTCTACGCACGAGATCCGGCCGGACCCGGCGGTCATCTTCCCACCCAGGTGCTGACGGCCGCCGGGCTGGCGCAGTGGGGGGTGGATGCGATCCGCAGCGGCGGGTCCGCGGCGCACGGTGCCTACCGGGCCATGAACCTGGCGAAGCCGCAGTTCATGCGGGGCCGGACGCTGGGCGTGCACGGCTGTCCCCGGTGCCATCCGAGATCGATCGCAGCTCCGGACCGCTCGTGGCGCGGTCTGGCCGACCACCTCGCCGCCGTAGGCACCGGAGCGAAGGAGGGCACATGAACACCGAAAGCGCTCTGGACTCGCGGCACATCGCCGCAGCCCTCGCACGTGACCCGCAACTGTCTCTTCCGGACCGTCTCAAGGTCGTGGACGGGCTGGTGATCGCGGAGGTTCGCAAGGGCGAACTTCTCGTCGAGGGCATCGCCAAGCCCCAGCTCTTCACCGGCCGGCACGTCGAATTCGTCCGGCGCCTGCTCCCTCTCCTGGACGGCCGCCGCTCCACGGCTGAACTGGCCCGCATGCTCGGTCTGTCGTCCACCGAGGTGGTCCGGACGGCGCTGTCGCTGCTTTACTCCTGCGGCATGCTGGAGTCCGGCCCGGCGCCCGAAGAACTGCGCGCCCTGGAGCGCACCGCCGTACCGCCTGCCGTGGTCGGCTATCTGAGCCGGAACGTGGACACCACCCGCGACAATCCCTCCGGCGTCCATGCCGCGCTGAAATTGGCACGGCAGGCGGTCGTGGTCGCGGGTCCGCCCGCCACGTTACGGTCGACACTGGTGGAGACGCTCCGCGAGTGCGGCGTGCCGTCGGTGCAGGAGGAGGAGGTGCACCTCGGATCCGCGCCGCTGCCGTCCGCTCCCATCGCCGTCGTGATCGACGACGGCACGCTGGACCTGGACCGCTTGCGCGTGTTCGACGCCTCGGTGCGGTCACGCGGGGGACGCTGGTTCCTGGTCTCGCCGGCCGATCCGGGCATCGTGATCAGTCCGCTCTTCGAGAACGGCTGGTCGGGCTGCCTGTCGTGTTACCTCGCGCAGCGCCCGCTGCCGCGATCCGCCGAGCCGGTGAAGATCCCCGCCTGGCAGGAAGACCTGCTGGCGGGACTGCTGGGCAACGAGGTGTGCCGCCTGGCGACCGGAGTGCAATCGCTGTACGACGAGTCGGCCGTCACCGTCGTCGACGCCGGCGCCTGGACGTGCGAGATCGAAACCTTCGTCCAGCTCCCCGGCTGCCCTGACTGCCTGCCGGGCACCGAGCCGATCGACCACGACGACCTGATCGTGGTCGCCTTCGAGCAGGAGGTCACCCAGCCGCCGCGCCGCTACATCCATGCCAGCTCGCATCAGGGCCACTACAGCACCGCCAACCTGGAGCTGCAGTTCTTCGACCGCCCACGCGACTGGGAGCCGGTCACCGTCACCGGCCAGGTCGGATCGGAGCTCAGCGCCCTGCTGGAGTTCTCCTTCGGCATCCGCGAGATCATTCCCGCGACGACGACGCGAGGGCCCACCCGCCGCCGCTGGGCTCCCACCGGTGGCAACCTGGGTTCCCAGACGGCCTACCTGATCCCCCTGGAGACCGGGCGGGTACGGCTGGAGCCAGTGGTGCACGTATACGATCCGGTGGCCAACCGCCTGCTACGCGGCGGGAACGCGGTCCCCGAGCAGTTCTTGGTCGATGCCGTCCCGGGGGCGGGGACGCGGGCGGAGGCGGTGCTGGTCCTGGTCGGTGATTGCCTGAAGCTCGTGGACAAGTACCAGAGCTTCGGGTATCGGATCATCAACCTGGACGCCGGGGTCGTCACCTGGCAGCTGGCGTTCAACGCGGCACGTCTCGGATGGAGGGTCACCGCACTCGCCGACTGGGACGACAGCCGGTTGATCGACCTCCTCGACATCGACGTCCGGCAGACGCCCATCACCGCCGTGCTCACGCTGCGCCGGACACGCATCGGTCCGGAACGAGGAGGTGTCACCCATGACTGATCGGACTCCCGGGTACAGGCCGAAGGAGATCGTGCAGGACCTCATCGCCCGATCGCGGTCCCGACGAGACAGCGGACCTGCCCGGGGGCGGAATCCCTCCGCCGGGCGGGGCACCGGACATCTCCTTCCGCCGGCGAGCACTCCCACGATCGATCCGATGACCGTGCTGGCGCTGCGCCAGGCCACTCGCTTCTACCGCCCGACCGGCATCGACCAGGCGGCGATGGCCGGCGTGCTGCAGGCCCCTTCCTCGGCCCGGGCCGATCTCGACACCGCGGCGACGGTTCCAGACGTGCGGATCATGGCCGCGGCCTACCGGGTGGAGGGGCTGCGGCCGGGGCTCTACGCGGTGGATCCGGCCGGGAGGCGGATCGACTACCTGGCGGTTCTCCCGCCCGCCCGGGAGTGGCTGCTGCAGGACGAGTTCGCCGACGCGGCCCTGGTGACCGTGATCACCTGCGATCTGCCCGCCGTCGCGACGGCCGGTGCCCATGCCCACCGCCTGGTCATGCACCAGGCGGGGGTGGCCGCGCACAGCATGTGGCTGGCAGCGGGCCGACGTGGGCTCGCCGGATCCATATTCGGCGGGTTGGTTCCATGGGGCGTGCCGCTGTCCGATTTCCGGCCCGGGGGTGTCCGGAGCCCTCTCCTGGCGTTCGCCTGCGGCTTCCCGATGTCCGATCCGGCGGTCAGTCCTTGGGGTACCGCGGGCGGGTGGACAGGTGACTCCTGACCGACGTGAACGGCGCCGGCCGGGGATCTTCCGGAAAGACGTCCGCCGCCGGCGGTGCGCGGGCGCGGATGGGGCCGGCCGGCGGGGCCCGCCGCCGGCCGGCCTTTCTCTCCTCAGGCCAGGCCGCGCGAGATCGCCAGCAGCGCGGCGGTGTGCCGTTGGAACACGGCCGATCCCTGGTCTGTTATGGAAAGCCAGGTGCGCGGCCGCTTCCCCGCGTAACCCTTCTGGATCTCGATGTACCCGGCGGCTTCCAGCGGTGTCATGTTCTTCGACAGCGCGGCCGCGCTGATACCCACCGCATCACGTATTTTGCCGAACTCGACCTTCTTTTGTCTGGATAGCATCGCGATGATCGAGAGTCGAATGGGTGGATGGATCACGGTGTTCAGCTGCTTATGTAAATGCCCGGTGGACTTGTCCATTCGGCGACCCCACTTCCTCTCCCTATCGGATATCGGCGGTACGGGAAGAACCCGAAGCCGGTGTCGTGCCGATTGACGCATGAGTGTGGCGCCGAAGCGACGTGGCCGAGCGGCACTCAGGGTATTTCCGCTGATGAAGACGGTCTGATGACCTTTTCGGACCCGTTCGGTCCGAGAAAGCCGCCAGATGGATCCGACAAGTTCCGGCGCCCCGAGGACACTGGTGGATGACGCCGTTCCCAGCCGTTCGAGCCGCCCCTGGCCGGACGTCGCATCGCCATGAAACGCCACGAAAGACCGAGCGAATCGGATTCAGAGATTATTGTGGCTCATGGAGCCATGGGCGGTTCGTGCGTCAGCGGCAGACCGGGCGGAAGTCCACCTCGGATACGTACTGGGCCCATTCGGCGCGGGTGACCGGGCGGGCGGGAACCGCGCAGACGGCGGCGAACAGATCCTTCGGCATCCCTATGTCCCACAGCCTCGTCGTGCCACCGCCGTTGGTGGCCAGGGTCTGCCCGTCTGGGCTGAAGGCAAGCGAGGTGATCGAATCGGTGTGGCCGGCGAGTGGCGCGCCGATGGGGGCGCCGGTCGTGGTGTCCCACAGGCGCACGGTGCCGTCCGGGCCGCTGGTGGCCAGCGTCCGCCCGTCCCGGCTGAAGGCGAGCGAGGTGATCTCGTCGGTGTAGCCGGCGAACGGAGTGCCGACGGGGGCGTGCGTGTCGACCCGCCACAACCGCGCCGTGCCGTCCCTACCACCGGTGGCCAGGATCGTTCCGTCCGGGCTGAAGGCCACCGAGGTCACCGGGCCGGGGTGGCCGGTCAGCGGAGGGCCGATGGGAGTGCGCGTCCCGACCCGCCACAGCCGTACCGTGCCCGCCCGGCTGATGCTGGCCAGGGTCTGCCCGTCGGAGCTCAGCACGGACCAGATGTTCTGTTCGTGGCGGTCGATGAGCGGAGCGCCGACCGGCTCACCGGTCCGGACGTCCCACGCCCCTGCGTTGCCGTCCTTGCCGGCGACGGTCAGGGTCCGTCCGCCGGGGCCGAAGGCGACCGAGGTGGCCAGGAAGGTGAGCCCGCTGAGCGGCGTGCCGATGGGTTCGCCGGTCCTGCCGTTCCACAGCCGCGCGGTGCCGTCGACGCTGCTGGTGGCGAGGCTCCGGCCGTCGGGCCCGAAGGTGATCGAGGTGATCGCGTCGGTGTGGCCGGTCAGCGGCGCGCCGATGGGAGTGCGGGTCACGGCATCCCATAACCGTACGGTGCCGTCGAGGTGACCGCTGGCCACGATGTGCCCGTCATGCCCGGCGGAGCCGAGGGCGACCGCGGTGACCTGGCCGGGCCGGTCGGCCGGCGAGGCTCCGATGGACGTGTGCCGCCGGATGTCCCACAACCGCACGGTGTCGTCCGCGCTGGTGGTGGCCAGGGTCCGCCCGTCCGGGCCGAAGGCGAGCGAGGTGACCCGGCCGGTGTGGCCGGTCAGCGGCGCGCCGATGGGGGCGCGGCTCTCGGCGTCCCACAACCGCACGGTGCCGTCCGAGCCGCCGAGGGCGAGGATCGGCGGCGACGCCGGGCTGAAGGCGACCGAGACGTCGCCCCGGGGGTGGCCGGGGAGGGTGATCTCGATCGGGGTGCGGGTGCCGACCTCCCAGAGTCGCGCCGTGCCGTCCGGGCCACCGCCGGCCAGCAACCGCCGGTCGGCACTGAAGGAGAGCATGGTGACCGCATCGGTGTGGCCGGTCAGCGGCGCGCCGATGGGAGTGCCGGCCGCGGCGTCCCACAGCCGTACGGCGCCCTCGGAGCCGCCGGTGGCCAGCGTCTTTCCGTCCGAAGTGAAGCTGAGGGCGGTGACGGCGCCGTGCTGCGCGGCGAGTGGCGCGCCGGCGGGGGTGCGGGTGGCGGCGTCCCACAGCCGTACGGTGCCGTCGAAGCCGCCGGTGGCCAGCGTCCGCCCGTCGGGGCTGAAGGCCAGCGCGGTGACGGCGTTGCGGTGCGCGGTGAGCGGGGCGCCCAGCGGGACGCGCCGGGCGACGTCCCACAGCCGGACCGTGCCGTCGTCGCCGACGGCCAGCGTCCGCCGGTCCGGGCTGAAGGCCACCGACGAGACCCAGCCGGTGGCGCCGGGCAAGGGGGCATCGAGCAGCCTGCGGGACCTGACATCCCACAGCCGCGCCAGGCCGTCCCCGACGCTGGCCAGCGTCCGCCCGTCGGTCCCGAAGGCCACCGCCGAGATCGGGAAGGGGGCGGGCAGGACGGCACGCTGGGGGCGGCTGAGGACGTTGAGCATGGCGGCGCGGGCTTCGGGAGTGGGGCTGATCCGCCAGGCCGTCGCCGCGAGCAGCGCGGGAAGCGCCGGGTCGCCGAGGGTGAGGACCTCGCTTCGGGCGGCCAGCCGGCGGGACAGGGCAAGGTCACGCTGACCGCTGATGTCCCGCTGGGCCTTGACGGCCATGCCCGCCGTGGTCGACGCGATGACCAGCAACGTGGCCAGGGCCGCGGTCACCGTGCGGCGCAGCACCGTGGCCCGGCGGCGCGCGACGGCGGCGGCCGCCAGGAACTCGGCCGCGGTGTCCGGCAGGGCCGGGTAGCGGTCGGGATGGGCCTGCCAGCGCGGCCGGGCGCGCAGGACGGAGGCCAGCCGCTCACCGTGGTACAGGAACGACGCCCGCCGCCGGTTGCGGGCCCAGTCCTCGGCGTCCTCCAGCAACCGGTGATACAGGGCCTGGTCGGCCGGGTCCTGCTGCAGCCACCCGCGCAGCCGCGGCCAGGCGTGCAGCAGCGAATCATGGGTGATCTCCGCGGCCTGCTCGCCCACCACGATGAGCCGCTGCGCGGCGAACGCCTCCACCACCCGCTCGACATCGGCGGGATCTGCGCCTCCGCGCCGCTCGACCGGCGGATCCCCGGGCCGTGCGACGGGCCGACGCTGGTAGGGCATGGGCCGGCGGACGGCCCGCCCGTCGGCGGTGAGCTTGGTCAGCCGGTGGAAGACCTGCCGGGCGACGGTCCGCAGGTGGGCGGGCAGCGCGGTGTAGACGGCCTCCGCGCTGGTCTGGACGGCGTGCGCCACCCCGCCCGACAGCCCGTAGCTGCGGCTGGTCAGCCGGTCCCCTTCCCGGTGCTTCCAGGTGACCCGCATCGCCTCCGACAGCAACGGCAGCGCCCCCACCTCGTACCGGCCCTCGGTGGCGACGGCCGGTAGATCGCTGAGGATGGTGTCCACCAGCGCGGGGGAGATGCGTGCCCCGGCCCGCTCGGCGGGACCGGTGACGGCCAGGCGCAGTTCCGGTCCGCTCATCGGGCCGACCAGGAACAGGCCGTCCCGCACCGCGTCGGCCAGTTGCGGGTAGGCCGCGCAGTCGGCCAGGAAATCACTGCGTACCACCGCGATGACCAGAGCCGCGGGGGTACCGTCCGGCCCGCACGGCCGGGTCGCCATCGCGTGCAGCGCCGCGATGAAATCCGCCCGCTGCCCCTCGGCCCCGCCCGCGCCGCCGGACTCGGCGTCCTCCGGCAACGTGAAGATCCGCTCGAACGGGTCCACCACCAGCACCAACCGATCATCACTGGTGGTGGCCGGCCCGCCGGCCGTGGTGCGGGCGACCACCGCGTCGCGCACCAGGGTGTGCGCCTGGTCGGGCGCGGTGCGCAGTTCCTGCCGGATCGGACCGGGGTCGCGGCCGGCCGGCGCGGCCAGCACGCGCGCCAGCTCGTCCCGCGGGGTCGCGGTCGGATGCACCACCGCGACCGGCCAGCCGGCGGATCCGGCGCCCAGCTCGCCGCGGGCCAGCGCCGGTAACAGCCCCGCGTGCACCAGCGAGGACTTGCCCGCCCCCGAAGCCCCGGTCACCACCAGGATCCCCGGCCGGTGCAGCCGGGTGGCCAGCGCGTCGACCAGTTGCGCGGTGAGCTTCTCCCGGCCGAAGAACACCGGTGCCTGGGCCCGCCCGAACGCCGCCAGTCCCGGATAAGGACACTCCCCGAGCGCCGACCGGACCGCCGCCACCGCCTCGGTCACCCCAGCCTCGGCGCCCGCCGCTCGCGGCCCGGCCTCGGCGGTCCCGGTGGTCTTGCACCCGTCGGCCGCGGCGGCCTCGGTGGTTCTCCGCCCGCCGGCGTCGGCGGCGACCTCGCGCACCCTGGCCGGTTCGGCGGTCACCGGATCGGGCGGAGAGGACCGGGCCGCGCGCAGCCAGCGCCGCCACTGCTCCTCGTCGAGCAGCCCGGGGCTCGTCCGCCCGGCCGGCACCCGCCGGCCCCGGCAATGCTCGATGAGCACCCGGACCGTCATCAGGAACGCCGCCTCCGACTCCGGCAGGTGGCGGCCGCGCTTCCAGTCGCTGATCCGCGGCCCGCTCACCGGCCGCCCCCGCCCGGCCGGCCGCCGCCGGTTCACCTCGCCGACGAGGCTCTTCACCGGCAGGTCGGCGGCCAGCTCCAGCAGTTCGGCCAGCCGGGCGGCGAACAACCGCCTCGGCGTCGGCTCCGCGCCATCCTCACCCTCGCTCATCGCCGCCGCCTTTCGGTCCGAACCGGTCCGAGAAACCCGCCGCAACTCCCATCACCTGGGGAAACGCCGCCGAGCTGCGCCCGATCAGGTGCCCCGGTCACTGCACCTATGCGTCAATCGGCGCGATATCACCACCAAGTGATCCACGCCGAGCGTAGTAGGTGAAACGGTCGCCTGCGATCCGACGAAAGGGGCGCGCGCCAGTCCAGAAGGACCAGCCGATCCAGGTGAGCCTGGCACCGATGACACCGTGCGGACCGACCACGCCGGCGACGGCCGGCCACCTCGGATTTCCCGCCGCCGTGCGCTCCTCGGCCGGCGGCACCAGGCCTGCTCCGGCCGAGACCTCTCCCAAGGTCGCGGAGGCCCTCCTCGGCCGCTGCGCCCTGCCCCGGCAGGTGCGCAGAGATCACCAGCGACCCCCTGCCCCGAAGGGTTGTGATGGACACCCATCAACCAGCGTCCGGCCGCCCAGGCCGGACGCGCCGTCGTGCCGCCCTGCTCACGATGCTGGCGCTTCCGCTCTCCCTGCTGAACGCGCCCGCGATCGCCGAGGGCCCCACACCGTCCCCCGCGTCCACGACCGCACCGGCCGCCACCCCCGAGCTGACCGCCGCCTGGGACAAGGCGGCCAAGTCCGGTAAGCCGGTCGAGGTGCCGTCCAAGTTCACCGAGACCATGAAGGTCTGGGCCAACCCGGACGGCAAGCACATGCGAGCCGAGATCTACACCCGCCCCGTCCAGCTGAAGAACCCGGCCGGCGCCTGGGAACGGATCGACACCCGGATCGTCACCGAGGACGGAAAGCTGCGCGCCGCCCGGGTCAAGACCCCGTTGACCTTCGGCGGGCGCGGCGCCAGGCAACTGGTGGCCGCGACCGGCCGCCAGGGCACCAGCGGGCTGAACGTCACCCGGCCCTTGCCGGAACCGAAGATCTCCGGCGGCACCATCACCTATCCGGACGCCGTGGCCCCCGGCGCCGACCTGGTGGTGCAGGCACAGGCCGACGGCTTCGTCTCCCAGGTCGTCTTCCGGCACCGGCCGGCCGCTGCGGTGACCGTACGGCTGCCGCTCACCCTGCCCGAGGGCACCAGGTTCGGCAAGACGGCCGACGGCCTGCCGCAGCTCAAGGACGCCAAGGGCGAGGCGAAGGCCGCGCCGATCGTGCTGACCGCGATGGACGCCAAGCTGGAGGCCTCCCCCGAGGAGGGCAAGAGCTCGCCGGTCACCGCGCGGGTGGAGACCACCGGCAAGACCTCGGAGCTGGTGTTCACCCCGGACCAGAAGTTTCTGGCCGACCCGGCGGTGACCTACCCGGTGACGATCGCGGCCGCCTCGGAGTGGTTCGGCGGCGGCGTGCCCACCGACGCCTGGGTCAGCAAGAACAGCCCGTCCACCAACAACGCCGCCGCCGGATGGCTGCGGGCCGGCACCACCTCCACCAGCGCCGACGTGGCCCGGGTGTACCTGAAGTTCAACACCGACGACCCGGCGCTGCAGGGCGCCACCGTCGTCGACGCCGACCTTTGGGTGTGGAACTACAAGTCCGGCGGCCCCAACGGCCAGCTGTGCGGCGACCCCCTCGGGGCGGGCATCGCGGCCGCCCGCGTCACCTCCTCCTGGACCACCTCCGGGCTGAGCTGGTACAACCAGCCCTCGATCTCCAGCACGATGGAAGGCGGCAACAAGGCCGGCTACAACTACGAGGCCGCCGCCGGCAGCTGGTGCGCCAAGGAGGAGCAGCTGGTGCACCGGGTCACCGGGATGGCCCGCGCCTGGATCGAGCAGGGCGCGCCCAACCACGGGCTGGTGCTGCGGGCCGCCACCGAGACCGCGTCGATCAACTGGCGCCAGTACTACTCCAGCGAGTACAGCGGCGACCCGTACCCGGGTTACCGGCACCCGCCCGCGCTCGTCGTCGAGTACGTACCGGCCGTGGCCGAGTATGTGAGCATGTGGATGGGCTCCAGCAGGCCGCTCAACCGCATGCCGAGTTATGAAGAGGCGGTGGCGGACCAGATACCCGGCTATTCCGGCATTCCGCAGCTCCCTGGCCGGACCGCCGAGGAGGTCAACGCCGCCAGCGGCAGCGATGACCCCTACGACGTCGATCGGGAGGCGCTCCAGCCGCTGCCAGGCGAGGATCCCGAGGTGGAGGCCGAGGTGCCGTGGCCGGCGACCTCACCCACCGCCACTCCCGAACCGGACTCGACCCCACCGGCGGTGAAGGCGGTCACTCCCGCCGCGAACGCCACCGGCGTGCCGGTGGACGCCCGGATGAGCGCCCAGTTCACCGAAGCGGTCACCGGAGCGGAGCTGACCCTCGCCGACCCGTCCGGAACCGCGGTTCCCGGAGATCAGGCACTGGACCCGGGCAACGGCTTCGTCGTCTTCTCGCCGCAGCAGAGCCTGCGCGGCGACACCGTCTACACGGCCACCGTGCGGGGCGCCAAGGACTCCGCCGGCAATCCGATGGCGGCGCCGCACTCGTGGTCGTTCACCACGGGTCCGCCCGACACCGACGCACCCGCGGTGACCGGGGTCGAACCCGGCAGGGACGCCACGAACGTGCCGCCGAGCGCCGCGGTCAAGGTGACGTTCAACGAACCGGTCTCCGACGTCCAGATCGCGGTCAAGGATCCGTCGGACACGACGGTGGAAGGGGCGCTGACCAGCGACAACGGCAACGCCCAGTGGATCCTCGCGCCGGCGTCGCCGCTCGCCGCCTCGAAGGTGTACCGGGTCGAGGTCAGCGGGGGCAAGGATGCCTCGGGCAATCCCATGGCGCCCTACACCTGGTCGTTCACCACCGCGGCGGAGCCGCCACCCCCGGTTCCGGGGCTGGTGGCGGCCTACGGGATGAACGAGGGGTCCGGCGCGAGCGTCACCGACTCCTCCGGCCAGGACAACACCGGTACGGGCAGCGGCACCGCCTGGACCGACGGAAAGTACGGCAAGGCGCTGACGTTCGACGGCTCCGCCGCCTGGGTCACCGTTCCCGACGCCGCACCGCTGCGGCTGACCACCGGGATGACGCTCTCCGCCTGGGTCAACCCGGTCACGGTGACCGGCTGGAGCAGTCTCATCACCAAGGAACTGGCCGCCGGTGCCTCCTACAGCCTGTACGCGGGCAACGGCGACTCGGTGCCCTCCGGCTGGGTGCAGACCGGGCCGGAAGACCCCTCGACGGTGAGCGGGACCTCCCCGTTGCCGGTGAACGCCTGGAGCCACCTGGCGCTGACCTATGACGGGACCACCCTGCGGCTGTTCCTCAACGGACAGCAGGCCGCCGAGACCCCGCTCAGCGGTGGCCTGCACGACGACGGTGGCGCGCTGCGGATCGGCGGCAACTCCGTCTGGGGCGAGTACTTCCGCGGCCTGATCGACGAGGTGCGGATCTACGACCGCGCCCAGACCGCGGCTCAGATCCGCACCGACATGAACACCCCGATCGGTGCCACCACCCCGCCCACCGCCACCCCGACCGCCACTCCCACCCCCGGTCCCACCGGGAACCCGACTCCGGTGCCGGGCCTGGTGGCGGCCTACGGCATGCAGGAGGGCACCGGAACGACCGTCGGCGACTCCTCCGGGCGCAACAACACCGGCGCGGCCCGGGACACCACCTGGGCGACCGGCAGGTTCGGCACGGCGCTGTCGTTCAACGGCACCTCCAGCCGGGTCACCGTCCCCGACGCGGCGGCACTGCGGTTGACGAACGCCATGACGCTCTCCGCCTGGGTGCAACCCACGGCGCTGGGTGAAAGCTGGCGAACCGTCATGATGAAGGAGCACGCCGCCGGCGGTTCCTACGGCCTCTACGCCTCCAACGGCGCCGTCCCGGCGGCCTGGCTGCTGAACGCCGGCGGCCCCGGCGGAGCGGAAGGGACCGCTCCGCTCCCGCTGCGCCAGTGGAGTCACCTGGCGGTCACCTACGACGGCGGCACCAGCCGCCTGTACGTCAACGGGACCGAGGTCGGCCAGGAAGCCGTCACCGGCCCGCTCGTCACCGACGACGGCGTCCTGCGGATCGGCGGCAACGACTACTGGGGTGAGTACTTCAGCGGCCTGATCGACGAGGTGCGGATCTACAACCGGGCCCAGAGCGCGCCCGAGATCCAGACGGACATGAACACGCCCATCAGTGCCGCCGGTGCCGCCGTGGCGAGCAGCGCGGCGCGGTCCACGGGGACGACGGCCACCGCCGCTGGAATAGCCAAGCTGACGGTGCGGAACGGCCGCACCGCGGGCGGCGTCACCGTCGCGTCCACCGCCACCCCCCAGCTCACCGCCTGGCTCGCCGGCCGGCGCGATGGCGCGGCGAAGGTGCAAGTGGAGGTCATCCGGGAGAACGTGGCACGCGGCAGGTCGGCCAAGGTGGCAAGGGCGGCGGGGAGCGACCCGCCGGTCTGGTCGAGCGAGACGATCGCCGAGCCCGGCGATTCCCAGGTGACATTGCAGGTGGCCAAGGGCCGGCTGCGGAACGGCGAGAAGGTGCGATGGCGCGCCCGCGTCGCCGGTTCGGGGAACTCCGGCGCCTGGACCGACTGGCAGTCGCTCGCCGTACAGCAGTCCGCCGGAGCGGGGACATCGGCGGCGGCCCCGCTGGCGGCGACCGCGCAGTTCCCCTACGGATACCCTGACCTGCAGTCGGGGCACCCGACCGCGGAGTGGTGCGAGAACGAGCAGTTCAGGATCGTGTCCAATCGCCCGGAGGGCGCGGTGGGATACGTCCGCCCGTACTTCTACTGCTACAGCCAGTGGCTGGTGCTCCCGGTCTTCAAGGAGACGACCGACCGGGCGGGCAAGAAGACCAGGGTCGGAGTGGGTGCCTTCCAGTTCTCCGCGACGACCGTCATGCACACCTATGTCGGTGACGGGGCCGGCGTCAACGCCATTCCCGACCACTACGGCACTCCGGCGGGCGGAACCGGGCCACGAGACATGAAGGCCTGGATCAAGATCAGCCAGCCGCTCTGGCTCGATACCGCGGGTAACGTCATGACCACCCCGCCGCAGACGTCGATCAAGGCCACCATCAAGGCCGCCCCGGAACCGGGGCATACCGCGGCCGAGTGCCAGGAGATCAACCCCAGGTCGGAGGCACAGCGGACCAGGAGCATGGCGTCCTGGCAGTCGGACAAGTACGAGGAGTTCCTCTTCCGCTCCGGCGGCGGCCTGGGCCCCGACAAGACGGCGACCTGCAGCCTGCGGCCGTGGATCCAGGTCACCTCGTCGCTGGCCACGGTCCCGATCGACACGGTGCCGCTGTTCCAGCCGGAGATCACGCCCGATGTCTACTGCGACACCAGCCCGGCGATCGTGCGTTACAAGGGCGGTTGCCGCCTCAAGTACGCCCGGATGATCTACCAGATGAAGCGGACCGACCCCCTCATCGGCCAGGTCGCCCTCCACGTGTGGCAGGCGTTCTACCAGCCGGAGACCACCAGGCCGCGGGCAGACAACAAGATCGTTCCGGGGAACGCGGACTTCCTGCCCGGACGCCTGCAGGAACCGAGGGACCCGCGGGCGAAGGCGCTGCATCGGGCCGCGCGCTACAAGGACCTGCCGGCCGGCTGGTCGGATATTCCCACCAAGAACGGCAAGAGAAAGGACACGCTCTGCCTGACCGAGTGGTCGGCGGCGGAGAGAAGCGGAAAGCAGTGCGACGAGTATCCTTTCGCGACGACGCATGAGGGTGCCTACTCCGCCGGGACCAACGTCTCCGTCAAACCGATCGACCGCTTGCACAACAGGGATGCGGGCAACGATCTGAACTTCTTCTACGAGAGATTCCGGATTCTCGACGGAGACAGGTTCTGGGTGCGCATCAAGTAAGTCACGGCTCGACTCCGGGCGGCTCCCGTCACGCGACGGGGGTCGCCCGGCCCGGCTGATCGATGAGGTTCTGTGAACGCCAGAGAAGTGACCGGCATGCTGGAGAACGCGGGACTGTTCGAGCAGTTCTGCGGGACGTGGGTCCGCGGCCTGCCGGCCGAGGACGTGGCCCGCGTGCTCGGCGCGGATCCGTGGTCCGCCGGCCTCCGCACGATGCACGAGTTGAACGCCGAGCGCTGGCGGCTACCCGCCGACCGGCCCGTCCTGCTCGCCGGGCCCATCGGCGACACGCACACGCTCGTCGTCGAACCGCAGAGCTACCTGGGCGCGGAGCCGGATCGCCTCCGCGCCCTGTCCCGCGACGGCGGGGAGGCGATGAACATCCACTGGACCGTCAATCTGGACAGCGGCCTGGCCCTGGCGCGCGACGGCGTGATCGTGACCGCGCTGTCGCTGACCGCCGCGGCGGCCGGGCGAGAAGGAACCGATCCGGCGCACCTGGACCAGGAGCTGGCGGCCGCCGGATTCGCTCCCGGACAGGACCTCGGCGAGCGCACGGCGGTGGCCTTCACGGTCGCCGGCCGCCTGACCGGGCGGATGCTCGGCGCCGATTGGTTCGGCAGCCCGCAGCGGGCCTATCTCGGGACCAGGCGACGCCGCTGAGACCGGCCGGGTGGGCCGCGGGCGGTGCGTTGTCGACCGCCCGCGGCCCGGTCAGGACCTCACGTCAGCTGCGCAGGGTCCACTGCTGGTTGGTGCCGCCGTTGCACGCCCACAGGATGATCCGGGTGCCGTTGGCGGTGCCGCCGCCGTAGGCGTCCACGCACAGCCCGGACTGCACCCCGGTGATGGTGCCACTGGAGTTGATGTTCCACTGCTGGTTGGCCTGCCCGTTGCAGTCCCAGATGACCAGCTGGGTGCCGTTCGAGGTGCCCTGGTTGGAGGCGTCCAGGCACTTGGTGCCGAACACCTGCAGCTGCTTGCCGGAGGTGTAGGTCCACTTCTGGCTGGTGCCGCCGGTGCAGTCGGCCAGCTGCGCCTGGGCGCCGTTGGTCGCCGCGCCGCCGCTGACGTTCACGCACCGGCCCGACTGGGCGCCCACGATCGTGCCGCTCTGCCCGCCGGGGTTGCCGCCGCCGTTCCCCTGCCGGACCAGCGACTTCGACTCGGCCGACCGGTTCCCCTGGGCGTCCACCACGTAGAGCCGGTATTCGCCGGCCGTCGTCGGGACGGCGATGGAGGTCGCGGTGCCGTCCGCCCGGGTCATCGTGGGGCCGGCGGTGAAGCTGGTCGTGCCCAGCGGAGCCAGCCAGACCGACTTGCTCGCGTCCCCGGTGCTGCGGATGGGAATCGACGTCGTCCCGGCCGCGGTGAACGTGCTCGCCGGCAGCACGTAATCCGGCAGCGAGAGATTACTCTGCGGGATGATGCCCCGGTACGCGTCCTGCAGCCCCGAATTCACCGCGATGCCGTAGGCCGCCGCCGGCCAGACATAGTCGGAGGACACGATGATGTCCTGGACCGTGCTGTTCGGCAGGTTCTTGTTGGAGACCTTATTGATGGGGCCGTACGTCTGCGTGATGCTCAGGTCGTGCTTGCGGCCGAAGTCGTCGGAGTTGATGAGCCAGGTGACGTTCTTGTCGACGCTCAGCACGTTGTCGCGGAACGTCATGTACGCCGAACCCTCGTCCGGGTGCAGCCCGTACTTGTGCCCGGACGGGACGCCCTGCAGGTAGTTGTTGGTGATCGTGGTACCCGGCTGGGCGCCCAGCGTGTAGATCGGCGCGGTGTCGCTCAGCCGCTGCACCGTGTCGATGATGTGGTTGTAGGCGATGGTGTTGTTCTTCGCTGTGTTGGTCGGCCGGTTCGGCGCGATCGAGCCGGACGACCCGTCGAAGTTCCACCACCCCCAGCCGAGCGTAATGCCCGACCACGGGGACTTCTCGATCCGGTTGTGCTGGATGGACAGCCCGTCGGCGAAGTACGCCGTGATGGGGCTGTGCCCGTTGAACAGCACCGCGCTGTCGTAGATGTAGTTGTTCTCGATCTTGATGCTCTTGGGCGCGCCCTCGACCGCGACCGGGTACTTCTCCCGGTTGGAGGAGGTGTAGTCGCCGATGTAGACGTGCTGGGGGTGCCCGACGGCGATGGCCGACCCGGCGATGTCGTTGGTGGAGTTCCCGATCAGCTGGGTGTTCACCACGTCATTGGTCAGGCTGATCCCGTCGACCCCGGTGTGCTGGACCCGGTTGTTCTGCAGCACGAGCCCGTCGGCGTTGTCGACCTGGACGGCGCCGGGCGCGGTGTCGACGTTGCGGTAGTAGTAGGCGTGGAAGTTCTGCTTGGCGTACGCCTGCGCGCCGAGGTTGCCCTGCTGGGCCTGCTTGAGCACCGACCCGGCCACGTTGAACAGATTCCAGTCGGAGTGCTGCACGGTGAGCCCGGAGAAGGTGATGTTCCGCACCCGGTTGCTCGTCGAGTTACCGGTCACCTTGAGCAGGGTCGACACGTTGTTCGGCGCGTAGACCGTCGCGGTCGACATGTTCTCCGACGCCGCCTTGTAGTAGTACAGCGTCCGGCTCCACTTGTCGAAGAAGAACTCACCCGGCGAATCCAGGAACTCGTAGGCGTTCATCACCTTGTGGCTGCCGCCGGTCTGCGCGTTCCCGTTGAAGGCGCCCTGCGCGATGGCCGCACCCGGCTGCTGGAACTGCGCGATCCGGTTCGAGTTCTCGGTGATCACCCCCCGCACGCCCACGATGGCCGTGGTCCAGGTCGTCGACGTCTCGATCTCGATGTCGTCCTGGTTGCCGCCGATCACCGGGAAATCGCTCGTGCTGTACTTCGCGCCCGCGCACTGCGAACCCGACTCCCACGCCCAGGACGCCTGCCCGGCCGTGATGTTGTAGGTGCCCCAGCAGCCGGCCGAGTTCATCGTCTTCGACGCCATGAACGCGCGCTTGTCGTTGACGTAGAGCGCCCGCAGCTTGTTGGCGCGGTTCAGCGGCGCCTTCCAGATGTTGCCGCTGTGCTGCGTCCACCCGGTCACCTGGACGCCGCCGTTCAGCACCGGCGTCTCGTTCTGGTAGGCGGAGTAGAAGACCCGGTAGCCGTTCGTCCCGGAGTCGGCCGGTGTGAAATCGATCGTGCTGCCGACCGGATAGTTACCGCCACGGAGATACACGTAGATGTCGCCGGTCATATTGGCATTCACCGTACGAACGACGTCCCGCGCGCGCTGCACGGTCTTGAACGGTGCCGCGAGCGTCCCAGGGTTGGCGTCGTCGCCGTCGGGGGCGACGTAATAGGTCGCCTGGGTCGCCGCCGAGGCGGCGGTACTCCCTGCGAGGGCCGGCAGCAGCACCGCGGCGACGAACACCGCAAGCGCTGCCAGCGCCTTCCCAGTGGTGGACAGGGCTGACTTCACGCTCTGTTCCTTTCGCTGGTTCCGGGCTCGTCGGAGAGACCGGATGTCATTGCCGCGGGTTCGCCCACCGGGCATTCGCCGCAGGCGGCTGGTGGGCTCTAGGTACGCGAAGGGGATCTCTGCGGCGCCGGCGGAGCCCTGGCCGTCCGCCCGGCGCCGCGCTGACCAGGGTCACCGCCGCCGGGGCGCGAGAGGTCTTCTCATGACACGCCCCAAGAAGCCATGGCAAACGCAGCGTTACGTGTGTGACGCCATAACGTATGACGTATGCCGATTGATGTCTGGGTAATGTCGCATTAACAAAGGTGTCTGGCAACAGTCGAATGCGCGGGGAGAGCGCGCCTTGGATCACCCGGGCGCCGCGGCATCCGATGATGTTGTAAAGCGCGGTGCCGGCCCCGCCGGCCGGGGTGGGGCCTGACAGGTTCCGCTCGCCCTTCCGCCCGACGGCCCGCGGCCCCGATCACCCAGGTCAAGAGCCGCTCATGCCGCCCCCGTACCGGTGGCCGGCGCCCCGGCGGGGTCCGGACGGCGGGGCCTCCAGTGCGGCCTCATGACGGACAGGCCGGAAGCGGAGACCGCTCACATCGGCATCGATTAAGCGCCGTTATCGATGAAAATTTCAACGACCTTGATCGCCCACCCCGGCCGTCCCGGGGCCGCCATGCTCACCCGCAAGCCCGCTCCGGACGCCCCGGGGACGCCGTGCCCACCCGCGAGCCCGTTCCGGACGCCGTCGCGCCTTCGGCCGCCCCAGCTCGGCCGGCCCGGTCACCCCGGCCGGCCGGTCAGCTTGGACACCTGGTCAGCCGGTCGATCCGTTGCCCGGTCCCGATCAGTCGTTCGCGCCGGTCACCCAGCTCGCGCCGGCCTGCCGCTCGCGCTGTTCACTCCCAGCCTGGCCAGTCCGGTTGTTCTGGTCGGCCGGCCAGTCCGATTACCTGGTCGGTCGGGTTCTGCCCGGCCCCGGTCGATCACTCGCATCGGTCCCTCATCCTGCTCCGGCCAGCCGCTCACGCTCGCGCCGGTCAGCCGTTCGCGCCGCTCGCGCCGGAGAGCCGGTCGCGTGGGAGAGTCGGTCGGATCGGTCGCACTGGGATAGCCGGGGAGCCTGGGCACGTCCGATCGGAAGACCCTCCCGTTTCCGTCCGCTGGATGGTGGTACGGCGGCGGCGGTACGCGAGCTGGCGTCCAGAGCACCAGGTGACTCGCGTACTTGGTGATTCGCGCACTCGGTAACTCGCGTACCACCGCCCGGTCGGCGTTTCGTCAGCGGAGCGTACCGGCGCTGACGCCGTGCAGGAACGCCGTCCACTCGGCGAGCGGAAGAGCCAGCACGGCGCCGTCGGGGTTCTTGGAGTCCCGGACGAAGCGGAGCCGAGGACCGGCGCTGCCCTGCCCCGGCCCGGGCGTCCCGATCTCGACGCAGTTGCCGCCCTGTGCGCTGCTGCGCCGGCTCTTCCGCCAGGTGACCTGTGCCATGTCCATCCGTGACCCCACTTCTCCCGTGCGTCGAGGCGTCAGACCAACTCTTCGGCCACCTTCGTGATCAATGCGCACGACTCGTCGGGACCGAGCGCACGAGCCCGAAGATGGTCGAAAATCGCGTTGTAAGTCTCTACCTCGTGTGGGTCCTCCAGATAGAGGCATCCTGCCCGATACTCCACATAGACGACGTCCGGATCCTGCCGCTCGGGGAACTCCAGGATGGAGAACGAGGTGTCCATTCCTGGGTGGGAGCCCACCTCGAAGGGCAGGACCTGCAGGGTGAGATTCTTGTGTCGCTGAGCGTCGACCAGGTGGCGAAGCTGCTCCCGCATCGTCGCTCGGCCACCGACGAGGCGACGGATGGTCGCCTCGTTAAGTACCACCCAGAGGGCGGGCTCCCCTTCATCAGGGAACCTCCGCTGCCGCTCCTTGCGAAGGGCCACCCGGCGCTCGATCTCCTCCTCGGTCGGAATCGTCGTCTCCGTCAGCATCGTCGCGCGGGTATATGCCTCGGTCTGGAGGAGCCCGGGAATGAGCTCTGACTCGTAGGCCCGGATCGCGACCGCCTCCTCCTCCAGACTCACGTAGGTCTCGAACCACTCGGGCAGCGCGGCGTTGTACGGATGCCACCAGCCCCGCTGGCGTGCCTCCCGGGCCATTTTCAGCAGCGCGTCCCGCTGCTCCCCGGTGACCCCGTAGATCTCCAGCATCAGGGTGACCTCGCCGACCCGCGGACCGGATTGCGCGATCTCGTACCGGGTGACCGTGGCGGGGGCGCACATGAGCGCCTCGGCCACCTGCTCGCGGGTCAATCCCGCTTGCTTACGGAGCCGGCGGAGTTCCGCGGCGAGCCGACGGCGCCGCGCGGTGGGGCTGGTACGTGGACTCATCAGGGGTTTCCTCCCGGTTCGTGGACAACGACCCTTCGGTGCACGAAGAAAGAGCGAACTAGTTCACTGCATTCGCCCTACGCCGCTTGCTAACCCTGTGCACACTAGCCCTCACAGAGCGTGCCCGTCCGTGGCTTGGCGCAATTGTCTGCACTTTGGAGGTCGAGATGAAGCGGGGACGGCACCACCACGGCAAGCCCGTCGTGCGGGTACCCCCGCGAACCTGGGACCCCGCGCAACAGGCCATCGCCCGCCGCCTGAACGCGACGGAGCCGGAGTGGCTCATCTGGTACGGAACCTGGAGCCGGCACTTCTACGCGGCGCCGCTCCACCCCACGCCCAGCACCCCAGTCCTCCAGGCCCGCACCGCAGACGAACTCCACGAACTCCTACGCGAAGCCGAATCACCGCGCCCGGCGGACGAACAACACGAACCGCTACGCGAAGCCGAAATCCGGCGTCCAGCCCACGACCAGCACGAACTCCTCCGCGAAGCCGCAAGCCTGCGCCCGGCGGACGAATTCCACGGACGGCGGCGCGAAGCCGAAACACCGCGTCCGGTCGATCCGCCCACTCCCGGCCGCGGATCCATCAATCCACAACGCCCAGCGACCGCCGTACCCCTACCACCAGAAGGAGCATCGATGATCGAAACGCCAAGCGGGTTGCGTACGGTCTGCTGGGACCTGCCGGATGACCTGGCGATGATCGGTAAGACCCGCCGGCTGGTCGGCGTGGTTCTGGCCGGTTGGGGCCTCGCCGACCTGGCCGACGACGCAATCCTCGTCGTAGGAGAGCTGCTGGCGAACGCCGTCACCTACGGCGAGCCACCGATCAGGCTCTCCCTATGGGCGGCACCCGACCGGTTCTGCATCCGCGTCACCGACCACGGCCCCGACCAGCCCCGACGCCTCGACCTCGGCCTGGACGCCGTACACGGCCGCGGCCTCTCCATAGTCGCCGCCCTCGCCCACGAGAACGGCGTAACCCGACCCGCCACCGGCCCCGGCAAAACCCTCTGGGCCTGCTGGCGCCTCCCCACCTACAACCCCACCCGAACCCCCACCAACACTTGACAGGCCGGAGCCCGCTATCAATCGTCGGGACCGTACGGACCGCCGAGGGCCATCAGCAAGCCAGGTGGCTTCCTGTCGTTCAGGAAATCCGACGAGATGGACCTGGAGCGGCCGGCGGCTTGTCCGGCTATCGACTGTGCTTGTGGCGAGCTGCTGCATGGCTCTACCTGCGTATGCCACATCGCGCTGTGGCCGAAGAAAATAGTCGAACTCCGCCGACAAACCGCCCGAAAGGGGATGAGGCTGCTGATCGTCGAGAAAGCGCATCTGCTACCTGCGAGAAGTACCAATCGTCCGATTTATTGCCCTGCTGAGGCTCTCGTGAGCCGTCCTTCGGGTGGTGATGGCCTCATCCCGATCGCGGTTAATGATCGACGCGCTGGAGATCCCCAAGTGCGGCAGTCCGTCAAAACTTAATGACGAGAAACCTTTGCCGTCTTCTTTGGGTAACGTGAGACAGCAGGCCTGTGGAGTCACCGGAGATGTACGAGGAAGGATCTGCAGTGGGCTGGGACGAGGGCATGATCGTATGTCGCGCGGCGCGTAAGGTGGTCGAAGGCGGCGTTCTGACCGGTGAATCATCGTTTGTTCCCGGCTTACGCACCTGGACACCGGGTGCCGCAGACGAGCTTTTCCGTCGGTTCGTAGAGAACTTCGACGGGTCGCCTGACGAGTTCCTGGTCAAGCTCAACCGGCAGATCGCCGAAGGTGGCAACGAGGCGATCGTGCTTGCCGCCGAGCTGCTCTATCTCAACGTCATGCCGCTGAGCTTGGCCACAATCGGCGTCAATCGCAAGCTCGAGATCTTGAACAGAGTGCTGTCATGGGCATCCTTCGAGGTGAAGGTACCCGACGAGTTGGCTGCGGCGGCCTCACCGGGTTATCTGAAGGGGGGCCAGGCGTTCCTCAACTACCGCTGGGCCCAGTTCGCGTTCCTCATCCGCCTCACGCGCCTTTTAGTGAAGCTACCGTATGGCGAACGCGAATCGGCTCTACGAGATCCGTGGCGCTTCCGAGATCTGGCCGAATCGGTGATTCCGGACTACGACGGCAAGTCACGGGCTCGTGCCCAGTTCCACGTGCTGCTGTTCTTACTGTTCCCTGACGTGTTCCTCCCGGTCTCGGTCGAGAATGCCAAGCGGCTGATCCGGGATGCCTTTGCCGATCTGCTGGCCGAGCCGTCGGAGGATCTAGATCGCGACCTGTGCACCATTCGCCGGCGGATAGAAGCAGAACACGGACGGTTCAGCTTCTATGACGAGCCCTGGAGGTCTCGATGGGAGCCACGGCGGCCGCAGAAGGGCTGGCTGGTGCGCGGGGCGAACGTCGACGGTGTCAATGCGATCACCCAGTGGCTGGCCGAAGGTTTTTGCTCGGTAAGCTTTTGCGAAATTGATCAGCTTCCGGCCGGTGCGTCCCGCCAGCAGATTAAGGAGGCTGTCGCTACAGGTCTTCCTGACGCCAACCGAAACAGTAAGGACGTCACGGCCGGGCAGCTGTGGCGTTTTCTCAGCGTCTTCCAGCCCGGTGATCTCATCGCAACCGTCGACGGTGATGCCATCTATGTCGGCACCATCACCAGCGATGCTTACTACGACCTTTCCGCTGGCCGTGGCCTGGCTCGCCGCCGCTCGGTCGAGTGGAACCCGAACGCGATGAGCCGTCGGACCCTCCCTGAGGAAGTCCAGGCCAAACTCAAGACCGCGATGACGATCGGCGAGCTGACCAGTGTGATGGCGGCACTAGCGACCAGTGCCGGGCTGGAGGAAAAGCTCACCGACGAGGTGCTGGCCCAGGACGAGACCCGCAGCCTGATCGTCCCAGTACTTCCCCAGAGGTTCGCCGACGACCTGCTCATGCCACTTCCCTGGTTGCAGGAGACCGCCGACTTGCTGACCGCCAAACGACAGATGATCCTCTACGGCCCACCCGGTACAGGCAAGACCTACTTGGCCACCAAGCTCGGAGAGGAGCTGGCCGGCCCCGATCGCACAAGCCTGGTGCAGTTTCACCCTTCCTACGGGTACGAGGACTTCGTCGAAGGCTTCCGCCCTCGGCTCGGTGAGAATGGCATGGTCGGCTTCGACCTGGTGCCCGGCCCGTTCAAGAACGCCGTGGAGGCCGCCGAGAAGGAGCCGGAGCGGCCGTACGTGCTGCTCATCGACGAGATCAACCGCGCTAATCTGGCCAAGGTGTTCGGCGAGTTGTACTTCTTGCTGGAATACCGCAACCGCGAGATCACTCTGCAGTACTCGCCGGACGACCCGTTCAAGCTGCCCAAGAACGTTCTCGTCATCGGCACGATGAACACCGTCGACCGCTCGGTGGCATTGATCGACGCTGCCATGCGCCGTCGATTCGTCTTCCGTTCCCTGGCCCCAGATCGAGCCCCGGTCGACGGGCTGCTACGCCGCTGGCTGGAACGCGAGAAACTTCCCGTCCTGCCCGCGCTTCTGCTGGAAGAGGTCAACCGCCGCCTGAACGATCCGGATCGCGCCGTCGGTCCCTCTTACCTGATGACCCCCAACGTGGCCACCCGGCGCGGACTGGAACTCATCTGGAAAGGGGAGATCCTGCCCCTGCTGGAAGACCAGCTCTATGGCAAAGTCGATGACATCGAGGCCGATTATGGCCTGCCGGTCCTACTTGCCGCGCTCGGCCACACTTTGCCGTGACCCTGCGTCTTCACCTAGCCGAGGCCACCGCCGGCCCGTCCCGGTCCCTGACTCCAGCGCAGGTTGTCACGCTGGCCACCGTTCCCGACTTGGTCACCATCAACCCGACCGCGGGCGGGCGGTGGCGGCTCGCGGGACGCCAGCGCGTTGGGACCATACGGCTTGGCCGCAACGACGGTGCCGTTGAGCTACGCATTCAGCCGAAACTGCCCGTCCGGCGAATCTTCAGCCTGCTCGGTGACTACGACGACATCTGGCAACACCGCCAGATCTCAGCCGCTACCGACGACCTGTTCGTGGCCGCACTGGTCACCGTGTTCGCTCGCGCGGCAGAGCGGGTTCTTCGCGGTGGTGTTTTGCACGGTTACGTCTATCGCGAGGATGCTCTCCCCGTCCTGCGAGGCCGAATCCGGACCAGCGCTCAGCTGAGCCGCCGGATGGGGTTGCCAACTGCGATCGAGGTTGCCTACGACGACTACCTGACGGACATTCCCGAGAACCGGATACTGCTAGGCGCGATCGACCTCGCTCAGGCCCTGCCCGGGGTCGCGGGCACCACAGTCGCGTTGCTGCGTCACCTGGCGGGACGACTTGTCGGCGTTACCCCCATCCGGCCAGGTGCACTGCTGCCGCCGTGGTGGCATACCCAGCTCAACGAGCGCTATGTCCCCGCACTCCAGCTGGCCGAACTTATCCTTGCCGGGGCCTCTCTACAGCCGGAGGGATCACAGGCGATACAGATCGACGGATTCATCCTGAACATGGCACAGATCTTCGAGCGCTTCCTCACTCGGCGACTAACCACAGCGCTTCCGCAGCACAGTCTCCGCTGCGTCTCTCAGCAAGGGCACCGGCTCGATCAGCAGAAGCGGGCACGCTTCCAGCCTGACATCCTCATCTACCGCGACGGCCGGCCGATCGTGGTGGTAGACGCGAAGTATCGGAACCTGGATGGTACGCCGCCGACAGCGCATCTATTTCAGATGATCTCGTACTGCACTGCCCTCGGCCTCACCGAGGGGCACCTTGTCTACGCTGCTGGCACGCCGCCGGCGGAGCCATACCGAATCAACAACTCGGATATCAGGGTCCACCTGCATGTCCTCGATCTCAACCAGGAGTCCACTGACCTTGCAATCGCCGTAGCCACATTGGTCGACCGGCTCGCAGCATCTTCCGAGGACCAAGCGTAACGACCTCCCTCAGCCCGACACCCACAAGACGGACTCGTAACCACAGCTACCTCCTTACACACCCGAAGTGACAATCTCGGCACCCGCTTTAGGAGAGCGCGGGCGGAGGCGCTCGTCCACATGGTCTGACCTGCTGAAACATCATGATTAGCCCGGACAGTTGACTTGATCATCTCGCGCATGTCCCGCATCGCCCGTTGACACGCTGAGTGAGCACGGTCATCACGTCACCCCGGACGGCAACACCTGATGATTGCGATCTCTAAGCGCTGAAGCAGCGTCGCGCACTGCAAGACAAAGGCTCACGGGAAGCCGACTGGTGGCCGGCATCGTTGCCACCGGCCCACTGTGTCCAGAGACGAAGCCCGACGAGGCCTACCCGAGGTAGAGCCGATCGCTCTCCTGTGCTACCAGGTGTGAGCTTGCTCCCCTTCGACAGCAGCGTCGAGGTCCTGCCCTTCTTCCATGCCCTACGTCAACGCGCCACCGATCACGCTCGTACACCCGCAACCACGGAGCAACCGCCCTGGTCTACTTGCCCTCGCCCAATCCACCGCCTGCAGCCGAACATGCTCCGGCTGCTCCTGTTGGCGGACGTGGACCGACAGTGTCCAACCGCGTAGTACGTCATGCCACACCAAGAGCAATCTGTCACGGATTCATGACTCTATGTGGTCAACTTTCGTGGCTATGACGCAGCTCTAACGCTCCGCGGGTGAGCCTACGGTGATGAAGCTGGAGTTAAATCTTTATACACGCTTACGTCTGCTCTTGGCCTAGTCTAGTCATCTGGAGGTGAAACCAAGCATCCAATGCAGGACAAATCGCCAAGAAACGGCATATCGGACCCCTTCGGGTCATTGGTTAGGCGGTATGGAGACGTCCCCAGCCCGAGTCTGCGACTCGACCTGGGCTTACTCCGTCTGCTGGATCGAGCACACTGCCAGAGCCTGGAACAAGACCTGCAAAGATTCGCAGGACCATGGGAAGTGAGGACGGCCACGGATCAGCTTGCAGAGACCTTGCCGGACATGCCGGGTTTGTACATGTTCGTCTGGCGACCACCATTCACATTCAAGCTAGCTAGAGATGGCAACCGCGAAGGGCCGTGCTTTACCCTATATATAGGTCAAGCTGGAGGTGATAAGTATTCTTCAGGAACGCTCCGAGGAAGGTATAAAGGATATCGGAAATACCTAAATGGTGACCCTGAAGACATATGGAGCGATGGAACGGTCCCTACTAAGAGAGACGGACTTCTTGCCCGATATCTTCCACTTCGCCCCCTCGAATACTGGTTCACGCCAATGGAAGATCAAAAAAGGATAACACTGCTCGAAGATCGTTTAATCAAGCTTATCAATCCGCCTCTGAATGTTAGCCAAGGCCCGAAGCTGCGTCCGCAGCCTCCTAAGCCAGCATTCGACGTTGGCTCCTAAGCTGCTAAAAAAGGAGAGTGTCATGCCAACTAAGACTTTCGTGCCTGCGTTTAAGGCTAGAGTAGGCGAATGGGAGTACTACCTATGCCTTATGAGTTATGCCCAGGTCGCGCGGGAGGTGCAGTTTGCATACGAGCTCGGCGGAAACAAGGACCTTGGCACAATGATTCAGCGTGGCGTGGGTGCCCGCACGGCTGAGATCACCGAGTACCTCCTCACGAATCCTCATCGCTTCCTAGGGTCACTTGTTGTAGCGGCATGGGGAGGGCATCCTGAGTACATTCCCCTCACCATGGAAGAATCCGCGGAACAAGGGATGCTTGCGGGGGTAGACAGGGAGTTCGGCGTACTCACCTTTGATGGGACGCACCAATTCTTTGCGCTCGACGGGCAACATCGCCTCCGAGCAATTAAAGATGCGATCAAGAGGAAGCCTGATCTAGGTAGCGAAGATATTGGCGTGGTGGTCGTTCCCCACTTCGATAGCGAAGAAGGAAGAAGGAAGACGCGTCGCCTTTTCACGAATATCAACAAGAACGCTGTAACAACAAATAAGCAAGAGAATATCGCCCTAGACGAAGATGACGGTTTCGCCATCCTGACCCGTCGCTTCCTAGATGATCACGAGTTCATCTCCAAGCAGGGGGTTGTGCAAGTATTTAGCAAACAAGGAACCGAAGGGGAACTTAAGCTAGCGACTCGACAGGTGCCCGTTGGGCAGTCGGCGTGGACAACGATCGGAGTTCTCTATGACATACTACGAGAGCTCGGGTTCGATCTAGACGGCAGCATGCATAAAGTGTCAGTGCGTGCCACCGATGAAGTGCTGGATGAAAGCTACGAGATCCTTTCGGAGCGCATGGAAAGCCTCTTAGATTCTTGTGGCGAGCTGCGCCGGCTTTACCTCGGTGCAGCATCTCCTAAAGAGCTCAGGACGCCTAAGGGGCATGAGCACGATGGCCACCCCTTCATGAGGCCTATCGTCCAAACTGCTGTTGTTAAGACGCTTCGGCACGCGATTGAGCAAGGTACTATCGATTGGGACGAAGGATTCCAAAGACTCTCCATGCTGGACTGGAGAATGGGTGCAGCCCCGTTCGTGGCCGCCTGGAATGAAACCCCCGGCGAAAGAGCGACGGGTAAGATGGCTACGGGCAAGGATATATCCGATCTGCTGCTAGAACTACTTTCTGCTCATGTCGCGCCTAAATCGAAAGCGCAGATCGAGAGGGCAATCAGATCATATCGTTCCGTTAAAGGCAAAAGGTATCCGGTTCCTATCGACGATCTCGTAGATGGAATTATTATTTCCCCTGTGGCGTCATCGATGGCGGCTGAGGAAAATAATTGATAATCCCTCCGGTCTGATGGCCAGATGAAACGCTGGTTCATCTGGCCATGTAGATACACTACGAATGCGCGCTCTAGCGTAATTCATCCAAGGATCTACCTTGCAGTCCTGGTTGCACTTTTCGATCGGCTTGCCCCCTCTTGGGTCGGCCAGTGCTGCGAGGGCAGATCTGCACGCTTGTTCAGCGATGCAGCCGCTACGTTGCTCACAGTCACGAGTGTTGACGTTCTGTTGACAAGCCCTCCTCGGTAAGAGGCGTTTTGTTACGCACGAAGCCATCCGCAACGGAGAGGGTTCGCTAGGATCTCAGTGCACTCCTGGCGAGAGAAGAGGTCGAGGCGACAGAACCCTCCAGGAGTGCCTTGGGGAAGCGAGGCGGCACTTGGAGCTGAATATGTCGGCTGAGGCCAATCGTGCGGATGTGGTGTATCTGGACTACAACGCCACTTCCCCTCTACGTCCAGAGGCGCTCGAAGTGATGTTGGACACTCTGCGAAGCGTCGGCAACGCTTCTAGCATCCATACAGCAGGCCGTGATGCGGCCGCTCGTGTCGATCTAGCACGTCAACAGGTTGCTCACCTGCTCGCCTGTGCGCCCGGCGAGTTAATTTTCACCTCCGGGGCCACCGAGGCGAACAATCTCGCGCTCCATGCGGGCTATTCGGTCGGAGAGACCCTCGCAACCACTGCTGTTGAACATCCGGCGATCCGTGAGGCAGCGCGCGCCATTACTACGGACGGTCGCGGTAGTTTGGTCGAGCTGCCCGTGGACCGGGACGGCGTGGTCAACCTGACGCCTCTGGAGGTGGCGATTCGTCAGGGCAAGGTGTCGCTTGTCTCGGCAATGTTGGCCAACAACGAGACTGGGGTTCTGACCAACATGGATCCCATCATCGGACTGGCACGTGAGGCAGGGGCGCTGGTTCACACCGATGCCACACAGTATGTCGGTCGGCTCCCGCTAGACCTGAATGAACTTGACGTTGACCTCCTATCGTTGTCCGGTCATAAGTTCGGAGGCCCACAGGGTGTCGGCGCCCTGTTCGTTCGTCGCGGAACGTCGATGCCTTACCGCCCTCTCCTAATCGGAGGTGGTCAGGAGCGTGGCTGGCGTGCAGGAACGCTGAATGTTCCGGGCATCGCAGGACTGGGGGCCGCTGCCAAGGCTGCACAAATGCAGCTGCATAACGAATCCGCTCGTGTCGCGTCTCTACGTTATGTGCTCGAGGATGGATTGACTTCGCGTCTGCCCGACTGCTATATCAACGGCGCTAGGTCGCCACGGCTGCCTGGTGTTACGAATGTTACCTTCCCCGGGCTGCCAGCCGACGCACTTTTGGCCGCGATGCCAGAGATTGCTGCCTCGAACGGCAGCGCCTGTGCCTCCGGCGCACCCAGCCCAAGCCATGTGTTACTGGCGATGGGGCTCAGCCGACAGGACGCTGACTCTACTGTGCGTTTCTCCTTGGGTTACGCCACCACGGAGCACGAAATCAAACAAGCCATAGAAGCCACTGTTCTCGCGGTTAAAGAGGTTCGAACAGCCATGGCGGCTACCGCAGAGCCATAACCGTCGGCCCTCAAGCATGACCGAGCTCCATTTTGACTGATTGAAAGGTCTCCACGCATGACCGACAGCCGGCTAGTAGAAGCGACAGAGCCGAGATTCGCCCGGCACGAAACCTTCGCTCCTCGCTATGGCTGGCTCTATAAAGCCCACACCGAGGTTGTTCGAGATGGCGAGGGCGGCAGCGACATTTTCCACCGAGAGAACGCGCCTGTGCTGCTGGGCGTCGGCCGGAACATGGTGAACGCCATCCGCTTCTGGTCGCAGGCATTCAAGCTCACTCGAGAACACCCACATCGGGACCCTTCCAACCGAGCCTACATCGCCTCTCCGACCTGGAGGGCGGAGTGGCTGCTCGGTAAGAACGGCGCGGACCCTTACTTGGAAGACACTGGAAGTCTGTGGTTGCTGCATTGGTGGCTGCTGTCCAGTGAATACGGGGAGCACGGAGCCAAGTGCATGGTGCCCAGCTGGTACGTGATGTTCCACCTGGCGCCGTTCTCCAAGGTCACAACCGCAGAGATGGTCACTCTGATCACCCGGCATGTACACGAAAGCTATCCCGAGAACGCTATGCCGGCCGCAGAGTCGATCAAGCGAGATGTGGACTGCCTCATCAAGATGTACGCCCTAGACCTGGAGCCCAATCCGCAGTCGCAGGGCAGCTTTGAAGATCAGCTGATGAGTCCCTTCCGGGAGCTCGGCTTGCTGGAAGGTCAAGGCAAGGGCAAGAGCCGCGTCTGGCGGTTCACCACCCGGTCTCGGGTCAATCTTCCAGCAGCGGTGCTGCTCTACGCATGCCTTGACTACGCCTCGCACGTCACTGGCGGCAACTCCATCTCTCTGGCCCGGCTTGCCAACGAGCCAGGTGCTCCCGGTCGAGCCTTCCGCATGCGAGAGCCCGAGCTCATCAAGGTCATAGAACCGCTCGTCGCGGAACAGGATGATCTACAGATCACTGACTCGCTGGGCCAGCGGAGCCTGTCCTTTGCCGTAGATCCTCAGCAGTTGGCCTGGGACATCCTGGATCGGCATTATGGGAACATCCGCCGCCAAGCCGACCTTCCGACCCCTGAGGAGTGGAAACAGCGCTACCCCGGTCTGGAGCACGCCAGCAAGGGCCGCAAACGCGAACAGCAGTCTGAGCAGCCCATAGTTCTGGAATTGACCGAGGAGCAGGTGTGACCATGGCCACCAACCCCCTTCATAGCCTTCGTAAGGACCGCGCCAGCGCTCAGCTTCCTGCCGGCGTCACGCTGGTTGGGTCGGAACTACGTTCCACCAACCTCGAGCGCGACGTCCGCGACCCACACTTGAACTCTCCCTATGTGGGGGCCAGGGCACTGGACGTTCTGAATCGTGTTGCCAACGCAATGGCAGACCTCAAGCGAACACGTGCATGGTCCTTCACCGGTCCTTACGGCTCAGGAAAGTCGACACTATCGAACCTGCTTGACGCCTTCTTAGGCCATGACCCGGAGCGGCAGGACGAAGCTCGGCAAGCCGTGGAGGCTACGAGCCCAGGACTCGCTGCACGCATGGAGCAGGCACGTGACGAACGTGCCGAGAAGGGGTTCCTAGGTGCCGTGGCGACCGCGCGCCGTGAACCCTTGGCCGCCACTGTGTATCGAGCACTGGCTGCCGCCGTGGAACGCAGGTGGGGGAAACGGCCGCCGGAGGACGTGGCACAAGCCCTCCGTGCCTGCGCAGAGCGTGAAATTCCGACAACCGAGAGCCTTCTGGACGCGCTCACCGCATTGTGTGAGACAGGCCACCCGGTTTTGCTGATTCTTGATGAGTTCGGTAAGTCACTGGAATACCTTGCCGCCTCGGGCGACTCTGGCAGCGCCGAGAACGATGTATTTCTGCTGCAGATGCTCGCCGAGAAGGGCGCGGGGCGGTCGGGACTTCCGCTGTTCATCTTCACCCTGCAGCACCTGGCCTTCAGCGACTATGCAGCACGATCTAGCCTGATCCAGACCAAGGAATGGGCCAAGGTCCAAGGTCGATTCGAAGACATCACCTTCACGCCGAATCTTGGCGATGCCGTTCACCTTCTGCAAAGACGTCTCGATCAGTCCGGCGTCGCTGAAGCTGGTCAGCAGCTCATCCGCAGGCAGGCGGAAGCGGCCGCCCAAGCCTGGGTCGAGCACGGCCTCGATTCTGTGGTTCACATCTCCCCGGAGATGTTCGCCGGCCTCTATCCCTTGCATCCCCTTACCGCCGTGGCGGCACCGCTCCTGGCCTTCCAGATCGGTCAGCATGACCGCAGCCTCGTCGGGTTCCTCACCAACGACGAGCCCTACACGGTCCGCCGTACCATCGATGAAGCCTCAAGCTCCGAGCCGGAGCGGGCCTCCACCATTCTGCTGCCCCAGCTTTATGACTATTTCTTCGCTTCCGGTCGCACCACCATCCTGGCCTCGTCCAACGCCAGCCGCTGGCTGGAGGTCGACAACCGGCTCAACGAAGCCCACGGGCTTCCCCCCGAGGACCGAGACATCCTCAAGACGATCGGCATTCTGAACCTTATCGATGTCGACGGCGTTCTTCGGGCAACCCCGGCGATGATCCAGCTCGCTATGAACGATCCGAGCAACGCTGCGGATCCTGAGCGGTTTGAGATGCTGCAGCAGCGGCTGCAACACCTCGTCGAAACCGGGTTCCTCACCCACCGGTCCTATAGCGATGAGTACCGGGTCTGGCAGGGAACCAACATCGATATTGATGCCCGGGTCAAGGAAATCGCCGGCCACGTCGCTCCTAGCCATGTCGTCGACCACCTTGGCGAGCACCTCGGAACGGTTCTGCCCAAGGAGGTGGTCGCTGGAGCGCACATGCAACGCACCGGGATGTTGCGGTACTTCCGCACCGCTATCAGTCTCCAGGCCGACAAACTCGAAGGCCCTGGCGTCGTGAGTGACGCGGCCGACGGTATGATCATCTTCCATCTTGGAGAGCCCGGTACGCGGCCGCTGGTCAACTCTCCATTGCCCGTACTTATCGGAACCACGAAAGACCCTGCCGCCATCCTCAATGCAGGGATCACCCTCAGGGCCCTCGAGGACCTCCGACACCAGGATGACATCGATCTCGTGGCGGGACGCGAGATCGAGGAGCGCATCGCGGGAATTTCGCAAGAGCTGGGAACTCAGCTAGACGAGGCATTCAACCCGCAGAGCGACGATTCCTCCTGGCACCTCTGGCAAAGCGGGCAGGACACACATTTCGAACGGAGTGAGCCCATCGAGGCCCGCAGCTACGGTGCGTTGGTGTCGGCTGCCTGCGACCGGGTGTATCCGCAGACACCGCACATCCGCAACGAGATGGCCGGCCGTCATGAACTCACCAGCAACGGAGCGCGTGCACGACGTGTGCTTCTGTCCGACTTGGTGACTAATACGGGGCTGGCGCTGCTGGGATATGACACCACTAAGTACTCGCAGGAACGGGCCATGTACCACGGTGTCGTGGAGTACCTGGGCCTGCACCGTGCTGCCAAGGAGGTCGGCCAGGCGATACAGGCCCAAACCATTGCCACCCACGGTGTCTCCCGGCCGGATCCGAAGAAGCATCCGGAGGTCACCCCTACCTGGGAGCGCCTAGAGCAGGCACTCACCGATGCCGCTCAGCCCACCCCGATTGTCGACATCTATGAGCAGCTGATGGCGCCGCCCTTCGGCGTCAAGGCTGGCGTTGTCCCGATCCTGATGGTCGCTGCGCTGATTCTCCGTAGCTCCGACGTCGCGCTGTTCGAAGAGGGAAACTATTGTCCGCGGCTCACCCCGGAGATCATTGAGCGCCTGCTTGCTGATACAGGGCCCAACCGATTCACGGTCAAGGCCGTACCGATCGGGGAAGGACAGCGCAGCTTGGTTGTTGAGCGCCTCGCTGCGGCTCTCAATGTGGATGCTCCTCGTTCTCGTACCGCCCGCAACCCGGCGCTGCTGGCAGTGACTCGGGCCATGCTCGAGCGCGTCATGGTTCTTACTCCCTACGCGCGCTACACCAAGCGCCTCACTCCGGAAGCGCTGCAGGTCCGAAAAGTCCTCTTCGAGGCAACCGACCCCGACCAACTGGTATTCACTGCCCTGCCACAGGCACTTGCACTGAATGCCATTCCTGCCAACGCGACTAAAGACGAGCAGGCCGCCGGCTCGTACGTCGCTCGGGTGATCAACGCCCTGGACGCTATCTCCGGAGCAAGCACAGCACTGAGGCGAGACGTCGTAGCCGCGATAGGTCAGGCGTTCGGTATCGCCGGTGACCTTCCCCAACTGCGGCCAGGGCTAGCAGAGGCACTCAGCGGCTTCGCAGACGCAAGCCTTGAGCTTGATTTGCAAGGGTTCGTGTCTCGTGTCCTCAACACCAGCCTGCCGAATGAGGACTGGCTCGACCCGATCATCATTCGCCTCACGAACAAGGCGCTCGGCGACTGGACCGACCAGGACGCCGACGGCTTCTACCTGCGTGTCAAAGAGGTGGCCCGCCGCCTTGACCGTGTCGGCCACCTCTACCAGGTGCAGGAGGTACCAGCACCTCAGACTCGTGCGCCCGAACCCAAGCAGATCGACACTCACCTGCTGACACTCACCACACCTCAAGGAACAGAAGTACGCACGCTCATCCATGTGCCTAAGAAGGTCAGGAACACTGCCGAGACTCTGGTTGTCGGTGTCATTAGGCAAGCTGAGCAAGAGCTAGGGCCTGGCGGTGCGCGCATCTTGCTTGCCGCCCTAGCCGAGCGTCTCACCGCGACGGACTCTGGCCACGACCCCCAGAGGGAGGAGAAGCTGTGACCAAGGCCAACGACTCTGGCAGAGGGACTCGGCACGTGCTGGGCATCTCTGGAGGGAAGGACTCCTCAGCCCTGGCCATCTACATGCGGGACTGGGTCCCCGAGATGGAGTACTTCTTCTGCGATACCGGCGCCGAGCTTCCCGAGACCTACGAGTACCTCAATCGGCTGGAAGCTGCGCTTGGCAAGCCGATCGAGCGGCTCAACTCCAATCGCGATTTCGATCACTGGCTCGAGGTGTACCAGGGGACCCTTCCAAGCCCTCAGATGCGTTGGTGCACCAAGAACCTCAAGATCAAGCCGCTGGAGGCTTGGGTTGGCGATGATGAGGTCATCTCCTACGTAGCCATCCGTGCGGATGAGAACCGCCTCGGCTACGTCAGCACCAAGCCCAACATCACCGCCGTCTTCCCCTTCCGTGAAGACGGCATCGACAGGACCGGGGTCGACCGGATACTCGACGAGGCCGGTATCGGCCTGCCAGCCTACTATGAATGGCGTACCCGTTCGGGCTGCTACTTCTGCTTCTTCCAACGTAAGCATGAGTGGGTTGGGCTTAAGGACCGCCATCCGGAGCTGTTCGAGAAGGCCGTCGCCTACGAGGAGAAGGTCAATTACCAGCAGACAGCCATGAAGGGGCGCAAGTACACCTGGTCGCAGGGCGAGTCGCTCGATGAGCTCATCGCCCGACGCCAAGAGATTGAGGCCAAGCACCGCGACGCGATGGAACGGGCTGCTCGACGTCGCAAGCCGAATCGCCCCCTTCTCGAGATCCTCTCCGACGCCCACGATGAGGATGACGACCAGGTCGGATGCGCTGTCTGTCACCTCTGAGGCACTGTGACCTCTCGCTCTCCACCCTTATGCCAGGGAGGGGAGCGAGAGGTCACACCAGCTTGACCCGTAGTCCATCGATACCAGCGCAGCGCTTCTGACCTTCCCTCGTAGCGTGGAGACCGAACTGGGAGAGGCTTGGCCGTACGCTCCTATGACCAGCGGCACGCGGCGGTGTCGCTGTGGCTCGACGCCGGGGCCGGCGGCTACCGAGGTGGTCAAGCGCGCCGGTTACGGTGATGACGTCCTGTTACGGTCTACGCCAAGTGCGTGAAGGGGCAGCAGCTTCCCGCCAATCGCAAAGATCGGTGACGCACTCGAAGGTTGATCAAACTCGCTGTGCTGCGGACCCCGGGTCAGCTCGGGGTTCTTTCTTTGCGCAGGGCTGAGCTGGGCAAACGGGTGGGCCGCCATCCCGCGTATATCCCGCGACGGCTGACATAGGGCTGCACACAGTGGACTATGGCTGCTCAAGATCGAAAAGAACCAGCGGGAAAGGGCCCTGGTAGTGGACGGGTTTGGGCTGGTTGGTCGGTGCCCCCGGCAGTGTGCTGGTTCAGGACATAGGAAACCCATGTCTCAGGACATGGGAAACCCGGGTGGAGTGTGTCTCCGGAGATAGGAAACCGGGGCGGTCAGGAGTGTGGCCGGTGTGTCGAAAGCCAGACTCCTGATCACCGCTGTCGTCGTCGAGGGCCGCTCACCGGCCGAGGTCGCCCGGGCCTACGGGGTGTCCAAGGGCTGGATGTCCAAGCTGCTGGCGCGTTACCGGGCCGAGGGCGAGGCGGCGTTCGAGCCGCGGTCCCGGCGGCCGCTGACCTCACCCAACGCGATCGACGCCGATACCGTCGAGCTGATCGTCCGGTTGCGTAAGGAACTGACCGGCCAGGGCCTGGACGGCGGGCCGGACACCATCGCCTGGCACCTGCGAACCCACCACCGGCGCACGGTGTCGCGTGCCACGATCAGCCGCTACCTCACCCGGCACGGCCTGGTGACACCCGAACCGAACAAACGACCCCGCTCCTCCTACATCCGCTTCCAGGCGGCCCTGCCGAATGAGACCTGGCAGGCCGACTTCACCCACTACCGCCTCACCGACGGCGCCGACGCCGAGATCCTCACCTGGCCGGCGACCATTCTCGGTACGCGCTGTCGGTGACCGTCCACGCCCGCATCACCGGGCCCATCGTCGTGACCACCTTCGACGCCGCCGTCGCCGCGCATGGTGTTCCCGCCTCCACGCTCACCGATAACGGCATGGTGTTCACCACCCGCCTGGCCGGCGGCCGCGGCGGCCGCAACGCCTTCGAACACCGACTGCGCCGCCTGCACGTCCAGCAGAAGAACTCACGCCCCAACCACCCCACCACCTGCGGCAAGGTCGAACGCTTCCAGCAGACCATGAAGAACCGGCTCCGCGCCCAACCCGACCAGCCCACCACCATGACCGGCCTGCAGGCACTGCTGGACCGCTTCCTCGCCGCCTACAACCACCAACGCCCGCACCGCTCGCTACCCCACCGGGCGACCCCCGCGGCGATCTACCACAACCTGCCCAAGGCCCGGCCCGCCATCACCCGCGACCACGACCACCACAGCCGCGTCCGCCACGACCGCATCGACCGATCCGGCATCGTCACCCTGCGCCTGAACGGCCGCCTGCACCACATCGGCATCGGCCGAACCTACGCCCGGACCTGCGTCCTACTCCTCGTCGACGACCTGCACGTCCGCGTCGTCCACGCCATCACCGGCGAACTCCTGCGCGAACTCACCATCGACCCCACCCGCGACTACCAGCCCCAGGCAAACCCCAAAAACAAGAAACCCCCGAACCCGTAGGTTCGAGGGTTTCCGATGTCTTGAGACATCACATGAGTGCCCCCGGCAGGATTCGAACCTGCGGCACCCGCTTTAGGAGAGCGGTGCTCTATCCCCTGAGCTACGGAGGCGGGATGTGGTGTCAAGCGTACCGAAAGCTGGGTGCGGCGTGGGCCCGGGCGGGGGCCACGTTTCGGGATCGTCTCCCATGTCTGCGCTGAGCTGGGGTAAAGGCGGGACATGCCAGCAACGTACTGTAGCAGGCTGTGACTACTGTCACGCACTGTGACTGGAGTGCGACGAAAGCCGGCGCGCAGGCGTGGCGGGATCCGGCCGCGGGTGCTGGGCGCGGCGATGCTGGCGCCGGCGGTGCTCGGGCTGGGGCTGGTGGTGGCCGAGGTCACCGGGTACGGCGACCGGGCGCGGAGCGCAGGACGCCATGAGGCAGACCTGGTTGCGTCACCGTGGCGGGACGCCGCCCCTACTACCCGCGCCTCGGCGCGCGGAATCAGCAACGATTCGTTCGTCAGCCCGGTGCCGGCGCCGCTGCACGCGAACCAGGGGTACGACGGTGCGGTGCCGCCTGCGCAGGAGGAGACGCCGCAGGGGGAAGAGGTCGTGGCCATCTTCCGGATGCGTACCCGGCTGCTGGAGGCCGGTTATCGGCGGCCGGACGGTGGTGGGTGGGGAGCCGTCCGCGACGAGGCAGGGCTGCGGGTGGGCACGCCCACAACGGGTCGAGCGGGTGAGCCGGCGCGGCTCGCCGGGGCTGGTGTGGGCGATGGGGAGCGGCGGCGCGGGGCGAAGCGGCGGCAGGGGCGGCTGATCTTGGCCGATGGGCCCGGTGGTACGGCATCGGGACGTGGCGGCGCTGCTGCGGGACGGCGGGACGGCGTGGGTGATGGGCCACGGAGTGCGGTGGCCGCCGGCGCGGGACGGGCGGAGCGGCCCGTCGGGGTGAGTCCTGCGTTGCGAGATGGCCGCGCTGACGGGGGTGGCCAAGTGGACGGCCCCGGCGGAAGCGGCGGGACCAGTGGGGATGGCCCGGCTGGTGGCGGGCCGGCGCCGGCGACCGGGACGGATGGGATGGCAGGGGGAGCGGCGGGTGAGAAGGCGGCCGGTGGGCCGGAGCGGGTCCGCGACCCGTCGCCGGTGCCGGCGACTCCCTCGGCGCGGCCGGCCCGTACCGGGGAGCGGTTGATGTCCCCGGATGTGGTCGAGACGGCGTTCACCGTAGAGGAGCCCTCGGATGCGGCGGGAGCTGTGCCGGTGGCTCCGGCCGCGTGGCGGGGCGCCGCGACGCGGCAATGAGATCGAGGTCCGGCTCCGCCCGGCCTGCCGTCACCCCCCTGGGCGGGTGCCGGGGTGCAGGGAGTGAGTGTCATGGATGTTTGTGCGCGGTCAGATCGAGGTCCGGCTCCGTCTGGCCTATCGGTCACCCCTGGGTGGGCGCCGGGGTGCAAGGGGTGAGTGCCATGGGTGCTTGTGCGGAAGTGAGACCGAGGTCCGGCACCGCCCGGCCTACCGGTCACCCTGGCCGGGCGGTGGTGCAGGGATGAGTGCCGTGGGGTGCTTGTCCGGCGGTGGTGGGTGCGGGTGGAACGTGCCTTGTGCCATGGGTGAGCAGGGCGTTTCGCTTGGTGACCGATTGCGGCGCTAGGGACGGTGATTGGTGGAGGTATGTCGGCGAATCCCGGGTGGGCGAGCGGGATAAATGCCATGATCCGTACGTAACGCCTCTCGTGCCTACGGCTCGGGCATTCGCCCTGCTGTAGTAACGTGCAGGCCGGGTCCAGGTCACGGTTTCGCAAATGGAGGGATCGAGCGTGCCATCTCCTCGATCCGCCGGCCTGGTCGCGCTGGTGACGGTGGCGATGGCCTGCGTGGTCAACGTGGCCCAGCCGGACGCCGCCCAGGCGCGGCCGGTCGCGCGCGAGCAGGCGGGCGGCGCGCCGTCGGATCCCGGCAACCTCACCGAGTTGCGGCGGGACGCGGAGAAGTCGTCGCAGGCGCTGGCCGAGGCCACCAAGGCGCTGGAGAAGCGCCAGGCGACGTTGAGCAAGGCCGACAAGGAACTCAAGGTCAAGCTGGACCAGTTCCGGGTGGCGACCGCCCGGCTGTCCGAGATGCGCCGGCCGCTGTCGGAGCTGGTGCAGTCGCTGTACCAGGCGCCGTCCGGCGGGGACATGGCTCCCTTCCTCAGCGGTCAGGACGAGACCAAGAGCCTGCGCGCGCTCAGCGATATGACCTATCTGGTGTCCGGGCGGGACGAGGTGCTGCAGGACGCCGGTCGGCTGTACCAGCAGCAGCAGCGGCTGGCCGCCGAGGCGCAGGAGCTGCGGGCCACCAAGCTGCTGGTGGAGGCCCAGCTCGGCGTGGAGATCGAGACGCTGCGGAAACGGTCGGCGACCGTGGTGCGGTCGCTGACCAAGGCCCTGGTGAAGCTCGGGGTCAAGGTCAACCAGGGTGGGCGTTCCGGCGGGACGGCCTGCGACCCTACCCGGGTCAGTGCCGCCACCGACTACCCGAACGGGCTGCTGCCCAAGGATGTGCTGTGCCCGCTCCAGCAGTCGGGGCAGGAGTTGCGCGCGGACGCGGCCATCGCGTTCGTCGCGCTCAGCGAGGCCTACCGCAAGCGGTTCGGCACCCGCATCTGCGTGACCGACAGCTACCGCAGCCTGGCCGGGCAGCAGGCGGTCTTCTACCGCCGGCCCGGGTTCGCCGCGGTCCCCGGGAAGAGCAACCACGGGCTGGGGATGGCCGTCGACCTGTGCGGTGGCGTGCAGACCTTCCGGTCGCCGCAGTTCAACTGGCTGGAGGCCAACAGCAAGAAGTTCGGGTGGATCCATCCCGACTGGGCGTACAGCAGCCCCTTCGAGCCGTGGCACTGGGAGTACGACCCCAAGCTCGCCGCCAAGCTGTGATCTCCGCCGCCATGCCTGGTCGCGTCGGCATCGGTTGACGTCGCGCCGCTCGTTGCCCTCGTGGCGACGCGTGAAAATGGACCCCTTCCGGTAGTCCCGGCTGTTCGCCGGATCCCTTCGCCAGCCGGGTGACGTGCCGGCCTGGCCGGGCGTCACTGGCGTGGCTGTCCAGGGGTGTCACGGGCGTGGCTGTCCGGTGTCAGCGCTGGCATGGTGAAATGGGGCTTTTCTAGGGTTGTGGGGTGGACGGTGGCGCGGACGGAGCGGTTGCGGCGGTACTGGGACCGGCAGTCGGCGTCCTACGACCGGATCATGGCGGTCGCCGAGCGGCGGTTCTTCGCCGACACCCGGCCCTGGCTGTGCGGGCAGGCCACCGGTGACACGCTGGAGGTGGCGTTCGGCACCGGCCTCAACCTGCCGTACTACCCCCGCGAGATCCGGCTGACCGCGGTGGAGTGGAGTCCGGCGATGCTGGAGATCGGCCGGCGCCGGGCCGCGTCGCTCGGCCGTGAGGTGGACCTGCGGGAGGGTGACGCCCAGGCGCTGGACCTGCCGGACGCGAGCTTCGACACCGTCGTCTGCACGTTCGCCCTGTGCTGCATTCCGGACGAGGGCCGCGCGCTGGCGGAGATGGCCCGGGTGCTCCGCCCCGGCGGGACGCTGCTGCTCGCCGATCATGTGGCCTCGCCGGTCTGGCCGGTCCGGGCACTGCAAGGGCTGCTGGACGCGGTCACCGTTCCGCTGCAGGGCGAGCATTTCGGCCGGCGGCCGGTGCGCCGGGTGCGCGCGATGGGGTTCACCCTGGAGCGGCACGAGCGTTTCAAGCTCGGCATGATCGAGCGGCTGGCCGCCCGCCGCCCGGGTGGTTGACCGAGCGCCAGGCGATGGCGTTCCCGCCGGACCGCAGGGCTGGTCGACAGCTCCCCGCGCTGGGTGAGCCCTGGCGATGGTGGTGCACCGGCTGGGCCGGAGGCCGGTCGAATGTTGCTCTCGTCGAGCAGGTGGTTCGCACCCCGGACGATGGAGCTGTGGCCGCGGGCTAGGGGGCCTGGTCCGATCTCGTCCGGGTCGATCATGCGGGACGAACCGGGCGTGCGGCGCGCATGATCAGTGAGGCTGGCCGTGGATGGTGATGGAGAGGCGGGAGCCGGCCGCGGCCTGGGCCAGCCGGATGGCCTGGTAGCCGGTGGTGGCCAGCACCACCAGCGCGCCGCTCTCGCCGGGCTCCGACTCGGTGTCGCGGGCGGTCACCGGCGGGAGGATCACCCGGACGGCCTCGGCCACCGTCGCCGTCCGGGCCTCGACGTTGTCGTCCCAGCGGGGCGCGGCCGCGATCACGTCGATCACGTCGCCGGTGCGCAGCAACCGGGCGGACGCCGCGTCGGTGACCCGGATCGGGGTGGCGCGGGTGCCGGGGCCGTAGGCGTCGACCAGCCCAGGGCCGAGCAGCCGAGCGTTGGTGAGCGGCTCGCCCCGCCGCAGCGGCGCGGCGAGGATGCGGCCGGTGGCCCGGGTGCGGGAGGTGAGCGCGCCGTCCGGCACCGCCTGCTCCGGCAGGCGGACCATGGTCAGATCGGTGGCCCTCAACACGCCGGGGGTCAGGTCGCGGGCGGCAGCCAGCACCTCCCGGGACGGGACCGGCCGGATGGCGAGGCCGGCGCAGGCCAGCGCGGCGGCGGCCAGCGCGGCGGCCAGCAGCCGTCGCCGGCGGTTGATGATCCGGAGCGCCCGCAGGACGATGGGCATGCTGACTCCAGCGGATGGCGTGGATCAGGGGAGGGGGAAGGGGAGCTTGACGCCGGCCAGTGCTTCGCCGCAGGGGCAGGTGCGTTCGGCGGGCAGCTCGGTGACGAGCGCGGCGACCAGGGAGCGCATCCGCTCGCTGTTGGCGGCGAAGAAGGCGAAGACCTCTTCCTGGGTGACGCCCTCGCCCGACTCGACCCCGGCGTCCAGGTCGGTGACCAGGGCCAGCGTGGTGTAGCAGAGCGCCAGCTCGCGGGCGAGCACCGCTTCGGGGAAGCCGGTCATTCCGACGATCGACCAGCCGTTGCCGGCGAACCACCGGGACTCGGCCCGGGTGGAGAAGCGCGGCCCTTCGATGACCACCAGGGTGCCGTCGCCGGCCACCGGCCAGCCGTCGCCCTGGGCGCGGGCGACCGCCAGGGCGCGCCCGGCCGGGCAGTAGGGGTCGGCGAACGGCACGTGCACCGCGCCGCCCTCGTCGTAGTAGGTCTGCGGCCGGCCCGAGGTGCGGTCGACGAGCTGGTCGGGGATGACCAGCGTGCCGGGCCCGAGGTCGGCGCGCAGCGAGCCGACGGCGCTCGGCGCCAGCACCTGGCGGACGCCGAGGGAGCGCAGCGCCCACAGGTTGGCCCGGTAGGGGATGCGGTGCGGCGGGAACTGGTGCGACCGGCCGTGCCGGGGCACGAACGCGACCGTGCGGGAGCCGATGTGCCCGACGGTGACGGCGTCGCTGGGCGGGCCGAACGGCGTGCTGACCTGGACCTCCTCGGCGTCGTCGAGGAGGGAGTAGAAGCCGGAGCCGCCGATGACCCCGATGTCCGCTTTCATGACCATGGCGCAGACATTAGTGGGCGTGGCACGGGGGACGGTGGCCGGTGGTGCCGGCTGTGGAAAACGTGGCGGATCCGGAGCCGGCGACCTGCACTTATGCACAGCCTGTGGATAAGTGCGGGATGGGGGCGCCGGTGTGAGATCTGGCTGCCGGGTTAACGTGGCTTCGCCGGTGAGCCGGGGCGTGGCTTCACCATCCAGCGGTGGCACGGCGGCAAGTGGCTCAATGCGGGCGGCTCGGCGCGGCTAGCGCGCGTTCAAGGCGGTGGAGGTCGCGGTGACGGCCGGACGGAGCCCGCGAGAAAATGCGATCGGGCCCGCCGGCGAGGCCTGATCAGGTGCGGTCGCTCCGACCTGTCGGCGTCTGCGAGGCCCCGTCAAGTGCGGCCCTCGACCGCTCCGCGTCCAGGGGCCGTCCGGGGTGGCTCATGGTCGGGCGGCGTCCGGGAGCCGTCGCGGGCCGGAGGGCGTTCCGCGTCCGGCCCGGAGGTCCCGGGCCGGGTGGACGGCGAGGGTGAGTGGGGGGCCGGCCCGATGGCCGGGCACCGCGCCGGTGGGCGGTCGGGGGTCAGGCGGCCGAGGTGCTGCTGCTCTTGCTGCCGCTGGACGAAGAGGAGCCGGCGGACGAGGCCGCGGCGGGCTCCTTCTTGGCGGTGGAGCCGGAGTCGGACCCGGTCCCCGAGGACGAGGAGCTCGAGGAGGACGAGCCGTTGGCGCTCGTCGTGGTGCTGGAGGAGCTGGAGGAGCGGTTGTCGGTCCGGTAGAAACCGGAACCCTTGAACACGATGCCGACGGCCGAGAACACCTTGCGCAACTGGCCCTGGCAGCTCGGGCACGTGGTGAGCGGCTCGTCGGTGAAACGCTGGACGGCCTCGAGCCCCTCGCCGCAGGCTGTGCAGGCGTACTGGTAAGTGGGCACGGACTCCTCCTCGTATGGCTCGCGCAGATTGGCACTCTACCGGTGCGACTGCTAATGGTACGCAGCCGATTAGGCTAAACGCCACCCAGACGGCTTCTAATCCCTCCCACACCGTGTGTAGGAGCTCGCCACAGGGTTGTGGTGAACCGTCGTACGGGTGGTGACCACCATCTCAGGGGATGATCGCAGGAATGCCTGGAGTCCCGCTCGAACAGTTCTCATTAGGCCCGTGGTCGAGGGCCGGTCGGGGCGCCGGGGGCCGGCGGGGCCGGCGGGACGAGGGCCGGACGGAGCCGGCGGGGTGGGGGTGCGAGCGCCCGACGGGCTCCGGGAGCGGAGTGAGAAGTGCGGGCGCCCGACGAGCTCCGGGAGCGGAGTGAGAAGTGCGGGCGCTCGACGGGTTCCGGGGGCGGGAGGAGAAGTGCCAGCGCGTGGCGGGCGCCAGGGGGGTGGAGGTCATTCGCCGCGCTCGCCGTACCAGCCGGCCAGCTTGCCGCGGCGGCTGACCGCGCGCAGCCGGCGTTCGACGGTCTGCCGGCAGGCGGCGGTGGTGACGATCAGCAGCTGGTCCCGGGCGCGCAGCCGGGTGCTGGGCTCGGGCACGAACGACCGGCCGTCCCGGACGACCATGGTGACGGCGGCGTCGGACGGCAGCCGCAGCTCGAAGATCTCCACGCCGTGCAGCTCGGAGCCGGGCGGGATGCTGACCTGCAGCAGGTCGGCGTGCAGCTCTTCCAGCGGGGCGCTCTCCACTCCCAGGTCGCGCGCCTCGTCCGGCGCGCTCACCTTCAGCAGCCGGGCCAGGTAGGGCAGGGTGGGCCCCTGCAGCATGGTGAAGACGATGACGATGATGAAGACCTCGTTGAACACCCCCTTGGCGCCGGGCAGCCCGGCGGCCCAGGGGATGGTGGCCAGCACGATGGGCACCGCGCCGCGCAGCCCGGCCCAGGACAGGAACGCCTGCTCCCGCCAGGTGAGCCGGCCGATCCGGGCGATCCGTACCAATAGCGCGGAGGCCATGACCGACAGCGGCCGGGCGGCCAGCAGCAACGCGACGCCGGCGATCAGGCCGGGGACGATGGCGGCGGGCAGCTCGTGCGGGCTGGCGAGCATGCCGAGCATGACGAACAGGCCGATCTGCGCCAGCCACGCCGATCCTTCGGCGAAGCCGCGGGTGGCGGCCCGGTGCGGCAGCCGCATGTTGCCCAGCACCAGGGTGCACAGGTAGACCGACAGGAATCCGCTGCCGTGCAGCAGCGTCGCGCCGCTGTAGGCGATGAAGGCGAGGGCGAGCACCGCGATCGGGTAGAGGCCGGAGGCGGGCAGGGCCACCCGGCGCAGCGCGTAGCCGCCGATCGGGCCGATGGCGAGGCCGATCGCCGCGCCGATGGCGAGCTCCAGGGCGGCGTCCACGACGACGTGGCCGAAGGTGGGCAGCGGCGCGCCGGACGCGCTCAGCATCACCACGACGATCACGGTGGGGGCGTCGTTGAACCCGGACTCGGCCTCCAGCACTCCGGCGAGCCGGGGCGGCAGCGGCAGCCGGCGCAGCACGGAGAAGACGGCGGCGGCGTCGGTGGAGGCCAGGACCGCGCCCAGCAGCAGCGCGGTGCGCCAGTCCATGCCGAGCAGCCAGCGCGAGGCGAGGGCGAGGGTGACGATGCTGACCGCGACGCCGAGGGTGGCGAGCACCAGGGCGCTCGGCACCGCCTTGCGGACGTGTTCCCAGTTGGTGGTCAGGCCACCCTCGGCCAGGATGATGGCGAGGCCGACCATGCCGATCTGCTGGCCGAGTTGCGCGTTCTCGAACTGGAGCCCCAGGCCGGCCTCGCCGACGAGCAGTCCGAGCCCGAGATAGATCAGTAGGCTGGGCAGGCCGGTGCGGTGCGCCACCCGGACCGAGGCGATGGCCGCGATCACGACGACGGACGCGAGAAGCAGCCAGACGTCCAGCGTCACCGGTCTCCCTTCTCGTGTTTTGCACCTATTCTTTCGTATTCATACGGTCCACTATCCCGGTGCACTGCTTTGGGCTAGCGTCACCTGCGACACATCACGCACTAAAGCAACTTCAGGTGACCAGGTGACCGACGAGAAGTCCCGGATCCTCGGTGATCTCGACGCCCCCCGCGGCACGGCGGAGGATGGCCCGGACGGCGCCGGGCCCGACCGCCCGGCCACGCCGCCGGGGAGACCGCCCAGGAGACGGCGGCCGTTCCGCCGGCTGATGATCGTGATCGGGCTGCTCGTCGCGATGGTGCTCGCCACCGGGTTCGCCGTGGTTATGGAGCGTCAGATAACGCTGAACGGCAACATCGAGCGCATCCCTGGAGCGTTCCCCGACGGCGCGGGCCGGCCCGCCGTCGGCGCGGACGGCGCGCAGAACTGGCTGCTCATCGGGTCGGACCGGCGTCCGGGCGAGTCGGGCGGCCAGCGGGCCGACAGCATCATGATCGTCCATGTTCCGGCCGCGCGCGACCGGCTCACCCTCATCGGCATCCCCCGCGACTCTTATGTCCGCATCCCCGGACGCGGAAACAACAAGATCAACGCAGCCTACGCCTTCGGCGGGCCGAAACTGCTGATCAGCACGGTGGAGCAGCTGACCGGCGTCCGGATCGACCACTTCGCCGCGCTCGACTTCCAGGGCTTCGTCACCATGACCCAGGTGATCGGCGGGGTCGACGTCGAGCTGGCCCAGCAGGTGTACGACCCGGCCAACAAGGTGACCTGGCCCAAGGGCACCGTGCACCTGGAGGGGGAGCGGGCCCTGCTGTTCGTCCGCCAGCGGTACAACCTGCCCGGCGGCGACTTCGACCGGATGCGGCGGCAGCAGGCGTTCGTCCGCGCCCTCGGAAAGAAGATCATCAGCGAGGAGACGCTGACCAACCCGTTCCGGCTGAACGACTTCCTGGAGGCGTTCACCCGGGCGGTCAGCGTCGACTCCGGGGTGACCATGAGCACCCTGCGCGACCTGGCGCTGGAGCTGCGCGACGTGCGGCCGGACAAGATCGACTCGACGACCATCCCGACCCGCGGCACCGCCATGGTCAAGGGGGCCAGCGTGGTCCGGGTGGACCGTAAGGCCGGCAAGGCGCTGTTCGACGCGGTGCGCGCCGACACCCTGCCGGACTACTTCACCAAGAACGGCGGCCTGGCCGACCTGGAGATCCGCTGACCCTGCCGGGGACGGGCGGGGAGGCGATGACACTCCGGTGGACCGCTCACCAGGAACGGCGGGCCGGGCGGGCCGGCGATCCGGCTCCCGGCGGGCCGGCGAAGGTGACGATGCCCGACGGGAGGGCGGCCATGGCGACCGGCCGGTCGTGCGGCTCGGCCGGCACGCCCTCGACCAGCTCGCCCTCGTGCAGCAGCGCGACCGTCGGCACGTTCGGGCCGACCCGGGCCAGCGCCCGGTCGTAGGAACCGCCGCCGCGGCCGAGCCGGACGCCGGTGACCCGGTCCACCGCGAGCGCCGGGACGATCACCAGCGCGGCGGTGCGGATCGCGTCCACCCCGCGCCGGGTGTCCACCGGCTCCAGGTGGCCGCGCGGCCCGGGGGCCAGCGAGTCGGGGCCGTCGTACACCGCCCAGTCCAGGTCGAGGTCCGGGCGCAGCACGGGCAGCAGCACGGTCGCGCCGTGCTTCCACAGCGCGAACACCAGGCCGTGGGTGGCCGGCTCGGTGCCCATGGACCAGTAGCAGGCCACCAACCCGGCCATCTGCACCCAGGGCCGGTCGAGTAGCGTTTCCCTGATTGCGCTCGCCGAGCCACTCTGGTCGGGGAGTCCCGCCCGGGCGGAGATGATGCTCCGCCGCAGCTCTGCCTTGCCCACTCGGACCTCCATTAAGGTGCACCCATGGCTGACCACGATCCTGTGACGAAAGTAGTCATCCCGGCGGCGGGTCTCGGCACGAGATTCCTGCCGGCGACCAAGGCGACGCCGAAAGAAATGCTGCCGATCGTCGACAAGCCGGTCATCCAGTATGTCGTCGAAGAGGCGGTGTCGGTCGGGCTGCTCGACGTGCTCATGGTGACCGGCCGCAACAAGCGCTCCCTGGAAGACCACTTCGACCGAGCGTACGAGCTGGAGGAGGCGCTGGCGTCCAAGGGGGACGACGAGCGGCTGTCCCAGGTGCTCGAGCCGGTCGATCTCGCCACGCTGCACTACGTCCGGCAGGGAGAGGCCAAGGGGCTCGGACACGCGGTGCTGTGCGCCAAGCAGCACGTGGACGGCCACGCGTTCGCCTGCCTGCTCGGCGACGACCTGATCGACCCCCGCGACCAGCTCCTTAAGCGCATGATCGAGGTGCGCAACACCTACGGCGGCAGCGTCGTGGCGCTGATGGAGGTGCCCAAGGAGCAGGTCTCGCTGTACGGCTGCGCCGAGATCGAGCCGACCGGCGAGGATGACGTGGTCCGGGTGACCGGGCTGGTGGAGAAGCCGCCGGCCGACGAGGCCCCGTCCAACTGGGCGGTCATCGGGCGGTACGTGATCGACCCCGCGGTGTTCGAGGTGCTGGAGAACACCCCGCCGGGCCGCGGCGGCGAGATCCAGCTGACCGACGCGCTGCTGGAGCTGGCCGGCCGGCCGTCCGAGCAGGGCGGGCCGGTGCACGGCGTGCTGTTCCGCGGCCGCCGGTACGACACCGGCAACAAGATGGACTACCTGCGGACGGTGATCCGCTTCGCGGCCGAGCGCCCGGACCTGGCGCCGGAGCTGCTGCCGTGGCTGCGCCGGTTCCTGGACGAGCTGCCGGCCGAGCGGTGACGGCTCGCGCCACAGCCCTGCCCGGCCGGGCGGTGACGGCCCGCGCCGGCACAGGCCCCGGCCTTGTGATGGCTCGCCCCGGAACAAGGCCAGGCCTCGTGGTGGCCCGCGCCGGCGCAAGGCCCGGTCGCGCCGCAGCCCGTCCCGGCGGCGCGGGCGGGGCGTCGTGAGGCCGGTCGACGAGCACCTGGCCGCGATCCTGGCCGCGGTGCGCCCGCTGGACCCGGTCGAGCTGGACCTGGACGAGGCGCTCGGCGCGGTGGCCGCCGAGGACGTCGCCGCGCCGGTGGCGCTGCCGCCGTTCGACAACTCGGCGATGGACGGGTACGCGGTGCGGGCCGCGGACGTGGCCGGCGCGCGCGAGGACGACCCGGTGCTGCTGCCGGTCGCGGCGGACGTGCCGGCCGGCGACACCGCGCCGCGGCGGCTGGCGCCGGGACAGGTCACCCGGATCATGACCGGCGCCCCGCTGCCGGCGGGTGCCGACGCGGTCGTCCCGGTGGAGTGGACCGACGGCGGCACCGGCACGGTGGCGATCCGCCGGCCGGCGCCGCCCGGCAACGCGATCCGTCGCGCCGGGGAGGACGTCCGGCCCGGCGACGTGGTGCTGCCCGCCGGGACGGTGCTCGGCCCGGCCCAGCTGGGCATCCTGGCCGGGGCGGGCCGCCGGGCGGTGCTCGCCCGGCCGGCGCCCCGGGTGGTGGTGCTGTCCACCGGGGCCGAGCTGGTCGAGCCCGGCACGCCGCTCGGGCACGGGCAGATCTGGGAGTCCAACGGGGTCACGCTGGTCGCCGCGGTCCGGCAGGCCGGCGGCCGGGCCGAGCGGCGCCGGGCGGTGCGCGACGACCCGGCCGAGTTCCTCGCCACCCTGAACGGCCTGCTCGGCACGGCGGACGCGGTGATCACCAGTGGCGGCATCTCGATGGGCGCCTACGAGCCGGTCAAGGAGGCGCTGGCCTCGCTCGGCACGGTCTGGTTCGGCAAGGTGGCCATGCAGCCGGGCATGCCGCAGGGGTTCGGCCTGCTGGGCGACCGGCGGGTGCCGATCTTCACGCTGCCCGGCAACCCGGTGTCGTCGTACGTGTCGTTCGTGCTGTACGTGCGGCCGGCGCTGGCGCTGATGCGCGGGCTGCCGGCCGGCCCGCCGGCCACCGTGCCGGCCCGGGCGGCGGCGGCGCTGCGCTCGCCGGCCGGCAAGCGGTCCTTCCTGCGCGGCGTGCTGTCCGGCGTGGACGGTGCGGACGGTGCGGACGGCGCGGGCGGGGAGGCGCGGGTGACGCCGGTGCACGGGCAGGGGTCCCATCAGCTGGCCGCGCTGGCCGCGGCGAACGCGCTGATCGTCGTACCGGAGGACGTGACCGAGGTGCCCGCGGGCGCGGTCGTGGAGGTGATCCCGCTGTGAGCGAGCCAGGCCGGCTGACCCACCTGACGGAGTCGGGGGCGGCCCGGATGGTCGACGTGTCGGCCAAGGACGTCGGCGTCCGCACCGCGCGGGCGAGCGGCCGGGTGCTGCTGTCGCCGGCGGCGGTCGCGATCCTGCGGTCGGGCGAGGTGCCCAAGGGCGACGCGCTGGGCGTGGCGCGTCTCGCCGGGATCATGGGGGCCAAGCGCACGCCCGACCTGATCCCGCTGTGCCATCCGATCGCGTTGCACGGGGTCGAGGTGGACCTCGCGGTGGCCGATGCCGGGGTGGAGATCACCGCCCGGGTGCGCACCGCGGACCGTACCGGCGTGGAGATGGAGGCCCTCACCGCGGTGACCGTGGCCGCGCTGGCGATGATCGACATGATCAAGGCGGTCGACCCGGCCGCGACGATCGCGGACGTGCGTGTCGAGGAGAAGACCGGCGGCAAGACCGGCGTCTGGACCCGGCCGTGAGGGCGCTGGTGGTGACCGCGTCCACCCGGGCCGCCGCCGGTGTTTATCCCGATAAATCGGGACAACTGCTCCGGGAGTTGCTGGCCGGTGCCGGCTGCGAGCCGGTGGACGGCCCGGTGGTGGTGCCGGACGGCGACCCGGTCGAGGCCGCGATACGCGACGGCGTCCTGGCCGGCTACGACGTGATCGTCACCACCGGCGGCACCGGCCTCACCCCGCGGGACCTCACCCCGGAGATGACCCGCCGGGTCATCGACCGGGAGATACCCGGCATCGCCGAGGCGATCCGGCAGGCGTTCCGCGACCGGGTGCCGACCTCGATCCTGTCCCGCGGCCTGGCCGGCCAGGCGGGCACCACGATCATCGTCAACCTGCCCGGCTCCTCCGGCGGCGTCCGCGACGGCATGGCGGTGCTCGCCCCGGTGCTGCGGCACGCCGTCGACCAGATCCGCGGCGGGGACCACCGGCGTTGAGGGTGGCCGCGAT
>NZ_BOOU01000095.1 GCF_016863395.1 Sphaerisporangium rufum | reverse complement strand
AGAAGTTCCTCGTAGGAGACCTGGTCGGGGTCGTAGACCACCCGCACCACCTCGGCGTGCCCGGTGCGGCCGCTGCAGACCTCTTCGTACGTGGGGTTCGGCGTATAGCCGCCCTGGTAGCCCACCGAGGTGGAGACGACGCCGGGGGTCTGCCAGAACTTCCGCTCGGCGCCCCAGAAGCAGCCCATCCCGAACTCGGCGATCTCGGTGCCCGCCGGGTACGGCGGGGCGAGCGGCGCGTCGAGGACGGCGTGCCGGGCCGGTACCGGGATCGGGGTGGCGCGGCCGGGCAGCGCGTCGTCCCGGCTCACCATCGACGTCTTGTGCTGGCCGAAGAGCCATCCCATGGCGCACCTCCATCTGGGTCGAACGCTATCCCGCCCAACCGCGCGGGGCGGCGGCTTGTTCCCCGGTTAAGCCACGCTTAACCAATACTCATAGTATTACTTATTTGCCGTTAATCGCGATACGGACAACAATGGCGACATGTCTGATTCGCGGCGCGGGGTGCTCTACGGGATCGCGGCGTACGGCATCTGGGGGCTCTTCCCGCTGTACTGGCCGCTGCTGAAGCCGTCGGGGGCGGTGGAGATCCTCGCGCATCGCATGGTGTGGTCGCTGGTCGCGGTGGTGGTGGCGCTGGCGGTACGCCGGCACTGGTCCTGGATCCGCGAGCTGGCCCGCCGGCCGCGCACGCTGCTGCTGCTCGCGCTCGCCGCCGTGGTGATCTCCGTGAACTGGGGCGTCTACATCTACGCGGTCAACTCCGGGCACGTGGTGGAGGCGGCGCTCGGCTACTTCATCAACCCCCTGGTCAGCGTGCTGTTCGGGGTGCTGATCTTCCGGGAGCGGCTGCGGCGCTGGCAGTGGGCGGCCGTCGGCCTCGGAGCCCTGGCCGTGGTGGTGTTGACCGCGGACTACGGCCGGCCGCCGTGGATGGCGCTCACCCTGGCCGCCTCCTTCGCCTGCTACGGCCTGCTGAAGAAGAAGGCGGGCGTCGCCGGGACCGAGAGCCTCACCGTGGAGACGCTGGTGCTGCTGATCCCCGCGCTCGGCTACCTGCTGTACCTGCAGGCGGACGGCACCGCGACCTTCGGCACGGCGGGCGCCGGCCACGCCGTCCTGCTGATCGGGGCGGGCGTGGTCACCGCGATCCCGCTGCTGTGCTTCACCGCCGCGGCGATCCGCATCCCGCTGTCGACCATCGGCCTGCTGCAGTACATCGCGCCCATCCTGCAGTTCCTGTGCGGCGTGCTGGTCGCGCACGAGACCATGCCGCCCAGCCGCTGGTTCGGGTTCGCGCTCATCTGGCTGGCGCTGGTGCTCTTCAGCTGGGAAGGGCTGCGGCACGCGCACCGGACCCGCCGGGCGGCGACGGCGCGCCGGCTGGAGACCGTCTGACCGGCCCAGGCCGGCCGTCCGGCTGATCCACGCCGCCCGGTCCGGTCCGGCCGTCCGGCCATCTACCCCGCCTGGCGTATCCGAGTCCGGCGGCCACTACCCCGCCGGCGGTAGCGGGCCCGCGCCCGGCGGCCGACGCCGGATCGGCGTCCGCCGCGCGAGCATCTCCTGCAGGACGCGAGTCGCAGGAGAACGCTTTCGGGAGCGGGGAGGTCCGGGATGGCTGATCGTCTTTTCCGGTTCGGTGTGGTGGCCTCGGACGCGGCCGACGGCGCCGGATGGACCGCGCAGGCCCGGCGGGCCGAGGAGCTGGGGTACGCCACCTTCCTCACCCCCGACACGCTGCGCACCCTGGCGCCGCTGCCCGCGCTGGCCGCCGCCGCGGCGGCCACCACTTCCATCCACGTCGGCACGTTCGTGCTGGCCGCCCCGTTCCGGCGTGCCGAGCAGGTGGCCTGGGAGGTCGACGCGCTGAACCTGCTGTCCGGCGGCCGGTTCGAGCTGGGGATCGGCGCCGGCCGCCCGGACGGCCGGCAGGACGCCGACCGGCTGGGGGTGCCGTTCGGTTCGGTGGACCAGCGGATCGGCCGCATCCAAGAGGTGATCGGCCGGGTCCGCCGGTGGCCGGGTGCCCGCCCCGCGCCCCGGGTGCTGATCGCCGGCCGCAGCGCCCGGATGCTGGGCCTGGCGGCCCGCACCGCCGACTCCATCGCGCTCGGCCTGCCCGCCGACACCCCGGAGGACGGGCTCGCCGGGCCGGTCCGGCTGATCCGGCAGGCGGCCGATGACTTCGACCGGCTGGAGATCGCGGTCAGCGTGCACCTGGTCGGCGAGGACGAACCGCCGCCGTGGCTGGCGCGGCGGCTCGGCGGTCCGCTGCCGGACGACGCGGTCACCGTGCTGCGGGGCACGCCCCGGCAGATGGCCGACCGGCTGCTGCGCCGCCGGGACGCGCACCAGGTCTCCTACATCACGGTGACCCAGATGTACGCCGAACGGCTGGCCCCGGTGGTGGAGCTCCTGGCCGGCAGCTGAGCGAGCCGACGGCCGGCCCCGCCCGGGTCAGCCGGAGCGGTCGGCCACGTAGTCGCACAGGGCGAGCAGCGCCGCCCGGGCCGGGATGTCCGGCAGGCCGGACAGGTCGGCGCGGGCTCTGCCGACCCATGCCATCAGCTCGTCGCGGGCCCGGGCCATCGCCGGATTGGCCCGCAGCAGCTCCACCGCCTCGGCGACCTGCCCGTCGGGCACCGGCCCGGCCAGCAGCTCGCGTAGCCGGGCGTCCCCCTCGTCGCCGGAGGCCAGCACGTACAGGACGGGCAGCGTGCGGATGCCCTCCCGCAGGTCGGTGCCGGGGGTCTTACCGCTCTCCCCCGCCGAGGAGGCCACGTCCAGCAGGTCGTCGCTGAGCTGCCAGGCGACGCCGATGGCCTCGCAAGCACTGGTCAGCCGCTCGGTGATCTCCACAGGGGCACCGGCCAGCATGGCGCCGAACCGGCCGGAGGTGGCGATCAGCGAGCCGGTCTTGTCGGCCAGCACCTCGATGTAGTGGGTGATGTCGTCCACGCCGGGCCGCGGGCCGATGGTCTCGCGGATCTGCCCGCGGACCAGCCGGGAGAAGGTCTGCGCCTGGATGCGCACCAGTTCCGGGCCGAGGTCGGCGAGGATCTCCGAGGCCTGGGCGAACAGGTAGTCGCCGGTGAGGATGGCGACGGTGTTGTCCCAGCGGGCGTTGGCCGACGGCGAGCCGCGGCGCACCCGGGCCTCGTCCATCACGTCGTCGTGGTACAGGGTGGCCAGGTGGGTCAGCTCGATGACCACCGCCCCCGGCACGATGCCGGGGGCGCTCGGGTCGCCGAACTGGGCCGCCAGCAGGACGAGCATCGCACGGAAGCGCTTGCCGCCGGCCTCGATGAGATGCCGGGACGCCTCGGCGACGAACGCGTCGTCGCTGTCGGCGGACGTGCGGAGCAGCTTCTCGACGGCGTCCAGGCCACCGGCGATATCCGCGGCCAGCCCTTCGTCGATGAAAGGCAGGTCGACTACGGGCGGCGCGGCCATGCGGGTTTACTCCTATCGGACGAACAGCGACTGCGCGGCCGAGTGCGCGAGATCGAGCACCGGCTGCGGGAACACCCCCAGCACTACGGTAGCCGCCGCGGACAGGGTGACCACCGCCGCGGTGCCCATGCTCGGCATCGCGATGGTGGGGCCCTCCGGCGCCGGGTCGCTGAAGAACATCAGCACGATGACCCGGACGTAAAAGAACGCCGCCATCGCCGAGGTCACCACACCGACGATCACCAGCGCGGTGGCGCCGCCGGCGACGGCCGCGGAGAACACCGCGTACTTCCCGAAGAAGCCGGAGGTCAGCGGGATGCCGGCGAAGGCGAGGAGGAAGAGGGTGAAGATGCCGGCCAGCACCGGGGAGCGCTTGCCGAGCCCGGCCCACCGGGACAGGTGCCCGGCCTCGCCGCCCGCGTCGCGCACCATGGTGACGACCGCGAAGGCCCCCACCGTGGCGAAGCCGTAAGCCAGCAGGTAGAACAGGATGCCGGACAGCGCGCCGGCGTTCTGCCCGGCGTTGCCGGTGGCGACCACCGCGGTGAGCAGGAAGCCGGTGTGCGCGATGGACGAGTAGGCCAGCATGCGCTTGATGTCGGTCTGGGTGATGGCGAGGACCGCGCCGACGACCATGGTGAGGATGGCGACGGCCCACAGCACCGGGATCCACTCGGTGTCGAGGTTGCCGAGCGCGACCCAGAAGACCCGCAGCAGCGCGCCGAACGCGGCGATGAGCGTGCCGGACGCCATCAGCGCGGTGATCGGGGTGGGGGCGCCCTGGTACACGTCCGGCTTCCAGGCCTGGAAGGGCGCGGCGCCGATCTTGAACAGCACGCCGACGGCGAGCGTGGCGGCCCCCATGAACAGCAGACTGTCCTGGCCGGCGACGCTGCCGAGCGACTTGGCGATCGCGGCCAGGTCGACCGAGCCGGCGAAGCCGTAGAGCAGGGCGGTGCCGTACAGGAAGAACGCCGAGGAGAAGGCGCCGAGCAGGAAGTACTTCATCGCCGCTTCCTGCGAGAGCAGGCGGCGGCGCCGGGCCAGGCCGCACAGCAGGTAGAGCGGCAGGGACATGACCTCCAGGGCCACGAACATGATGAGCAGGTCGTTGGCCGCCGGGAAGAGCAGCATGCCGCCGACGGCGAACAACACCAGCGGGTAGATCTCGGTGTGCGCGCCGCCCTCGGAGATCGCGCGGTCCTCGTCGGCGCTGCCCGGGACCGCGGCCGCCTGGGCGACGAACTGGTCGTCGTCGTTGATCAGCAGCACGCTGACCACCGCGAGCAGCAGGATGGCACCCCAGATGAACAGCGCCGGCCCGTCCACCGCGACCGAGCCCATGGCCGCCGCGTCCCGCGTCCCCCGCAGACCCAGCCAGACGGTGAGCACGAAGGCGCCGATGAGCGACACGATGGTGATCGGCACCTGGATGGACTTGCGCAGGTAGCGCGGCGTGAACGCTTCGACGAGCACGCCGGCGATCGCCGCGCCGAAGACCAGGAGCATCGGGGAGAGCTCCGCGTACTCGATCTTCGGCGGGTCGACGGCTACGGCGGCGAGGGTGCTCACTGGCCGGCCCCCTTCTTCTCAGCGGTCGCCGGTACGGCGGGCGCGAACGGTGTGACGTTGACGCTCGTGAGGGTCTGCTTCACCGCCGGGTTGATCACGTCGAGCAGCGGCTTGGGGAAGAATCCGAAGCCGATGAGCAGCGCGACCAGCGGCGCGATGACGATCTTCTCGCGGACGTTCAGATCGGGCAGCGCCTTGACCGATTCGGCGGTCGGGCCGGTCATCATGCGCTGGTACATCCACAGGATGTAGACGGCGGCCAGCACCATGCCGGACAGCGCGATGATGCTGGGAACGGCGTACCGCTCGAAGGTGCCGATCAGCACCAGGAACTCGCTGACGAAGGTCGACAGGCCGGGCAGCGACAGCGACGACAGGCCGGCGACCAGGAAGGTGCCGGCGAGCACCGGGGCGACCTTCTGCACGCCGCCGTAGTCGGAGATGTGGTGCGAGCCGCGCCGGTGGATCAGGAAGCCCGCCAGCAGGAACAGCGCCCCGGTGGAGAAGCCGTGGTTCACCATGTACAGGGTGGCGCCGGCGCCGGCGTCGGCGGTCATCGCGAACACGCCCATCGTGATGAAGCCGAAGTGGGAGATCGACGTGTAGGCGATGAGCCGCTTCATGTCGGTCTGCCCGATGGCCACGATCGCGCCGTACACGATGCCGATCACGCTGAGCGTGATCACCAGCGGGGTGAAGAACTTGGCGGCGTCCGGGAACAGCTCCAGGCAGAAGCGCAGCATGCCGTACGTGCCGACCTTGTCCAGCACGCCGACCAGCAGCACCGCCGCGCCGGCCGGGGCCTGTGCGGCGGCGTCGGGCAGCCAGGTGTGGAACGGCCACAGCGGCGCCTTGACCGCGAAGGCGATGAAGAAGCCGAGGAACAGCCACTTCTGCGCCGTCGGGTCCTTGATCACGCCGATCAGCTCGGGGAACAGGAAGGTGTTCTTGCCGGCCATCGAGTAGAGCGCGATCACCGCGACCAGCATGAGCAGGCCGCCGAACAGCGAGTACAGCAGGAACTTGACCGCCGCGTAGGAGCGCTGCGCACCGCCGTAGGACCCGATCATGAAGTACATCGGGATGAGCATCGCCTCGAAGAAGACGTAGAACAGGAAGACGTCGGTCGCCGCGAAGACGCCGATCATCATCGCCTCGAGCACCAGGATGAGGGAGAAGTACGTCTTCACCGAGCGCCTGGCGTCCGGCCGGTCCGCGTCGTGCCAGGAGGCCAGCACCACGATCGGCACCAGCACCACCGCCAGCGCGATGAGCACCAGCGCGATGCCGTCCACCCCGACCGCGTAATGCACGCCGAACGCCGGGATCCAGCGGTACACCTCGGCGAACTGGTCGCGGGGCCCGGCAGGGTCGAACTGGAACGCCATGGCCAGCGTGAGCGCCAGCACGACGAGCGACACGGCGAGCGTGAGCTGCTTGGCGAGCCGGTCGTTGCCCTTGGGCACCGCCGCCACCGCCAGCGCGCCCAGCACGGGCACGCCCATCAGGATTGAGAGCCAGGGCATCACAGGTTCCCTACGACGAACCATGCGCCGACCAGGAGGGCGGCACCGAAGAATATCGACAAGGCGTACGACCGGACGAAGCCGGTCTGCACGCGGCGCAACCGGCCGGACGTGCCGCCGATGGCGGCCGCCAGCCCGTTGACCAGCCCGTCGATGCCGCGGTTGTCGAAGAACACCGCGATGCGGGTCAGCCACTGGCCGGGGCGCATGAACAGGGCCTCGTTCAGCGCGTCACCGTACAGGTCGCGCCGGGCGAAGGTGGTGAGGAAGGAACCGCGCGGGGCGACCTCCGGCACCGCGGCCCGGCCGTACCGCAGCCAGGCGTACACCGCGCCGACCGCGACCACCGCCAGGGTGACCAGGCCGATGGTGCTGATGGCGTGCACGGTGGGCGCCTCCTCGGGGCGGCCGACCGCCGGGGCGAGGAACTCGAACATCCGGTTGCCCAGGATGAGGAACGCGCCGCCGAAGACCGAGCCGATCGACAGGATGATCAGCGGCCAGGTCATCACCGCGGGCGACTCGTGCGGGTGGACGCCCTCCTCCCAGCGGCGCCGGCCGTGGAAGGTCATGAAGAACAGCCGGGACATGTAGAAACCGGTGATGCCGGCGCCCAGCACCGCGAGCCAGCCGAGGATCTGGTTGTGCTCCATGGCGGCCTCGATGATGCCGTCCTTGGTCCAGTATCCGGACAGCAGCGGGAAGCCGATGATCGCCAGGTAGCCGAGACCGAAGGTGATCCAGGTGATCTTCATGACCGAGGCGAGGCCGCCGTACCGGCGCATGTTCACCTCGTCGTTCATGGCGTGCATGACCGAGCCGGCGCCGAGGAACATGGAGGCCTTGAAGAAGCCGTGCGCGATCAGGTGCGCGATGGCGACCGCGTAGCCCGCCGGGCCGAGTCCGGCCGCGAGCATCATGTACCCGATCTGCGACATCGTGGACCCCGCCAGGGCCTTCTTGATGTCGTCCTTGGCGGTACCGATGATCGCACCGGCGAGCAGCGTGACCACACCGACGATGGTGACGACCAGCTGGGCGGTCGGCGCCCCCTCGAAGAACGCCCCGGAACGCACCACCAGGTAGACGCCGGCGGTGACCATGGTGGCCGCGTGGATGAGCGCCGACACCGGGGTCGGACCCTCCATCGCGTCCAGCAACCACGACTGCAACGGGACCTGCGCGGACTTGCCGCACGCGCCGAGCAGCAGCGCCAGGCTGATCAGCGTCAGCGTGCCGGTGGAGGCGTTGCCGGCGAGCGGCAGCGTGCCCGCGTAGGAGATCGTGCCGAAGGTGGTGAAGATCACGAAGATGCCGAGCGCGAGGCCCATGTCGCCGACGCGGTTGACGATGAACGCCTTCTTGGCCGCGACGGCGGCGGACGGCTTGTGCTGCCAGAAGCCGATCAGCAGGTAGGACGCGAGACCCACGCCCTCCCAGCCGATGTACAGGCCGAGGTAGTTGTCGGCCAGCACCAGCAGCAGCATCGCCGCGACGAACAGGTTCAGGTAGGCGAAGAACCGCCGCCGGTTCGGGTCGTGCGCCATGTAGCCGATCGAGTAGATGTGGATCAGGGATCCGACACCGGTGATCAGCAGGGCGAACGAGATCGACAACGGGTCCAGCAGCAGGCCCATCTTCACGTCGAGCGAGCCGGACGGCAGGAAGTCGTACAGCTCCACCACCCGGCGGCGGCTGTCCGCGCCGAGGCCGATGAGCTCGAAGAAGACCAGCACGGCGACCACGAACGACGCCAGCGACATCGCGACGCCGAGCAGATGGCCGGCGCGGTCGGAGCGGCGCCCGGTCAGCAGCAGGATCGCCGCGCCGAGCAGCGGCAGGGCGATCATCAGCCAGGAGGCGCCGATCACTCCTCCGGAGTGCTGGACGATCTCAGCGGGTTCCACGGCCACCTCTTAGTACTTCAGCAGGTTGGCGTCGTCCACCGACGCGGACCTGCGGGTTCGGAAGATCGTCACGATGATCGCCAGGCCGACGACGACCTCGGCGGCTGCGACGACCATGACGAAGAACGCGATGATCTGGCCCTGGAGGTTGCCGTGCTGCCGGGCGAAGGCGACGAAGGCCAGGTTGCAGGCGTTGAGCATCAGCTCGACGCACATGAACACCACGATGGCGTTGCGCCGGACGAGCACCCCGATGCCGCCGATGGCGAACAGCAGCGCGGAGAGCACCAGGTAGTGGGTGGTCACTTGCCTTCCTCCTCGACGGGGGTGCCCGCGGGCCGCGCGGCCGTGGGGGGGTCGTCCTCGGCCGCCACCGGCACCTCGGCGGGCTCGGCGACGGCCTGCACCACCTTGGGCTGCTCGGTGCGCGGGCCGTGCGCGGCGACCTGCCGGATCGCCGCGGCCAGCCGCGCGTTCTCCGGCAGCCGGCCGGTCTCCACGTCGTGCCGGGCGATGACCCGGTTGACCGACAGCTCCGACACCGAGCCGTCCGGCAGCAGGGCCGGCATGTCGATGGCGTTGTGCCGGGCGTAGGTGCCGGGGCCGGGCAGCGGGGTCGGGTGGTCGCCCAGGAACCGCGCCCGGGCCAGGTCCTTCTGGGTGGCCTTGGGCTCGGAGCGCTCGCGGTGCGCCAGCACCATCGCGCCGAGCGCGGCGGTGATGAGCAGCGCCGAGGTGACCTCGAACGCGAACACGTACCGGGTGAAGATCAGCTTGGCCAGCCCCTGGACGTTGCCGCCTTCGGCGTTGGCCGCCGCCAGGCCGGTGGCGTCGCCCACCACCGCGTTGCCGATGCCCACCGCCAGCAGGACGGCGAACCCGAGGCCCGCGACGAACGCCCAGAATCGCTGCCCCTTGATCGTCTCCACCAGCGAGTCGGAGGAGTCCACCCCGACCAGCATCAGTACGAACAGGAAGAGCATCATGACGGCGCCGGTGTAGACGATGATCTGCACCACGGCGAGGAACGGGGCGTCCTGCACGGCGTAGAGCACCGCCAGCGAGAGCATCACCACGCCCAGCATGAGCGCGGAGTACACCGCCTTGCGGCTGAAGACGAGCCCGAACGCGGCGGCCACCGAGACGACCGCCAGCACCCAGAACGTGATCGTTTCACCCATTGCTACGGCCCAACCGGTAGTAGTCCTCTTCGGTCTCGCCGAGGCGCATGGGGTGCGGCGGCGCCTCCATGCCGGGAGCCAGCGGCGCGAGGAGCATCTCCTTGGTGTAGATGAGATTCTCCCGGCTGGTGTTCGCCAGCTCGTACTCGTTGGTCATCGTCAGCGCGCGCGTCGGGCACGCCTCGATGCACAGGCCGCACAGGATGCACCGCAGATAGTTGATCTGGTACGTCCGGCCGTACCGCTCGCCCGGCGAGTAACGCTCCTCGTCGGTGTTGTCGGCACCCTCCACGAAGATCGCGTCCGCCGGGCAGGCCCAGGCGCACAGCTCGCAGCCGACGCACTTCTCCAGCCCGTCCGGCCACCGGTTCAGCTGGTGGCGACCGTGGAACCGGGGCGCGGTGGGCCGCTTCTCCTCCGGGTAGTTGGTCGTCACCGGCTTCTTGAACATGTGGTGGAAGGTGACGCCGAACCCCTTGACCGGGTTCAGGAAATCAGTTAGTCCCACTGGGGACCTCCTTGCGTCCGTTGACGCCGTGGTAGTGCGGCAGGTCCAGCGCCGGAACCGGGAACCCGCCGGCGGTCGGCTCCGCACGCAGTTGCTCGAACTCGGCCTGGGCCTCGGCGGCCCTGGCCTCCCGCCGGCGCTGGTTGACCGTGTCGAAGCGGAAGTAGATCGCCAGACACCCCACCACGACGACGGCCGCGATGACCAGCACCAGAGTGCGGTCGGCGCCCTGGATCCGGGTGGCCCGGACGGTGGCCACCAGCAGGATCCACGCCAGGTTGAGCGGAATGAGGATCTTCCAGCCGAACGCCATCAGCTGGTCGTAGCGGATGCGCGGCAGCGAGGCGCGCACCCAGACGAAGAAGGCGAACAGCAGGACCAGCTTGGCGAAGAACCACAGCATCGGCCACCAGCCGCTGTTGGCCCCGTCCCACAGCGAGATGGGCCACGGGGCCCGCCAGCCGCCGAGGAACAGCGTGATGCACAGCCCGGAGACGGTGAAGATGTTGACGTACTCCGCCAGCATGAACATCGCGAACTTCAGCGAGGAGGAGTACTCGGTGTGGAACCCGCCGACCAGCTCGCCCTCGCCCTCCGGCAGGTCGAACGGCACCCGGTTGGTCTCGCCCAGCATGGTGATCACGTAGATCAGGAAGGACGGGATCAGCAGGATCGCGTACCAGGACGGCAGCGGGACGTCCAGCCCGCCCACCTGCCAGGTGCCGCCGGACGCCTGCTTGGCGACGATCTCGGAGGTGGACAGGGTGCCGGCGAACAGGAACACCGCGACGAACGACAGGCCCATCGCGATCTCGTAGGAGATCACCTGGGCGGTCGAGCGCAGCCCGCCGAGGACGGCGTACGGAGACCGCGAGCCCCAGCCGGCCAGCACGACGCCGTACACCCCGATCGAGGCCATCGCCAGCACCACCAGCACCGCGACCGGCAGGTCGGTGAGCTGCAGCGGCGTACGCACCCCGAACATCGAGACGATCGGGCCGAACGGGATGATCGAGAAGGACAGGAAGGCGGGCACCGCGATGAGGATCGGGGCCAGGACGTAGACGACCTTGTCCACCGTCCGCGGCAGGATGTCCTCCTTCAGGCCCATCTTGATCCCGTCGGCCACCGACTGCAGCAGGCCGAACTTGCCGGCCCGGTTGGGGCCGTAGCGGTGCTGCATCCGGGAGATGAGCTTGCGCTCGGTCCACACCCCGAACAGCACGCCGAGCATCAGGAAGACGAAGATGAACAACGCCTTGATGATGGAGATCCACAGGGGATCCTTGCCGAAGTCGGCAAGGGTGGGCTGGTCGGGATCGGCCGCCAGAAGTGCCAGCGCGGTCGTGTTCATCTGGTCGTTCACCGCTCCTCATCCGCTTCGCGGGCGGGCGGCACGACGCCGGCCGTCTCGCGCACGACCTGGCCGCCGGCCCGCAGCCTCACCACGTCACCCGGCACGGCGTGCAGGTCGCGGGTGACCGAGCAGCCGGGAGAGTTCCACGGCACCCACACCACGCGGTCGGGCAGGTCGGCCAGCCGCACCGGCAGCGTGATCGTACCGGCCTCGGTGGCCAGGTCGACCTTACCGCCGTCGACGGCGCCGATCTCGGCGGCGGTGGCCTCCGACACCAGCGCCTCCACCACGCGGGCGGTGCCCGCCAGATACGGCTCGCCGTCCTGCAGCCGGCCGGCGTCCAGCAGCAGGTGCCAGCTCGCCAGCACCGCCTCCCCGGGACCGGGAACCGCGGTGGTGCCGCCGCCGGCCGACGGGACGGGCGGGCGGACGCCGCGCCAGGCGCCGAGCGCCGCCAGCTCGCGGCGGGCCGCGGCCGGGTCCGGCAGGCCGAGGTGCACGTCCAGGTGGTCGCCGAGCGCGGCCAGCGCCCGCAGGTCGCTGAGCACGCCGGGCACCTCGATGGCGCGCTCGAAGGAGCGGCCGCGGCCCTCCCAGTCGACGAACGTGCCGCTCTTCTCCTGCACCGCCGCGACCGGCAGGACCACGTCGGCGCGGTCGGTGACCGCGCTGGCGCGCATCTCCAGCGAGACGATGAACGGGGTGTTCTCCAGCGCGGCCAGCGCGGCCTGCGGATCGGCCAGGTCGTAGGGGTCGACGCCGCCGACCACCAGCGCGTCCAGCTCGCCGGCCAGCGCGGCGGCGAGGATGCCGTCGGTGTCCCGGCCGGGCGCGGCCGGCAGCTCGGCGACGTTCCAGGCGCGGGCCACCTCGGCCCGGGCCGACTCGTCGCCGGCCGGGCGGCCGATGGGCAGGGTGCCGGGCAGCGCGCCGGCCTCGATGGCACCGCGCTCGCCGGCCCGGCGGGGCACCCAGGCCGTCCGGGCGCCGGTGGCGGCGGCCAGCCGGAGCACCGCCGACAGCGCGCCGGGCGAGGTGGCCAGCCGCTCGCCGACCATGATGACCGCGCCGGGCAGCTTGAGCGCCTCGGCGGCGGGCCTGTCGCCGGACACCAGGTCGCCGAGCGCCTCGGCCTCGGCGCCGGGCAGCGCGCGGATCAGCGTGCCGCCCATCTTGGCCAGGCCGGTGGAGGCGAACGGCGCGACCGAGAAGACGCGCAGCCCCTTCTTGCGCCACGCCTTGCGCAGGCGCAGGAAGACGATGGGCGACTCGTCCTCGGGCTCGAACCCGGCCAGCAGCACGGCCGGGGCCTGCTCCAGGTCGGCGTAGGAGACCTCGATGCCCTTGCCGGCCACCGCGTGCGCCAGGAAACCGGTCTCCTCCGCCGACAGCGGGCGGGCCCGGAAGTCGATGTCGTTGGTGCCGAGCGCGATCCGGGCGAACTTGGCGTAGGCGTAGGCGTCCTCCACGGTCACCCGGCCCCCGACCAGCACGCCGGCCCGGCCGCGTGCCCGGGCCAGCCCCTCGGCCGCCGCGGTGAGCGCCTCGGGCCAGGAGGCGGGCCGCAGCAGGCCCTCCTCGTCGCGCACCAGCGGGTTGCGCAGCCGGTCGGGCTGGGTGGCGTAGGCGAAGGCCCAGCGGCCCTTGTCGCAGTTCCACTCCTCGTTGACCTGCGGGTCGTCGCCGGCCAGCCGGCGGGTGACCCGGCCGCGCCGGTGGTCGGTGCGCAGCTCGCAGCCGCTCGCGCAGTGCTCGCAGGCGCTCGGCGTCGACACCAGGTCGAACGGCCGGGCACGGAAGCGGTACGCGGCGCCGGTGAGCGCGCCCACCGGGCAGATCTGCACGGTGTTGCCGGAGAAGTAGGACTGGAAGGGCTCGCCGTCCGCCACGCCGACCTGCTCGGCGGCGCCGCGCTCGAAGAAGTCGATGAACGGGTCGCCGGCGATCTCATCGGAGAACCGAATGCAGCGGGCGCACTGCACGCAGCGCTCCCGGTCCAGCAGCACCTCGGTGGACAGCGGGATGGGCTTTTCGAAGGTGCGCTTGGTCTCTTCGAACCGGGTCTCGCCCTGCCCGTTGGACATCGCCTGGTTCTGCAGGGGGCACTCGCCGCCCTTGTCGCAGACCGGGCAGTCCAGGGGATGGTTGACCAGCAGCATCTCCATGACGCCGCGCTGGGCCTTCTCGGCGACCGGCGAGGTGAGCTGGGTCTGCACGACCATGCCCTCGGTGCACACGATGGTGCAGGAGGCGGCCGGCTTGGGCATGCCCTCGATGCTGACCAGGCACTGCCGGCAGGCGCCGACCGGGTCGAGCAGCGGGTGGTCGCAGAACCGGGGGATCTGGATGCCGAGCAGCTCGGCGGCCCGGATCAGCAGGGTGCCCTTCGGCACCGCGATCCGGAACCCGTCGATGGTGAGGTTCACCATCTCGACGGGCTGCTCGACCTGTCCCTCAGGCGAGGTCTGAACGGTCATTCGCCGGCCCCCCACACGGTGGACGCCGCCCGGTCGAACGGACACCCGCCGATCTCGAAGTGCTTGAGGTATTCGTCGCGGAAGTACTTCACCGACGAGTGGATCGGGCTGGTGGCGCCGTCGCCGAGCGCGCAGAACGACCGGCCCAGGATGTTGTCCGCGATGTCGGTGATCGTGGTCAGGTCGTCCTCGGTGCCCTGGCCCTTCTCCAGCCGCCGGAGCACCTGCTTGAGCCAGTAGGTGCCCTCCCGGCAGGGGGTGCACTTGCCGCAGGACTCGTGGGCGTAGAACTCGGTCCACCGCAGGACCGCCCGCACCACGCAGGTGGTCTCGTCGAAGATCTGCAGGGCCCGGGTGCCGAGCATCGAGCCCTTGGCGCCCACCGACTCGAAGTCCAGCGGGACGTCCAGGTGCTCGTCGGTGAAGATCGGGGTGGACGAGCCCCCCGGCGTCCAGAACTTCAGCCGGTGCCCGGCGCGGACGCCGCCGGCCATGTCGAGCAGCTCGCGCAGGGTGATGCCGAGCGGCGCCTCGTACTGCCCGGGCCGGGTGACGTGGCCGCTCAGCGAGAAGATGCCGAAGCCCTTGGACTTCTCGGTGCCCATCCCGGCGAACCAGTCGGCGCCGTTGGCGACGATGCTCGGCACGCTGGCGACCGACTCGACGTTGTTGATGACGGTCGGGCAGGCGTACAGGCCCGCCACCGCGGGGAAGGGCGGCTTGAGCCGGGGCTGGCCCCGGTAGCCCTCCAGGGAGTCCAGCAGCGCCGTCTCCTCGCCGCAGATGTAGGCGCCGGCGCCGCTGTGCACGACCAACTCCAGGTCGTAGCCCGAGCCGAAGATGTCGCGGCCCAGGTAGCCCTTCTCGTAGGCCTCGCGGACCGCGGCCTGCACCCGGCGGACGACGTGCAGCACCTCGCCGCGGATGTAGATGAAGGCCTGGCTCGCCCGGATGGCGTAGGAGGTGATGATGACGCCCTCGACCAGCGAGTGCGGGTTGGCCATCATCAGCGGGATGTCCTTGCAGGTCCCCGGCTCGGACTCGTCGGCGTTGACCACCAGGTAGTGCGGCTTGCCGTCGCCCTGCGGGATGAAGCCCCACTTCATGCCGGTCGGGAAGCCGGCGCCGCCGCGGCCGCGCAGGCCGGAGTCTTTGACCGCCTTGATGATGGCGTCCGGCTCCATGCCGAGCGCCTTCTTGGCGGCGGCGTACTCGCCGTAACCCGCCAGAGAGAAGGAGTCGGCCCGGTCCCAGTTGGCGGTGAGGACCGGGGTCAGCGTGGTCATTCCGAGGCCCCCTTCGGTGCGGTCCAGCCGTTCGCCTTGGCGATCTTCAGGCCCTCCAGGGAGGGGCCGGCCGCGGCCGGGCCCTCGCCCGCCAGGCCGTCGGGCAGGCCGGCGAGCACGCGCGAGGCCTCCTTGAACGAGCACAACCGGCCCGGGCCACGGGTGGGCGTGACCTCCTTGCCGGCGCGCAGGTCGTCGACCAGGCGCTTGGCCGACTCGGGGTCCTGGTTGTCGAAGAACTCCCAGTTGACCATCATCACCGGGGCGAAGTCGCAGGCGGCGTTGCACTCCAGCCGCTCCAGCGAGACCTTGCCGTCGGCGGTGGTCTCGCCGTTGCCGATGCCGGTGTGTTCGGTGAGCTCGTCCCAGATCTGGTCGCCGCCCATGATCGCGCACAGCGCGTTGATGCAGACGCCCACGTGGTACTCGCCGGCGGGACGCCGCTTGTACATGGTGTAGAAGGTGGAGACCCCGACGACCTCGGCCTTGCTCAGGCCGAGCATCTCGGCGCAGAACTCCTGCCCGGCGTCGGAGACGTAGCCCTCCTCCGACTGCACCAGGTGCAGCAGCGGCAGCAGCGCCGAGCGGCTGCGCGGATAGCGGCCGATGATCTCTTTGGCGTCCCGTTCCAGACGCTCGCGGACTTCCGGCGAGTAGCTCGTCACCGGTCCACACCTCCCATGACCGGATCGATCGATGCGACCGCGGAGATCACGTCGGCGATCATGCCGCCTTCGCAGGTCGCGGGCACCGCCTGCAGGTTCGTGAACGACGGGTCGCGGAAGTGCACGCGGTACGGGCGGGTGCCGCCGTCGCTCACCACGTGCGCGCCGATCTCGCCGCGCGGCGACTCGACCGGCACGTACACCTGGCCCGCCGGCACCCGGAAGCCCTCGGTCACCAGCTTGAAGTGGTGGATGAGCGCCTCCATCGAGGTGCTCATGATGTGGGCGATGTGGTCGGGCGAGTTGCCGAGGCCGTCCGGGCCGAGCGCGAGCTGCGCCGGCCAGCCGATCTTCCTGTCCTCGATCATCACCGGCCGGCCCTTGAGCTCCGCGCCGGACAGCCGGTCCAGGCACTGACCGATGATCTTGAGGGACTCCTCCATCTCGGCCACCCGGACCAGGTAGCGGCCGTAGACGTCACAGGAGGTCTCGGTGGGCACCTCGAAGTCGTAGGTCTCGTAGCCGCAGTAGGGCTGCGACTTGCGCAGGTCCCACGGCAGGCCGGCCGCGCGGAGCATCGGCCCGGTGATGCCGAGGGCCATGCAGCCGGTGAGGTCGAGGTAGGCGACGTCCCGGGTGCGCCGGACGTAGACCGGGTTGGCGTCCAGGAGCTTGCGCATCTCCTTGATGCGGCCCGGCATGATCTTGAGGAACTCGCCGATCTTGTCGACCGCGCCGGCGGGCAGGTCCACCGACACGCCGCCCGGCCTTACGTAGGCCATGTTCATCCGCAGACCGGTGATGTACTCGAACAGGTCGAGCACCATCTCGCGCTCGCGGAAGCCGTAGATCATCGGCGTGGTGGCGCCGAGCTCCATGCCGAAGGTGGCGATGGCCACCAGGTGGGAGGAGATGCGGTTCAGCTCCATCATCATGACCCGGATGGCCTGCGCGCGGGCCGGCACCCGGTCCTCGATGCCGAGGAGCTTCTCCACCGCCATGCAGTACGCCGTCTCGTTGAAGATCGGCGACAGGTAGTCCATCCGGGTGACGAACGTGACCCCCTGGGTCCACGTCCGGAACTCCATGTTCTTCTCGATGCCCGTGTGCAGGTAGCCGATGCCGACCCGGGCCTCGGTGACCGTCTCGCCGTCCAGGGTGAGCACCAGCCGCAGCACCCCGTGGGTGGACGGGTGCTGCGGGCCCATGTTGACGACCAGGCGCTCCTCGGGCGCGTCGGCGATCGCCTCGACGACCTGGTCCCAGTCCTGGCCGTTGACGCTGTAGACGCGGCCCTCGGCGGGCGGCGGCTCGGCGGGCCCGGCCTGGGTGTCCTGCGCGGTCTGGCCGTCACGGATGGTGGTCATGCGTACGACCTCCTGTTGTCCGGCGCGGGGATGGTGGCGCCGCGGTACTCCACCGGGATGCCGCCCAGCGGGTAGTCCTTGCGCTGGGGGTGGCCCTCCCAGTCGTCGGGCATCTCGATCCGGGTGAGCGCGGGGTGGCCGTCGAAGACGATGCCGAAGAAGTCGTAGGTCTCGCGCTCGTGCCAGTCGTGGGTGGGATACACCGAGACCGTGGAGGGGATGTGCGGGTCGGCGTCCGGGCAGGACACCTCCACCCGCATCCGGCGGTTGTGCGTGATCGAGCACAGGTGGTAGACCGCGCGCAGCTCCTCGCCGGTCTCCGCCGGGTAGTGCACGCCCGAGACGCCGAGCGACAGCTCGAAGCGCAGCGCCGGGTCGTCGCGCAGGTGGGCCATCAGCTCGACCAGGTGCTCGCGGGCGACGTGCAGCGTCAGCTCGCCGCGGTCGACCACGACGCGTTCCACCATGGCGCCGAAGGCGTCCCCGGCGGCCGCCTCCAGGGCGTCGGCGATCTCGTCGAACCCTTCGCCGTACGGCCGGGCGCTGGACGCCTTCGGCGGGCGGCGCACCACCAGCCGGCCGTAGCCGGAGGTGTCACCGGAGTCGGTGACGCCGAACATGCCGTGCCGGGCGACCGGCTCCTCCGGCACGCCGGGAAGGTTGTCGCTGCTCATTTCGCGCTCCCCTGATCGATGAGCGGAAGCGACCGCAGAGCCTGGCGCTCCAGCTCGTCGATCTGCTTGGCGCGGTGGGCGCCGAACTTCATGTTCTGGATCTTGTCGTGCAGCTTGACGATGGAGTCGATGAGCATCTCGGGACGCGGCGGGCAGCCGGGCAGGTAGATGTCCACCGGCACCACGTGGTCGACGCCCTGCACGATGGCGTAGTTGTTGAACATGCCGCCGCTGGAGGCGCACACGCCCATGGCGATGACCCACTTGGGCTCGGCCATCTGGTCGTAGATCTGCCGCAGCACCGGTGCCATCTTCTGCGAGAGCCGGCCGGCCACGATCATCAGGTCGGCCTGGCGGGGCGACGCCGAGGCCCGCTCCATGCCGAACCGGGCCAGGTCGTGGTTGGGACCGCCGGTCGCCATCAGCTCGATGGCGCAGCAGGCCAGGCCGAACGTCGCCGGCCAGACGGAGTTCTTGCGGGCCCAGCCGGCCGCCTGCTCGACCGTCGACAGGACGAAACCGCTGGGCAGTTTTTCTTCGAGACCCATCTCAGTGCTTCCTCTCGCGCGCCTCCGGCACGCCGCCTCTCAGTCCCAGTCCAGGCCGCGCCGGCGCCACACGTAGGCGTACGCGACCAGGACGGTGACGATGAACAGCACCATCTCGACCAGTCCGAAGACCCCGAGCTGGTCGAAGGCGACCGCCCACGGATAAAGGAAGATGATCTCGATGTCGAACACGATGAAGAGCATCGCCGTGATCATGTACTTCAACGGGAACCGGCCGCCGCCGACAGGCTGCGGGGTGGGCTCGATGCCGCACTCGTAGGCGTCGAGCTTGGCGCGGTTCCAGCGTTTGGGCCCGGTGAACGGCGCGATCCCCACGGAGAAGACGGCGAAGCCCGCCGCGAGGACCGCGAGCACCAGGATAGGTACGTACAGTTCCATCGCTATGCGTCCCCTCTTGGCGCTGAAGCGTCGGTCGATCGGTTGCTGAGTCTAGGAAGGGCGATCATCGATCTTCGTTCCGGGTGCGGTGTCATGCCGGTGGCGCGATCTTGGACAGGGCGTTGATGATCCGGTCCGACGCGTCGCCCCGCCGGTCGGTGAGGTTACCAAGGAGCTTCAGCGCGAACCGCATCAGCGTCGGGTGCGGCAGCCCGTGCCTGGTGAGGAACCCCATGACGCCCGGTCTCCCGATCGCCTCGACGAACAGCCGCCCGAGAGTGTAGTAACCACCGTAGGCGTCCTTGAGCGTGCGGGGGTAACCGCGCAGCACGCGCTCGCGGTGCGCGGCCGTGGTCCCCGACAGCGCCGAGGCGATGGTGTCGGCGGCGATCCGCCCGGTCTCCATGGCGTAGGCGATGCCCTCGCCGTTGAAGGGGTTGATCATGCCGCCGGAGTCGCCGGCCAGCAGCATTCCCCGGTCGTAGTGCGGCTGCCGGTTGAACGCCATGGGCAGCGCCGCGCCGCGGATCGGCCCGGTCATGCTCGCCTCGGAGAAGCCCCACTCCGAGGGCATGTTCTTCACCCAGCGGCGCAGCAGATCGCGGTAGTCGATGTTCTGGAAGGCGGCGCTGGTGTTCAGCAGGCCGAGGCCGACGTTGCTGGTGCCGTCGCCCACGCCGAACACCCAGCCGTAGCCGGGCAGCAGCCGGGAGGCGCCGTCGGCGTCGGTGTCCCACAGCTCCAGCCAGGTCTCCAGCCAGTCGTCGTCGTGCCGGGGGCTGGTGAAGTAGGTGCGCACCGCCACGCCCATCGGCCGGTCGTCGCGCTTGTGCAGGCCCATGGCCAGCGACAGCCGGGAGGAGTTGCCGTCCGCCGCGACCACCAGACGCGAGCGGTAGGTGACCGGCTCGCCGTCCTTCTTGGCGGTGACACCGACCACGTGGCCGCTGCGCGGGTCGAGCACCGGGGCGGTGACGTTGACCCCCTGCAGCAGGGTGACGCCGGCCCGCTCGGCGGTGCCGGCCACGATCTGGTCGAAGTCGAGCCGGGTGCGCACCAGCCCGAAGTCGGGGTAGCTGGACAGCTCCGGCCAGGCCAGCTCCAGCCGGCGGCCGGCCGCGACCACGCGCAGCCCCTTGTTCCTGATCCAGCCGGGGGCGTCGATGTCGACGCCCATGGCGATCAGTTCCTTGACGGCGCGCGGGGTCAGCCCGTCCCCGCACACCTTCTCGCGCGGGAAGCGGGTCTTCTCCAGCAGCAGCACGTCGAATCCGGACTGCGCGAGGTAGAAGGCCGCGGTCGAACCCGCGGGTCCGGCGCCGACGACGATGACGTCGGCGTCCGCCGCGGCGGCTGACTCGCTCACGGGACCTGTCCTGTCCTGGGTGTCGGCCTCGGGTCGTGGGGCCTTCGTGCCTTTGTGAACAACTTCACAAACTGTCGGCGGAAGTCTAGCCCTTTCTCCGGCCCGGTGTCAGATGGAGCCCGCCTGGCGGACGTCACCCGGCTTCACCGCGCGGTGGAGTGCGACGATGCCCATGGACAGATTGCGCCACGCCACCCGCCCCCAGCCGGCGGCGGCCACCAGCCGCGCCAGCTCCGCCTGACCGGGCCAGGCCCGGATCGACTCGGCGAGGTACTCGTAGGAGTCGGGGTTGGAGCTCACCACCCGGGTGACCACCGGCAGCAGCCTCATCAGGTACTCGGTGTAGACGAGGTCGAACGGGCCGAACACCGGCCGGGAGAACTCGCACACCACCAGCCGCCCGCCGGGCCGGGTCACCCGGAGCATCTCGCCGAGCGCGCCGGCGGTGTCGTTGACGTTGCGCAGCCCGAACGAGATCGTCACCGCGTCGAAGGTGTCGTCGGGGAATGGAAGTTTCAGCGCGTCACCCGCCACGAAGGTGACGCCGCGCACGCCTCCCCCGGAAAGGCCCGAACCGCCCCGCTTGCGCACGCCGGTGCGCAACATGCCGAGCGAGAAGTCACAGGCGATCGCCCGGGCGCCGAGGCCGGTGAAGGCGTCGGTGGAGGTGCCGGTGCCGGCCGCGAGGTCGAGGACGAGCTCGCCCGGACCGGCGTCGACCGCGGCGGCGGTGGCGCGGCGCCACAGCCGGTGCTGCCCGAGCGAGATGACATCGTTGACGAGGTCGTAGCGCCGGGCCGTGCGGTCGAACATCGCCGCGACCTCGTGCGGCTGTTTGTCCAGGGTTGCACGCGTCATGGCGCCCAGCTTAGTGCGGCCCGCCGTGACCACCGTGGTCGCGCCCCCTGGGGTTTCGGTCGGTAACCCCGGTCTTCTCGGCGGAAGCGACACCTGGCACGTCCGACCCGAGTACCATGCCCGGGTCGGCATGTTCCGGTTCCTAACGCTCGCGGCCCTTGCTGATCCGCTCACTCACCGCGTCCCGCTGCTTCGACAGAAGCACGTAGCTGGCCACGCCGCTCACCACGAGGCTGACCACCAGCAACCAGAAGACGTCGTGAAGGCCGATCAGATAGAGCACGCCGAAGGTGACGGCGAACAGACCGAGCCGTGACGCGGTGTAAACGAGAAACGGTCGCACAACGTCGAGGTTACGTCACCTGCCCGTGGAGCGGTCTACCGCCCGCCCAAGGCCAGGAGGCCGATTTCGGTCGGGAGCTTTACTGCGCTCACTTCGCATCGGGAGCGAGCACTGCTAGTGTTCCCAACACGGCGCTTTTGTAAAGAAACACCCACGAGCGCCCCAAAGAGGCTCTATCATATAACAAACGGGCAGTCAGCTGATAACGCCCCGTGATCTTCCGATGTAATGCGGGGATATATCAGTTTTTGCTCGGCAAACTGGATACCTGTCCGCCCGCCTTCAGGGATGCGGGACGCGAGGGGGAGAGATTGTGGAGAGTAGCAGCGAACGTCTGCTGACTCCCGGAGAGGTTGCCGCCCTCTTCCGGGTCGATCCGAAAACGGTGACACGCTGGGCGGCGGCAGGGCGCATCAGCAGCATCCGCACCCCCGGAGGGCACCGGCGTTTCCGCGAGTCGGAAGTGCACGCCCTCCTGCGCGGCGAGGAGGTCCTCACGGCCGACCGGTCGAGTGGCGACTCCCCGCGCGTGTGACACACCCCGCGTGTGACACACCGCCGTGAGCACCGCCCCCCGCGCCCGGCGCGGGGCCAGGTGAGCCCGGCGCGGACGCGTTCCATCCGGTGATCCTGCGTGCCTCCCGGAAGCCGCAGGGTCACTGTTCTTTTTCCGGGCGTCCTTAAAGACTTTTTCGGTCCCGTTCTGCGGGGCTTGCCGGCCGGGCCCGTCCGGCTGCCGGGAGCGCGCTCAGCGGTCCGAACCGGCCTGGGACTCCTTGAAGGCCAGGAACTCCCGCTCCAGTTCGTCGTTCTCGTCCCGCCAGCGCCGGCGCCGCTCGGCCGCCTGCTCCTCGGTGATCGCCCCGGGCAGCCACCGTTCATAGTCGGGGTCGGTCGGCGCGATCTCCACATAAGCGTTGCCGAGCAGCCGGCCGTCTTCGCTGGTGAGCGTCTGCGGTATCCGCAGCCTCCCGTCCGGGAGCCGGATGGCGTACATGGCCCGATCACCTAGATTCCGTAGCGCCGGTTGAAGAACAGCATGACATTGAGCGCGGCGCGGGTGTCCCCGTTCAGCATGTCGACCAGAGCCGGACGCTGCCGCGAGGCGATGGCGGCGAACGCGTCGGCGAAGAACTCCTTGCGGCCCAGCCCGCCCGGCTGCTCGTGGAACGCCGAGGCGAACAGCGGCCGGCACTCCTCGTACAGCGCGACGAACTCCGCGGAGTCGGAGACCCATTCGCCCGCGGCCGCGTCGATGTCGTCCAGCGCGTGCCCGGTCTCGTGCATCATCACGTCCGGAGTCGGCGACGGCCGGTCGCCCACCACGATCTTGCGGTCGCCGTACGCGCCGGCGCACACGTCCCAGGTCGCCCGGCCGGACGGCAGCGGCGCGCCGCGCAGGTACCCCATGTCGTCCAGGTCGGGCACGCCCCCGGCGCCTACGTAGATACCGTCCAGCCCGACCGCCAGCAGCGACTTCAGCCGGTCCGGCAGCCGCGCCAGGCTGTCCACGGCGCGCACCACGTCCGCCGACGGCGGGCCCTCGGCGGCGTCCCACTGGCGGTGCAGGATCTGCTCCAGCGGGCCGCAGTGCCGCAGCCCGTCACCGAGATCGGGGGTGTCGGGCGAGTTCGGCTGCGCCAGCGGCGCCTCGTCCGCCAGCTCGAAGTCGCGCCAGATGTACTGCGGCCGGTCGACCACCGGAGCGGTGACCGCCCGGCGGGCGTCGGCGCGCGACTCACCGTCCCAGAAGGATTCGGCCCTGCCGTCCCGGAAACCGTCGCGGAGCCGCCGGCGGCGGGTTTCGGCGGACGGATCCCGGCCCGGCTCGGCGCGCCGCTCCGGCGCGCTCTCCGGGTGCCGGCCGTCCGGCGCGCCCTCGGCCCCGCCCTCGCGCGGGCCGTCGCCGCGGTAGGGGAACGCGTAACGCCCGCGCTGCCGCCAGCGCGGGCCTCTGCGGTGGCGACCCTTGTCGCCGGAATGGGCCGTCAACTGGACGGCCGCGGGGCCCGAGCGAGCGGGGACATCGGCACGCACCTCTCCCGTCGGCGAACCGCGGTCACGGTCCAAGGGTGGTCACGGTCAAAGGTACGACGGCGGCGGCCGCGGCGTCATCCGTCACGCCGCGCCGGGCGGAAGGTGACCTAGGGGTGTCCCCTCAGTGAGGCGATCAAAACACGATCAAAACACGATCCGGCCCGGAATGGCTTACGCTGCTGACATGCCTAGCGTGCTTCTCGGCCTGGCGCTGCTGGCCTTCTGGCTGTACTGCCTGTTCGACATCGTCTCCTCGCCCGAGCAGGACGTGCGGAACCTGCCCAAGCTCCTGTGGGTTCTCGTCGTCGTGCTCCTGCCCGGCCTCGGCGGCATGCTGTGGCTGCTGCTCGGCCGCCCGCTCGGCGGTCCGCTCGGCGACCAGGCCGTGCGCGGCCGGCGCCCGGGCCGCCCCGACCGTAACCGCCACGTCGTCCCGCGCGGCCCGGACGACGACCCCGACTTCCTGCGCGACCTCGACCGGCGGATCCGCCGGCCGGACGACTGACCGACCTGGTCCCGGCCGCCCTACCGGTTCCCCGGCCCGACCGGCTCCCCGGCCCGACCGGCCGTCCGGAGCCGCACGACCGGGCCGTCGCGCCCCGCCGCCCGGCCGGCCGCCGCGCGGCCGGGCCTCCTCGCGCACCAGGGACGGTCAGGGCACCTCGGCGTAGGAGTGCAGGCCGGGGATGAAGATGTTCACGCCCACCAGGTTGAAGATCAGGCAGGCGAACGCGATCAGCTGCACGATCGTCGCCGCCCGGCCGCGCCAGCCGGCGGTCGCCTTGGCGTGCAGGTAGGCGGCGTAGGCGATCCAGGTGATGAACGCCCACACCTCCTTGGGGTCCCAGCCCCAGTAGCGGCCCCACGCCTTGTCCGCCCACATCGCGCCGGCGATCACGGCGAACGTCCAGATGGGGAAGGCCACCACGATGGCCCGGTGCGCGATCGCCTCCAGCTCCACCCGGCCCGGCAGCCGCGACGGCCCGTCCCCGCGGACCAGGAAGACCAGTCCGGCCACCCCGGCGACGATGAACAGGCCGCTGGCCAGGATCGCGGCGCTGACGTGGATGGCGATCCAGTAGGAGTTCAGCGCCGGGATCACCGGCCCGGCGTCGACGTGCAGGTAGCGGACCGCGAAGCCGAGACAGAGGGCGGCCGCCACCGACACGAAGGCGCCGATGAACCGCACCGGCCGGCGCGGCTGCATCAGCAGGAAGGCGGTCATCGCGGCCAGGCTGATCGCGACCACGAACTCGTACATGTTGCCCCACGGCCAGCGGCCGACCGCGACGCCGCGGGCGACCAGCGCGCCGAGGTTGGCGGCCCAGCCGAGCCAGCTCAGCACCACCGCGGCGGTACCCGCCCGGGCGGCCCAGGCCGGCGGCGGATCGGGCCGCGCGGGCGGCTCGGCGGGCTCGGCCGGCGCGCCGGGGCCGCCGGCCAGGACCGGCTCGCGCGCCGGGACGGCGGCGGAACGCACCCGGCCGAAGCCGAGGTCGAGCGCGTAGCCGATCATGGCGACCACGTACAGCAGGATGGCCGCCAGCACCAGCTGGTCGCTGGTGGTGGCGAGCCCCGGGTCAGTGGGCATCCTTCACTCCTTCCCGCGCGGCGGCGGCGCCGTCCCGCGGACCTCGAAGGGCCGTGACGACCCTGGAGAACTCTTCGGCGAACCCGTCGCCGCCCTCGTCGCGGGTCAGCCCGCCGACCTCGACCGCCCGCGGCCCGCCCTCGCCCGGCGCGCCGAGCCGCACCCACACGCGGCGGCGGCGGACGGTCAGCGACAGGACCAGCCCGAGCACGGCCAGCCCGGCGGCCACCAGCGCGGGAACCCGGCCGGGGTCGTGGGCCACCTGCAGGGTGATCCACTCGCGGACCCCGGTGAGCTGGACGGATCCGGCGCCGGACGGCAGCGCCAGCGTCTCGCCCACCGCCAGCGGCTTGGTCTTGTTTCCCATGACCAGCGGCTTGAGCCGGTCGGTCTCCAGCCGGTACACCGACTGCGGCCGGCCGGATCCCAGGCCGAGATCACCGGAGAAGGCGAACACCTGGGCGGTCGGGTTGGCCGCGCCGGGGAACACCGAAACGTAGGTACCGTCCTGCGCGGGCACCGTGGTGGGCAGGAAGCGCACCAGGAAGCCGAGCTGTTCCGGCCGGGCGTCCGGCACCTTGATCACGCATTCGGACGTGTAGGTGGCCTGGTCGGCGGTCAGGCACGGCACCGGGCCGTCGAAGGCGACCTCGCCCTTGCCGTCCAGCACCTTGAACGTCGGGGCGTACCCGTGACCGAGCAGGTAGGCCTGGGTGCCACCGACGTCCAGCGGCTCGTTGACCCGCAGCGTGTAGGGCCGCTCCGCCGCGCCGGGCCGGTCGGCCACGGTGATCCGGGCCGAGTAGTCGAGCGGCTGGCCGCGCCGCTGTCCGGCGGCCACGTAGGTGGCCTGGAAGTCGTCCAGGGTGAAGGAGAACGGCTGCAGCGAGTCGGCCGACACCCGCTGGCCGGGGATGTAGCGGTCGTAGGCGGCGACGGTGTTGGCGAAGCCGTTGCCCTCCACCAGGAGCACGTTGCCGCGGTAGCCGTACAGCGCGCCCGCGCCGACCGCGACCAGCAGGGCCAGCAGGGCGAGGTGGAACAGCAGGTTGCCCGACTCGCGCAGGTAGCCCTTCTCGCCGGCGACCCAGTCCGGGCCGGTGACCGTGCGGAACCGCATCGCGCGCAGCCGCGTGGCGGCCGACTCGGCGGTGACGCCGGGCGCGGTGAACTCGGCGTGCCGGGGCAGCCGGGACAGGTTGCGCGGCGCGGCGGGCGGCGGGCGGCGCAGCTCGCGCGCGTGGGCCGCCGCCCGGGGGACCACGCAGCCCGCGAGCGACAGGAACAGCAGCAGGTAGGTGGCGGCGAACCAGGGCGAGGCGTAGACGTCGAACAGCCAGAGCCGGTCCAGCCAGCGGGCGGTGCCCGGATCGTCGGTGAAGTACTGGGCCACCCGGTCCGGGCTGATCGACCGCTGGGGGAACAGCGAGCCGGGCACCGCGGCGATCGCGAACAGGAACAGCAGGATCAGCGCGGTGCGCATAGAGGTGAGCAGCCGCCACGCCCAGCGCAGCCAGCCGGCCGGGCCCAGACCGGCCGGGCGCACCGGGTCGGGCCGCACTTCCTCGGTGGAGGTCATCAGATCACCGTCTCGAATCCGCCGGCCCAGCCCTGCACGGTGGCGATCAGCTGCCCCCACAGGCCGGTCACCAGCAACAGGCCGACCGCGACCAGCATCGCTCCGCCGATCCGGGTGACCAGCCGGGAATGGCGGCGGACCACCGCGAAGGCGCGCAGCGCCCGGCGGTAGGCGAGCGCGGCCAGCACGAACGGCAGGCCCAGACCGAGCGCGTAGGCGAACGCCAGCACCGCGCCCCGCACCGCGCTGGCCTGGTCGAGCGACAGCGACAGCACCGCCGACAGCGTCGGGCCGATGCACGGCGTCCAGCCGAGACCGAACACCACGCCGAGCAGCGGCGCGGTGGCCACGCCGGCGGCCGGCAGCCGGTGGACGCGCACGTCACGCTGCAGCCCGGGCAGCAGGCCCAGGAAGGCCAGGCCGAGCACGATCGTAAGGGCGCCGAGCACCCGGGTGATCACCTCGGCGTTGCCGAGCAGCAGCGAGCCGAGCCCGCCGAACAGCGCGCCGCCGAGCACGAAGACCATCGCGAAGCCGAGGACGAACAGCGTGGCGCCGGCGACCATCCGGCCGCGGCGCGGGTCGGCGCTCATCCCGGTGACGTAGGACAGGTAGCCGGGCACCAGCGGCAGCACGCACGGCGACAGGAAGGAGACCAGCCCGGCCGCCACCGCGACCGGCAGCGCCACGATGAGCGAGCCGGCCGCGACGGTGCCGGCGAGGTCGCTCACGTGCCGCCGCCCGCCGGGCGGCGCGGGAGGTCACTTCTCATCGCCGACCTTGGTGACGGTGTCCATCAGTTGCTGGAAGCGCACCTCGCCGAGGGCGCGGGCGGCGACGCGGCCCTGCCGGTCGATGACCAGGGTGGAGGGGATCGCCGCGGGGTTCACCAGGCCGCGGAACGCCAGGGCGACCTTCCCGGGCTGGTCGTAGATGCTCGGATAACCGGGTTGCTGGGTGCGCTGGAACGCCAGCGCCTGGGCGCGGTCGTCCTTGAAATCGACGCCGATGAACCGCACCCCCCGGTTCGCGGTCCTGGCCGCGACGTCCTTGAGCACCGGCGCCTCGCTGCGGCAGGGGGCGCACCAGGAGGCCCAGAAGTTGAGCACCACGACCTCGCCCCGATGCCGGGCCAGGTCGGTGGCGGCGCCCTCCAGGGTCTCCCCGCGCACCTCGGGCGCCGGCCGGCGTTCGGCCGCCGGGAACAGGCGCATGGAGCCGTCACCGGCGACATAGCGCGTGTCGCCGGAGCGCGGCTGGGTGGCCGGATCCCCGGCGCAGCCCGCGACGGCCGTCATGGCGAGCACCAGGGCGGCCAGGGCGCGTGACTTCGCGGACACGGAGCTTGGGTCTCCTTGCACTACAGGCGGTAGAGCTTCAAACCCTACCCAGCCGATGGCGCGCCACCGAATCCGGGGCGCCCGCCGGGCGCGGCGATCCGCCGGTCAGCGTCGTCTGGTCGTTTTGTGCAGTTTAGGGGGTTTGATGAGCGCGCCCGCCGGCTCGCTGTAGCCCACGCTCGCCAGCCGGTCGTCCTCGAAGGTCAGCGTGGTCAGGCTGGCCAGCCCGCACTGCCGCCGCCGCGGATCATGCCACAGCCGGCGCCGCTCGGCGGCCAGCCGGAGGATCCAGATCGGCAGCTGGTGGCTCACCAGCACGACCTCGTGGCCACGCGCCGCGGCGCGGGCGGTGACGACGGCCGACCGCATCCGCTGCACCACATCGATGTACGGCTCGCCCCACGACGGGCGCGCCGGGTTCCACAGGTGGCGGTAGCTGGCCGGCACCCGGAACATGCCGCCGAGCACCACGCCCTGGAAGACGTTGGCCGCCTCGGTCAGCCGCTCGTCGGTGCGGATCTCCAGGTCGAACGCCTGGGCGACCGGGGCCGCGGTCTCCTGGGCGCGCTCCAGCGGCGAGCTGAAGAGCGCGACGACATCCCGGCCGGCGAGCGCCTTGGCCACCACCTCGGCCATCGCCCGGCCGTTCTCCGACAGGTGGTAGCCGGGCAGCCGGCCGTACAACACCCCCTGGGGGTTGTGGACCTCGCCATGCCGCAGCAGATGGACAACGGTGGTATCAGTCATGACAGAACCAGCCTACTGGTGCCGATCGGCCGGGACGCGGCGCGGCGGCCCGACCGGCGGCGGATCATCCTGCGGGGAGACCCGGAGCAGGCCCGGCGGGTTCAGCCGGCGCAGCGCCTCCAGCGCGGCGCGGATCGCCGGGCGCCGGGCCGCGTCGGTGCGCCAGATGGCGAAGATCCGCCGAGTCGGCCGCGGCAGCACCGGAACGGCGCGCACCTCCGGCGGCAGCACGCCACGGCCCAGCCGCGGCACGATGGCCGCGCCGAGACCGGCGGCCACCAGGGCGACCTGGGTCTGGTACTCGTCGGCCTGGCAGGAGAACTCCGGCTCCAGACCGGCGGTGCGCAGCGTGAACACCAGCCAGTCGTGGCACACCGTGCCCGGCGCCGAGCTGATCCACGGCTGGCCGGCCAGCTCGGCCAGGTCCAGCTCCCGGCGGCCGGCCAGCGGGTGACCGGCGGGCAGCAGCGCGTCGGCCACGTCGTCCAGCAGCACCGCCCGCGACAGCCCATCCGGGACGGCGATCGGCCGGTTCATCCACTCCTGCACCACGCCGAGGTCGCTCTCGCCGCGGGCGACCTCCCGGACCAGCCGGTCCGGCTCGCGCTCCGACAGCGTGACCGCCAGCTCGGGATGGCGGGCGGTCAGGTCGACGAGCGCGGCGGGCAGCAGCCCCCGGGCCGCGGTGGGGAAGGCGGCCATGGACAGCCGGCCGACCACCGCGCCGCGCAGCGCCTCGAAGTCGGCCTCGGCGGTCTCGACCAGGGCCAGGATGCGCCCGGCGTGCTCGGCGAGCAGCCCGGCCGCGTCGGTGAGCCGTACGCCGCGCCCGCTGCGCTCGATCAGCCGGGCACCGGTCTCCCGCTCCAGCTTGGAGATCTGCTGGGAGATCGCCGACGGGGTGACCAGCAGCGCCTCGGCGGCGGCACCCACCGAACCGTGCACGGCCACCGCGTGCAGCGCCCGCAGGCGATGAAGGTCGAGCATACAGCGATGCTAAACGATGCCGGCCGCCCTCGCCCAGCCCCGCTGAATCTCCGCCAGGCCGCTAGGACGCCGCCGCGGCCGCCTTGGCCGCCGCCGGCAGCGCGTCGGCGATCCGGGTCAGCGCCTCCTCGTCGTGCGCCGCGGACAGGAACCACGCCTCGTACGCCGAAGGCGGCAGGTAGACGCCCTGATCGAGCATGGCGTGGAAGAAGGCGCGGTAGGCCTCGGTGTGCTGGCCGCGCGCGCCGTCGAAGTCGGTGACCGGCTCGGCGGTGAAGAAGACGGAGAACAAATTGCCCGCCCGCTGCAGCCGGTGCGGCACCCCGGCCGCCGCCAGCGCGTCGGAGGCGGCCCGGCCGACGATCAGCGCCGCCGCGTCCACCCGGTCGTACACCTCCGCGTCGCAGGCGCGCAGCGTGGCCAGGCCCGCCGCGCACGCCAGCGGATTTCCCGACAGGGTGCCCGCCTGGTAGACCGGACCCTCCGGCGCCAGCCGGGCCATGATCTCGGCGCGCCCGCCGAACGCCGCCGCGGGCAGGCCGCCGCCCATCACCTTGCCGAAGGTCATCAGGTCGGCCGCCACCGGGTCCAGGCCGTACCAGCCGGCCGGCGACACCCGGAAGCCGGTGAGCACCTCGTCCACGATCAGCAGGGCGCCGTGCGCCGTGCACAGCTCCCGCAGCAGGGCGTTGAAGCCGGGGACCGGCGGCACCACGCCCATGTTCGCCGGGCACGCCTCGGTGATCACGGCGGCGATCTCGCCGCCGTACGCGGCGAACGCCTCGGTCACCGCGTCCGGCGAGTTGTAGGGCAGGACGATCGTGTCGGCGGCCGACGCGCCGGTCACGCCGGGAGTGTCCGGCAGCCCGAAGGTGACCACGCCGGAACCGGCCGAGGCGAGCAGGGCGTCCACGTGACCGTGATAGCAGCCGGCGAACTTGACGATCCGCGAACGGCCGGTGAACCCGCGCGCGAGCCGTACCGCCGACATGGTGGCCTCGGTGCCGGAACTCACCAGGCGGACCCGCTCCACCGGGGCCACCCGCGAGATGATCTCCTCGGCCAGCTCGACCTCGCCGGGCGTGGCGGTGCCGAACGACATGCCGTGGGACAGCGCCTCGGCCACCGCCGCCACCACCGCCGGATGCCGGTGGCCGAGGATCATCGGCCCCCAGGAGCAGACCAGGTCGACGTAGCGGTTGCCGTCGGCGTCGGTGATGTACGGCCCTTCGCCCGACACCATGAACCTCGGGGTGCCGCCGACGGCGCCGAAGGCGCGCACCGGGGAGTTGACCCCGCCCGGCACCACGGCGCGGGCACGCTCGAACAGGTCCTGAGAGATCTTGGTTCGGCTCACCCGTCCAGGTTAGTCCGGGCCGGGCGCGGGCCCGCCGGGACCTGGGCGGCCGGCGATCACTCGCAGGTGTCGGCGAGCCGGTCCAGCACGTGCAGCGGGTCGGGCAGCGGCCGCCCGTCCGGCGGCCGCAGCCAGCGCATCCGGGTGCCGTCCGGCAGCGCCGACGGCGGGGCCAGCACGTAGCTGTCCCGGCAGTGCCAGCGCAGCCCCGGCGTCTCGTCGATGGTCTCCGGCCCGCAGTCCAGGTGGCAGCTCCACCACTCGTCCTCGTCCTCGGGCGCCCCGCGGGTGGCCACGTGGAACAGCACCCGGCCGCCGCCCTCGGCCACCGGACCGGACGCGAAGCCGGACCTGTCCATCATGGCCAGCGCGGCGTGGCCGGCCTCGGCCGGCACGTCGAAGACGTCGAACACCCGCCCGGTGGGCAGCACGACGTTGGCCTCGGGAGCCTGCTCCCACCAGCGGGTCAGCAGCGCCGGATCGGTCGTCGCCATCATCTGCCAGGCCGGCGACACCGGATGGGCGCCCGGCTCGGGACAGCCGACCCGGTCGCACGAGCAGGCACGCCGGCCCTCCCGCAGCGGATGGGCGCCCGGGCAGCCGGCCCAGCCCAGCGCGGCGTACTCCAGCACCGACGTGATCGTCTGGCTTTCTTCATGGGATCGGCCGCGCCGCCTCGCCCGGCGAGCCGAAAGTGATACCCCCACCATCGTGTTCCTCCCCCACCCTGCCTTTCCCCGATGATGCCTGACGGCCGGGGAGAGAGGTGACGACACCCCCGGAAATGACCCGTCAGGATAGTTTTCTGGCCACCTCCGTAGCCCAGTAGGTGAGGATCATGTCCGCGCCGGCCCGGCGGATCGCCAGCAGGCTCTCCATGATCACCCGGTCGCGGTCCAGCCAGCCGTTCGCCGCCGCCGCCTCGACCATGGCGTACTCGCCGCTCACCTGGTAGGCCGCCACCGGCACGTCCACGGTGTCGCGCACCTGCCGCACGATGTCCAGGTAGGGCAGCGCGGGCTTGACCATCACCGCGTCCGCGCCCTCGGCCAGGTCCAGCCGCACCTCGCGCAGCGCCTCGCCCACCGGGCCCGCCGGATCCTGCTGGTAGGCGTTGCGGTCGCCGAAGCGCGGGGCGCACTCGGCTGCCTCCCGGAACGGGCCGAAGAAGCCGGAGGCGTACTTGGCGGAGTAGGCCAGGATCGGGATGTGCGGGAACCCGTTGCCGTCCAGCGCGGCGCGGATCGCGGCGACCTGGCCGTCCATCATGCCGCTCGGCGCGACCACCTGGGCGCCGGCCGCCGCCTGCGCCACCGCCACCGCCGCGTAGCGCTCCAGCGTGGCGTCGTTGTCCACCTCGCCGTCCTCGGTCAGCACGCCGCAGTGGCCGTGGTCGGTGTACTCGTCCAGGCAGGTGTCACTCATGATCACGATGGCGTCGCCGAGGTCGGCGCGCAGGTCGCCGAGCGCCAGCTGGGTGATGCCGTCGGGGTCGTCACCCGCCGAGCCCCGGGCGTCCTTGACGGCCGGGACGCCGAACACGATGAGGGCTCCCACGCCCGCCTCGACCGCCTCGTGCGCGGCCTTGCGCAGCGAGTCGCGGGTGTGCTGCACCACCCCGGGCATCGAGGCGACCGGCCGCGGGTCGGTCAGCCCTTCCTTCACGAACACCGGCAGCACCAGCTCGGCCGGGTGCAGCCGGGTGCCGGCCACCATGCGGCGGATCGGCGCGGTCCGGCGCAGCCGGCGGGGCCGCGCGACCGGGAACTCCGCGTTGCTCATCATCACTCCCTCTTCCCGGCGCCGGGACCGCGCGAGTGGCCGGCCGCGGCGGCGGGGCTCTGGTGGGCGGTGGGTCATCTGGCCCGGCGGCGGGCCCCCCTGCGCGTCTGCGACGGCCGCCGGGGGACATCGCCGGCGGCCAGCGCCGCCTGGCGTTGCCCGGCGCCGTACTCGGCCAGCGCCGCGGCCAGCGCCGAAGCCGACGGCTGCTCGGCCATGATGTCGACCCGCAGCCCGAACTCCTGCGCGGTCCTGGCGGTCTGTGGCCCGATGGCCGCGATCACCGTGACGTTGTGCGGTTTGCCGGCGATGCCGACCAGGTTGCGCACCGTGCTGGAGGAGGTGAACAGCACCGCGTCGAAACCGCCGCCCTTGATCGCCTCGCGGATCGGGGCCGGGGGCGGCGCGGCGCGTACCGTGCGGTAGGCGGTCACGTCGTCGCACTCCCAGCCGAGCTCGGTCAGCCCGGCGATGAGCGTCTCGGTCGCGATGTCGGCACGCGGCAGCAGCACCCGGTTGATCGGGTCCAGCATCGAGTCGTACGGCGGCCACTCGGCCAGCAGGCCCTCCGAGGAATGCTCGCCCACCGGCACCAGGTCGGGCTTGACGCCGAACTCCACCAGCGCGCGGGCCGTCGCCTCGCCGACCGCCGCCACCTTCAGCCCGGCGAACGCCCGGGCGTCCAGGCCGTACTCCTCGAACTTCTCGCGGATCGCCTTGACCGCGTTGGACGAGGTGAACGCGACCCACTCGTACCGGCCGGTCACCAAACCCTTGATCGCGCGGTCCATCTGCTGGGGGGTGCGCGGCGGCTCCACGGAGATCGTCGGCACCTCCTCCGGCACCGCGCCGTACGAGCGGAGCTGGTCGGACAGGCCGGCCGACTGCTCCTTGGTCCGCGGGACCAGCACCCGCCAGCCGAACAGCGGCTTGCTCTCGAACCACGACAGGCGGTCCCGGGTGCCCACCGCGTCCCCGACGATGATCAGAGCCGGCTCGGCGATGCCCGCGTGCTTGAGGTCGGGGGCCAGCCGGCCGAGCGACGAAACCACGGTGTACTGCTCGGTGGTGGTGCCGCTCTGGGTCACCGCCACCGGGGTCGAGTCCGGGCAGCCGGCCGCGATGAGGGCCTTGGCGATCGGCACCGCGTCGGCGACGCCGTTGTATATGACCATGGTGCCGGGGCGGCCGGCCTGCTCGGACCAGTCGGTCACCTGGGCGGCGTCCACCACGCGGAACTCCGGGACCGCGGCGGCCGGGGCGATGCCCGCGTAGGTGAGCACCGCCGTCGCGGGCGGCACGCCCGGCACGATCTCGAACTCCACGCCCGCCTTGGCGCAGGCGGCGACCTCATCGGTCACCGAGGAGAAGAACCCGGGGTCGCCCGCGCACAGGCGCACGACCGTCGAGCCGTTCCGGGCCTCCTGGACCGCCGAGAGCGGTGTCACGCCCGGATCGCCGGAGATGTCGACCACCTTCACCCGGTCGGAGCAGTGGCGCAGCATGGTGCCGTGCGCCTCCCGGTCCAGCAGCACGACATCGGCCCGGGCGAGCAGGTCGGCACCGCGCAGCGTGAGGAGGTTCTCGTCGCCGGGGCCGGCACCCACGAACGCGACGAACCCGGCGCGGGCCCGGCGGCCCTCGTCCGGACCGGGGGGCGCCGGTTGCGCCTGCTCAACCCGGGCGGCCGCCGGGCGTTCCTGTTCGGCCGGGGCCGCCGCCGGGCGCGGTTGTTCCACCGGGGCCGTGCCGGCGCCGGCGATCTTGCTGGTCTTGCTACCGGAGCTCAATGGGTCCGCTCCCCCATCAACGTGCCGGCACCCTCGGCGATCATGGTGGCCGCGAGGTCGCGACCCAGCTCCATGGCGGCCGATGGGTCACCGGCGGTGGACGTGCGCACCGACCGCGTGCCGTCGAGGGCGACCACGGTGGCGGTCAGGTTGAGAATGTGCCCGTCATCGACGGCGTACGCACCTACCGGCGCGCTGCAGCCCGCCTCCAGGGCGGCGAGCACCACGCGTTCGGCGGTCACCGCCGACCGGGTGCGCCGGTCGTCGAGCACGGCCAGCAGTTCGATCATCCGGGCGTCGCCGGCCCGGCACTCCACGGCGAGGGCGCCCTGGCCGGGGGCCGGCAGCATCTCCTCGATCTCGAAGAGCTGGGCGACCTCGGCCGTTCGGCCGATCCGCCCCAGGCCCGCCGCGGCCAGCACGACCGCGTGCAGCTCGCCTGCGGCGATCTTGCCGATCCGCGTGTCGGCGTTGCCGCGGATCGGAACGTAGTCGAGGTCGGGACGCAGCGCGCGCAGCTGGGCCACCCGGCGCGGGGAGCCGGTGCCGACCCTGGCGCCCGGCGGCAGGTCGGCGAGCTTCGCCCGGCCGACCAGCGCGTCCCGCGGGTCGTCGCGCGGCGGGATCGCCGCGATCACCACCCGGGGGTCCGGCTGGGTGGGCAGGTCCTTGAGCGAGTGCACCGCGAAGTCGATGTCGCCGTCGATCAGCCGGTCGCGCAGGGCGCTGACGAACACCCCGGTACCGCCGAGCTGGGCGAGGTGCGCCTTGGTGACGTCGCCGAAGGTCGTGACGCCGACCAGTTCCACCTCCCGCCCGGTGCGGGCGGTCAGCCGGTCGGCCACCAGGCCGGACTGGGTGGTCGCCATCAGGCTGCGGCGGGTGCCGAGCCGCAGGGCGCCGCCCACGCCGGGCGCAGGGCCCTCGGTCATGCCTCCTCCTCGCCGGCCGGGCCGGTCTCGACCTCGGCCGCGCCGGCTCTGGTCACCGCCTCGGGCACCTTGGGATCAAGAGCGAACAGCTCGCGCAGCGCCTCAGCATAATGATCGCCCGCCGGGGATGCCGCCAACCGCTTGACACGCACGGTCGGCTCGTGGAGCAACTTGTCCACCACCCGCTGTACGGTCTGGGTGATCTCACCCCGCATCCGCGGGTCGATCTCCGGCAGCCGGGTCACCAGCCGGCCGAGCTCGGCCTCGACGACGTCGGCCGCCATGGCGCGCAGCGCCACCACCGTCGGCGTCACCCGGGCCGCCCGCTCCGCCCGCAGGAAGTCCCCGACCTCCTCGGCGACGATCGCCCGGGCCGCGTCCGCCGCGCGGGCCGCGTCCCCCTCGGCGCCCGTCCGGCCGAGCCCGGCCTCCTGCATGGACTCGAGGTCGACCAGCGTGACGCCGGGCAGCGCCCGAACACCCGGGTCCACGTCGTGCGGGAGCGCCAGGTCGAGCAGGAACAACGGCCCGCGGCGCTCCGCCCTCGCCACCATGTCGGCGCCGATGACCACGCCGCCGGCTCCGATGCAGGAGATGACGATGTCCGCACCGGACAGCTCGGCCTCGACGTCCGCCAGCTCGACGGCCCGGCCGCCGATGCCGCGGGCCAGCCGGGCGGCGCGTTCGAATGTGCGGTTGGCCACCACGATGTCGGTGACGCCGGCCCGGACCAGGGTGGCCGCGGACAGGGCGCTCATCGAACCCGCGCCCACCACGAGCGCGCGGCGGCCGGCCAGCGGGCCGAGAACGCCCTCGGCCAGGGACAGGCCCACGCCGACCAGCGAGGCGCCCGCCCGGTCGATGTCGGTCTCGGAGTGGGCGCGCTTGCCGACGCGCAGCGCCTGCTGGGCGAGCTCGTTGAGGATCGTGCCGGCCGTGCCCTGCTCCTGGGCCAGACGCAGCGACTGGCGCACCTGGCCGAGGATCTGCCCCTCGCCGACCACCATCGCGTCCAGACCGCAGGCCACGGTGAACAGGTGCTCGACCACCTGGTCCTCGTAGTGCACGTACAGGTGGGGGGTGAGCTGATCCTGCGGGACCCCGGAGTGCGCGGCGAGCATGGCGGTCACCGCGGTCACGCCGCCGTGGAAGCGGTCGACCTCGGTGTAGATCTCCACGCGGTTACAGGTGGAGACGATCATGGTCTCCGCGACGTGCGTGTCGGCGTTCACGTCGTGCAGCAGCTTGACCAGGGCGTCCCCGGACACCGCGACGCGCTCCAGCAGTGCCACCGGGGCCGTCCGGTGGCTGAGTCCAATCGCGAGAAGACTCATGCGTCCATCGCCTCGGCCATCATCGGGCTCCCTGTCTCACGATCCGCTTTGCGTTGCTCATGGAACGCCAGGATCTGGAGTTCGGTCGACAGATCGACCTTGCGAACATCGACTCCGTCAGGCACGGTCAGCACGACGGGGGCGAAGTTCAAGATACTCGTGATCCCGGCGGCGATGACCCGATCGGCCACCTGCTGGGCGGCCGAGGCGGGGGTGGCGATCACCACGATGGAGACCCCGCGACCGCCGATCACGGCCTCAAGATCGTCGATGTGGTCCACCGCCATCCCGACCAGGTGCTCGCCGACCACGGAGGCGTCGGCGTCGAACAGCGCCGCCACCCGGAACCCCCGCGAGACGAACCCGCCGTAGTTGGCGAGCGCCCGCCCGAGGTTGCCCAGGCCGACGATCGCGACCGCCCAGTCCTGGGTCAGCCCCAGTTCCCGGGAGATCTGGTAGATCAGGTACTGCACGTCGTAGCCGACCCCGCGGGTGCCGTAGGAACCCAGGTGCGACAGGTCCTTGCGGAGCTTGGCGGAGTTCACCCCGGCGGCCACCGCCAGGTCCTCCGAGCTCACGGTGGCGATCCCCCGCTCGGCCAGTCCGTTGAGGGCGCGAAGGTAGAGCGGCAACCGCGCGACGGTCGCGTCGGGTATGCCACGTTCACGCGCTTGGGACGGACGGCGGGTCACTTTGGCCGTAACTCCAGGGGATGGGCGGCCGGTGCGCCTCGGCCGCGGTTGCGACGGATGTCGGGAAGGGCGCAGGCATCCAGGTTAGTACCTTTGTGAAGCCATGCACAAAGTGCGAGCGCCTTCTCTCGGGTCCCAACCTTCCCAGGTAGGGGTGCCGGTCCCGGATCCGCCCCCGCCCCTGTGATCCTCGCCACCCCTGGTCGTCGGGGTGATTCCCACGCCGATCACGCTCTTTGGCGACGTCACGTCCGCCCGCCCCCCTGGCCCCGCACCACCAGCCGATCGCCACCGGACCTCCAGCGGTCCCCCAGCCCGCCGCCCGCCCATCCGGCCCGCGGGCCCCCGATATGGTTGGCGCATGCCCGGCTCAGAACATGTGATCACGCTGCTCGGCAAGCCCGGGTGCCACCTGTGCGACGAGGCCCGCGCGGTCATCCGGCGGGTGGCCGCCGACCTCGGCGTGACCTTCGAAGAGCGGGACATCACCTCCTCCGCGGAGGACCAGCGCGCCTACTGGGACATGATCCCCGTCACACTGATCGACGGTGTCCAGCACGACTACTGGCGCGTCGACGAGGCCCGGCTGCGCGCCGCCCTCAGCGCCGCGGGCACCGGAACCGGCCGCCCGGACCAGGCGTAGACGGTATCCATCAGGGCGGGCAGGCGCCCGCCGGACGGCCCGGCACCACGCGATCGACACCGCGCAGCCGGTCCGGCCGAGCAGCCGGGTCCGCGGGCCGGCGCGGCGGGCCGGTTAGGCCGGTCTTCGCAGGGCGCGGTGCGGGACGGTGACCGCGGCGGCCACCGCCAGCAGCAGGCAACCGCCGACGATGCCGAGGATCAACGGCCACGGCACCACCAGCGGCACCGGCACCCCGAAGGCGCCGGCCAGCCCGGCCCGCATGCCGGCCAGCGCCGGAACCGCGACCATGACGCCGAGCGCGGCCCCGACGGCCACCACCAGCGCGGTCTCCACGGCCAGCGCGCGGACGGCCTGCCCGGTGGTGGCTCCGGCCAGGCGCAGCACGGTGATGTCCCGGACCCGGCCGGCCGCCGCCATCCCCAGCGTGCCGGCGACGGCGATGGCCGCGTACCCCGCCGAGACGATCACCAGCAGCACCGTGAACGTCCAGACCAGGCGGTCCTCCTCGGCGTCGGCCTCCGCCGCGTGCGTGCCCGCGTCGACCACCCGGGCGCCCAGCGCGGCGAGCGTGCCCGCCGCGGGAGCGCCACGCAGGTGCGCCTCCTCGGCCAGGGCCGGCGGATCATGTGCGCGCACCAGGTCGTAGGGGAGTATCACCTCGACCGGCGCGTCGTCGACCACGGCCACCACCTTCACCCGCACCGTGACGCCGTCCTCGAAGGCGAAGGACAGCATGGTGCCCGGACGCCACTCCGGGTCCGCCCCCATCTTGCGAGCGACGATCGCCTCTCGCTCGCCGAGCGAATCCGGCGAGCCGGCGAGCGGGATCAGTTTCGACCGCGCCGACTCCAGCATCCGCGGCGTGACCCCGGCCGCCATCACGGCGCGCCCGTCCGGCCGGTAGACGGCGGTGGGCAGGAACGCCGCCCCGCCGGCGGCGGTGACCGCCGCGTCGGTCAGGCCCGGGCCGCCGGCCGGGACCACGACCGGCCCGGTCACCGCCTCGGTCGCCCGGACCGCCGCGAAGGCGGCCGCGGTGGTCCGCACCATTCCGGTGATCAGTACGGCGCAGCCCACCATCACCAGGACCGGAGCGGCAGTCGAGGCGGTGCGCCGGACCGCGGCCAGCGCGCTCTCGCGGACCAGGACCCCGGTGGCCCCACGCGACCGGTGCAACGGCCGGGTGACCAGGCGCACCGTGGCCGGCACGACCGCGGGCGCGAGCGCCGCGATACCGAGGATCATGGCCATCGCGCTCACCAGCACGTTGGTGATCAGCCCGTCCGCGGCCGCCGCCACCGAGGTGACCGCGGCGGCGAGCCCACCCGCGCAGAGCAGGACGCCGGTGATCCAGCGGATGCGCGGTATCGGCCGGTCGTCGACGTCGGCCTCGCGCAGCGCCGCGAGCGGGCTCACCCGGGCGGCCCGCCGGGCGGCCGACCAGGCACCGGCCAGCGTGACCAGCACTCCCCCGCCGAACGTCGCGGCGAGCGGGGCCGGGCCGACCGCCACCCTAAGGCCCGGCGGCTCGAACCCCGCGCCGACCAGCGCGGCGCCGAGCAGGGGGGCCGCCACCGCACCGAGCAGCGCGCCCAGTGCCGCGGCCGCCCCGCCGACCACCAGCGCCTCGCCATAGACCAGGCGCCGTACCTGTCGCGGAGTCGCCCCGATGGTGCGCAGCAGTGCGAATTCGCGCCGCCGCCGGGACACGCCGAACGCCGACGTGGTCGCGACCACGAAACCGGTGACGAAGACCGCGAGCGCGGTCATGGCGCTCAGCACCTGCGTGCCGATCCAGCGCGTGCGCGCGTCGGCGAGGGCCTCCAGCGCGGTGAGGGAGTCACCGGCGAGGACCCGCCCCGCCCTGGCGGTGGTCCGCCGGGCGGCGGCCTCCACCGAGCGGACATCGGCGCCCGGCTCGGTGACCAGCCCGATGAACCGGACGCCACCGGCCAGCCGCCCGGCCGTCGCGTCGCTCAGGTAGACGCCGGGCCCGTCGACGGTGCCGGTGACCAGGTAGGCGGCCGGGCCGCGCGCGGTCAGCACGGTCAGCCGGACACCCGGCGGCACGCCCAGCGAGCGGTCCAGCGCCACCTGACCGTCGCCGCGCGGCGGAACCCCCTCGACCAGGCGGTACGGAGCCAGGCCGACCACCTGCCATGGATATCCCCGCTGCTCGGGAACCGGCCGGCCTTTGATCACCGGTTGCGCGTAGAAGGACCGGTCCGGGACGGCCCGCGCGACGCCGGGGATCGCGGCCAGGCGGGCCGTGAGGTCCGCGACCGTCCCGGGCGGCCACGGCCGGGCGGGTGAGAAGTCACCGTCCACCTTCTCGATCACCGGCGCCTGGACCGCGACCGTGACCGCGGCGAGCCGGTCGGGCAGCCTGGGGCCGGCCGAGGCGAACGTCAGGGAGGTCATCGCCATGATGGCCACCCCGAGCACCACCGTGACGAACGTGGCGGCGAAGGCGCTCCGATGGTCGCGCACCGAGGCGAGGCTCAACGGCGCCACCCGACGCCGGGCCGCTCCGGGCCGCCCGGGTGCGGTGCGCCGTGTATCGCCCGACTGGGCGCCCGCTGGGGCGGATCTCGCGCCGCTCATGCCGGCACCTCCATCCCGGCCATCCCGGCGAGTCGGCAGGCGACGGTCTCGGCGCCCACCGGGCCGGCCAGGTCGCCGGCCACCGCCCCGTCGGCGAGGAACAGCACCCGGTCGGCGTGGGCGGCGGCGACCGGGTCATGGGTGACCATGATCACTGTCTGACCGGAGTCGACCAGACCACGCAGCAGCCGCAGCACGCCATGGGACGCCCTGGTGTCCAGCGCGCCGGTCGGCTCGTCGGCGAAGACCACCGCGGGCCCGGTCACCAGGGCGCGGGCGATGGCCACCCGTTGCCGCTCACCGCCGGAGAGCCCGCCCGGCCGGTGCCCCTCACGACCGGCCAGACCGACATCGGCGAGCGCCGAACGCACCCGGTCCGGGTCCGCGGCGCGGCCGGACAGGCGCAGCGGCAGCGAGACGTTCTGCTCGGCGGTCAGCGCGGAGACCAGGTTGTACTCCTGGAAGACGAACCCCACCCGCTCGCGCCGGAACACCGTCAGCGCGGTCTCGTCCAGAGCGCCGAGGTCGGTGCCCTCGATGGCGACGGTGCCCCCCGTGGGGCGGTCGAGCCCCGCCGCGCAGTGCAGCAGGGTCGATTTGCCGGAGCCGGACGGGCCCATGACGGCGGTGAAGGTGCCGGCGGCGAAGCCGGCCGTCACCCCGGCGAGCGCCGCCACCGCGTGCGGTCCGTCGCCGTAGGTGCGGCGCAACGAGGTCAGCCGGACGGTCTCCCCGGGCTCGCCGGGCACCCTGGGCGCTTTCGGTTCGGTTTCCATGGTGCCGAGCCAACCGGAGCCGGTCCGTCGCCACATTGGTGCCAGGGCGAGAACCGAAGGTAGACCTGGCACTAGTGCCCGCCGACCCCGGCCCGGTTAACGTCGGGTGCGTGCCCGCCAGAAGCGCGCTGGAAGCCGTCACCCAGAGCCCGCGGCGCTTCCTGCGCTCGTCGTGGCCGTGGCGCTCGTTCGCCTACCTGCTGGGCAGCGGCGTGCTGGCCGTGCCCGCTCTGGGGTTGTACCTGCTGGCCCACCAGGTCGGTGGCGCCGCGGCGTACCTGGCGCTGCTGGCCGGCGCGGCGGTACTCGCCCTGCCGCTGGGCATGTTCGAGCACGCGCGGCTTCGCCTGATCGACCGCGACCTGGCCCGCCGTCCCGCGGTGGTGCGCGCCCGGCAGCCGCACGCCGGGTGGCCGCCCCGGCTGCGCGAGCCGGCGACCTGGCGGACGGCCGCCCTGGCCGGGCTGCTCTTCGCGACCTGGTGGATGGACATCGGCGTGCTGTCCGCGGCGGTGTGGACGCCGTTGCTGCTGATGTCCGCCCCGTTCCAGCCGGGCACCGACGCGCTCACCGGCCTGCCCCTGGCGTTCGCCGGGCTGGTCCTGCTGCCGCTGGCCGCCTATCCGGTGACGGCGTGGGCCGGCGCGCGGGCCACGATCGTGCGCGCCATCCTGGCCCCGCGGGAAGCCGAGATCATCAGGTCCCGGGCCCGGCTGGTGGACGCGTTCGAGGTGGAGCGGCGTCGCATCGAGCGCGACCTGCACGACGGCGCCCAGCAGCGGCTGGTCTCGCTGACGATGAATCTCGGTCTGGCCCTGCTCGACCTGCCGCCGCGGTCGGCGGCCGCCGGGCAGGTGCGCGCCGCGCACGAGGAGGCGAAGATGGCGCTGGCCGAGTTGCGCGAGCTCATCCGGGGGGTGCACCCGCAAGTGCTCACCGACCGAGGGCTGCCCGCCGCGGTGGCCGAGGCGGCCGACCGGTCTCCGGTCCCGGTCACGGTGGACGTCGCGCTGCCCGGGCGGCTGCCGGAGGCGGTGGAGATCGCCGCCTACTACGTCGTCTGCGAGTCCCTGGCCAACGTCGCCAAGCACAGCGGTGCGGCCCGGTGCTCGGTGCTCGGTCATCACCGGGCGGAGACGCTGGTGCTGGAGGTTCGGGACGACGGGCGGGGCGGAGCCGATCCGGCGTCCGGCTCCGGGCTGGCCGGGCTCGCCGATCGCGTCGCCGTGGTGGAAGGGGTCATGACCCTGTCCAGCCCGCCGGGCGGTCCGACATCCGTGCGGGTGGAGATCCCGTGCGATGTTCGGGCATGACCGGCGATTCCCGCCCGGTACGGCCGGCACCCTCCACGCCGCCTGCGGCGCCGCCCCCGGCGGGGCCGGCCGTCCGGGGCGGGCCTGGGGGAGATCCCGTGCCGCCGCTCCGAGTGATCATCGCCGAGGACGCCGTGCTGCTGCGCGAAGGCATGGCGGGGTTGCTGGAACGCTTCGGTCACCAGGTGGTGGCCATGGTGGGGGACGCGCCGGGGCTGCTGGCCGCGGTGGACCACCACGGCGCGGACATCGTGATCACCGATGTCCGGATGCCGCCGGGGTACGCCGACGAGGGACTGCGCGCCGCGATCGCGTTGCGCCGGGCCCGGCCGGGTCTGGCGGTGCTGGTGGTGAGCCAGTACGTCGAGCAGACCTACGCGGCCGAGTTGCTCGACCACGGTTCCGGGGCGAAGGTGGGATACCTCCTCAAGGACCGCATCGGCGACGTGCGCGACTTCGCCTCGGCCGTGGCCCGGGTGGCGGCCGGTGGCACGGTGGTCGATCCGGAGGTGGTCCGCCAACTGATCCGCCGCCGCCGCGATCCGCTCGCCCGGCTGACGCCCCGGGAACGCGAGGTGCTCGGCCTGATGGCCGAGGGCCGGTCCAACGCGGCCATCGCCCGCGAGCTCGTCGTCACCGAGGCCGCGGTGTCCAAGCACATCGCCGGCATCTTCTTGAAGCTGGACCTGCCCCCCGCCGAGGACGACCACCGCCGCGTCCGGGCGGTGCTCGCCTACCTGCGCGGCTGACGCGTCAGATCATGCGGGTGGGCAGCGGGACCACCTTGGCGGCGTTGACGTCCAACTCGATGACGTTGGCGGCCAGCACATGGGCCACCCGTTCACGGGCGAAGCGCTCCATATGGGCCTGCCGCTGGTGCTCGGTGTAGGCGACCTCGTCGCGGTAGATCTCGTACACGATGCGCTGCAGCGGCGCCGACTTCACCGAGTGGCAGATGAACAGCAGCGTGTCCGGCTCACTGCCGCGCACCGCCTCCACGGTCTCCTCGGCCAGCCGGTCGAACGCCTCGCCTGACCCGTCGATCAGGGTGAACACGGTGAGCAGCCCGTAGATGGCCGGGGACGGCCGTACCGAGCCGCCCGCGTCGGCGCGGCGGCGGCCGGCCACCGGCAGGTCGGCGCCGGGGCCGAAGTGGCGCATCGCCTCGGCACCGGAGAACAGGACGCCGGTCGCGGGCATCGACGGGTCGTCGGCGGCGGGGGCGCCGTTCTGGTAGGGCCGGCCGACCGGGTCGAACGGACCGCGGACCCCGGAGTGACCGGCCGCGGCGTCCGGACCCATGAACTGTCCGGTGCGCGGGCCACCGAACCCCTCACCGGTGTGCGGGCCGCCGAGATCACCCCGGCCACCGAAGCCCTCGCCGGTACGCGGGCCACCGAGATCACCCGGCCCGCCGAACCCCTCACCGGTGTGCGGACCACCGAAATCACCCGGATCGCCGAGGACCGCGCCCGTCCGGGGATCCATTCCCCGCGGGTCGCCGTACCCGCCGGGCGTCCCCGCGCGCGCCGCGAGGTCGGGCTCGGAGCGGTCACCCGCCCGGTACTCCGCCACCAGGTCACCGAGCCCGGACCGGCGCGGCGGCGGCGGCAGCGGCGAGGCCGCCGCCGTGGTCGCCGCCGGATAAGGGCCGGTATGGACGGCGGTCCGGGGCTCGGGCGCGGGCCGCCGGGGCGGTGGTTCCTCTTCCCAGTCGTCCTCCCCGCCGTCCCGTTCCTCGTCGTACGGCGCGAGCGGGCGGGCCACCGCGTACCAGACCGCACCGATCATGAAGATGAGCACCAGCGCGGCGAACACGCCGGGGATGGCGAACCGGACCGTGCCGACCAGGGCGAGGCCGGTCGGTGCCAGCACCACTCCGGCGTGCATGTTGTCGGCGTCGGAGTCGTCGCCGGAACGCCAGCGCAGCACCGCGACGATGAGGCAGCCGATCACGATCAGATAGGTCAGCGCGTGTGCGGCGTTCAGCAGCGAGGACGGGATGATCGTCCAGTGGACGTCGCCGAGCGGCATCTCCTTGCCGAACTTCTCCGGCCGGCTCACCGGGTCCAGCACCATGATCACAACGGTGATCACGGTCAGCGCGCCGCCGAAGAGCCAGGTGGCCAGCTTGGCCCCGGTCCGGCGCGCCAGCAGGAAGATCATGCCGATGGCCAGCCAGAACGGCGCCAGGAAAGCGCCGGCTATCTGGTAGACGCGGAAGGTCGCCGGACCGAATCCGACGAGGTGGCCGATCGCGACCGCGCCGAGCGCGAGGCACAGGGCCGTCGTCGTGACGGTCCAGGAGATCAGCCAACCGGTCCGTTGGTCGCGGAGTCGTCCGGCGAGGATGCCGGTGGTGATGGCGGCGAACAACGCACCGGCGAAGGCGGTGACGGCGACGAGAGCTCCCATGGTGCTCCCAACTCTGCCGGACATTAGCTCCAAACCGGTAGCCGATGCGCGAAGTGCTGCTGCACTCCTGTTACGCGGGTTAGCACCGGAGCCAGAGTGGATTGTGTACCTTAGGGATGATTTCTAGAGTGTTCGAGGCACGCGCCCCTCCCTTGCCCCCCAGGGATACCGGATGTCGAATTCATGGTCGGTCGCCGGGCTTTCCCCCGCAGGATCGGCCGACGCGGCGTACTTCACGCGCGCCGCGACCCAACGACGGGAACGTTCCGAGCCCGACGCCGACGAGCTGCGGCGGATGGTGCTCCGGGCGAAGACCGGTGACGCGGACGCGTTCGCGGCGCTCTATGACCGCTATGTCGACCTCGTCTACCGCTACGTCTACTTCCGGGTCGGCTGTCACGCCCTGGCGGAGGACCTGACCAGCGAGACGTTCCTGCGCGCGCTGCGGCGCATCGCCGACTTCACCTGGCAGGGCCGGGACATCGGAGCCTGGCTGGTGACGATCGCCCGAAACCTGGTGACCGATCATTTCAAGTCCGGGCGCCACCGCATGGAGGTGTCCACCGCGGAGGTGCTGGACACCGCGCTGGACGGCACGCACATCCCGGAGAACGCGGTGGTCGCCACCATGATGAACGAGCGCGTACTGCGCGCGGTCCGCGACCTCGGCCCCGAGCAGCAGGAGTGTGTGGTGCTGCGTTTCCTGCAGGGAATGTCGCTCGCCGAGACCGCATTGATCATGGGCAAGAAAAGCGGGGCGATCAAGGCGCTGCAGTTCCGCGCGATCCGCGCACTGGCCCGGGCACTGCCCGACGACTTCGGCTGAACCCGCCGGCACCGGCGGGCGGACCGGTGCACGTGCGGGGACCGTAACCTGAGGCCTCCCGCGATCGTTGGGCAAGTGGCACCTATGGATCATCGTAGTGCGCGCGGCAGGGAGCATTGATGGGCGGGCGGAAACCTTCGCGGTGGCTGCTCATGGGCTGGGCGGCCGCGAACCGGCGGGCCGCCCTGCGCGCACGGCTGGAGGAGATCGGCGCCGAACCCGGTCACGGGCCGCGTCCGGAGTTCCGCGCCCGGCTCCGCGAGGAACTGGCCGGGCACCCGGCCGGCACCGCGGGCGCCGAGACCGCCCGGCATCGGCGGCGCGGCGCGCGGCGGTTGCGCCCGCGGCCCGCCGCGCTGCTGGTCACGGCGGCCGCCCTGACGGCCGTCACCGGTCTGCAGACCTACACGGCGGTGCCGGGCGACCGGCTCTACCCGATCAAGCGCGCCACGGAGGCCACCCTGCTCAGCCTCACCACCAACGACGTGGAGCGGGCCCATCGGGAGTTGACCGTCGCACACTCGCGTGCCACCGAGGCCGCGGCGCTGCTCGGGTATCCCGACTCCACGCGGGCCCGGCTGATCGGGCCGACGCTGGACGAGATGGCGGTGACGACCCGGTCGGCCCTGACCGCCCTCAGCCACGTCAAGCGGGAGAAGGAGCACTCCCCCACGCTGCGGCGCTTCTCGGAGGAACAGCGCGACGTGGTGGGCCCCATGATCCCGCTGCTGACCGACGACGACGCGATGAAGGCGAGCGCCTACCTGGACATGATCGACCGGATGGCGCCCTGATCGTCATGCGACCCGCGGTACTCGCGCGGACGTAGCCGGAAACGTCACGACACGCTCACGATGCGTACACCCGCACGTCCCCCTATGCCCCGTTAAGCTGAGTTGCTATGAGGCGGTTACTACGACGGCAGGCCGGCGCGCGGATGGCCGGGGAGGTCGCGGCCGCGGCCGCGGTGGCCGCTCCGGTCGCCCCTCCCGACCCCACCGCGGCCGCGTTCTTCGACGTCGACAACACGATGATGCGCGGCGCCTCGATCTACCACTTCGCCCGCGGCCTCGCCTCCCGCGGCCTGTTCACCACCAAGGACCTGGTGCGGTTCGCCCTCGGCCAGGCGCTGTTCCGGGTGCGCGGCAATGAGAACGCCGAGCACATCGCCCGGGCCAAGGAGACCGCGCTGGCGTTCGTGGTCGGGCTGAAGGTCAACGACGTCGTGCGGCTCGGCGAGGAGATCTACGACGAGGTGATGGCCGACCGCATCTGGGCCGGCACCCGCGCGCTCGCGCAGAGCCACCTGGACGCCGGGCAGCGCGTCTGGCTGGTCACCGCCACCCCGGTCGAGCTCTCCCGGGTGATCGCGCAGCGGCTGGGGCTGACCGGGGCGCTCGGCACCGTCGCCGAGACCGTGGACGGCGTCTACACCGGCCGGCTGGTGGGCGACCTGCTGCACGGCCCGGCCAAGGCCGAGGCGGTGCGCGCGCTGGCCCGCCGGGAAGGCCTCGACCTGGCCCGGTGCACCGCCTACAGCGACTCGGCCAACGACCTGCCGCTGCTGCACCTGGTCGGCCACCCCTGCGCCATCAATCCGGACAGCGAGCTGATGGAGCACGCCCGCCGGCACGACTGGGCGATCCGTGACTTCCGCACCGGCCGCAAGGCCACGATGATCGGGCTGCCGATCGCCGCCGGCGCGGGCGCGCTGGCCGGCGGGGTGGCCGCGGCCATCGCGCTGCGCCGCCACTACCGCTCGTCCTGACCGGTACCGCTCGTCCTGACCGGCCGCGCCGGCGGCGGCGGGCCGGTCACGCGTTGACGCCGCCGTCGACGCTGATCGCGGTGCCGGTGATGGCGCGCCCGCCCTCGCCCGCCAGGTGCGCCACGGTGGCGGCCACGTCGTCGGGGTCGGCGAAGCGGCCCAGCGGGATGCCGGCCCGCTGCTCGGCGGCGAACGGCCCATCGGCCGGGTTCATGTCGGTGTCCGTCGACCCGGGGTGCACCAGGTTGACGGTGATACCGCGGGGCGCCAGGTCGTGGGCGAGGCCCTGCGTCATCCCGGCGAGCGCCGACTTGCTCATCGCGTAGAGCGTGATGCCCGGCCGGCCGACGCGCACGGCGAGGTTGGAGCCGATCGAGATGATCCGCCCGCCTTCGTCCATCCGCTCGGCCGCGGCCTGCGCGAGCAGGAACGCCGTGCGCACGTGCAGTCCCATGACGGCGTCGAACTCCGCCGCGTTCACCTTCTCCACCGGGCTCGACGTCCAGACGCCGGCGTTGTTCACCAGGACGTCCAGCCGGCCGAGCCGGGCCACCGTCTCGTCGAGCGCGGCACGCATCTCCTCCCCACGGTTGCCGTCGGCGCGGAGCGCGATCACCCGGCGGCCGGTGGCGCCGAGGTCGTCGGCCAGCGCGCGGGCCTGGTCGCCGGAGGAGAGGTAGGTGAAGGCGACATCCGCCCCACCCTGGACCAGCCGCCGGACTATCGCCGCACCGATCCCCCGGGCACCTCCGGTGACGAACGCCACTTTCCCCGTCAGATCACTCATGTCGCCTCCAATTGAGTACCGATCGGTTCCAAATTAGCCACCACGTTGATCACTCGTCAAGGACTTAGGATCTGATCGGTACCGAAAGGAGCGGTGATGGCGACACGTGGCCGGCCGCGCGCCTTCGACCGGGACGAGGCGCTGCGGCGCGCGATGGACATCTTCTGGCGGCGCGGCTACGAGGGCACGTCCGTCGACGACCTGACCGCCGCCATGGGCATCGGCAAGCGCAGCCTCTACCTGGCCTTCCGCTGCAAGGAGGAGCTGTTCCGCGAGGCCGTCGCGCTGTACACCGCCGTCCAGGGGGCGGCCACGATGGGCGAGCTCGAGACGGCGGCCACCGCGCGGGCGGGGGTGGAGGGCCTGCTGCGGGCCAACGTCCGGATGTTCGGCGACCCCGGCAGCCCGCCCGGCTGCATGATCGTCAACACCGCCCTGCTCGGCCGGCCGGAGAGCGCCCCGGTCAGCGACCACCTGGTGGCGCAGCGGCGGGCCGGCCAGCAGGCCGTCCGGCGGCGGCTCGCCCAGGGCGTCACCGACGGAGACGTGCCCGCCGGCACCGATCTGGACGCGGTGGCCGCCTTCTACACCACCGTGCTGCACGGGTTGTCGATCTACGCCCGGGACGGCGCCTCGGCCGGCGAGCTCGGCCAGGTGGTCGACGCGGCGATGGCCGCCTGGGACACCCTCGCCCCCCGGCCATGAGACCGCCGGACCAGGTCAGAACAGCGGGGAGAACGCCGGCCCGCGGTGCAGGCGCAGCCGGGTGAGCTGCTGCTGGATCAGCTCGCGCACCTGGTCGGTGAGGTTGTAGACCAGCATGGGGTCGTCGGCCTCCTCCGGATCGTACTGGTCGGTGCGCACCGGCTCGCCGAACTCGATCATCCACTTGGACGGCAGCGGGATCAGGCCGAGCGGCCCGAGCCAGGGGAACAGCGGAGTGATCGGGATGTACGGCAGGCCGAACAGCCGGGCCAGCGACGGCAGGTCGCCGATCTTGGGATAGATCTCCTCCGCGCCGACGATGGCGCACGGGATGATGGGCACCTGGGCGCGGATCGCCGACGCCACGAATCCGCCGCGGCCGAACCGCTGCAGCCGGTACCGCTCGGAGAAGGGCTTGCCCACGCCCTTGAACCCCTCGGGGAACACCCCGACGAGCTCGCCCTTGCGCATCAGCCGGTCGGCGTCCTCCGGGCAGGCCAGCGTGTGCCCCGACTTGCGGGACAGGTGGCCGAGGACCGGCAGCCGGTAGACCAGGTCGGCGCCGAGCAGCCGCAGCGCGCGGTGCGCGGGGTGGTCGTCGTGCAGGGCCACCTGCAGCATCAGGGCGTCGACCGGCACCGTACCGGAGTGGTTGGCCACGACCAGCGCCCCCGACTCGTCGGGAACGTTGGCCAGGCCGAGCGTCTCCACCCGGAACCAGTGGCGGTACAGCGGCCGGATCAGCTCCAGCAGCACCTTGTCGTTGAGCTCGGGGTCGAACCCGAACTCGTCGACCTCGTACTCGCCGTTGAGGCGGCGGCGCAGGAACGCGAGCAGCTCGGCGAGACGGTCCTCGATGTCGTCGCCCGGGCGTCCGCCGCCGCCGTACCGCCGGGCCGCGGTGATCGGGATGACCCGGGCGTCCGCCGGCTCGTCCTCGCCGCCGCCTGAGCCGCTCCGGCCACCGTCGCCGTCCGGCGAGAAGTCCGTTCGCTTCACCGTTCCCCACCTCTGCCCAACACTGTGGACAGCCAGTCGATCACAGGGAGTGACGTCTCGCCAAACAGGCCACGCGAGTTGAGGAAGTCCTCGAAGGCGGCGACCGTGCCGAACTTGGGCCGCCAGCCGAGCTCGGCGGCGAGCCTTCGGGTGTCCACCGCCCGGCCGTAGCTCATCAGGGCGATCTGCTCAGGGGAGAAATCGACCCGGCCCACGCCGCGGGCGAGGTCGCCGAGCACGCGAAAGGCGGTGGACGGCACCGGCACGACCGGGCGGCCGCCGCGGCGCACGCACTGCGACAGCAGCATGACACCGTCCCCGGCCACGTTGAACGTGCCGGGGTGGTGCTCGACGGCCATGCGCCGCAGCACCTCCACCGCGTCGTCCTCGTGCACGAACTGGAGGCGGGGGTCGAAGCCCAGCACGGTCGGCAGCACCGGCTGGGAGAAGTAGCGGGTCAGCGGCGAGTCGATGCCCGGACCCATGAAGTTGGCGAAGCGCAGCGTCGAGACGGTCACATCCGGCCGGCGCCGCGCGAAGCCGCGGACGTAGGCCTCGACCTCGGTGGCGTCCTTGGCGTACCCGGAGGTCGCCGCCTCGGCCGGCTCGGCGTCCTCGGTGAACATCGCGGGATCGTGCGAGGACGAACCGTAGACGGCGGTCGTGGAGCGGACCACGACCCGGGACACCGTGGCCGAGCGCTGGCACGCGGCCAGCAACTGCATCGTGCCGATGACGTTGTGCTCTTTCATGACCGGCCGGCCCGCGCCCTTCGAGGGAGCGCTGACCAGGCTCAGGTGCACGACGGTGTCGACGTCGGCCGCGGCGATGACCTGCGCGATGTCCGGGCTGCGCAGATCAACCCGGACGAACTCGGTACGGCCGAGCGCGGCGCCGCCGTCCCGCGCGGAGGCGGGCGGCGGCATGGTGTCCACGCCGACGACCCGGTCGATCGCCGGGTCGGCCGCGAGGACGCCCGCCACCCGGGCACCGATGTGCCGGGAGACCCCGGTCACGAGCACGGTGTGGGTCATCGGCGCCTCGCAGGATCACGTCTTCGTGGTTCGCGCTCGCCCGGCTAGCTGACGCACCGGGCTCCCGCCGCTCTGCGTCGTCGGTCCGCGCTGCTACTTCTTGTTGCGCCGCTGGATGCGGGTCTTCTTGAGAAGCTTGCGGTGCTTCTTCTTGGCCATGCGCTTACGACGCTTTTTGATCACAGAGCCCACGGGACCCCCAGGTGAAGGTAGGTGTTGTCAAAACGGCGCGCGCCCGCCGGCGGGCGCCATCGGGTCCGTGAGCATGCCGCGAGCGGCACGCAGGACCCCGATCGGCGCCTCGCCATGAGGCACGCCGATTGAACAGCCTACCGGCGATTCCCGGTCGATCGCTCCCGGGGAGGGCCGAACACCCGCCGCGGGGCGGGCCCCACCGCCGGCCCCGCCCGGATGGCGCGCCATCCGGATGCCGTCCGGCCGGGGAGCACACCCCCGCGGGACGTGCGCCGTCGCCCGGGCGGGCGGCCGGCCACGTGACTCAGTCGTCCAGTCAACCCGCCTCGATGAACGCATCCCTCAGGTAGTCGTGTACCGCCTGTTCCGGCACCCGGAAGGATCGCCCGACCCGGATGGCCGGTAATTCACCGGAGTGGACGAGCCGGTACACCGTCATCTTGGACACCCGCATGACGGTGGCCACCTCGGCCACCGTCAGGAACTTCACCTCGCTGAGAGGTCTTTCAGCTGCACCCATCGGACGCCTCTTCCGCACGTGTTTCCGGGTTATCCCCACTGGTGCCATTGCTCACGCACGTGTACTGCTGTCAGCGTAGAACGCGTCTCCGATGGAGCAAACCCCCTATTGCATCAGCCTCCGGAGACTCCTGCCACCAGAACGGGAAAAGTCGCTGGCCAACGGCCATGACGAGCCGGTTTTCCGATCTTGTAGATCGCTGGAACACGTCCCAGTAGAGCCGATCCGGATCATAAAAAAGTTGGCAAACGGTCGACGCGCGCGGCTGTCTGCACGTACCCAACGCGATTTACGGCGCGCCCGTAACTCGTCCAGCCTGTCTCACAGGCCACTCTCGACCCGGGAGATCAGATAGGCCGTCATCGGAGCGTAGTGTCTCGGCAGCACATTGTCATCGAGCGGAACGGTCACCGCGATCTTGCCTTCCGCCTCGCCCACGAACAACCCCGGGTCGTTGCTGTCGGCGAAGCCGACCGTCTCGATGCCCGCCTCGCCGGCCGCCCCGGCCCAGCCGTGATCGGCGATCACCAGATCCGGCGGCGCCGCCCCCTGTGCGGCCAGCTCGCCGAGCATCGCCTGCATCGGCGCCGGGTCGTGCGTGTGCACCAGCGCTCCCCCGTCGTCCAGCATGGCGACGTCGTCCAGGTACCGGATCCGCCGGCGGCGGCCCAGCCCGCCACTGGTGAAGGAACGCTCCTCGGCCGGGGTCACCAGCGTGGCGCCGGTCCGCCGGACCAGCCGGGCGAGCGCCAGGTGGGTGGTGAGCAGCCCGGTGGGGTGTCCGGTGGCGATCAGGACGCGCGCGCCGGCCCGCCGGAGCGCCGCGGCGATCCGGTCGCCCATCATCTCCAGCGCGTCGATGGTGCGTTCGGGGTCGATGGTGTCCTGCCCGGCGCGGTGTCCGGGGTCGGCCACCACGCCCGCCGCCTTCGCCATCAGCGCCAGCACGTCGCGAAAGGTCCAGTCACCGGCCAGCGTGAGGCCGAACATGTAGTGGGGGTCGCGCACCGCCAGCGACCGGTAGTGGTCGAGGTTGTTCTCCCGGCTGGTCGCCACGTCACCGGCGATCCTCGTCCGGACGAGGTGGTCCCTCAGTTCCTCCCGCGTGGGCACGACCGCGGTCTCCATCGTTCACTCCGTCCACTCGGCGACTCGTCCGGACCTGGCGATCCCTGGCGTGAGCGGGCGGCGGGGGCCGCGGCCGGCGGGTCAGGGCTGCGGGTCCAGCCCATGGCCGGGAAAGATCGCCTTCCGGGTCGCCATGATCGCTCGGTCGATGGGGTCGCCAGGGTCGTAACCACCCGCGAAATCCGGAAATTCCGGATCTCGGCCATCGGTCATGTTCAGCGGCGGTACCTCACCGGTGCGCTCGGTGACGAGTTCCCGCCAGCCGGGCGGGGTCGGCGTGCCGGGCTCCACCGGATGCCCCGCCGCCTCGGCGATCAGATGGGACCACGCCCGCGGGACCACCCGCACCAGCTCGTACCCTCCGCCACCGGTGGCCAGCCACCGCCCGCCCGCGGTCTCGTGGGCCAGGGCGTGCAGGGCGGCGTACGACCGCCGCTGGCCGTCCAGGCTGAGCATGAGATGCGTCAGCGGGTCCAGGGCGTGGCCGTCACAGCCGTGCTGGGTGACGAGCACCTCGGGGCGGAACTCGCGCAGCAGCGGCGGCACCACCGCGTGGAAGGCGCGCAGCCACCCGGCGTCCGAGCAGCCGGCCGGCAGCGCCACGTTCACCGCGCTGACCTCGGCCCCGGTCTCCGACGGCAGCCCGGTGCCGGGGAACAGCGTGCGAGGGCTCTCGTGCAGGCTGATCGTCAGCACCCGGGGATCGTCGTAGAAGATCGCCTGAACCCCGTCACCGTGGTGGGCGTCCACGTCCACGTAGGCGATGCGCTCGGCGCCCTGCGAAAGCATCCACGCGATCGCCACCGCCGGGTCGTTGTAGACGCAGAAGCCGCTGGCGGCCGCGGGCATCGCGTGGTGCAGCCCGCCGGCGATGTTGAGCGCGTGCTCGGCCTCGCCGGTCCACACCGCGCGGGCGGCGGCCAGCGTCGCCCCGGCGACCAGCGCGGACGCATCGTGCACTCCCGCGAAGGAGGGGTTGTCGGCCGTGCCGAGACCGCAGGCCAGGTCCGGGGCGCCGGTCGCCGAGACCCGCCGGACCGCCGCCACGTAATCACGCCGGTGCGCCAGGGCGAGCTCGTCGTCGGTGGCCGGACCGCAGCCGGTCAGCTCCACCTTGTCCAGCACCCCGAGCTCGCGGGCCAGCGCCATGGTCAGCTCGACCCGGACCGGCGCCAGCGGATGGCCGGGCCCGAAGTCGTAGGAGAGCAGCCGGTCGTCCCACACCACCCGCACCGACCGGCTCACCCGCCCGCCCCGCCTGTCGTGGCCCGGCCGGGCAAGGGACGCGGGATGACCGGCTCGCCGCGCTCGCTCATCCTCCGACCGTACCGCACCCGGCCGCCCCTCCCCTGAGCCGGTCACCGGCCGTGGACGGCGCACGGCGCCGGTGGGGATCACCGCACTCCGTCCGGCTCATGCTCGCGAAAGGGAACCTCGCCTTCGGCGAAACAGGGAGGTGAACCGTCGAAGAGAGATCATCCTCATGGCCGCTCCACCCGGGATCAGCACCCCGTTCGCCGCACGGCTTCGCGCCGATCGGCGGGCCGCTCCCGCCGGAGCGACGGGCCGCGAAGGCGTGCCCAAGGTCACCGGGCGGACCGGCGGAATCGGGGGGTCCGGTTGCGCGTCCATCTAGTGATCACCGCCAAGCGGTCGGGTGTCGCGCTGCCGCCCGTGGTGCTCGAAGTGGCGCGCGAGGCGATCGGGCGCGCCTTTCCCGTACCTGCCGCGACCATCACCGCCGGCGAGTGGCGGTCGGCCGCCGGTGACACGGCACTGCTGTCCTGGTCCAACGAGCCGGCGGGCCACGGTCTGCCGATCATCTGCTCGGGCGGCGGCCGGGTGGCCGGTCTGACCGGACATCTGGCCGAACCGGCCGAGGCTGACGAGTTGCTGGCCGCACCCCGGCTCGGCGAGACGGCAGCCCGTACCGGCGGCGTGTTCTCCATCTTCCGCGCCGATGAGCACGGGGTGAGCGCCGCCACCGGAATGACCCGGGCATGTCCGGTCTTCTACACCGAGACCTCCGGCCTTCATGTGATCGGCAGCCGTGCGCTGCTCGTCCATCTCGCCGCCAGAGCGGCCACGACGGGATCGAGTCGACCAGACATCGTCTGGAATCTGCCCGCGATGGAGTCGATGGTACGAACCGGGTATTTCCTGTCCGACGAGACACCGTTCGACGCGGTCAGCGCACTCCCGCCCGCCACCGGAATCGTGATCACCGCCGGGCGCCGGACCATCACCGTGACTTCGCCGCCCGAGGCGCGGGCGACACCGACTTCCAGGCGCAGGGCGAGCGCCCAGATCGACGAACTCGCCGACGCGCTGCTCGCCGCGGTACGACCGCTGCGGAACACCTATGAACCGGTGCGGCTGTCGCTCACCGGAGGCCGGGACAGCCGCCTCCTCGCCGCGCTGCTCTACAGGGCGGACATCCCCTTCGTGACGGCGACCTCGGGACATGACGGCAGCCCCGACGTGGTGCTGGCCGGGCGCGTCGCCGAGGCACTCGGCGTCCGGCACAGCGTGAGCAGGCCGACACGGTCCGAGGGCGGCGCGGAGCTGATCATTCCGCACCCTCGCGTCCGCACCCACAACGCACTGTTCGCCGGCGAGGGAATGATCTCCGCCTATGAGAACCTCCCCGCCGGTGGATGCTACGACCCGACGCCTCGGATGTCCGGGCACGGTGGCGAGATTCTGCGGGGCGGCTTCCTGCAGAACCAGGCTCAGCTGGACGACACGGCCGTGCGACGCAGAGTGGACGGCCTTTTCGGCAAGAACACCGATCTGCTGACCGAGGAAGGCAAGGAGCACGCTCTGGTCCTGGCCTCTCCATGGCAGGAGCGCTGCCGAGAGGACGGCCCGAAAGTCCTCGATCACCTGTACCTGGCGTACCGGGTGGGCCGCTGGCACGCCGCATCCCGCGCGTCGCTGCTGCGCGGTCAGCACCCGTTGCCCCCCTTCCTCGACAATTCGGTCGTCCGGACCGCCTTGAGCATGGATCCGGTGTGGCGGCGATCCGAGACACCGATCCACGGGGTGATCAGCGCTTTCGCCCCCCAGCTGGGTGATATCCCGATCGAGGGCAGGCCATGGCGGTTCACCACGGAGGCCCCGGTCCGCAGGCTGATGGACCGGTTCCGGGTCCGGTCACCGCATCCCGGAAGCGCCGTCGACCCGGGTGTCTCGAATGCCGCCTTCGATCCGGCCCGCAAGCCGTGGAACTGGCGGATGAACCTCACCCAGGAAGTGACCGACCCCATGTACGCGGACATCGCCGCCGCGGGCGCGGGCGGGCTCTCGCGGATCGTCAACGAGACCGGAATGACATGGCGGCCGGCGTCTCGGATGGACACCCTGTGGCACATCTACACCGTTTCGAGAATGCTGACGGAGGCCTTCGCGGACCCGGCCCCTCCCAAGCTCCCGCCGGTACGCGTTCCCTGGCCGACTGCCGACCGGCAATGATCGTCATCGGTGCCGAAGCGCCACCTCCGTCACCACCACAAGTCATGCTATTTCACGGCATATTGGGGTAGCACTGGCGAGCACCATCGGAACACGGTTAGGGGGCGGATCTCCTTGTCGGCTGGACCGGCGGACCCGCGTTGGGTCGAACTCAAGCAGCGGTTCGCGGCGATCGACGGCGACGGTGACGGCTACATCACCCGCGCGGAGATCACCGAACACTTCCCGCACCTGCCCGCCGAGGCCCTCGGCGCGCTGGACCGGCACGCCGACACCGACGGAGACGGCCGGATCTCCTTCGACGAGTTCGCCCGGATCGCCCAGCCGGACGGCTGACCGCGCCGCGCGCCGGCGGCGATCAGCCGCCGGCCAGCTCGCGGCTGCGGTCCCGTGCCGCCTCGATGGCGTCCAGGAACGCCGCCCGCACCCGGTGCCGCTCCAGCTCGGCGATGGCCGCGATGGTGGTGCCACCGGGCGAGGTGACGGCCTCGCGCAGGATCACCGGATGCTCCCCGGAGTCGCGCAGCATGATCGCCGCGCCGACGATGGACTGGGTCACCATGTCGAGCGCGGCGGCACGCGGCATCCCGAGCAGGATGCCCGCGTCGACCATCGCCTCGACCAGGTAGAAGAAGTACGCCGGGCCGCTGCCGGACAGCGCCGTCGCCGCGTCCTGCTGCGACTCGGGAATGCGCAGCACCTTGCCGACCGGCTTCAGCAGGTCCTCGGCCAGCCTGAGGTGCTTCTCCGCGGCGTGCGCACCCGCCGAGATCACGCTCATCGCCTCGTCGACCACCACCGGCGTGTTGGACATGACCCGCACCACCGGGACCTCGTGCCCCAGCCGGGCCTCGACGAACGACGTCGTGATGCCCGCCGCGGCCGAGATCACCAACCGGCCCGCCGGGACGTGCGGCCCGATCTCCGCGAGCAGCGCCGCCATGTCCTGCGGCTTGACCGCCAGGATCAGCGTGTCGGCGATCTTCGCCGCTTCGCTGTTCGACACGACCTGCACGCCGTACCGCTCGCGTAGCGCGGCCGCCCGATCCTCGCGCCGCGCGGTCGCCATGACCTCGCCCGGCCGCACACCCGCACGCAGCAACCCCGACAGCAGGGCCTCGCCCATCTTGCCGGTTCCGAGAATGGCGATCATCAGCAAACCTCGCACGGGGACTCGACGACATCCGAAGTGTAGTGGGGTCCCGCGGAACCAGTACGGCCCGCGAAGGTCGGCACGGGGTGCGGTCGGAAGTGGACTCTAAGTTACGGTTTGGCAACCAAGCGGCGACGGGCGTCGATTTATGAGTGCTTTATCCGCATGATCGCCGATGGTGCCGTAAGTCGCTTCCATCGGTGGAGTCGCCGGCGCCGAAGGGGTACACGTGAAAAAGATCCTCATAGCGCTGGCCACCGCCGGCCTGGGTCTGGGCGGAACGCTGGTCGCCACCCCCGCGACCGCCGGCGTCCGGCAGGCACCCGAGTACACGCCTCCGGCCCCCGAGTGGGCGCAGTGCGCCGGCCTGCCGGCCGGGATCGAGTGCGCGTCGGTCACGGTCCCGCTGGACTACGACCGCCCGCGGGGCAAAACGATCAAAATCGCCGTCTCCCGGCTCAAGGCGACCGACACCGCCCACTATCAGGGTGCGATCCTGTTCAACCCCGGCGGACCGGGAGGCAGCGGCCTCGCCTATCCGGCCGTGATGCAGGGCCGGCTCGGCGCCCAGCTGGCCGCGCAGTACGACCTGATCGGGTTCGACCCGCGCGGCGTCGGCGCCAGCGAACCCGCGCTGAGCTGCGACCCGCACTTCTTCGATCCGGTGCGCCCGGACTACGTACCCTCCGGCCCGGCGGAGGAGGCCGCCTGGGTGAAGAAGATGCGCGGCTACGCCAAGGCCTGCGGCCAGGCACACGGCGACATGCTGCCGAACATGACCACCGTCGACGCGGCCAAGGACATGGACCAGATCCGCAAGGCCCTCGGCCAGCGTCAGATCAGCTACGTGGGCTACTCCTACGGCACCTACCTCGGCGCCACCTACGCCACGATGTTCCCGGGCAACGTACGCCGGCTGGTGCTGGACAGCATCGTCAACCCCGAGCGGGTGTGGTACGACGCCAACATCGACCAGAACCACGCGTTCGAGTCCCGCGCCAAGGACTTCTTCGCCTGGATCGCCAAATACGACTCGACCTACCATCTAGGCACCGACGGCGCCGCGACCGAGAAGGCGTACTACGCGGCCCGCGCCCGGCTGAAGGCCGAACCCGCCGCCGGCCGGGTGGGCCCGGACGAGCTGGACGACACCTTCCTGTCCGGCGGTTACCTGAAGAGCCGCTGGCCACGGCTGGCGGACGCCCTGGCGAAGTACACCGCGGGCGACAGCGCGCCGCTGGTCGACGCCTACGGCCTGTACGGCGACAGCAGCGGCGACGACAACGGCTTCGCGGTGTACTCCGCGGTCGAGTGCTCCGATGCCCGCTGGCCGCGTAACTGGCTCACCTGGCACCGCGACTGGTGGCGCTCCTACCGCACGGCACCCTTCCTGACCTGGGGTAACGCCTGGTACAACGCGCAATGCGAATCCTGGCCGGTGCCCGGCCGCACCGAGGTGCGGATCAACGGGTGGGGCGTGAAGAACGCCCTGCTCTTCCAGGACACCAAGGACGCGGCCACGCCGTACCAGGGCGGTGTCGAAATGCACCGGCGCTTCCCGACCTCCCGCCTGGTGGTGATGGACGGCGGCGGCAACCACGGCCTGACCGGTCGCGGCAACGCGTGCATCGACGACATCTGGAAGGCCTACCTCACCGACGGCACGCTTCCGGCGAACCTGCCGGGACCGGATGTCCACTGCGAGCCCTTCCCCGACCCGGTGCCGCCCGCCGCGGCCACGCTCCGCTCGGCGCCCACCGACGACGACTGGGTCCCCGGCGAACGCTAGCCGTGCTTTC
>NZ_BOOU01000094.1 GCF_016863395.1 Sphaerisporangium rufum | reverse complement strand
GGCGCCAGAGGTCACCGGGAGAACCTGCCATGCCGGGCTCGCCGTTCCGGCATCCGGGGTGCGGGTCCCGATCAGCGGCGTTCGGCCGGCCTGATCGCGGCGGTGCCGCCGAGGTGGATCCGCGGGCCGGTCGGGTCCGGCCGCACCTCGGCGGTGATGGTGGCGGGCGCGCCGAGCGCGTCGCCCATGTCGGCGGTGACGGCCGGCACGCCCTGCCCGGCGAGGTGGGCGGCCAGGCAGGCGGTGCTGTTGGCGTTGGCGATGTCCTCCGGGACGCCGATCGACGGCGCGAACATCCGGGCGGCGAGCCGGCCGCCGGCCTGCGGCGGGCTGTAGACGTAGCAGCCCAGCAGGTCGAGACGGTCGCAGGCCTCGCGCAGCCGGGCGAAGTCCGGCGCCAGGGCGGCGAGGGCGGCCCGGCTCGCCACCGGGACCAGCAGCCGCGGGCGGCCCAGCACGGCGACCCGGGCGCCCGGCCGCAGCACGCCGGGCGCGGCGCCGAGTGCCCGCAGCACGGCGCCGTACCCGCCCGCGTCCGGCTCGACCGGCCTGGGCGGCTCGGGCGGCCCTGGCGGCCCTGGCGGCCCGGGCCGACCCGGCAGTTCGACCGGGCCGGGTTCGAAGGCGGCCGCGAACCGGTGGCCGGCCACCCTGGCGGCCCGGCCGGCCAGGACGCCGCCGCGGGTGCGCACGGCGCCCCGCCACTCGCCGTCCCCGGCGCGGGCGGCCAGGAACGCCAGCGCCGCGATGGTCCCGTGGCCGCAGGCGGGCAGTTCTCCGGTGGCGGTGAAAAAGCGCAGCGAAACGCGCGCGCCGCCGGGGCCGGTGTCCTCGGCCGCGACGAAGACGGCGTGCGAGGTGCCCGCCCGGCCGGCCACGGCGCGGCGTCCGGCGTCGGTCAGGCCGGTCTCGGCCAGCCCGGGCTCAGCCAGGACGGTCTCCGTCGGGCCGGTCTCGGCCAGTACCGCGGTCGGGCTGCCGCCGGCGCCGTCCCGCAGGCAGGCCCGCACGATCGTGACGGCCGGCCCTCCGTCGTTCACCGGGGCGTCGGGCACCCGACGATCGTACGGTGACCGGCCTGCGCGTGCCGCGCCCCGCCCGGGGCCCCGTCCGGGGCGCCCGGTCAGGCCCGGGCGCGCCGCTTGACGAAGTGCCCCCGGCAGTGCGCGCAGCAGAAGCCGAAGGTCTCACCGCCGGCCTCCAGGATGACGGCGTCCGCGCGCGGTACCGTCGCCCCGCACACCGGGTCCACGACCATGCCGTCCGGCACCGGTCCGGCAGGGCCGGTCGTGGCCTGCTCGATCAGTTCCAGCAGGTCGGACGCCCGGCGGACCCGGCCGCCGAACCCGTAGCTTCCCTGCGGGACGGGCAGGACGTTCACCAGGACGTCCGGTTCGCCGTCCCGGCCGCCGTCCACCCCGGCGAGCCGCTCGGTGATCCGGGTGATCAGGGTCTCGCTCATCTCCTTGCCCCAGGCGCCACTGTGCACGTTCACCACGTACCGCGGCGGCGCGCCCGGGCCGAGCGGTACGCCGCCGGAGTACCAAGTGTCCGCCTCCCGGACGACCACGTCGGTGAGCGAGTCCATGAACTCCATCACCCCGGGATCGGTGGCGTGCCCTTCCGCGTCCGCCAGCAGCCGCGTCGCCGTCAGCCCGGCGGCGATCCGCCGCCGCTCCTCCTCGCCGATGGCGCCCTTGGGCACCAGCACCTCGATGAACAACATGTTCGCGCCTCCTGAGGCGGGGCCCGGCAGGGGCCGTGCGCCGCCGCCCTTCGTCTCGGCCCGCCCTCGCTCAACGATGGTGGCGGGCGCGCGGCGGCGCGTCGTCCTCCCGGCGAAGGCGTTCGGGGCTACCTCCGCGGCGGTAGGAAACGGCGGCCTACATCGCGGGAAGCGCGTCCGCCGGGCCTGGTGCGTCCGGTGCCGGACAGCGCCGCGCGCGGCCGCTTGCGGGCGTGCGGCGTTTGGACCTGGGACGATCGGGCAGGAGAGGCAGCAGCCGACAATTGAAATGGTCTTGACAAAAGCAGTGTTCGGTACCAGCCTTTGGAGCCCGGGGGCGGTCGGACGACATGGCCGGCGCCTGGACGCGCGGACCGCCCGACGGTGCGGCCGCGCGTCACGGACCGATCGAAAGGACGGAATGACCATGAGAAAGCTGATCGTCACCACCTTCGTCAGCCTCGACGGCGTCATGCAGGCTCCGGGCGGAGCCGGCGAGGACGACAGCGGCGGCTTCGCGCACGGCGGCTGGACGGTGAACTACTGGGACGAGACGCTGGGCCAGGCCATGGAGAGCTTCATGAGCCCGCCGTTCGACCTGGTCCTGGGCCGCAAGACCTACGACATCTTCGCCGCCTACTGGCCGCACGCCCCGGAGGAGGCCGGCGCCAAGCCGCTGAACGACGCGACGAAGTACGTCGCCTCGCGGGGCCGGCCCGAGCTCAAGTGGCGCAACTCGGTCCTCATCGAGGGCGACGTGGCCGAGGGCGTCGCCGCGCTCAAGGAGCAGGACGGGCCCGAGCTGCAGGTGCACGGCAGCGGCGACCTGATCCAGACGCTGCTGCGCCACGGGCTGGTGGACGAGTTCCACCTGCTGGTCTTCCCGGTCCTCATCGGCACGGGCAAGCGCCTGTTCGGCGCCGGAACCGTCCCGGCGGGGCTCACGCTGGCCGACCACAAGGTGTCGGGCACCGGCGTCACGATCGCCACCTACCGCCCGGCCGGCGAGCTGACCACCGGCACCTTCGCCCTGGACTGACCCGGACCGACCCGGACCGACGTGGATCGGCCTGGTCCATCCCGGACGCCCGGCGGCCTCGGCCACCGGGCGTCCGGGATCAGGCCGTCGCGGCGTCGTCCGGGACCAGGCCGGGACGGCGGCCCGCACCGGGAGGGCCGGCACCGCTCCGTTCATCCGGTGAGCACACCTTCGCCCGGGGCGCACCAGGCTATAGAGTCTGCCCCGGAACCGGCGCGAAGCCGGGCGGAAGGAGCGGGATGCCCATCACGCCGCTGTCCCTGCCGCAGCCGCCGCCGCGAGCACCGGAGTTCGGGCGCGACTCGCTGATCGTCTGCGAGAACCTGGTGCGGATCTACCAGTCCGGATCGATCGAGGTCCAGGCGCTGCAGGGGCTGGACCTGCTGGTCGAGAGCGGCGAGATGATCGCCGTCGTCGGCGCCTCGGGGTCGGGCAAGTCGACGCTGCTGTCCATCCTGGCCGGGGTGGACGCCCCCACCGCCGGGCGGGCGCGCGTCGACCGGTGGGATCTGCTGGCGATGTCCCGGGCCGACCGGGTGCGCTACCGGCGGCACACCGTCGGGTTCGTCCGGCAGCAGACGTCCGCCAACCTCATCCCCTACCTGACCGCCCGGCAGATGGTGGACCTGCCGATGACGGCGGCCCGCACCCCCGCCAAGGTGCGCCGCGCCCGCGCCGCCGAGCTGCTGGAGACCCTGGGTGTGGCCGACTGCGCCGACCGGCGGCCCGGCCAGCTGTCCGGCGGGCAGCAGATGCGGGTGGCCATCGCGGTGGCACTGGCCAACGAGCCCCGCGTGCTGCTCGCCGACGAGCCGACCGGCGAGCTGGACACCGCGACCGCCGCGCAGGTCTTCGCGGCGCTGCGGGACGTCAACCGCCGGCTCGGGGTCACCGTCGTCGTGGTGACCCACGACCCGGAGGTCAGCGGCCAGGTGGAGCGGACGGTGGCGATCCGCGACGGGCGCACCAGCAGCGAGGTGCTGCGCCGCACCGCCACCGCCGACGACGGCGGCACCCACGTGATCGCCGAGGAGTACGCCGTGATGGACCGGGCCGGGCGGGTGCAGGTGCCCCGCGACTACCGCGAGGCGTTAGCGCTAACACGCCGGGTCCGGCTGGCGCTGGAGGCCGACCACGTCACCATCCACCCCGACCTCGGCGAGCGGCCGTGAGCGCCGGACCCGCGGCCGGGCCGCTGGTGAGCGTGCGCGGCGTGCACCGGACCTACGGCACCGGGGCGGCCACCGTGCACGCCCTGCGGGACGTGTCGTTCGACCTCACCCCCGGCACCATGGTGGCGCTGGTCGGCCGGTCCGGCTCGGGCAAGACCACCCTGCTCAACGTCATCGGCGGCCTGGACCGCCCGGACGCCGGCACCGTCCGGGTGGACGGCGTCGAGGTCACCGCCCTGGACGAGGACGGCCTGGCCCGGCTGCGGCGCGAGCGGGTCTCCTACGTGTTCCAGACGTTCGGCCTGATCCCGGTGCTGTCGGCCGCGGAGAACGTCGGCGCCCCGCTGCGGCTGGCCCGGATGCCGGCCGCCGAGCGCGAGCGCCGGGTCGGGCTGCTGCTGGAGCTGGTCGGGCTGGCCGGCCACGCCGAGCAGCGGCCGGGCGAGCTGTCCGGCGGGCAGCAGCAGCGGGTGGCGATCGCCCGGGCCCTGGCCGCCTCGCCGCGGCTGCTGATCGCCGACGAGCCGACCGGGCAGCTGGACGCCGAGACCGGCCTTTCGGTGATGGCGCTGCTGCGCGGCGTGGTGGAGTCCGAGGGCGTCACCGCGCTGGTGTCCACGCACGACCCGACGATGATCGCGCTGGCCGACCGGGTGATCCGGATCAGGGACGGCCGGCTGGACGGCCAGGAGGCGCCATGACCGCCGGGTGCGCCGGCCGACCGGACGGCCCGGATCAGGAACGGCCGGCAGGCGCCATGACCACCAGGTGCGCCGGCCGGGCGGACGGTCCGGATCGGAGACGGCCGGCAGGCGCCGTGACCGCCGGGTGCCGCAGGTGCTGAGGTTGCTGGTCCGCCGCGCCCGCGCGCAGTGGCCGCTGCTGGCGGCGCTGGTGGCCGTCGCCATGGTCGGGCCGACCCTGCTCGGCGCCTGCGCGCTGCTGGTCACCCGCACCGCCGAGCGGGCGATCGAGGTCGCCGCGTCCCGCGCGGACCCCGCGGACGTCGCCGCCACCGCCTACGCCGTCACGGTGCGCGGCCGGGACGCCCGGTCGGTCGCCACCGACACCCGCGCCGTGCTGACGTCGGCGTTCGCGCCGTTCGCCGTGACGACCGACGCCCGCGCGTCGTCGGAGCTGCGCGCGCTGCCCTCGGAGATCACCGGCCGCCAGGGCACCGCGGCCGAGACCTACCTGGCCGCGGTGGACGACCTTTCGGCCCGGGCCCGGCTGACCGCCGGCCGGCTGCCGCGCGCCGCGGCCGGCCGGAACCCCGCCGGGCCGCTGGAGGCGGTCGTGCTGGAACCCACCGCGCGGCAGCTCGGCCTCACGCCGGGCAGCCGCGTCCGGCTGGGCGCCGAGCTGGGCCGCGACCCCGCCCCGCCGGTGGAGGTGACCGTCGTCGGCGTCGCGCGCCCGCTGCCGGGCACCGGCTGGGAGCGCGATCCGCTGGGCGGCACCGGCTACGATCTCGCCTTCCACGACGGCCGGTCCATCCTGCCGGTCCGCGCCTACGGCCCGTTCCTGGTCGATCTCGCCGACCTGCTCGCCGGCGGCTCCGACGTCGACCGGCTGGAGATCACCGCCCGGCCCGACCTGTCCGCCGCCACCCGGCGCGACCTGGACACCGTCGCGGCGGCGGTGCTCGGTGCCGACCGCCGGCTGGCGGGCGTGCTCGGCGACCGGGTGCGGATCGAGCGCATCGCGTCCCGGCTGCCGGCCACCCTGCAGGCAGCCCGCGACCACCAGCAGGTCACCACGGCCCTGGTGCTGGCCCTCGCCGTCCTCGGCTGCGTGCTGACCGCCACCGCGCTGGCCCTGGCCGGCCGGCTCACCGCCGGGGTGCGCGCCGGGGAGACCGCCCTGCTGTCCGGCCTCGGCGTCGGCCGGGGCCGGCTGGCCGCCACCACCGCCGTGGAGGCCGGCGCCTTGGCCGTGCTGGCCGCCGCGCTCGCGGTCCCCGCCTCCTCCGTCCTGCACGCCCGGCTGACCCGGCTGCCGTCGCTGGCCGGCGCCGGGCTGGCCACCGGCCCGGTGGTGACCACCGCCCAGGTGCTCACCGTCGCCGGCGGCGCGCTGGCGCTGGCGACGGTGCTGCTGCTGCCCGCGGTGCGCCCCGCGCCGGCGGCCGGCGAGCGGCGCGACCGGCGCGAGCTGCTGATGCGCTCCGGCGCCGACGTGCTGCTGGTGGCGTTCGCCGCCGCCGGCTGGTGGCAGCTGAACGCCCAGCCCGCCGCCGGCGGTCCCCGGGCCGACGCCGTCCGGCTGCTGGCGCCCGCGTTGCTGCTCGTCGCGGGCGCCGCGCTCGCGCTGCGCGTGGTGCTGCCCGCGCTGCGCGCCGCCGAGCGGTTCGCGACCCGGGCCCGCGGGCTGGTGGTCCCGCTGGCCGCGTTCGAGGCCGCGCGCCGGCCGCAGGCGGCGGCCGCCGGGCTGCTGGTCGGCCTGGCCTGCGCGGCCGGCACCTTCGGCGTCGCCTTCGACGCCACCTGGCAGCGCTCGCAACGCGACCAGGCCGCCTTGGCCGTCGGCACCGACCTGGCCCTCACCCTCACCGCCCCGCCGGAGGCCGGGCAGGGGGCGGCCGTCGCCGCGGCCACCGGCGGCGCGGTGAGCCCGGTCACCGACCGCGGCGTCGCGGTCGGGCAGTGGCTCGGCGGCGAGGGCGACCCGCCCCGGCTGGTCGCCGTGGACACCACCCGGGCCGCGGCCCTGCTGCGCGGGCGCACCGACGGCGGCCGCGGCTGGCCGGCCGTCGGCGCCGCGCTCGCCCCCCGGGAGCGCGCCGGCGGCCTCGGCGTGCCGGCGGGCGCCGCGATCACCCTCACCGGGACGGTGGCCGGCCCGCCGCTCACCGTGACCCCCCGGTTGCTGATGCAGGACGCGACCGGGCTGCGGACGCCGTGCGGCGGCGCGCCCGTCCCGCTGGACGGCCGGGCGCACCCGCTGCCGGAGTGCGCGACGACCGGCGGGCTCCGGCTGGTGGCGGCGTCCGTGCTCTTCGAGGTCGCCACCGGGCCGCCGGCGAACGCCGGGATCTCCTCCTGGGCCGGCCAGGATCCGCCGCCGGACGGCCAGTCCCGGGCCGCGGTCACGCTCACCGTGCCCGGCGCCCGCGCGGCGCCCGGCCCGCCCTGGTCGGTCACCTCCATCGAACCCGTCCCCGGCCAGCTGGGCAGCCCGGCCGTCACCCTGGACGGCACCCCGGCGGGAGCCCGGCTGAAGATGACGACGACCGTCGTGCTCAAGGGCCCGCCGGACGCGGCCCGCACCCTGGTGGCCACCGCCTTCCCGGTCCCCGGCCCGGTGCCGGTCGCGGTGTCCGGCCGGTTCGCCGGCGCGATCGGCGCCCGGCCCGGCACCCGGCTGGGCCTCACCATCGGCACCACGGCGGTGCCGGTCACCGTGGCCGAGGTGGTGCCCACCGTGCCGTCCGCGCCCGGCGCGGCGGCCCTGCTGGCCGACCAGGACGCCCTCTCCCGCGCGCTGGTCGTCCGAGGCGCGCTGGACGCCCCGGTGGACGGCTGGTGGGTCGGCGGGCCGACCCGGGCGGACGCCGCGGCGCGGGCCACCGGCCTGCACCTCGGTCCGGTCACCACCCGGGCCACCGAGACCGCCCGGCTGGCCGGCGGGCCGCTGCGCACCGGGCTGCCGGCCGCGCTGCGGCTGCTGGTGCCGGCCGCCGGCCTGCTGCTGCTCGCCGGGGTGGTGCTGCACGTGACCTGCGACCTGCAGATCCGCGCCCTGGAGGTGGCACGGCTGCGCGGGCTCGGCATGACCCGCCGGGAGATCCGGGCCGTGCTGCTCGGCCAGCACGCCGGCGTCCTGCTGCCGCTGGTGGCGGCGGGCGCGCTGCTCGGAGCCCTGGCCACCCTCGCGGTCGCGCCGCTGATGGTGCGTTCGGACACCGGCGGCGCGCCCGTCCCGGTCGCCCTGCCCACCTGGCCCTGGCCGGCCGAGGCCGGCCTGCTCGCCCTGCTGCTGGCCGGGTGCGCGCTCGCGGTGACCGCCGCGGTCACCGTCCAGTCCCGCCGGGCCGACGTCGCGCACCTGCGGGTGGCGTCGTGAGCCCCCGCATCCGGCCGCCCGCCCCGCACTGGCCCAGCGTGCGCGGGCGCGCGCTGGCCGACGCCGGCCCGCTGCTGCTGGCCGCCGCGGTCGTGGCGGTGGTCACCCTGCTGGCCGGCGCGGTGCCGCCGCTGCTGGCCGCCACCGCCGACGACGCCGTGCGGGACGCGGTCCGCCGGGCCGGCGAGGACGCCGACGTCCTGGTGCACGCCGAGCTGCAACGCGACGACGGGCCGTACGGCGGGCGGCTGCGCACGCCGCGGCTCGCCGAGGAGGTCGACGACCTGCGCGAGCGGGTCGTCGACGAGATCGGGCCGGCCATGCGCGCCGCGCTGCGCCCGCCGGTCGCCTCGGTCTCGAGCCCCGTGCTGCGGGTGACCGACGGCAGCGTGCTGCGCACCCTTCAGCTGGTGTACCTCGCGGCCGACCCGCGCGCCGGCGGCGGGCCGCGGGTGACGTGGGTGGCGGGCGGCCCACCCGGACCGTCCGCCGCCGGGGCGGCCGACCCCGACCGCGAGGTTCCTTATGACGGCCCGCCGTGGCCGGTGCAGGTCGGCCTGTCGGAGGCGGACGCCGCCGCGCTCGGCGTGCGGCCCGGTGACCGCATCCCGCTCAAGGACGAGGAGAAACGCGACAAGGACGTCCGGGTCAGCGGCATCTTCCGCGCCGCGGACGTCGCCGAGCAGGCCTGGCGGCCGGTGCCCTGGCTGCTGCGCCCGGTGCCGGGCGTGGACGGGACGGGCACCACCCGGCTCGGCGCCCTGCTGTCGCGCGACTCGCTGCCCGACGCCCGGCTCGCCTTCGAGCAGCAGGACACGCAGCGCACCGTCCGCTTCAGCCCCGACCCGGGCCGGCTGACCACCGGCCTGGCCACGTCGATCACCGCCAACGTGGTCAACCTCAAGGCCGAGTCCGGCTCCTCCGGCGACTTCACCGGCCCGCCCAGGTGGCAGACGCGGCTCGACGCCGTGCTGCGGGACGCCGGCACCCAGATCGCCGCCGGGTACGCGCAGGCGTCGGTCCTGCTCGCCGGGGTGCTGGCCGCCGCGGTGCTGGTCCTGCTGCTCGCCGCCGACCTGCTGGTCCGGCGGCGCGGCCCGGCGCTGGCCGCCGCCCGGCGGCGCGGCGCCGGGCTGCCCGACCTTGGGTCGGAGCTGCTGCTGGAGTCCACCGCGGTGACGCTGGCGGCGGCCGCCGCCGGGTTCCTGGTGGCCGGCCTGGTCGCCCCGGGCGTCGCCTGGGGCTGGGCGGTACCGGTGGTGCTGGCCGCCGTCGCCGCCGGCCCGGGGTTCGGGACGCTCGCCGCCGCCCGGGCCACCGGCGACCGGCGGGTGCCGGCCAACCGGTCCGCGCGGCGCTGGAACCTGCGCACCGCCCAGCTGCGCCGCGGCGCCCTGGAGGCCGCCGTGCTGGTCGCCGCGGTCGCCGCCCTCGTCGCGCTGCGCCAGCGCGGCATCCTGCCGCCCGGCGGCGGCGGCGACCCGGCCGCGGCCGCGGTGCCGGCCGCGGCGGGGTCCGGAACGGACGGCGGGACGCTGCCGGCGAGCGCGCCCGCCCTCGGCGTGCTGGCCGGCGCGCTGGTGCTGCTGCGGCTGCTGCCCGCCGGGACGGGCCTGGCACTGCGGCGGTCGCTGCGCTCGCGCCGCCCGCTGGCCGTCTTCGGCGCCGCGCGGGCCGCCGCGACGTCCGCGCGGGCGCTGCCGCTGCTGGTCATGGTGACCGGCACCGCGCTGGCGACGTTCGCGCTCACCCTCGCCGCCACCGCCGAGCGGGGGCTCGCGGACGGCGCGTGGCGCACGGTGGGCGCTGACGCCCGGCTGGACGCCCTCCGGGCCGACGCGGCGGCCACCGCCGCGCTGGCCCGGCGGATCGGCGCCGCGCCCGGAGTCCGGCTGGCCGTCGCCGGTCAGGTGACCGACGGGGCGCGGGTCGCCGCGGCCGGTTCGGTGATCGTCTCGCCGCGGCTGGTCGTGGTGGACGCGGCCGCCTACCGGGAGCTGCTGGCCACCACCCCGCTGCCGGACGCGCCGGACCTCGCCCGCCTCGGCGCGCCCGCGGCCGGCGGCGTCCCGGTGCTGGTGCGGTCCGGCGACGGCGGCATGCGCCCCGGCATGCGGATGGAGCTGCGCCGGGACGGCGGCGCCCCGGCGATCCCGCTGGCCGCCGTCGGCGACGCGCCCGCGGTCGACGGCGCCGACGACGTCGTCCTGGTGGACGCCGCGGCCCTGGCGGCGGCCGGGCTGCCGGTGGCGGCGAACACGGTGTGGGCGACCGGCCCCGGCGCGGCGCGGGCGGTCGCGGCGAACGCCGCCGGTGCGGACGCCGTGTCCCGGGAGAACGTGCTGCGGGCACGCCGGGACGCACCGCTGACCGCGGGGCTGCTGCGCCTGGCGCGGGCGGCGGCGGTGGTCCTGTCGCTGCTCGGCCTGCTGGGGCTGGTCGTGGGGGCGGCGGCGAGCGCGCCGGAGCGGTGGCGGACCCTGACCCGGCTGCGCACGCTCGGCCTCCGGCCACGGGACGCCCGCTGGGTCGCCGCCGGCGAACTGCTGCCGGCGGTGCTGGCCGCCGCGGTGGCCGGGCCGCTGCTCGGGCTGCTGTTCGCCCGGCTGACCCTCGGCCCGCTGGCGCTGCGGCTGCTCACCGGGCAGCCGGCCGATCCGGTCCTGGTGCCGCCGTGGTGGCCGCTGGCCGTGGTGGCCGCGGCGCTGCCCGTCGCGGTCGCCGTGCTGGTGCCCGCCGAATCGGCGCTGCGCCGCCGCCGGCGGATGAGCGAGGTCCTGCGCGCCGGCGAGGGGTGACGCGCTCCCCCGGCCGGGCGGCCGGAACACCGCACGGGCCGGTGGGGTGACGCCGCGGCCGCCGGCCGCCGGGCGGGCGTGTCCCGGCCCGCCGGGGAACCGGCCGGGGCGGCCGGCGGGCCACGCACGATGAAAGATTCATGTCGTCCGGCGGCGCCGCGCCGCCGGCGCCCGGGTACGCCGGCCGCCGCGCGCGGTCGCCGTCCGGCTCCGACACCGGGCGGCCGGGCCGGTGGAAAGCTCCGACCAGCCACCATGTCACCGCCGCGCGAAGCCCGCTAAAGATCCGATGATCAGCGAGCCGCTGGCCTACTTATCGGCGAGAAACGCGGAAAATTACCGGCTATTGACCCGATTAATCCAGTGTTCGTAATGTGGCCGACACCTTGATCAGGCCACCTCGCACCGCGGGTCACCCCGGATCCCCCCGTGACTCGTGGCCGGAACGAGGACAGGCCGTACCCCGACTTCCGCCGGGACGGAGAACCGAATGTCCGACCTATCGCGCAGGCAGCTGTTCCGATACGGCGCGGCCGGCGCCGGAGCCGCGCTGTTGCCCTTCCAGTGGACGGCGACCGCGCGGTCCTCGTCGGTGGCCCCCGCCGAGGTGCTCGCCGCCAACGATCTGGCGCTGTGGTACGACGAGAGCGCCGGCACCGACTGGCTGCGCGCGCTGCCGATCGGCAACGGCCGGCTGGGCGCCATGGTGTTCGGCAACGTCGACACCGAGCGGCTGCAGCTCAACGAGGACACCATCTGGGCGGGCGGCCCCTACGACCAGAGCAACACCCGGGGCGCCGGAGCGCTGGCCCAGATCCGGCAGGCGGTGTTCCAGAACAACTGGAGCCAGGCGCAGAGCCTGATCGACCAGAACATGCTGGGCAGCCCGGCCGGGCAGCTCGCCTACCAGACCGTCGGCAACCTGCGGCTCAGCATCGGCAACACCTCCGGCGTCTCGGAGTACAACCGCACCCTGGACCTGAGCACGGCCACCGCCACGGTGTCGTACCTGCAGAACGGCGTGCGCTACCGGCGCGAGGTGATCGCCAGCGCCCCCGACCAGGTCATCGCGATCCGGCTGACCGCCGACCGGGCGAACTCCATCAGCTTCTCCGCGACGTTCGACAGCCCGCAGCGCACCACCCGCTCCAGCCCGGACAGCCGGACGGCGGCGCTGGACGGCGTCTCGGGCAACTTCGAGGGCAAGACCGGCTCGGTCAGGTTCCTGGCCCTGGCCCGCGCCATCACCGAGGGCGGCACCGTCAGCAGCTCCGGCGGCACGCTGCAGGTGTCCGGCGCCACCAGCGTGACGGTGCTGGTGTCCATCGGCTCCAGCTACGTCAACTACCAGAACGTCGGCGGCGACTACCAGGGCATCGCCCGGCGGTACCTGGACGCCGCGCAGGCCCGCACCTATGACGACCTGCGCAGCCGGCACGTGGCCGACTACCAGCGGCTGTTCGGGCGCACGACGCTCGACCTCGGCCGCACCTCGGCCGCCGACCAGCCCACCGACGTGCGGATCGCCCAGCACGCCAGTACCAACGACCCGCAGTTCTCGGTGCTGCTGTTCCAGTTCGGCCGCTACCTGATGATCAGCTCGTCCCGCCCGGGCACCCAGCCGGCGAACCTGCAGGGCATCTGGAACGACTCGCTGACCCCGTCGTGGGACTCGAAGTACACCATCAACGCCAACCTGCCGATGAACTACTGGCCCACCGACACCACGAACCTGTCGGAGTGCTACGAGCCGGTGTTCAAGATGATCAGCGAGCTGGCGGTCACCGGCGCCCGCACGGCCCGGGTGCAGTACAACGCGGGCGGCTGGGTCACCCACCACAACACCGACGGCTGGCGGGCCACCTCGGTCGTCGACGGCGCGCTGTGGGGCATGTGGCAGACCGGCGGCGCCTGGCTGTCCACCATGATCTGGGACCACTACCTGTTCACCGGTGACGTCGAGTTCCTCCGGCAGTACTACCCGGCGATGAAGGGGGCCGCGCAGTTCTTCCTCGACACCCTGGTCGAGGAGCCCAGCCTCAAGTACCTGGTCACCAACCCGTCGAACTCCCCGGAACTCCCCCACCACTCGAACGCCAGTGTGTGCGCCGGGCCGACGATGGACAACCAGATCCTGCGCGACCTGTTCAACGGCTGCGCCCAGGCCACCCAGGTGCTCGGCGTGGACGCCGACTTCCGCACCAAGGTCCTGGCCGCCCGGGACCGGCTGGCGCCGATGAAGGTCGGCTCGCGCGGCAACATCATGGAGTGGCTGTACGACTGGGTGGAGACCGAGCAGAACCACCGGCACATCTCCCACCTGTACGGCCTGCACCCGAGCAACCAGATCACCAAGCGCGGCACCCCCACGCTGTACAACGCCGCGCGGCGGACGCTTGAGCTTCGCGGGGACGACGGCACCGGCTGGTCGCTCGCCTGGAAGATCAACTACTGGGCGCGGATGGAGGAGGGCGCCCGGGCGCACACCCTGATCCGGCTGCTCGTCTCGACGTCCCGGCTGGCGCCCAACATGTTCGACCTGCACCCGCCGTTCCAGATCGACGGCAACTTCGGCGCCACCTCCGGCATCGCCGAGATGCTGCTGCAGAGCCACAACGGCGAGCTGCACGTGCTGCCCGCGGTGCCGTCGGCCTGGCCGACCGGCAAGGTGCAGGGCCTGCGCGGGCGCGGCGGCTACACGGTGGACGCGACGTGGAGCGCGAGCGGCGCCTCCGGAGAGATCCTGGTCAGGTTCGACCGCGACGGCAGCGTCAACGTGCGCGGCCGGATGCTCACCGGCACCTCCCAGGTGGTCGACGCCGAGACCGGCGTCGCCGTCACCGTCACCCGTCCCGAGGCGGACGTCATCGGGCTGACCGGCCAGGCCGGCCGCACCTACCGGATCACCGGCTCCGGCGGCAGCAGCACGCCGACGCCGACGGCGACCCCGACCCCGATCCCGACCGGTTACGTGCGGATCGCCAACGGCACCACCGGGCTGGTGCTGGACAGCGGCGGCAACGTGGCCTCGGGGTCCAACCTCAAGCAGTGGAACTGGGACGGCAACAACAACCTGCAGTGGCAGCTGGTGGACCTGGGCGGCGGCTGGTATCGCATCGTGAACCGGACCAACGGCATGGTGCTCGACAGCTGGGGCAACACCGCCAACGGCGCGGTGTGCCGGCAGTCGGGGTGGAACGGCGGCAACAACCAGCAGTGGCGGCTGAACGACGTGGGCAACGGCCGCAAGCAGATCATCAACCGGGGGACCAACACCGCGCTGGACGGCATGGGCAACGGCACCGCCGGCTCCACCGTCGGCATGTGGACGCCCAACTCCAGCAGCAACAACCAGTGGACCATCATCAACCTCTGAGGCCGGCGGCGCGCCGATGATCTCACCCGGACCCCGCCTTCCCGCGACCGCCACCGGTCGCGGCGAGGCGGGGTCCTGGCGTGCCGGGCCGGTACCGGCACGCGGCGCGGCGCCGGGCTTCGGTCCGCGGGCGCCCGGCCCGGAGGGCCGGCGTGCGGGGCACCGCCGTTCAGGGGCCGGCGGTGCCCCGCCGGCCGGTCCACCGGGCCGGGCCGGGCTCCGGCGTGGTCATCCCTTCAGCGAGCCTTGCAGCAGGGCCGCGACGAAGCGGCGCTGGAAGATCAGGAACACGATCAGGGTGGGGGCCAGGATGAGCAGCGACCCCGCGCACAGCAGCGGGATGTCGGTGCCCCACTGCCCCTGGAAGGCGCCCAGCGCGCCGGACATCGTGCGCTTGGTGGCGTCGTCGACCAGCACGATCGCCAGCAGGAACTGGTTCCAGGTCCACAGGAACAGCAGGATGCCCAGCGAGGAGATCGCCGGCATGGCCAGCGGGACGTGGATGCGCCGGAACAGCTGCCACACGTTCGCGCCGTCGATCCGCGCGCTCTCCGACAGCTCCTCCGGCATGTTGATGAAGTGCGCGCGCATCCAGAAGACGCTGAACGGCATGAACAGCCCGATGAGCGGCAGGATGATCGCCCAGCGGGTGTTCAGCAGCCCCATGTCGCGGATCTGGTAGTACAGCGGCGTGATGACGCCCTCGAAGGGCAGCGTCAGGCCGAGGACGAAGACCAGGAACAGCACGCGACCGCCGACGATCTTGAGGTGGCCGATGGCGAACCCGGCCATCGTGCCGAGCACGATGGACAGCGGCACCACGCCCAGCACGATCAGCACGCTCGACTTCAGCAGCTCGGCCATGTTCGCGGCCTGGAAGGCCCGCAGGAAGTTCCCCCACTGCGGGTCCTCCGGCCAGGCCAGCCCGGGCGGGTAGGTGCCCGAGGGGTGCAGCGCGGTGACGAAGAGACTGAGGAACGGCAGGACGGTGACCGCCATCATGGCGACCAGCAGCAGCCGGCCGGTCCAGGCCTCCCGCCGGGGGGTGATCATCGGTTGCCGTCCCTGGTGAACCACTGGATGGGCAGGGCGCAGGCGATCACCAGGACCATCAGGACCATGGCCAGCGCCGAGGCCATGCCCACCGCCCGTTCGGAGAACGCCAGGTAGTAGATCTGCAGGCCGGGCACCATGGTGGCGTTGCCCGGGCCGCCCTGGGTCGAGATGTAGATGATGTCGAAGCTGGCCAGCGCCGCGATCACGGTCACCGTGACGCAGACCGCGATCTCCTGCCGCAGGCTGGGCACGGTGATGGAGACGAACTCCCGCCACGCCCCGGCGCCGTCCAGCCGGGCGGCCTCGTACAGGGCCGGGTCGATCTTGCTCATCCCGGCCAGCAGCAGCAGCGTGCACAGGCCGAGCAGCACCCAGGCACCGATCAGCCCGACCGCCGGCAGCGCGGTGGCGAAGTCACCGAGCCATGCCCGGGTCACCGCGCCGAGGCCGAGCAGCCGCAGGAACTGGTTGACGACTCCGGTGGACGACAGCAGCCAGCTCCACGCGATGCCGGCGGCGACCAGCGGGATGACCTGCGGCAGGAAGATCACCGTCCGGGCCGCCAGGGCCAGCCTACTGGCGGCGATCCGCCGGATCATCGCGGCGACCGCCAGGCCGAGCAGCACCGGGATCGCGCTGAAGAAGACGATCAGCTTCACCGCGTTGACCAGCGAGTCGAACAGCGCCGGGTCGGTGAAGACCCGGCCGTAGTTGGCCAGGCCCACCCAGCTGGACGGGCCGATCCCGTCCCACTCGTAGAGGGAGTACTGCGCCGTCAGCACGATCGGGCGCAACACGAAGACGGCGTAGAAGACGAGCGCGGGGAGGACGAACAGCCAGCCGGCCAGGCCGCGGGTGGTCCGCGCCCGCCCCGCGGCGGCTCGCCCGCGCGGGGCGGGACGCGATCGCGCCATCGGCGATCAGTTTCCCTCGACCTGGCGCGTGTAGTCCGCCTGCACCTGCTTCAGCAGCTCCTGCGGAGTCTGCTGCCCGGCCACCAGCTTCTGCAGCTGCGGGGTCCAGCTCTTGGCGTAGATGGCGCCGGTGGCGTTGGCGATGAAGTCCATCGCGCCGTCGTCCTTGGCGATGTCCGCCCCGGCCGCCAGCGTGGCCGCGGTGACCTTGTCCTCCGCCACCTGCGGCATGTAGGCGTCGGCCGGTCCCATCGGCCGCGATCCGCCGACCTCCACGCCGATGTCCCGGGCCTTCTTGTCGGTGGCCACCCAGTTCAGGAAGGAGGCGGCGCAGTCGGCGTTCTTGGCCCGGGAGCCGATGCCGAAGGTCAGCGGGGCCGACATCGCGGCCCGCTTGCCGCCCTGCTCGGCCGGCGGCATCAGGAAGAACCCGGTCTTGCCCGGCAGCTGCTTGTCCAGGTTGCCGGACTCCCAGTCGCCGTTGAACATGAACAGGCCCTTGCCGCCGATGAAGCGGCTCATCATCGTCGCGTAGTCGACGGCGTTGACGTCCTTCTGGAAGTACCCCGCCTTGACCCAGCGCTCCAGGTGCTGGGCTGCCTTCAGGTTCGACGGGGTGTCGATGGACGCCCCCGGCTTGTTGAAGATCCAGTCGTTGATCGGGCCCGGCGGGCCGTAGGAGGCCATCAGGTTCTGCAGCGGGAAGGCCAGGCCGCCGGTGGCGCCGCCGTTGAACTGCACGATCGGTGTGACGCCGGCGTTCTTGGCCTTGGCGAGCGCGTCGTCCAGCTCGGCCAGGGTGGCCGGTGGGGACGACATACCGATCTTGGCGGCCAGGTCCTTGTTGTAGAAGACGCCGGTCATGCTGAGGTTGAGGCCGAGCGCGTACAGCGAGCCCTCGCCGCGCGGGCGGCCGCCGGGGCCCATGCGCAGCTGCTCCAGCTGCGAGGCCGGCCACCTGTCCCAGCCGAACGCCTTGGCGTAGCCGTCCATGTTCTTCAGCAGGTTGTCCTTGACCAGCTCGGAGACCTGCGGAAGGCGCATCAGGTCGGGCGGGTTGTCGGCCAGCACCCGGGGCGCGTTCTGCGTGATCACCGCGAACTGGTCCTCCCGGATGTCCCACGTGACGTTCGGGTGCTGCTTGGTGAACTCGGTGGTGAGGTCCTTCGGCAGCGGGAAGCCGGTCTCGAAGTAGCCGCTGAGGGTGACCGGCTCGGTGCCGCAGGTGGGCGCGGTGGACAGCGAGGAGGACGCGCCGGCCTCGGGCTGCGGGCCGTCCCCGCCGGGCGCCGCGCACGCGGCGGCCAGCGTTCCCATGGCGATCACAAGTGCGGCCCCCGCGGGGCGAACTCGACGAGCCATGCGCATCTCCTCTGCTGCCTGGGACGCCAGGGAGCCGCCTGATGTCCCACTTCCATTGCTAAATCGGGTTAGCGAACGTTAGTCTCACGGGACGGATCGCGGGATGTCAACCCTCCGTAATACGCTCTTGACGATCGGAGGTCGCCGGGTGAGCCGACGCAGGGTCACGCTGGCCGATGTGGCCAAGGCCGCCGGGGTCTCCCGTACCGCCGCCTCGCTGGTGCTGTCCGGCCGGAGCCGCGAGCTGCGGCTCTCCCAGGAGGTCGAGCAGCGGGTGCTGCGGGCCGCCGAGGAGTTGGAGTACCGGCCCAACATCGTCTCGCTGGGCCTGCGCACCGGCATCACCCGGACCATCGGCTTCGTCTCCGACACCGTCGCCACCTCGCGGCTGGCCGGTGACATGATCAAGGGGGCGCTGGAGGCGGCCCGCGAGCGCGGGTTCATGCTGTTCATCGGCGAGACCGAGGGCGACGCCGAGCTCGAGCGCCTGCTGGTGCAGGCCATGCACGACCGCCAGGTGGACGGCCTCGTCCTGGCGTCGATGTTCACCAGGACCATCAAGGTTCCGGAGAGCATCACCGCCGTGCCCGCGGTGCTGCTCAACGCGCTGCCCGAGCGGCCCACCCCGCTGCCGGCGGTGCTGCCCGACGAGGTGGAGGCCGGCCGGCGCGCGGCCCGGGTCCTGCTGGAGGCCGGGCACCGGGACGGCATCCACCTGATCGGCGCCGGTCCGGACCTGCGCGACCCGTCGGAGAGCGTGGCGGCGGTGGAACGGCTGGCCGGGATCCGCGAGGTGCTGGCGGCGGCGGGCACCAGGGTGGCCGGTGCCCCCAGCGTCCCGGACTGGCAGCCGGAGTACGGGCACGCCGCCACCCGCGAGCTGCTGGCGACCACCCGGCCGCGCGCGCTGATCTGCTTCAACGACCGGCTGGCGCTGGGCGCCTACCAGGCTTTCGACGACTTCGGGCTGAAGGTGCCGGCGGACGTCTCGGTCGTCTCCTTCGACGACCACCCCATCGCCGGGTGGATGCGCCCCCGGCTCACCACCGTGGCGCTGCCGCACTACGAGCTGGGGCGCCGGGCGGTCGAGGTGCTCTTCACCGAGATCGACCGCGAGCAGCCCGATCCCGGCCGCGACGGCGAGGTGCACCGGATCCCGATGCCGCTGCGCGACCGCGACTCGGTGGCCCCGCCGTCCGGTAGCCCGTGCTGACCGCCGCCTACGCCGGCGACATCACCTCGTAGAGGTTGCGCGCGACATCGACGAAGAACAACCCCCTCGGGCACAGCGGATGGTCGATCCGTCCGTTGCCGGGATCGGTGGGATGATTCCCGTACGGCACGCCGGCCTCCCGCAGCCGGGCCAGGATGTCGTCGAACGTCGCCGGGTCCACGTCGAAGGCCAGATGCACGCCGACCGGATCCGGCACGGTCAGGTAGTCCAGAGTCAGCGTGTCGTTCACCCGTACCGGGGCGAAGTGGCCGTTCCGCCCGGCGGGCGGCAGCTCCGCCAGGCCCATGATGGACGCGAAGAACCGGGCCGCCTGGCGGTTGTCCACCGCGGGGACGATGGTGTGATTCAGCGTGACGGTCATGCCGCGCCCCCCGGAGCGGCCAGCGCACCGTGTAGCAGGACGTCGACCAGCTCCGCCGCGGACGGCTCCGCCTCCCCGCCGGCCTGGGGGGAACGGCTGAAGAGCATTCGCAGGAAGACGGCGGCGAGCTTCTCCGGTGCCAGGCGCAGGGCGGCGCGGTCGGGTTCGACCAGGTCGGTGACGGCCTGGCGGGTCGCCGTCACCGCGTTCTCCCGGCTTCCCAGGGCCGGACCGTCACCCGCCGTGCGCGTGCGGCGGTGGCCGGAGGCGGCCAGGGCAGCCATCACCGTGCCCATCCGCTCCAGATAGGCGCGCAGGGCTTCGGCGGCTTGGACCAGCCGGGCGTCGAGCGGGTCGTCCAGCGGGATCGAGTCCAGCTCGCGCAGCACGTGCGCGGAGTTCATCGCCTCCAGGGTGCAGGCGTCCAGCAGCGCGTCCTTGTCGGCGAAGACCCGGAAGATCGTGCCTTCGCCGATGCCGGCCGCCCGGGCGATCTGCCCGGTGGTGACGGCGGCGCCGTGCTCGGCGACCAGCGGCAGCGCCGCCGCCACGATCATCGCCCGGCGCTGCTCGGAACTCATGGCCGGCGCTCGCCGGCGAGAAGGTGATGTGGTCATGCAGCCGACTCTAATGAGTGAGCACTCACTCCGTCAATGCCGAGTGAGCACTCACTCCTATCCGATCCTCCTCCGCTCCCGGTGGGCCGGCCCGGCGGCAACCGCGGAACCGGCCAACCGGTCTCCGCCGAGGGCGACGGGCTCGAACACCCGGGGGACACCGGATCGACGTCCCGCGTACGTTGGGATCATGAGCGATGCGCAGGTGGCGGACGAGGGCACGTCGCCGTGGCGAAACCGAAACTTCCGCTTATTCCTCTCGATTCAGGCCTTATCGGCGCTTGGGGACTCCTTCTCCTACGTGGCGATTCCGCTGCTGGTGCTGCGCTCGACGGGATCGGTCGTGCAGATGGGCCTGATCACCGGGTCGGTCGGGGTCGCGTCGATCGTCGCCGGGGTATTCGCCGGATACATCACCGACCGGGTGAACCGGCGGGCGCTGCTGATCGCCTGTGACGCGGCCCGCTGCCTGCTGTACGGGCTCATCGCGATCGTGTGGGTGTTCTCCCCGCAGGTCTGGCTGCTCTACCTGGCGGTGCCACTCGCCGGCGCGTTCGCCATGCAGTTCCAGGTCACCCACGTCACCATGGTCCCCAGCCTGGTGGAACAGGGGCAGATCACCAGGGCCAACGGCCACCTCTACGCGAGCTACGCGGTCGCCGGCGTCGCCGGCCCCATGCTGGCCGGCCTGCTGTCCGGCGCGTTCGGCCCGTCGGCCGCCCTCGCCGTGGACGCGGGCACCTTCGCCGTCTCGGCCGCCGGGGTGCTGCTGATCAGGACACGCCCGCTGCCGGCCCAGCCGGCCGCCGCCCGCGCCCGGCTGGGCCGGGACCTGCTGGCCGGGGTCGGCTTCCTGTGGCGGCATCGCATGCTGCGGTCGCTCACGGTGTTGCTGGCGCTGCTGACCTTCATCACCTACGGCATGACCGACCTCATCGTCTACTACCTCAAACACGATCTCGGCCGCCCGGACGGCACCGTCGGCTACGTACTGGCCGCCGGAACCGTCGGCACGCTCGTCGCCTCGGTCACGGTCGATCGCACCCGCGGCCGACTGGGGTTCGGCGTCTCCTGGATCGGCGCGTGGGCGCTGTGCGGGGTCGCCATCGCGGGTCTCGGCATGTCCACCGCGGTCCCGCTGATCGCCGCGTTCACCTTCGGCCAACTCCTGTGCACAGGCGTCGCCGGCATCTGCTCCATGTCCTTCCGGCAGGAGGTCACTCCGAGCCATCTGCTCGGGCGCGTCACCTCGGCGTTCTGGACGCTGCACTCGGCGCTCGGCCCGCTCGGCGCCGCCGTGCTCGCCGGGGCCGCTGCCGGCCACGGCGTCACGCCGGTCCTGCTGGTCGCGGGCGCCGCCTGCGCCGTAATCGCCCTCTCCGCCACCCTGACTCCAATCCGCCCGGCCGGAGCGGCAGAACTCGCCGGCGAATCGGCCTGAGTTCGAACACGGCAACAAGCAGGCCCGACCCAATCGATCACCGGGTTCCAGGGGTTGGACTAACGTGGTGTCCATGAAGCAGGTCCGGCAGTATCACGCCGCCTCTGTCGCGGTGCTCGCGGGTTGGCTGAGCGACCATCCCGACGAGGAGACACGCTGGCGCCTGGTCGCCGAATTCCTGGAGGAGTACCGGCATGAGCCTCCGGTGGTTCGCCTCGACCTGCTGGCGTCAGAACCCGCGAGCGTAGGGGATCCTCACTGGGACGTCTTTCTGGCCGCGCTCGCCGAGCATCTGGCCGCGAAGGACGGTAAGGCCGGTCCGCCCTGGACGGATACGCGGCGGCTACACCGATTCTGGTTCCCGTTCAACACCCCGGCGGCACGAGTCGACGCTTTCGTCCACGCACCGGCTTCCTTCCGCCGCCGTGGCGTCTTCATCCACCCTCAGGAGCTGGAAGTCGCATGAACGACGCCCCGCTTCTCGATCGCACGGCGACAGAAGAGGCATTCCGGCGTTTGGGCGATCGCCTGGTCCGCCGGGGGGTCGTTGCCGACCTCTATATCTTTGGCGGGGCAGCCATGGCTCTGGCCTACGACGCCCGGCGGTCCACCCGGGATATCGACGCCGTCTTCGAACCGCATGGGCCTCGATGAGGCACGCGGAGTGGCCTCCGAGCTCGGTCTGCCATCGTGGTGGCTCAATGAGCAGGCCAGCGCCTATGTCGCTCCTGGCGGAGACGGCTCGGCCCGACGAGTTTTCGGCCACCCGGGACTACGCGTGTCCGCGGCGTCGCCGGAACACCTCCTCGCCATGAAAGTCCTGGCCGCTCGCCGACGAGACATCGGCGATATTCGTGCACTTGTCGAGCGCCCCTGAACCTCGACTCGGTCGAAGCAATCCTCACGCTGTGTGCAGAGGTCTTCCCAGACGAGCCCATTCCTGACCGCGCTCGTCTCATCTTGGAAGATCTCTTCGAGGAGTCTCCACCATGATCCCTCTCGGCGACGAAGGTCGAGATCAGCATGTGGGCCAGATTTTCGAACACAACACATGTGGCGGGGCTGTCCGGCCGAGCTGCGTTGGGAGATGACCTGGCGGCAAGGAACCTCCAGCGCGCCGGTAGCTCCGTCGATACACGGCGACACCTCGGCCCTGGGGCGCCCCCCTCAATGATCCTCGAGGCCAAGCTGTATCGCGGCGGCCTGGACGGTCTGGGCGAGCAGGACGGCGATGGTCATGGGACCGACACCACCGGGCACCGGGGTGATGAGGCTCGCTCGCACCGCCGCGCTCTCGAAGTCGACGTCCCCGACGTTGCCCGGGTTGTAGCCGGCGTCGACCACCACCGCGCCGGGCTTGATGTCGTCGCCGTGGATGAATCTCGGCCGACCCACGGCCGCCACCAGCACGTCGGCCTGCCTGACGATCGATCCAAGATCGACGGTTCGGGAGTGGCAGTAGGTCACGGTGGCGTCGCGGTCGAGCAGCAGCATGCCGGCGGGCTTGCCGAGAATCGGGCTGCGTCCCACCACGACGGCATGCTTTCCGGCGAGTTCGACCTGGTACTCGGCGAGAAGGCGCATGATGCCGCCCGGAGTGCAGGACTGGAAGCCCGGCAGGCCGAAGCTCATCGCGGCGAAGGAGTGCATGGTGACCCCGTCGACGTCCTTCTCCGGAGCGATGGCCTCGAACGCGGCCCGCTCGTCGATGTGCTCCGCGACCGGGTGCTGGAGCAGGATGCCGTGCACTCCGGGATCTTCGGACAGCGCAGTGATGGCGCCGACGAGTTCCTGTGTGGTGGTCGCCGCGGGCAGGGTGATGCGCCGGGAGATGATGCCGGCCTTCTCGCTCCTGTTCTGCTTCATCCGCACATAAGTCACCGAGGCTGGATCCTCCCCGACCAAAACGGTGGCCAGGCAGGGTGCCTGGCCGGTCTGCCGGTGGATCGAGGCGGCTCTCGCCGCACAGTCATCGACGATGCGCCCGGCGAGGCGGGTCCCGTCAAGCAGGCGGGCGGCGTGGCTGGTGGTCAAGGCTTCTCCTGGCATCGCGGTCCGCAGCGGAGTCAGCCCAGGCGCGCGGCACATGCCAACAGCTCAGCGGCCGCTCCCCGGTGGTGCTCCACCTCAGCGCCAGTCACGGCCTGCGCACCACTGTAGCGGAGCCGGCCCGAGCATGACCTGCCCGCATGGCCGCCCCCTCCCGATCCGTGGTCTGACCGACAGCACCGAGCTTGTAATGATCACGGCCGCATGATTACGTGTGCCGGATGAGTCGTTATTCGACTATGGGACGACGTCTCGCACCCGTTCAAACTGCCACAAAAGGTACGAGTGCCGGAGGCCGCAAGGCGTTCTACCTCGTGCCGGCCGTTCTGGTGGGTGCGGTTTCTCTGCTGTTCGCCGATTGGCTGCTCGCCGCCGCGATCCTCGGAAGCGACTGCGTCGTCGCCGATGGGGGCAACCTGACGGAATGCGGCGGCGGGTTTTCGGAGGAAGAGACGTCGGCCGTCTCCGGCCTGGCCACGATGGCGATGTTCGTCCTCCAGGCCGGGGTGGGCATCCTGGTGGCCCGGCGCGTCCGCGCCGGCCTGCGGTGACGCCCGGATGGATCAGATCTTGCCCGCTGCCGGCCGGCTGCTGCCGAATGCCGTTCTCCACCTGTTGTGGCTCCGCTGCCTGAATACCCCGCCTTCGGTCACCGAAGGGCCGGCTGACCGCGTCCCGGGACCGGGGTCGGGCCGAACCGCGCGATGTCCGGCGGGCCGGCGAGAACTGCCGCGCCAGACTCGGCGGTCCTCTGCCCCATCGGCAGCCGGATCCGGCTATCGCCCCGAAACTATCGGAATGACGCCAAAAGTTCTGGGCGGAAGTAACGGCACGTGGCACCATCATTTCATGATCAAACCATCAGAGCATCGGCTCTCTGGCCGGTTGTGATCGATCCGCTCGCCACGAAAGTTTCATCCCGATGCCTCAGAGGCGGGCGAGAGCCGTCGCTGGTCAGGCCGTGCGGCGGTACACCGCGGCGGATCGGCGTGCCGGACGGGTAGTCAAGCTACTTGACATAGGCGATCGGGTCGTATTTGCTCCCTCGCACCACACCTTTACCGCAGCGGCACCTGATGACCTTCTGCTGAATTGTTCGCGCTCACACCTCGGTTCCGATTTCACAGCACCGGGCACTCGACGCCGCTGACGAAGAGGACGCAGAACATGTTTCAACATCGGCCCCCGTCCGTACGGCCAGAGGGAATCGCAAATGTTAAAGCATAGGTCCATCTTCGGGGCCATCGCGCTCGCGGCGGCGGTAGTCCTGACGACGGGGCACGCGGCGATGAGCAGCGGCAGCAGCGCAGGAGCCTCGGCGCGCGGCGCCGCCGCGCTCGCGGGAACGTCGGGGTGCGGTAAGAACCCGACGCTGACCAGCGGAACGCGGAACATCACGACCAGCGGCAAGAACCGCCAGTACATCCTGCGGATTCCTTCGAACTACAACAACAACACGCCCTACCGCCTGATATTCGGCCTCCACTGGCTGAACGGCAGCATGAACGACGTCGACTCAGGCGGAAGCGCCGGAGCCTCCTGGTCCTACTACGGACAGCGGCAACTGTCCAACAACACCGCGATCTTCGTCGCGCCGCAGGGCTTCAACAACGGCTGGGCGAACAACGGCGGCGAGGACGTCACCTTCATCGACGACATCATGCGGCAGGTCGAGTCGGACCTCTGCGTCGACACCTCGCTGCGCTTCGCGATGGGATGGAGCTACGGCGGCGCCATGAGCTACTCCCTCGCGTGCAGCCGCGCGACGGTCTTCCGCGCGGTCGCGGTGTTCTCCGGCGCGCAGCTCAGCGGCTGCAGCGGCGGCACCCAGCCCATCGCCTACATGGGTCTGCACGGCATCACCGACAACGTGCTGAACATCTCGCAGGGACGGGCGCTGCGCGACACGTTCGTACGCAACAACGGCTGCACCGCGCAGAACCCGCCCGAGCCGGGGTCGGGCAGCCGGTCGCACATCGTCACCGCCTACTCCGGCTGCCGCGCCGGATACCCGGTCGTCTGGGCCGCCTTCGACAACGGCCACACGCCCGCCCCGGTGGACGGGACCTACACCGAGAACGGCGCGCAGACCTGGACCAAGAACGAGGTGTGGAAGTTCATCTCGCAGTTCGCGAGCACCTCCGACCCCAACCCCACCCCCACGCCGACCGTCACCCCGAGCCCGACGCCGACCGTCACCCCGACTCCCCCCACCAGCTTCCGGCTGCGCAACGAGGGCGCCGGGCGCTGCGTCGACTCCCCCAACAGCGCCACCGCCAACGGCACCCAGCTCCAGGTCTATGACTGCCACACCAACCCCAACCAGCGCTTCACCTACAACGCCGGTCGGCTGGAGATCCTCGGCAAGTGCCTGGACTCGCCGACCAACGCCGGCTCGGGCACCCGGGTGCAGCTGTGGGACTGCCACACCAACAGCAACCAGCAGTGGACCTTCAACTCCAACGGCACCGTGACCAGCGGCGCCAACAACCTCTGCCTCAACGCCACCGGCACCGGCAACACCGCCGCGGTGACCGTGGCGAGCTGCAACGGCCAGGCCACCCAGCGATGGACCAGGGCATGACCCCCCGGTAGTCGATCCGGTAGTCGATGGCAGACGTCGGGTCCAGGCGAAGCCGCCTGGACCCGATCTGCCGCGTGACGAGAGCGGATCGACGAGGTGGCCGGCTGCGGCGGCCGGCGGCGTCGCCGGCCTGGAACTCGCCCGCCGCCTCCACCGTCCGGGCCGGGCCCGCCGGGAGGCCCCGGTGCCGCTGGGCACGGCACCGAGGCTTCGGCGTCAGCCGCCGAACAGATAGCGTGCCGCCGTACCACCCCCGGCGCTGCCGAGCCATCCACCGGCGGTGCCGACGACGACCGAGCCGACAGGGACGCACACGGGTGCGGCCGGACCGCACCACCCTCCGGCCGCCGAACCGGCTACGGATCCAAAATAGGCTCCCGCTCCCGCGACCACGCCTCGGGTCAGCACCCGAGCCGTCTTATCCTTCCCGGACAGATCGTCGCGGTTTCTGTCGTCCTTGTACTGCGAGAAGCCACCGTCGATCGCCGAGACCGCGACGCTCGCGCGGCCCGCCCACTTCGCGGCGGTCAAGGCCTTCCCCCCGAACCTGCCGATGCGATGCGCGCCCTTGGCCGCCTTCCACTTCACGTTCGTCTTGGGCTCCTCCCTGGGGGCCAGCTCGAACACCTTTCTCAGGGCTTCCACCTGCTGCTTGCTCAGCCCGAGCCCCGCCAGAAGCTTGTCCTCCATCTTGACGCTGCCCAGCCCGAGCAGCTTGAGCAGTTCGGCGAGTTCGGCGCTGCCCAACGAGCCGTAGAAGAGCGGGTTGCGCAGGGTGTCCTTGTCCAGGAGGCTGCCCATGAAGCTGGGAGGGGGCGGAGTGACGTAGGGCTGCAGCGCCGGGATGGGGGGCTTCATGCTCGTACGGGGGGGCAGGGCCGTCCGGTAGTGGGGAATGCTCGGCGACCAGCCACAGGCCCGGGGAACCAGATAGCACGGTGGCCCGGACGGCCCGATGACCTTGTAGCCGCGCTTGGTGGGAACGCGGACGACTCCATCGCCGTTCGAGCACTCCATGTCCCCGTTGACCCGCCGGCACAGCTTGCCGTCGGGATCGGAATTGGTGACCGGGCTGCTGTCGGCATAGGTGTAGCCGTTCATCTGCTGCGCGTCGGTCAGGTCCAGTACCGGGTCCACGGAGATGAACCTGCCGGTGTCCGGGTCGTATTCGCGCACTCCGAGTTGCACGAGACCGGCGGGGTCCTTCGTGCCGCCTACGAAGCCCTTCTCTCCCGGCCAGGCGGGCGGGGCGCTCCGCTCGGCACCGAAGGGGGCCAGCCTGCGCGCCCGGCTCTGCTGGGTCTGGGCGTCGATCGCGATCTGGGCGGTGCCCTGGTGATCCTCCGTCAGGTAGCTGACGCCGGTCGTGGTGCGCAGGGCGACGGTCCGGCCCGCGTGGGTGTAGTAGCGTGTGGCGGTCGTCGTGCCGGCGCTCAGGCGGACCTCGGTACCCGGCAGGTAGAGGGTGGCCGCGGTCGCGTCCTTTCTGATCAGGCGGTTGCCGTCGGCGTCGTAGACCAACTCGACCGCCGCGCCGTTCCCGGCGATGTTCGAGAGCCGGCCCTGGACGTCCCAGTCGAAGGTCTGGGTCGTACCGCCCACGGTGCGCGTGATGGTGTTGCCGGTGTCGTCGTAGGCGTAGGTGTCGGTGCGGCTACCGCCCGCACCGCTTTGGACGATCTTGGTCAGGCGGTTGCCCTGGCCCGCTGGGCTGTAGGTGTAGCTGCGGACGGTGTCGGGCTGTCCGGCGACGCCGTGGCGCGTCTCGGAGACGCGGTTGCCCGCGGTGTCGTAGCCGAAGGTCTGCCAGTAGGGGGCGGGGCCACCGGCGACCGTGGCGGGAGGAGCCGCGTCGCAGGTGGCCGTGGTCTGGGTCCATGCCTCGGTGAGCCGGCGCAACGCGTCATAGGAGAAGCACTGGGTGTCGGCTCCGTCCCGCGAGGCGTCGGCGATGGAGCGGATGTTCCCGGCGTCGTCATAGCGGTAGGTGGCGTCCCGATCGCTGCCGCTGACGTTCTCCCGCAGCGTACGGGTGGTCGCGGGCCGCTGGGTCGCCCACTCGTAGGTGAAGGTCTGCCAGGCGCGTTTGCCCGTGGTCGCGCCGAACTCGAGCATCATGAGCTTGCCGGTGGGCGTGTAGTCGGTGGCACCCACGTAGGTGCCGAGGTTGCCGGTCAGGCGGACCGGCCGCAGGAAGTCGTCGTAGGTGGAGACGAGGTTCTCCGCCGCCAGGCCGCCGGCCGCGGGCAGTCCCGTCCCTTGGACGGTGCCGTCCAGGTTGTAGGACGTGGAGAAGACGTAGGTGCCCGCCAGGGTGCCCTGAGCCGAGGGGATCGTGACGGCGTTCACGTCGGCGCGCCCGAGCCGGTCGTAGTGGCGGACCTCGCTGGTGTAGTCCGCGCCCGCGTGGTGGCGGGTGGCGGTCGCCGGCTTGCCCTTGCCCAGGGGGACGGAGTCGTAGGTGAACGAGGTGAGCCTGGTGCCGGTGGCCGAACCGTCGCGCGTGTCGGTCCTGCGGCCGAGCCCGTCGTAGGCGGTGACGGTCTTCCTGCCGCGGGCGTCGGTGACCGAGGTCTCCCTGTCGAGGTCGTCGTAGGTGTAGGAGGTCGGGCCCTTGTCGGGATCAACTGTCTTGATCTTGCGCCCGCGCAGGTCGTAGGTGGTGGTCCAGGTGTTGCCCGAAGGGTCGGTCACCGAGGCCGGTTCGCCGGTCGGGGTGTAGGTGTAGCGGATGGAGTCGTACTGTCCGGCGGCCTTGTACTGGCGGCGCTCGATCACCTGACCGCGAGCGTCGGTGATCTCCGCGGTGGGGGTGCCGCCCTGCGGCGGCGTGACGGAGGTGCGGTTGCCGCCGCCGTAGCTGTACGTGGTGCGCCATTTCTCCTGTTCGGGCTGGGAGCCGTTGCCGGCCATCAGCCGTTCGAGGGTCTTGCGGCCCAGTCCGTCGTACTCGGTCCGCGTCTGGGACTCGATGTCGCCGGGGGTGAGCACGCCGAACAGCACCGGCTCGGGGACTCCTGAGGCGGGGTAGGCGTCGTTGGTCCTGGCGACGAGGCCGCGGTCGTCGTAGATGGTGTCGGTGATCAGGCGGCCGGTGGGGCCCGGCGCCTGCGTCTGCCGGGTGCGGAGCCAGCCGTCGAGCAGTTCGATCCCGGCGATCCGCTGGCCGCCGGTGGCGGTGAGCGTCTTGGTGGTGACCGCGACGATCTTGTCATCGGCGACCCGGTAGTCGAACTCGTAGTTGGGGAAGGGGTTGCCGTCTTTGGAGCGGTCGGGCAGCCACACCTGGCGCAGCCGGCCGAGGCCGTCGTAGACCCGTTCGGTACGCAGCCCGTTGGCGTCGATCTCCGCGGTCTGCTGCCCCCAGGAGGGGTCGAGTTCCTGGACGGTGACCAGCGCCGTGGAGGCGTCGCCCGGCTTGGCGGGCGGGCTGGTGGTCGTCACCTTCGTGGTCAGGCCGCGCGCGTCGGTGTAGGCGGTGGTGCTGGTCTGCCCCAGCGCGTTGGTCGCCTCGACGGGACGGCCGTAGCCGTCGTACGTCACCTGCTTTTCGGTAGCGTAGGTGGCCTTCGTCCCGTCATGGGAGGCGATCTCCTCGACCTTGGTGGGATCGCCCCGGCTCGGCGCGGCCCCGAGCGCGCCGTTGTCGTAATACGTTCTGATGTCGGAGATGACATCCTTGGCGCGGTCGACGCTCGCCGTGCAGGCGGCCGCGACGGTCTCTACCCGCGCGGGCAGGGACACCAGGTGCGCGGCGACGTTGTCGGCATAGGTGGTACGGGTGCACCGGTCGTCGGCGGAGGTGGTGAGGTCGCCGAGGTCGTTGACGCGGATCGCCCGCCCGATGCCGGGCCCGGATCCCTCGTGCGCGGTGTCGGTTCTGGTCTCGGTCCAGCCGCCTCCGTCCTTGGCCGTCCAGGTGCGCTCGGTGGCGGGGGCGGTCATCTCGGCCGTGGTGGTGCCCCACGATCGGGTGCGGGTCGCGGTCGTGACCCGCCACGGGGTCCGGACGGTCTTGGCGTGCACCGTCCCGCCCTGCCCCGTGTACTCGACGGTCTTCAGCGCGAACCCCGACAGCGCGTCGTGGTCGGTGTACGTGCCGCCCTCGCCGTCCGGCACCGTCACCGACTTGCTCCCGCCGCTCCTGCTCTTGCGGTCGCCGTCCATGCCGCGCAGGTAGAACGTTTCGGACCTGGCCGCCGTACCGGTCAGCGTCCGGACCTGGCCGTAGCCGCGCCATTGCGACCAGGTTTTGTGCTTCTCCCTGGTCAGGCCGTCATCGTCGTCGAAGTGCCAGGCCGCGCCGCCGAGGTATTCATAGCCGGTTCTCATGTCGGGCGCCAGGCCGGTGCGGTCGATTCTGGTCACCGAGGTCACCACGTACCTGTGGAACCAGTCGGTGATCTCGTCCTCGTGGCCCGGCGGCTTCCAGATGACGGGGAAGCACCGCTTGGTGTTGGTCTCGGGAGTGGGCAGGTCGGACAGCGAGCAGTCGGCGCCCGAGTAGGCGATGTCGAGCTGCCCGCCGGACTCGTCGTAGATCGCGCCGAGGCGGTAGCGGATGTAGGCGAGGATGTCGTCGCCGGTCCGGTCGAGCCGGTTGGGCAGCTGCACATGGGTGAAGGAGACCTTCGGCAGCGTCACCGGCGTGCCGCCGACGTGCCCCGTGTGCTGGATCTGGGACAGCAGCAGGTCGCGCTCCACGTCGGCCAGCCCCCAGGTGTGGCCGAGCGACCAGGAGTCCACGTCACGATATCCGGTGCCGTCGGCCTTGATGACCTGGGTGGTCACCTTGGTCAGGCGCTTACGCGACCAGAAGGTGGGAGTGACCGCGCCGTGGCTGCCCTTGCACTCCTGCCCGGCGTCACAGTGCAGGTCCCAGGGTACGTCCCACCAGTACTGCGGCTTGTCGCCGATCTTGTCGGGTTCGCAGGCGAACGACGCGTCGGGCAGGCACCGCTCGGACGTGGTGAACAGCACCCGGGCGGGAGCGGCGGCGAACAGATCGTTCTTGCGCAGCCCGTAGGAGATCGACTTGAGGTGGCCACCGCGCGTGTACGGGGTCTCGTCGTCGGCCTTCAGGTTGCGGCCGTAGTGGTTGGTCTCCTTGCCGTACGTGTAGGTGATGGCGTTGCCGTCGGGGTCCACGATGAAGTCCAGATTCCACCGATGGGCCTGCTGGCACCAGGAGGAGGCGAACCCGCTGGATTTGTGACACGGTTCGCCGGAGTCGTCACCGAACACCGGTGCCGTCCACGCCGAGTCGCTCTCCGGATCGCCGGACGCCCAGCCGGGCATGCGGTTGAGCCCGAAGTAATACTGGGTGCCGTCGACCGTGGTGGCCTTCCAGTGCTCCCCGTCATCGTCCCCGTTGGTCGCGCCGGTGAGCTTCTCGAACACCGTGCCGTCGTCGAACTTGGTCCGCCAGGTGCCGTCAGCGGCTTTGATCAGCTCTCCGCCCTTGCCGTTCCAGGTGACCGTCGCGTTGTCGTAGCCCCAGCATTGGTCGCCCGGGTGGTTGCCGAACTCGTCCTTCGCGACACCGTCGTCCTCGCACGACTTGTAGCGGCGCTCGATGTAGCCGGGCCACAGGTCGAATCCCTCGCCGACCCAGGACGGCTGTGCGTTGGTGTTGCCGGTCCGCCCGTCCACGCTGCCGGAGGAGTACGTGATGGCCAGCTCGGGCTGTAACTCGCCGGGGACGGGCGGCACCCGCATCGGGTAGGACCAGGTGAACTCGCCGGAGTTGCCGCCCATCTCCCAGGTGGCCGAGGCCGACAACGACGTCGCGCTGTAGTCGCCCTGGGAGCCCGACTCGCCCGCGGCGGCCACCAGCAGCGTGCCGCCGGGCTCGGCGTCCACCTCTGTGGTCAGCGTGCGCGCCGCCGCGTCGTTTCGTGCGCGCAGCGGCGCCGCGTTGGCGCATCGCGGCAGCCCCGGGCTGGTCAGCGCGCACGACGGCAGCCGCCACAGGCGCAGCCGGGATCCGTACGAGCCGCCGTAGGCCTGCGCGAACCTTCCGTAGTCCAGGCGGACGCCGACCCGGCCGGTGGTCTGCCCGTCACTGGAGGCCACGGTGAAGGCGATCCCGTCGGCTCCCGCGCGGTGCCCGGCCGTACGGTCCAGCAGCCGCACGCGTACGCGTCCGGCTCGAGTCCCGGCGCCGGCGGGGGGCAGCAGCGAGATCGGCAGGGTCCCGGCCCGGACGGCACCCCGCCCGGGCACGTCGGCTTCCGCGACGTCGGCCGCCGGCCAGTCGATCGGCGCGGGCGGCGGCGCGCCGACGGGCTCGGAGCGACGCGGCCTGGCGGAGAGATCACGGCCCGAGACCGTCCGTTCGGGCTGATCCACCTTTGGGCGGCCGGGGCCCGCGGCCGCGGCGGGCGCGGGCGGTGACAGCGTCACCGTCAGCGCGGCGGCCATCCCCGCGGCGACCGCCCGGGACAGGCGGCCGGACGGCGGGATCCGTCTCGGACGGCCGCTCCGGACTACACCCGCGCCACGCGGGCGCCGCCGGGTCAGGATCTTCTTCATCCGGCACACCCCCGCGTGACAGCGCACGGGCGCACGGGCTCGAGGTTCACCTTCATCACGACCTCCACAAGCAGGGGATCACCTACGGTCAGGGGCCGGAGGCGGTGTCGAGTTCGCCGCCAACGGCCAGCATCTCGACCTGTTCCTTGTTGAGCGCGCCCTGGTAGGCCCACACGTCGTCGATGGCGTCCGGCCAGAACTCGCCGCCGAACCTGTCGCGGCCGACCTGCAGCCCGCCGCCGGTCGCGGTGAACCCGAGCACCTGGTCCTCCTGGGAGACGCCGAGCGAGGTCTCCTCAAGCTGGCCGTTGACATACAGGCTCATCCGATCGCGGAGCGCGTCGTAGACGATGGCGAGGTGGTCCCAGTCCGACTCGGTGAAGCCCGAATGCTCGGCCTGGCGCAGTTCGGCGGCCGCGGTGGAGTCGGCATTACGCATCTGGAACCGCCAGCCACCGGCGTCGGGGTCGGCCGGGTCCGGAACGTAGCGCAGGGCGAAGGCGTTGGCGTTCACTCCTGCCTGCGAGAACACGGTCCTGGCGGTCTGCGGGCGGCCCATGTTGCGTATCCACCCGGCCACCGTGAAGCTCTCGCCGGTCCGCAGCGGCGGGGTGGCCGTCTCGGCGTAGGCCGTGGTGCCGTTGAGCAGCAGTCCCGCGCTGGAGATGTAGCGGAAGCCCGCGGCGTGGTCGATGACGGCGCCGCCCTGGAGCGTGAGGTTCTGGGCCCCCGCGGGCTCGCCCTCGCCACCGATGTTGAGCTTCCAGCGTCCCTTGACCACGGGGTGCTGGGTGACGAGTTCCTCGGCCTCGGTCGGGCCCAGCACCCGGTCGTAGATGCGGACGTCGTCCAGCACGCCGGGCAGTTGGTCAACGTAGCCGCCCAGCCACTTGCTGCGGCCGATCTGCAATCCGCCGCCGGCGTGCCACACCGCGTCGAGCGGGCCGCTGTCGGTGCCCTGGTCGCCGTTGACGTAGATGTTCAGCTTTCGGGTGACGGCGTCGTAGACGCCGACCAGGTGCGTCCAGGAGTTCGCGGCCGGTGTCGCTTTGGAGACCGCCTGGTACCAGCCGCTCTCGTCGGTGTCGGTCTTGGCTTTCGCGAACACCCACTTCTTGAGGCCGCCGTCGTACTTGAGGTAGAAGCCGCTCTTGCGCAGGCCGTCCTGGGAGAGCGCCGTGTAGTTCTTGTCCAGCGCGCCGGTCTCCAGGCGCACCCATGCCGACACCGAGAAGCTCTTGGTGGTGTCCACGACCGGGCCGGTGGTGGCGGCGTGGCCGGTGGAGCCGTCCAGCCGCAGCGCCGTGCCGTCCTGCCCGTCCTGCCCGAGCGTCGCGCCGCCATTCAGCGCGGCCTGGACGGCGGCGGCGGGACCGTGGACGCGGCCGGCCCCGGCTTCCTCGTCCAGCGGCCAGTACGCGGCCAGGCCGGACGGGCTCGCGCCCGCCGCGAGTTGCTCGGCCTCCTGGTCCGACACCGCCCGCTGGTACAGCTTGATCTCGTCGATGCCGCCGGGCCACTGATTGACCTGTGCGTCGTTGTACTTGCTGCGGCCGATCTGCAGCGCACCCGCTGCCTGCCACGCTCTCACTCCGCCGGCCGTGCCCGCGAGCCGCCCGCCCACATAGAGGCGCAGCTGACCGGCGGGCTGGTCGTAGACGCCGGTGAGGTGCGTCCAGGTGTCCAGTGGAAGGCCGCCGCCCGCCATCGCGGAATACCAGACGCCGCCACCGTCCCCGGCGGTGTCGGCGCCGGGCATCTTGAACTCCGGCTGCCCGGACGGGTTGATGCCGAGCTGGAATCCACTTTGGTGGGCTCCGTCCTGGGCCAGCGCGTTGACCATCCCGAGAGCCGCCGGTCTGACCCACGCGGAGACGGTGAAGCTCTCCTGCGTGCGCAGCACCGGCAGGTTCGTCTCGGCGTAGCCGCTCGCGCCGTCGAGGGTGAGCGCGGTGCCCTCCTGGCCCGCGGCGCCCAGCGTGGCCCCGCCACGCACGTAGGCCGCCGTGCCCGGGCCGGTGCCCGCCACGGTCGTCGCGCCCGCGGCCTCGTCCAGCGTGAACCGGGCCGCGGCGTCCGCGCCCGCCCTGGCCCAGAACTCGTAGGTGGTCGGTGCGCTGTTCTGCCCGGCCTGGGTGAACGCCTGGACGGTCAGCAGGTTGGGGCCCGACCGGTCCGGCGCCACCGCGACCTGACGCGCCGCGCCGCCGGTCGTGGTCACCGTGCTCAGCGCGGCGCCGTTGAGCCTCAACTCGTAGCGGGCCGCGGCCTTGGCCGGGTCGCTGATGGTGAAGGCGCCGGCGTCGCCGACGCCGCCGTGCCAGCTCTGGTCACCGGGGTACTCGGCCGACGACACCGACGGCGCGGCGGGCACTGACGGGTCGTAGTAGAAGTAGCAGCCGGTCTGCGCGCCGTCGTAGCTCCACGGGCCCCACTGGACACCGTCCCACGCCCGTACCCCCCAGCCGATGCGTTTCTTCTGCGGGATGGACGCGGGAAGCTTGATCTGGTGCCTGCTGCCCGTGGTCAGCGCCGGCGTCAGGGCCGAGGTCCACTTGGCCCCCCAGTCCGAACCGTCGGCCTTGTCGGCCCAGTGCAGCGTGAACTGGCCCTGGACCTTCTTGGCGTCCTCGGAATCGGGGTCGGAGAGGTAGGCGTACAGGATGGACAGGTCGTTGACCCACTGGGCCTCGCCGGAGGCCACGCATTTGGTTCCGGGGCTGGCGAACATGGACCCGGTGCTCGGCTGGTTCGGTGGCCGGTTGTACTGGATGCGCAGGTATGCGTCATCGGCGAAGCGCTTCCACCACGTCATCGAACTCTCGCTGTAGGCCTTCAACCCGAAGGTGATGGTCGAGTACCCCTTGTTCACCGCGCTCTGCACGTTGGCGCGGAGCTTGGACCCGCCGAACTCGACCGGCGCCCGCGAGCAGTAGGCCACATCGCGCGAGGCCAGATGCTCAAGCCAGGCGTCGCCGGTGTTGTTCCAGGTCGCCCCCGAGGTCAGCGTGCCGGCCCGCCACAGCTGCACCGAGGTGGAGTTGTGGCAGTCATAGGCCGCGGTCTCGTAGGCCACGAACTCGGCCGATTCGATGTACTTGCCCTTGATGGAGGGCAGCTTCATCCGGTAGAAGAGCCGCTTGGTCTGGTTCTTCACGCACCGGCCGTCCTTGGCGACCTCGCAGCGGCCCATGCCCTCGGTGGCGTTGCCGTTGAACTTCGGGTAGTTCTCGCTGGGATAGCCCGAGGAGACCATCCCCCAGTAGTAGGCCGCGCTGGTCTGCCACACCGGGTCCACGTAAACGGGGAAGGTGGTGGCCGGTGAGGTCAGCAACCCCTGGTCCGGGATCAGCGCCAGTTGCCGCCCCCCGAGGCCGACCCGCACCTTGGCCGTGCGGGAACCCTCGGCGGGGCCCTTGCCGAGGTCCCGCTCGCGCGCGGTGGTCAGCGCACCCGCGGCCGGCGAGGAGTCCCACATGACCGGGGACGGCGCCTCGAACACGGCCTCGCCGGTGCCGGTGTCCTTGGCGCGCAGCACGCCGGTGGCGTCCCGGTCCACCGACAGGCGGGCGGAGTCCAGGCCGAAGGCCAACCGGGCCAGCCGCGGATCCCTGGCCGCCGCGGCGGTCTTGATCACCAGGGTGTGCGCGAAGCCGTCCGGCAGCGCTCGTACGCGCAGATCGACGTCGCTGCCAAGTACGCCCTGGTAGACGGCGGTGTCGCCGTCCAGAACCGGTTCGGGAAGCGGGCCCGGCCAGGACAGCGCCAGCTCCCGGCCCGCCCGCGACATCCGTACCAGCGGCTCCTGCCCGCCGCCCGACAACCGCAGGTCGACGGTGGTCGCGCCAGGGACGAGGCTGGAGCCGTCCCGCCGCAGCGTGGTGTCGATGCCGACCCAATGCCCGTCCCGGCGCGTACGCACCGGCCGCAGCTGATCGGTCACCTCGAACGAGCCGCTCGGCAGGGCGTTCACCGTGCGGTGCTCACCTCGCTGCGACAGCACCTCCACGGGCCGTCCCGACGAACGTGCCAGCGCCGAGGCGCCGGCCTCGGTCGCCGAGGCGCCGGGGGGCGGCTGCGCCGGCGGCTCGGGGCTCGCGGCCACCGCTTCCGGCCCGGCGGCGTACAGGCAGGTCAGCACGGCGAGCACCGCCGTAACCTGTGCCAACGCGCGCCTTGACCGGCCCTTGTCACCCAGCGCCATCAGCATCACGACCTCGCTCCCACCATCTGTCCGATGATCAGAAAGTAGGCAGCGAAAGATCGGTGGTACATTCGGCGCCGGATTGAATCTTGGCTCCACCCGCGGCGGTAGCAGCCGTCCGGCTGTAAACCTAGGTGGTAGTTCCATGCCTTCGCATGCTCGCCGAACGTCCGGTTGACGCCGATCGTGACCGGGCCGTCTCGTAGCCCGGCACCACGGCCTGGGCCCGGCTGGTCACGTTGAGCTCGGCGCGGATCAGGCTGCGGCGCTCGATGCGGCCAACGGCTCGGCGCGACCGCCTGAACGTCCGCCCGGAACGAACGCTTCGGGCGGACGGCGCCCTCCGCGGTGAGGTGGCCGCATCAGGATCGCGGGGCGGTCAGCGGGTCGCCCGGGTGATGACCTCCTCGGTGGTTAGCGGGGCGCGGGGGTGGTGGGTCAGGCACAGCGGGGTCCGCACCTTGGTGAACCGCCCGCCCTCGGGCGCGACGTAGAACTGGCCGCTGCGCAGCGAGCCGATGCCGTCGGCGCTGCCGCCCTTGACGCGGGCCATCGCCTTGGCGGCCTCGATCTGCACGTCGGCGTTGAGCAGGCCGTAGAACTGGGTGGCGGCGTTGCCGGGGATCCGGTTGTGCAGTCCCTTGGGGGCCTGGGTCGCGAACACCAGGCCGAGCCCGTACTTACGGGCCTGGGAGGCCAGCGCGAGGGTGCTCTGGGTGCACGCGGTCATGGCGCCCGAGGGGGCGAAGGTCTGCGCCTCGTCCATGACGAACAGCCCGCCGAGCGGCCGGTCGCCGGCCGGGTGCTTCTTGATCCAGGCGAACAGCGCCATCTGCAGCTGGTTCACGAAGGACTGCCGCTCGGCGTCGCTCTGCAGCCCGACGAAGCTGATGATCGAGACCCGGGCCCGCTTCCCGGCGGCCGGAGTGAGCAGCCGCCCGGGATCGACCGGCTCGCCCTCCCCGCCGAACAGCGGATCGGTCACGACGGCGGCCCGCAGCACCTGGGCGAGTCCATCCGCGATCTTCGTGGCTCCGCTGATCTGGCTGAGGT
>NZ_BOOU01000093.1 GCF_016863395.1 Sphaerisporangium rufum | reverse complement strand
GGGGAAGTCGGCGAGCAGCTCGATCAGCCCGTCCAGACCGCCCCGTTTGTACCGGCCGAAGTGGACGACCGCCTCCATGAGCACTCCCCGGGCAAGCTGGGCCCTGCTGCTGCCGCCCTCCGCCTTCGCCCGCGGGACGAGCGCCGCCATGGCGGCGTTGACGGCCTCGTTGAACTCGTCGACGTCGTCCCGGACGCCGGCGAAGTCGGGCAGCGGCTGGAAGGCCAGCGGGCGGCCCTTCTTCCGGCGCGGGGTCCAGACCACGACATCGGTATCGGCCAGGTAGCGGGCCGCCCGGTCCGCATCACCCGGCCCCCAGGCGGCGGGCTCGGCCGGCCAGGGGTCGCCGAGCCGGGCGAGGTCGTTGTTCGGGTCGAGCACGATGGAGGACACCCCCTGCAGGGCGCACTCCTCGACGATCCGCCGGATCAACACGGTCTTCCCTGAGCCGGATCCGGCGAAGATGGCGACATGCTTGCGGAGCGCCTCCACCTCGACGGAGACCGGAGTCCCGCCGTCGAAGGTGTGCCCCACGGTCAGCGACGGCGCTCCGGCCGAACCGTGGTCGGCCCGGGCCGGTGCTGCGACCGGTCCCGGCTCGGCCGATGGCGGCGCGCCTGGGGACCCGAGTTCGGCCGCTGACAGTGTTCCGGCCGGATTGTGTTCCGCAGACGACGGCACGCCGGGCGACCGGCGTTCGGCCGGTGACGGTGCTGCCGCCTGCTCGGGTTCGGCCGGTGACGGCGCTCCGCCCGGCTTGCGTTCGGCCCGCGGCGGCGTTCCGGCCGGCCGGCGTTCCGGGGAATCCTCCGGCCTGCCGGCCTGCCGGTCCGGTTGCGGCTTCGCCTGCCCGGACGGGGCTTCGGGGGCGGGCGGCTCCGGCGGCGTGGTCGGGTCGGGCCAGTCCCCCAGGGCGTCCTTGAACAGCTTGAGGTCGGCGATGGGCCTCCGGTCGGCGATCCACCGGTCGAGGTGAGGAACGTTCTCATCGAAGAGCTGCCGCAGCGCGCACAGCACCTTGAGGTCCTCCACGTCGGCCGTGATCACCCGGCCGCCCCTGGCGTGGAAGTCGGCCACCGCCTGCCGGGTGACCGGTCCGGAGTTCCATGGGATGTTCCGGATGATGATCAACCGGCGCTTAGGGCTCTCCTCGGCGAGACCCGCCTTGAGCACCGCCTTGCGCAGCCGGGTGAGCGCGGCGAGGTGATGCGTGGCGGCGATGCCGCGGAACGACCAGTGCACCTCGTCCTCGGTCGCCTCGTTCAGGACCTGCTTGAGACCGGCGTGCAGGGAGGTCTTCCGGCCCATCGGCGGATCGACCCGGTAGCGCGCGGCCGTCTCGCGCCGCTCCAGCACCCAGGCCCGCAGTCCCGCCGTGAGCAGGCCGGGAAGGACCGCGTCCTCCTGCGCGGCCTCCAGCGCGCCACCGACGTCGGCCGCGTCCGCCAGCATGGCGAACTTGAGGTCGATCGCCCGCAGCATCTCCTGGTCCGGACGAGGCTTTGGTGAATCGATGCCCTGGTCCGAGGTCGCGTCAAGGCTCTCCAACTCGGTGATCTCACCTTGGAGCAGGCATCTCTGGATGTGCTGGGACAGACATTCCAGAATCTCACGCGGCGTGTAGAACGGTGCCTGCGCGAAGGCCTCCGGCCTGAGCGGCCAGGTGGGATATGGCCGGTCGAACCCGATCTCCTTGAAATGCGCCTCCAGGCGCATGGTGACGAGTTCCGCCCCGACCTCCGGACTCGGAATGCGCCGGAGGAAGGTGGCCTTACGGAAGCGATCCTTGAAGCTCTGGACGGCCAGCCCTTCCAGAGTCGTCCAGCTCTCCGGCAGGCAGGAGAGGACAGTCAGGGTCCGGCTGGTCACCTCCCGGAGGTTGGTCAGCCCATGCGCGAACTGGAGAACCACCGAATTCGCCGGACCGCTCTGGCCACCCTCGGTGAAGAGGGTGCTCTGGGCGATGAAGGCGTCGAGCTGGTCGAAGGCCATGACACTCGGGCCGGTCAGCGCCAGTAGTCGCGAGATGTCCCGGACGATCTCCTGGGGCGATTTGCGGACCTGCCGGAAGCCCCAGTCCAGCCGATAGCTCTCGCCGTCCTCGATCGAGCAGATGTAGGACTCGCCGAGGTCCACCAGAGCGTGGTCGCCGGCGGCCAGCAGCACCAGCGCCCGGGCGACGTCCTGCGCGTCCCGGCCGACCCGGCGGTCGACCCGGTACAGCGCCTGGATGAACTGATCGAGGTCGTCCCGGGTGAGCGGCTGGTTGCCGATGACCGCCTGCCCGGTCTTTCGCGGGAGTCCCATGTGTCCGGTCAGGCTGCGCAGAAACCGCTTGAGCTGGGTCTCCTCATCGGCACCTACCCGGGCCAGCCCGTCCTGGATGGACACGACCGCGCTCTCCCAGAAATTGCGGGCGTCGAGCACCCCCATCAGGAAGAAGTACCCATCGCGCTCTACGACCTGCTCGCGCAGCCAGCTCATCAGGTGCGTCTTCCCGCTGCCGGGACCACCCTCCAGGACCACCCCGATCGGGCTGGTCACCGGGGAGGCCGCGGCGGCGTCCAGTCCCGACCGCAGCGCGTGGGAGGCCGCCGGGTGCATGCCGGGCACGTGAAAGGGAACCGGCTGCCAGACGTCCTCGGCGGCGTTGACGGTGGAGAAGTGCCCGAGGCTGTGCAGCGCGTACCACTCGGTGACCATCGTCACGCTCCGACTCGGAACTGGTGGTTGGGCTTCCTGCCGATGACGATCGCGGCGGCGTGGTCCTCCGGCTTGAGATCACCCAGGATGGCGACCGGCTCGATGTCCACCCGGCCGTCGAGCATCATGGTGCGCAGCACCTCGTCCTGGAGATCCCGGTCGATGTCCGCCAGCTGCTCGCGCAGCCGGGTCATCGAAGCCCACCGCCCGGCGCCCGGCGTGATCTTCGTGTAGGCCTCGCGGATCCGATCCTCCACCTCCGGTGGTGACATCTCCGAGGTCGGGAGCGCCACGGGCTCCTCGGCAGCGGGAGTCGCCGCCTTGGCTCGCTGGAGAGACCGCAGGTACAGCAGCGCCAGCGCCTTACCCGAACGCGAGGACACCGGGACTCCACGGTGCACTTCCTCGATCGCCCGTTCTTCACCGGCCGGCGTGATCGTGTACCAGTAAGCCCGCCTGGCCCGGATCTCCATCTCGATCAGTTTGGCGTCGACGAGGCCATCGCGGTTCTTTCGGGCCAGGTCCAGGCCCCATTCATTCTTCAGAGCCTGGTGCGCCACCGCGGCGCCGAGTTCCCTCAGTACGAGCAGTGCGGCCACCTGCTGGTACGTGAGCCTTTCGTCGGACATCAAGCTGCTCCTATGGTCGTTCCGTGGCGTCGCGCCTGGAGGAATTCCTGGATATGGCGTAAGACTTGGGGCAGGTCGTCCAGCACCTGCCGGTTGGTGAATCGCAGCACCGTGAATCCGTCACGTTCCAGGTGCCGATCCCGGATGCGGTCGCGTTCCAGCTGGGCGAGGGTCTCGTGTTCCGGGCCGTCGAATTCCACGACGCATTTCTCCCGCTCCCACATCAGATCCGTGCGGATCGTCACGAACAGCGGATCTGTGGACCGGTACCGCTGGTTCCAGGCCCGGCCGTGCGCCCATTCGCATTCAGCGAGGGCCGCCTCCATCGCCCGCTCGACCGCGCTCCCCGGGTGCGGCCGGCCGGCGACCGGCGGGACGCCCACCGGTCGGGTGAGCAGGGTTCCGGCCAGCTCGTCGGCCAGCCGGCGGATCGCCGCCGGTACCGTCAGGTAACGGGTCTCGACGCGGCGCAGCTCCGGGCCCACCAGCCAGACCCCCATGCCGCCGTGCCGGGCCAGCCACTCACCCGCGGCGACCAGGAGCGTCTCGTCACGGGAGGACAGGTGCTCCGGCACGTACATGACCAGCGCCGCCGACTCGCGGCCGAAGGTGGACGCGATGACCCGGGCCAGCCCCGCCGCCCGGATCTCGGCGGGGAACACGCGGCCCGCCGCGGCGGGCCGCCCGGGGACCAGCGGGCCGCGGTGCTGGACGGCCCGGGCGGCGAGATCGGCCAGGAACGGTCCGAAATGACGGCTGCCGGACGCCAGGCGCATCGCGAGGGTCCGGGCCGCCGCCGTGCCACCGCCGCCGGGGCCGGAAAGCCGTTCCGCCTCGGGTAACCAGGCCGGGAAAAGCCCGAGGGCCAGCGTTTCCAGATCGCCCAGGACGGACGCCACCATCGCCGGGACCGAATCGCCGCCGGCCGCGGTGGCGGTGACGATGGCCGGCCCGTTCTCGGGCAACGGGTCCAGCAGCAATGCCATGACGTTCGCGTCGATGGCGGAATCGGCTCCGGCCAGGCGAAGCACCCGCCCGACCGGGAGATCGCCCCACGACAATGGCACGCCCGCCCCCCTCGCACAGCCCGCAGGAAAAGTGACTTTGCGCAGGGTATAGGACACGAGACGTGACGAGCGGTAATTCCTCAGATGTCGTTGATTCCGGAGATTACGAAATCGGCCAAACGGCCGTCCTGGCCGCCTGTCGCACCCTCGTTCATGACCGGCGGCCCTGAACGGCGGCCCTGAACGGCGGCGCAGCGACCGCGTTCGTCACCCGGCTCTCCGGTACGCGATCGGCCCGGTCACACCATCCGAACGCTGCCGTCCGCCGCTTCACCCGACGCATGCCGGAAATCCGCCGGGACTCACGGCGGGTGAAACTCGCGACCGCTGATCCGGCGCCGCGGGTTCCAGTGGAGCCCCCGCTCCACCGGAACGCCGCGCCCGCCGTCAAGACTTGATCGCGAAGTTCGTCACGTCGGCGGCGTTGTCCTTGTTGACCAGCGTGCAGTCGATGGACTGCTTCTCCGGCAGGCCGGTGCTCTTGGTCTTGATGAACTTGTCGGCCTGGTCGACCGCCATCTCCGAGATCTTGGCGGCCGGCTGCAGCACGGTGGCCTTGACGCCGCCGCCGGTGATGGAGTCGACCACGTCCGGGCTGCCGTCGAACCCGACGACGATGACGTCGGTCTTCTTGGCGGCCTTGAGCGCCGCGTACGCGCCGAGCGCCATGGTGTCGTTGCCGGCGATGATCCCCTTGAGGTCCGGGTGCGCCTGCAGGATCGTCTGGGTGATGCTGAGGGCGGTGGCCTGGTCCCAGTTGGCCGCTTGCTGGGCGACCATCTTCATGTCGCCGTACTGGTCGAGGATGCTGTGGTAACCCTGCGAGCGGACGCCGGCGTTGGTGTCGGTGGGCTTGCCGGTCAGCTCGGCGTACTTGCCCTTGTTGCCCATCAGCCTGGCGAACTCCTGGCCGCCGAGCGCCGCGCCCTGCGCGTTGTTCGACACGATCTGCGCGGCGGCCACCCCGGCCTTGTTGATCTCCCGGTCGATCAGGAAGCTGGGGATGCCGGCGTCCTTGGCCTTCTGGATCGCCGCCACCGACGCGTCGGCACCGGCGTTGTCCAGGATGATCGCGGCCGCCTTGCGGGAGATCGCCGTGTCGATCTCCTGGCTCTGCTTGGTCGGGTCGTCGTCGTGGCTGAGCACCAGGGTCTCGTACCCGAGCTTCTTGGCCTGGGCGGCGGCGGCGTCCTGCTCGGCCTTGAAGAACACGTTGTCGGGGGACGGGGTGATGATGACGATGAGCTTGGCCGCGGCGGCGGGTGCGGCACTGGACGCGCCGGACGCGGCGGGCTGCTCGCCGGAGGTGCCACAGCCGGCCAGGGTCAGCAGCGTGGCGGCGGCCAGCGCGCCCAGCGCGCGGCGCGGCGATGCGGAGGAAGAAGTCATCCTTCGAAGTCCCTTCGGATGAATATTTAGGTTGATACGCGGACTCGGGCAGGCCGGCATGGCCGGCCGGCGGCCGCGAGATTTCGGATCAATGGGCGCCCGGGCGGGTCAGTGTGCCGCCATCCGGGCCTGGACACGCTGTTGCGCTTGCTCCATGACAACAGCCAGGACGATGACACTTCCCTTCACCACGAGCTGCCAGAAGGCCGAGACACCGACGAGCACCAGGCCGTCGCTGAGGAATCCGATGACGAAGGCGCCCATGACCGTGCCGGCGATGGTGCCCCGGCCGCCGAACAGCGAGGTGCCGCCCAGTACGGCCGCGGCGATCGCGTTGAGCTCGTAGGTCGTCGCGGTGTCGGGGTAGGCCGCGCCGAGCTCGGAGGTGAGCAGCAGGCCGGCCAGCGCGGCGCAGGCGCCGGAGATCATGTAGGTGGCGGTCTTGATGCGGCCGGTCCGGATGCCGGCCAGGACGGCGGCCCGCTCGTTGCCGCCGACGGCGTAGACGCGCCGGCCGAAGGGCGTGCGGGTGGTGACCAGGATGGCGGCCGCGGCGACCACCACCATGATCCAGACCGCCACCGGAAGGCCCAGCCAGGTGTTCACGCCGATGATGGAGAAGCCGGTGTTGCCGCGCGCCGGGCGTCCGGCCAGGTCGGGGAAGGTGCCGCCGTCGCTGCGCAGCGAGGCGAACCCGCGGGCGACGTAGAGCATGCCCAGGGTGGCGATGAACGGCGCCACGCGCAGCCGGGTGATGAGCAGGCCGTTGAGCGCCCCCACGCCGGTGCCGGCCAGGATGCCGATGAGGATCACCATCACGGCCGAGAAGTAGACGGTGTCGCCCGGCAGCCGCAGCCCCTCGTACAGCAGGCCGCCGCAGATCATGCCGGCCAGGCCCGCGATCGAGCCGACCGACAGGTCGATCCCGCCGGTGAGGATGACGAACGTGACGCCGATCGCCAGGATCGCGTTGATGGACACGTGCTTGGTCATCAGCAGCAGGTTGCTGTCGCTGAGGTAGTGCGGGGACAGCGTGTGGAAGACGACGATCAGCAGCACCAGGACGATGGCGGTGCGCCCGCGCAGCAGCAGGAGCAGCCCGGCGCGCGGCGACCACCGCGACGCGGCCGCCGGGCCGTCCGGGGCCGGCGCGGATCTGGTCTCACCTTTGACGGTGGCGGTCACGGTCGTCCTCCGAATGCCTTGTCCGACGCGGATGCCGCGACGAGTTCCTTCTCACTGACCTGGCCCGCCTGGAACTCGCCGGTGATCCGCCCCTTGGCCATGACCAGGATGCGGTCGGCCATGGCCATGACCTCGGCGAGCTCGGAGGAGGCGAACAGCACGCCGAGCCCGCGGCCGGCGAGGTCGCCGATGACCCGGGCGATCTCCGCCTTGGCGCCGACGTCGACGCCGCGGGTGGGCTCGTCCAGCAGCAGCACCGTGGGCTCGGTGAGCAGCGCGCGCGCCAGCACCACCTTCTGCTGGTTGCCGCCGCTCAGCGCGGTGACCTCCGCCCGCAGCCCGGGCGTCTTGATCGCGAGGTCGGCCACCTGCTCGCCGGCGCCGGCCCTCTCGCGCCGCGGCGACAGCAGCCAGCGCCGGGCGAGCGCGGTGAGGCTGGACAGCAGGACGTTGTTCTGCACCGACATCGTCTGCACCAGGCCTTCGCGCTGGCGGTCCTCGGGCACCAGCGCCAGCCCGGCGGCCAGCCGGGCGGGCACGGTCGCCTCGGCGCACACCCGGCCGCGCACCCGGATCTCGCCCTCGGTGGCCTGCCGGGCGCCCATCAGGCATTCCATGAGTTCGGTGCGGCCGGCCCCCATCAGCCCGTACACCCCGACGACCTCGCCCCGGCGCACCTCCAGGGAGACCGAGTCGAGGACGGCGCCGGCCGGGCCGGGCGCGGTCAGGCCGGTGACCGACATCAGCACCTCGCCGGTGGCGGCGCTGTCGCGCGCGAACAGGCCCTCCTGGCCGCGCCCCACCATCTGCCGGACGATCCAGCCGGTGTCGGTCTCGGTCATCGGCGCGTGGGCGACCAGCGTCCCGTCCCGCAGCACGGTGACGTGGTCGCCGATCCGGCGGAACTCCTCCAGGCGGTGCGAGATGTAGATGACCGTCACCCCGTCCCGCCGCAGGTCGTCCATCACCTCGAAGAGGGTGTCGACCTCCTGGTTGCTCAGCGCGGAGGTGGGCTCGTCCATGATCAGGACGCGGACGTCCTCGGCGAGCACCCGGGCGATCTCCACCAGCTGCTGCTGGCCGATCGGCAGCAGGCCGACCGGCGTGCCGGGGTCGAGCCGCCGGCCGAGCCGGGCCAGCACGGCGGCGGTCCTCGCCTTCTCGGCGGCGAAGTCGACCATGCCCAGCGCGCCGCGCGGTTCCCGCCCGGCGAAGATGTTCTCGGCGATGCTGAGGTCGGGGAAGAGGCTCAGCTCCTGGTGGATGATGCCGATCCCGTGGCTCATGGCGTCCCGGGGGGACCGGAAGGTGACCTCCGCGCCGTCGAGCAGGATGCGCCCGGCGGTCGGCGACTCCGCGCCGGCCAGGATCTTCATCAGGGTGGACTTGCCGGCGCCGTTCTCCCCCACCAGGACGTTCACCTCACCGTGGTAGGCGGTGAACGTCACCTCGCGCAGGGCGCGCACCCCGCCGTAGGACTTGCTGACGTTCTCCGCCACCAGGAGCGGCCGGCTCGCCGGGGCGGTCACGAGAGCTCCAGCGACACCGGTGTCACCACGATGTTCTTCGGGTCCAGCAGCTGGAAGGCGCCGGCGAAGGCGACCTTCTTCCCCTCGGCGCCGTCGAGTCGTGCCGGGGCGACGACCCGCAGCCTGGCCTGGGTGTTGAGCGCCGTCGCCGCGCTCGCGTAGTCGACCTGGTTGGTGAACTGGCCGAAGTCGATGAACCCGACCGCGTCGCGCAGGGCGGTGCCCAGGAAGACCGGGCCGATCGCGATGCCCAGGTCCGGCTTCCCGTCGGCTGGGGCGAGGTCCACCTCGATCCGGCCCGCGCCGCTGGACCTCGCCACCGACAGCACCTTCCCGGTGCCCTTGACCATGACGGCGTACGGTCCGCCGGTGCCGGTCCGCCGCCCGTACTTCTGCCCGGCCTCCTCGGGATCGGCCTTGACGGCCTTGACGACCGCCTCGGCGTCGGCGGCCTTGGCGAGCACGGTGGGCACGACCTTCGCCGACCAGATGCCCGCCGCGTACTTGGCGGCGTCGAAGGCGCCGTCCTGGGCCGCATCGGACGCGGCGCTCTCGACCACGTAGACGCCCGGCACTCCGGAGCAGCCGGCCACGGCGACGATGCCGGCGAGCACGGCCGGTAGCAGTGCCCGCGTTCGCGATCTCCGCGCCCGCTGCGGCGCCCGGGGCGTGCGGAGGATGCCGGCGCGGTGTCCGATGCGTCCGACCCGACCTATCATTGAATTTCCATTCACTCTCGATTGGAGATGCGTCCAGTGTCACTCCGTGCGGCAGTGGGGTCAACCACTCACCAAGGTCGTGACCGTGTCGTTAAGTCGTGGCGGCGCGGACATCGTGGAAGTTGTGGCAAGCCCGGCAGGCCGCCGGAAGTCGTGCGGAGCCGCCGGGGGCGCCGGCCCGGGGGACGGCGCCGGTCAGCCGGAGGCGTCCTTCGGCAGGCGTAGCCGGGCGCGATCCACCGCCGTGTGCCAGGAGGCGACCCGCTCCGCGGGTCCGGCGCCGTCCGCGCACGGCGTGAAGGTGTCGTACTCCCGCGGCAGCTCGCCCAGGTCCGCCCGGCTCCATACCCCGGCGGTCCGGCCGGCCAGATGCGCCGCCCCGAGGGCGGACAGGTTCGGGGTCACCGCCCGCCATACCGGGATCCGGCCGAAATCGGCCTGCAGTTGCATCAGGGTGTCGTTGGCACTGCCGCCGCCGTCGGCCAGCAGGCGGCGCACCGGGCCCGCCCCCTGGGCCACGGCGGCCACCACGTCGTTGACCTGCAACGCGATCGCCTCGATCGCGGCGCGGGCCAGCTGCTCGGGAGCGGTGCCCAGATCGAGGCCGCTGATCAGGCCGGTGGCGTGCTCGTCCCACCAGGGGGCGCCCAGTCCGCCGAAGGCCGGCACGATGTCGACACCCGCGCTGCTCGCGTTCTCCGCCATGGCCGCCAGCTCGGCCGGCGTCGTGCGCAGCAATCTCGCCAGCCAGGCCAGCACCGCCCCGCTCGCCCGGATGTTCCCCTCCACCGCGTAGACGGGCGTGCCTTCGTCCCAGGCGATGGTCAGGCACAGCCCGTCCGGTACGGCGCCGGGAACGTCCAGCACTCCGATCACCGATGATCCGGTGCCATAGGTCGCCTTGACCAGGCCGGGGGTGACCGCGCCGTGGGCCAGCAGGGCCGCGTGCGAGTCGCCCAGCACCCCGGCCAGCGGCACCGAGGCCGGCAGGCCGGCCAGATCGCGGACCTCGCCGAACGGACCGGACGACGGGACCGGCGCGGGCAGCACCTCGGGCGGCACGTCGAACAGCTCCAGCAGCTCCTCGCTCCAGGCCCGCCGGCGCACGTCGAGCAGCTGGGTGCGTGCCGCGTTGCCCATCTCGACGCGGTGCTCGCCGGTCAGCCGCCAGATCAGCCAGGAGTCCACCGTGCCCAGGCACAGCTCCCCGCGCGCGGCGCGCCGCCGGTCCGGGTCGTAGGTGTCGAGCAGCCACCGGGCCTTGAGCGCGCTGAACATCGGGTCCAGCGGCAGCCCGCTGATCCGGCGCACCGCCTCGCCGGCACCGGCGGCCCGCAGTCGCCGGCACGCGTCGGCGGTCCGCTGGTCCTGCCAGCCGAGCATCGGGCCGAGCGGTAGCCCGGTGGCGCGGTCCCACAGCAGCACCGACTCGCGCTGGTTGCTGACGCCGACGGCGGCGATGTCCGCCGGGTCGTGGCCGGAGACGCACCGCGCGACGGCGTCGCGCACGCTCGCCCAGATCTCCATCGGAGACTGCTCGACCCGATTGCGCTGCGGGTAGTCCACCGCCACCGGGGTGGCCGCACGCGCCACGATGCGCCCGGCGGCGTCCACCAGCAGGCATTTGGTGGCACTCGTCCCCTGGTCGATCGCCAGGACCAGCGGATCAGGCACGGCGCGCGTCCGCCAGGCCGAGCGCCGCGGTGGCGATGCCCCGCGCGGTCAGGCCGAAGTGTTCCAGCAGGAAGTCGGTGTCGCCGGTCGGCGCGAACACCCCGGGCACGCCCAGCAGCCGCATCGGGACCGGAGCGTGCTGCACCACGAACTCCGCGACCGCGGCGCCCAGGCCGCCGTGGACGGTCGCCTCCTCGGCCGTGACGATCCCGTGGGTATGGGTGGCCGCGGCGAACAGCGCCGCCTCGTCCAGCGGCTTGACGGTCGCCATGTTCAGCACCCGGGCCCGCACTCCGGAGCCGGACAGCAGGGCGGCCGCCTCCACGGCCCGCGAGACGAGCGTGCCGGCGGCCACGATGGTCACGTCGTCACCCTCCACCAGCGTGTCGGCCCGGCCGACCAGGAAGTCCCGGCCCGGCGGGGTCACCGCCGGCACCTTGTGCCGGCCGATTCGCAGGTAGACCGGGCCCCGATGGCCCAGGGCCCAGCGCAGCGCGCCGCGGGTCTGCACCGGGTCGGCCGGCACCACGACGGTCAGGCCGGCGATGGCCCGCAGCCAGGCGAGATCCTCGATCGAATGGTGGGTCGGTCCCAGCGCGCCGTACGCCATGCCGGGGCTCATCCCGCACAGCACGGCATGCACGTTGCTGTAGGCCAGGTCGGCCTTGATCTGCTCCAGCGCCCGGCCGGTCAGGAACGGCGCGGCCCCGCAGACGAACGGCACGAACCCGCCGCCGGCCAGGCCGGCCGCGACGCCCACCATGTCCTGCTCGGCGATGCCGACGTTGATCAGCCGGTCCGGGAACTCCGCGGCGAACCCGCCCAGGTTGCTGGAGCCGACCGAGTCGTTGCACACGGCCACGACCCGCTCGTCGGCCCGTGCCAGCGCGCACAGCTCCTCGGCGAACGCCACCCGGCAGTCGAACGTCTCGCCGGTGGCGACCGCACCGGTCAAGGGGCCGGTCACGGGGCCAGCTCCAGCAGCGCGGCCTCGGCCTGCTCCGCCGAGGGGACCTTGTGATGCCACTCCACCCGGTCTTCCATGAAGGAAACGCCCTTACCTTTCACCGTGTTCGCGATGACGCACCTCGGCCGCCCGGCGCCCGGCTCGGCGAAGGCCGCCAGTAGCGCCAGATGATCGTGCCCGTCCACTTCGCTCACCTGCCAGCCGAAGCTACGCCACTTGCCGGCCAGCGGCTCCAGCCGGTTGGTCGCCTCGGTCCGGGCGCCCTGCTGCAACCGGTTGCGGTCCACCACGGCGGTCAGGTTGTCCAGGTCGCGGTGGCCGGCGGCCATCGCCGCCTCCCAGTTGCTGCCTTCCTGCAACTCGCCGTCGCCGAGCACCACGTACACCCGCCGGGACGACCCGGCCAGCCGGCCGGCGATCGCCGCACCGACCCCAACCGGCAGGCCGTGGCCCAGCGGGCCGGTGTTGGTCTCCACCCCCGGGACCTTGTTGCGGTCCGGATGCCCGTTGAGCGGCGAGAGCGGCGCCATGAACGTGCTCAGCGCGGCGGGCGGGAAGAACCCGCTGTGCGCGAGCGTGGTGTACAGCGCGGCGGCGCAGTGCCCCTTGCTCAGGATGAACCGGTCCCGGTCCGGCCAGCCGGCCCGTTCGGGATCGACCCGCAGCACCGCCGCGTACAGGCAGGTCAGGATATCGATCACCGACAGGTCGCCGCCCACGTGGCCCATCCCGGCCGTCCGGATCGTCCGGATGACGACGGTCCGCGAGCGGTCCGCCGCCGCGCGCAGCGCCGCGGCCCGGGTCGGCGGATCCGCGGTCTCGACGAGGCGCCGCAGCGCCCGCCAGCGCCCGAGTTCTTCCCTGTCCACCTGGAGCATTGAATACCTATTCGATAGTGAATTGATTATCAAGCTCATCTTGATGTCTGGCCGCATCCCAGTCAATGGTGAATGGAAATTCAGCTACGATAAGGTGGCAAGGTTCGGCGTCCACCCCGATCCGTGAGGAGCCCCGTGCCCACCGAACGCAGCAACCTGCGCGAGCCGGCCATCGGCGGCCTGGCCCCCAGCCAGCTACGACTGCTGACCAAGGTCGCCCGCATGTACCACGAGCACGGCATGCGCCAGCCGCAGATCGCCGAACAGCTGCACATCTCCCAGCCGCGGGTCTCCCGCCTGCTCAAGCAGGCCACCGAGCTCGGCATCGTCCGCACCACCGTGGTGACCCCGTCCGGCGTGCACGCCGAGCTGGAGGAACGGATCGAGCGCCGCTTCGGCCTGCGCGACGTGGTGGTGGCCGACCCCGGCCAGCCGGCGCCGGGCGAGCAGTCGGTGCTGCAGGCCATCGGCGCGGCCGGCGCGGTGTACCTGGAGACCACGCTGACCGGCGGCGACCGCATCGGCATCTCCTCGTGGAGCTCGACGCTGCTGGCCACCGTCGACGCGATGCGCCCCCGGCCCACCCCGGTCGCCGAGCGGGTCGTCCAGGTCATCGGCGGCGTCGGCAACAGTACCTCGCAGGTCTACGCCACCCGCCTGGCCGACCGGCTGGCCATCCTCACCGGAGCCGAGGCGGTCTTCCTGCCCGCCCCCGGCCTGGCCTCCTCGCCGGCGGCTCGCGAGGTGCTGATGTCCGACCCGCACATCAGCGACGTCCTGGCCACCTACGGCGGCCTGTCCATGCTGCTCGCCGGGCTGGGCAGCCTGGAGCCCTCACCGCTGCTGGTGGAGAGCGGCAACGCCATCGCCGACGGCGAGCAGGAGGCGTTGCGCGAGCTCGGCGCGGTCGGCGACATCTGCCTGCGCTTCTTCGACGAGAAGGGCCAGGCCGTGCGGTCCCCGCTCGATGACCGGGTGCTGGGCATCGACGTCGAGACGCTGCGCTCGATTCCCCGGGTGGTCGCGATCGCCGGCGGCTCGCGGAAGTACACGGCGATCCGCGCGGCGCTGCGCGGCGGCTGGGTCGACGTGCTGGTCACCGACCTGGGGGTGGCCCGGCGCCTCGCCGCGGAACCCGACGATCGGTGACGCGGGGCCCGGCCGGCGGACCCCGGCCGGCCGGGCCTGCCCGAGCCTCCGGCCGCCGCCGGGGGCGGACGCCCCGGAGGGCGACCGGCCGATCCGGGCTCAGCCGAACAGCGCCCGTCGCACGATGCGCTGGGCGGCCAGGGCGTCGTGGTCGGCGCGCGCCGCCGCCAGCTCGGTCAGCGGCAGCCGGCGGGCCCGCTCGCGGAGCAGGTCGATGGTGTCCAGGCTGTCGCGGACCGCCTGGACCGGGTCCTCCCGGTAGGGGAACAGGTCGAGCTTGAGCGGCGCGTCCCAGCCCAGCCGGTCGAGGGTGTGCAGGAACTCCAGGGTCTCCACGATGTGCAGCGCCCCGACCGTCAGGTCGTCGTCCCACTCGCGGTAGTTGTCGCACAGCTCGACGTCGACCAGCCGGCCGCGCTGGTGCGCGAGCGTGAGCGCCTCGGCCGGGTTCTCCTTGGCGAACAGCGAGTGCCCGAAGTCGAGCACCAGGCCCACGTTGTCCACGCCCATGTCGTCGATCGCCAGCAGGCTGGCGGCGGCCGTGCTCCAGAACAGCCGGGTGCGTGGCTCCTTGAGCTTGTACTCGATGCCGAAGCGGACGTCGGGGTGCCGGGCCGCCACCCCGCCGATGCCCTCCAGGCTCCAGCGCCGCAACTGCGCGTAGTCCACCTGGAAGGGATAGTCGTAGCCGTCCTGGCCGGGCCAGAACTTCACATAGTCGGCGCCGAGCCGCCGGGCCACCTCGACCGACTCGTGCGCCAGCTCGACGGCCGCGGCGCGCACCGCCGGGTCCGGGTGGGTGAACGACCCGCGGGCGAACCGCCGACTGTAGATCGCCGGCGTGATGGTGCGGACGTGCAGGCCGTGCTTGTCCAGCGCCGCGCGCACGTCGTCGTCGCCGATGTCCGGCGAGGACCAGGGATAGTTCAGGTCGACCCCCGATAGGCGACCCGTGCTGCCGGCGCACTCGATCGCGTCGATGGTGCTGATCGCCGGCCCGTAACCGTCCGTCGCGTACCGATCCAGAATCTGGCCGAACACCCAGATGCCCGCTGTGTAAGCCACGCCGAAAACTCCTTGCATATAAATTCACACACGAATAGTTCTAGCATCCGGTATGGCGGTGAGCCGAGTCAAGCAGAGGCGGTGATCTGGTTCGCGGCGGTACGCCACGGTCCCGGCACCGGAGGATCCGGCGCCGGGACCGCACGGTGAATCGGCGGTGCGAGGGTCCGGCGCGGGTCAGTGCGCGCCGGCGCCGCCCGTCACGACGGACTTGACGCTGGAGGCGCTGTCCAGCGAGTAGGAGTAGGGAACCGACGCGACGCTGCCGCCCGCGTCCCCCGCTCCCGAGTTGACCTTGTAGTTGTCCCGGGCCACCAGGTTGCCGGCCGGCGAGGAGCCCTCACCGCGGTGGTAGGGGTCCTTGACGTTGTCGAAGTAGTTGCCCTCGACCAGCACACCGGCCTCCATGGTGGAGGCCACGCCGTACCCGCCGTTGGCGTAGTAGTAGTTGTTGAAGACGTGCACCGGGTTGCCGAACCGCACCCGCGGGTGCCGCTGGGTGGTGGCGTCGAACCAGTTGTGGTGGTACGTCACCCGCAGGTGGCCGCGGTCCTCGCCGCCGTTGCCGTCGTCGTGGCCGAGCAGCATCGCCTTGTTGTGGTTGGAGATCTTGTTCCACGACACGGTGACGTAGTCGCTGGCCCGCTTGATGTCGATGGCGCCGTCGTACCCGTTGGACAGCGAGTTGTGGTCGATCCACACGTTGGTCGAGTACTGCACGTTGATGGCGTCGTCGTTCCAGTTCCGGAAGATCAGGTTCTTGATGATCACGTTCTGCGCCCGGGAGACGTTCAGGCCGCAGCCGGCGATCGTGGCCCCGGAGGCGCCGACGATGGTCTTGTTCGACCCCACCTGGAGCATGCCGGAGCACGAGAGGGTGCCGGACACCCGGACCACCGACGCGTTCGTCCCCCGGATGGCGGAACTCAGCGCCGAGGAGTCGCTCACCGTCACGGTGCTCGCGTTCCCGCCGCCGGTGGTCCCGCCGTTCTGGGTGGCCCAGCCCACCAGACCGCCGCCGCCCGAGGGGGGCGGCGTGGGGTTGGAGGTGGGGGTCTGCGTGGGAGACTGGCTGGGAGTCGGGGTGCCGCCGACGCCGCCGGTGCAGGTGACCCCGTTGAGGGTGAACGACGCGGGCGCCGGGTTGCTCCCGCCCGAGGCGCCCTGGAATCCGATCGACGTGCTCGCGCCGGTGCCGAGGGAGCCGTTGTAGGAGGCGTTGGCGGCGGTGACGGCCGAGCCGCTCTGCGCGTAGGTGGCACTCCAGCCACTGGTGACCTTCTGGCCCGCGCCGAAGGTCCAGCCCAGCTTCCAGCCCGACACCGCGTCCCCGAGGTTGGTGATGTCGATGCTCGCGGTGAAGCCGTCGGCCCACTGCGAAGTGATCGTGTAGTTCACCCGGCAGCCCGAGGCGGCCGTCGCCGCTTCGGAGGTCGCCCCGATGAGCCCCGCCGTGGCCGCGGTCATCGCGGTGGCCACACCGAGAATCGCCCGGCCATACCTGCGTGTTGCCATTCGAAACACCTTTCCATGGGATGCCTTGGAATTATCGGCCGGATCCGAGCATGCTCGGATCCGGGCGGCACGCCGCGATCGTGACACCCGGCGCAATGACCGGCCGATGAATCTTTGAATAAAGATTCAGTCATGAACTTATACACCCGACCGTGGAATGTCAACGAACTCCGAATGCCGTCCGCCACTGGACGGACAGCCGGCGGCCATTCGCCCTGATCGGAGGAATCGGCGGGCGGAGCGAGCGGGTGTAAGTTTCAGAAATGCGCCTCGGGGGCAGAGTTCACCGACGGACAAGACTTCATCGATGCGGCAGCCTTCCACGCGGGCAGATTCACGCGAGAAAATGAACACCGGGCCGGAGTATGTCCGCCGGGCGGTCGGCGCCACGATGTTCGGTCGCCATTCCGCGATCACGGGCGCGGCCGCGATCCGCCCCGCGCGGACACCGGACTCCGGCCCCGATGGCCTTCGCCGGCGTCGCGCCAAGACGCGCGGTGGCGGCCGGGCCGGCCGGCGACGGCGGTGCGCACATCGCGGCGGGCCGCCGCGCGGAAGACCGCCCCGGTCGGCGACGGCGGGCACGACCGGGACGGTCCGATGATGGCCGGCGGTCGCCTCGGCGACGTCCGGGCCGGTCAGGTGAGCGCGGTGCTAGCGGGGGCCGGCGCAGCGGGTGACGATGCCGGGCACGTCCTGGGCGCTGTCCATCGTGTAAGCGTAGGGCGGGTTGGTGAAGGGGGTGACGCCACCGCCGGTGCCCCCCGCGCCGGTGTCCCTGGTGCCGGTGGTGTTGTCGTAGATGTTGCCCCGGGCGGTGATGTAGTGCGGGCGGTCGTACATGAACTGGTGGGGGTTCTTCACGCCCTTGAAGTAATTGTTCTCGATCAGGACCGAGGCCAGCGCACCGACGCCGATGGCGTAAGTGTTGCCACTGGCCGTGTAGTAGCTGTTGTAGACGTGCCCCTTGCCGAAGAGCATCCGCGGCATGCGCTGGTCGACCAGCTCGGCGAACCAGTTGTGGTGGTAGGTGGCGTTCTCCTTGCCCAGGTCGGTCGCATCGTGGTCGGCGCCGGCGCTCACCAGGCTGGCGAAGCGGTGCGCGTTGCCGGCGTCGGTGTACCAGAACTTCACCCAGGACACCGTCAGGTGGTCCGAGCCTTTGGTGAGGTCCATCAGGCCGTCGCCGGCGTCCCAGACGTTCAGGTGGTCGAACCACAGGTGATGCGCGCCCCGGGCCGCGACCGTGTCGGCCGGGCTGCCGCCCTTCCCGGCGCCCTGGATGTTCAGATTGCGGACGATGATGTTGTTCGCCCCGGCGGAGATGTTGATGCCGCCCCGGATGGTCGCGTTCTTGTCCGCACCGACCAGAGTCTTGTTCCCGGCGATCTCCAGCGGGGTGGAGCCGGTGCTGATCGTCCCGGAGACCTTCAGCACGCGCGCGGTGGAGTCCCCGGCGTACTTTCGCAGGTCCTCCAGCGTGGTGATGGTCTGCGGGGCCGCGTTGCCGCCGCCCGTCGTCGTGCTGATGCCACCGCCCGCGACGGCCGCCCAGCCCACCAGCCGGGTGTCACAGCCGCCCGGCGGAGGCGTCGGGGTCACCGTGGGCGTCGGGGTGGGCGTCGGGGTGGGCGTCGGGGTGGGGGTGGGGGTGGGGCTCCCCGTCGGGGTGGCCGTGGGTGTGGGAGTGGTGGTGGAGCCGGTGCAGGCGACGCCGTTCAGGGTGAACGAGGCCGGCTTGGGGTTGGCGCCCGACCAGGTGCCGTTGAACCCGATGGACACCGCCTGGCCGGTGGCGATCGAGCCGTTGTAGTCCACATTCGTGGCCGTGACGTCGCGACCGCTCTGGCGGTAGGTGGCCGACCAGCCGTTGGTCACCTTCTGGCCGCCGTCGGGGAAGGCGAATCCCAGCGTCCAGCCGTTGATCGCGCCGCCCAGGTTCTTGATCGAGATACTGGCGGTGAACCCGCCGGACCAGTCACTGGTGGTGTAGGTGACGGCGCACCCGGTCGCGGCCTGGGCGGGGGGCGCGGCGGACACCACCATCGCGGCGAGGGGCACCGCCGACGCGGCGGCGGCCAGCCGGGCCGCCCGGGCCCGGTACTTGGGGGGACGCATCAAATCCTCCTGAACGGTGGCGCCGATTCTTTCAAATGATATTCGACGGCGAATATCAATTCATTGGATGTACGTCGGGATTTTCGGGTTCCATCGGCCGGCTCCGTCGCCGTGAGATCTTCATTCATCGGTGCGGGAGCCGGGGAACGATGTCCCCCGGCTCCGGTCCCACCGGTCAGCCGACGGTGAAGATGATTCGCCGGTAGGAGGTCAGGGCGGGGCTTCCGTTATCAGTGACCTCCACGATGATGTGCATCTGCCTGCCCGGCTCATTGGGCACGGTGAAGCTCGCGCCATTGCGCGAAGTGGGGTTGTTGATGGTCACCTTGGCGGCGGCCGAATCGGCGTCGGCGTATTGCCACCATTGGTAGCCCAGCGCGTTCCCATCGGGATCGGTGGAGGCCGACGCGTCGAGCGTGACCACCTGGCCGGGGGACACGGTGCGGCGCAGACCGCCGGCCACCTCCGCCTTCGGCTGGTGGTTGGCGCCGCTGTAGGAGGAGGCGACGTCCCAGTCCATCCGGGCCGCGAAGTCGTTCTGCGCCGCCGGGACCCAACGCCAGTACATCTTGTTGCGGTCACCGTCGTCGGAGATGGTGGAGTCGGTGAGGTGGCCGGGCTTGCTCGCCGGGTCCTCGACGATCGACCTGCCGCCCCAGCCGCCGAGGGTGTAGTCCTCGTGGGCGTCCAGGCCGTTGGCGATCTCGTGCAGGAACGACGGGGTGTCGCCCTCGCTCACGAAGCTCTGCGGGTACATGGCCCCGAGCGGGCCATGGCCGCTCTTGACGTTCGTGTTCAGCCACGAGCTCGTCATGTAGGCCTTGACATGGTCTGGGCTCGGGCCCGACAGGCTGCCGTAGTCCCACACGTTGTCCCAGCGGTAGGCCTCGTTGATGTACGCCTCGCGAATGTTGTCCTCGATCCACTGGCCGCCGCCGTCCTGGTACCAGATGCAGTAGATGCGCGCCTTGCGGACGGCCCGCTGGAAGTCGGCGGCACTGTAGGAGGTCTTCAGCGTCCACAGCGCCGAGGCGACCGTGTTGGCGCCGCCCCAGACCGTGATGTGCACCGGGCGCGGATCGCCGTCGAGCAGCGTCCGGATGATCAGCTGCTCGCCCGGCGTGTTCTTCGTCGCCATGGCGGGCGGCGCCACGTTGAGGTCCGCGGAGTTCTCGTTGCCCACCCGCACCACGCTCTGCAGGGCGCTCGCGTCCGGATAGCCGGGGTTATGACGTCGCAAGTTCGGCAGGACCTTCGCGTAGTTCGCGAGCTGCGCCTCGATCCACTTCTCGCCGCTGTGCCCGCTCTTCTGGTACCGCGAGTTGGTCTGCACGATGCCGGCCACGTCGAAGTCGGACGTGTAGTGCAGGAATCTGATCATGGTGCTGCGGTCGTCGACCTCGCCGTCGGTCAGCGCGATGACCCGTGGCCGGCCGGTCGAGGGCGGAGCCGTGCTCACGGTCAGCGTCGCCGGAGCGCTGGTCACCGAACCGGCCGGGTTGGTCACCACCACCGTGTAGGAACCGGCATGCGACTGCTGCGCGTTGCCGATGGTGTAACTGGATCCGGTCGCGCCGGCGATGGCGCCGCCGTCCTTGCGCCACTGGTAGCTCAGCGGCGCGGCGCCGGTGGCCGTGACGCTGAACGTGACACTGCCGCCCACGGTGACCGTGGCGCCCTGCGGCTGGCCGGTGATGGCGGGAGCTCCGCTCCCGCCGTCCAGGCTGCGCAGCTGGTAGGCGTTGACGATCGCCGTGGCGCTCGGCGAGGAGGTGTCGGCCCCGCTGTTGGCACCGGTGAAGGTGATCGCCTTGGTGGTGGCATCCGCGGTGAAGGTGCCGCTGACGTGCTGGCCGACCCCGCCCAAGGCGTTGTTCACGTTGTGCTCGAGGGTGACGCCGCCGGCCCCGTCGGAGACGACCGTGCCGAGACCGGGGTTGTTCTGGCCGAGGTTGTTCAGGCGATAGTCGTTCACCCACACCTGGAACAGGTACCGGGTGCCCGGCGAGAGGTTGCGCAGCGTCAGCGTGCTGCGGGCGGTGGTGTCCGCGGTTGCCGTGTCGCCGTCGTTGTAGTGCCCGGAGCGCAGCAGGGTCTGGTAGGCCGCGGGCAGCGCGCTGAACGGCGCGGTGCCGCCGCCGAATCCGTCGTAGGCGCCGGCCCGGCCGCCGTCGCTGGTGACCAGGGTGTCGCCGCCGGGCAGGGTGGTGGTGGCCCCGGTGTAGGGCGACCGGGTGAACGTCACCCCGTTGACGGTGGTGTCCACGTCGGATGACGCACCGCTCCGGGTCAGGTTGGCCGCGCGGACCAGCGTGCCGGCGGTGCCGACATCTGCTGGACCGCTGATGCCGGCCGGCGCGCCCCACGTCACGGCGGTCACCGCACCGGCCGGGGTGGCGGCCGTGACGGCCGCGCCGCCGGCGAGGGCGAGCGCCGCCACCGCGACGGCGCCGCGGCGCAGCCGGGAGCCCACGGCTCCCGGCCGGAGGATGAGTCTCATCCGGCCCACTCCTTTCTCGTCATCGCCGTCGTGCGGCGGTGATGGGTCCGGGCAGCCGGCTGTTCCGGCACGGACGCCCTGCCGAGCGCCGGGTGAAGTGGCCGGGAGCCTGCCTCTCGCCACTGCCGGGCGAGGCGGCACCGGCGGGTTCCCCTGCCGCGATGGCCGTCATCATCACATGCGTTCTTCATCACATCAAGAGAAATTCATTGGTGAATTTATATTCACGATAACAGAACAAGATACCTTGATCACACATTGTGGCCACGAATAGAAACGACTCCCGCCCGGGTCGGCACGCCATGCCGCTGCACGAAACACAGCACCCGACCCGAGGCAAAAAGGGCGTGCTCGGGTGAAACTTTCATGGTGGCCGGGCAGGGCTCTGGAAGCTCGCCGGTAACGGCCGGCGCCCGGCCGGCGGCCTCCCGGGCAGGTGATGCGATTTCATCCGGGCCACGCGCGGGAAGACCAGGCGACAGGCTCGGCCATCCACCCCCGAACATAATTATGAATGTATATTCATAGTTGAATGCGACTTGCACCGCGTGTGAGGATGACCCTCATCACGGCAGCCAGGACAGCCCGGACGGATGACCCGCGCCCACGATGACGCGCCGGCCACCGGCATATTCCCCGACCACCTCGATACGGGTTCGCGCCCGCGTGTCCGGCTGCCCGCGAAACGTCACCACCGGCCATGGCGGTGACGAGAAAGGAGTCAGGGCGCATGGCACTCATTCCACGGACCGGAGCAGCACGCTCCCGTCCAGGCCACGCCATCATCACCATCATCGCGCTCGCCGCGCTCGCCCTGGGCTTCGGCGCCGCGGTGGCCGCCCCCGAGGCCGGGGCCGCCACCCGCGACGGCTGGTCCACGATCCAGGCCGAAGGCTACGACGCCTCAGGCGGGTCGCTGCAGGTCTGCGGCGGCGTGCTGTGCTATGTGGCGGCGAACGCCTGGACCCAGTACAACGGGGTCGACCTGCACACCGGCACCAATGCCATCCAGTTCAGCGTCGCCAACGGCGGGGGCAACTCCGGGATCCAGGTGTGGGTCGGCGGCGTGAACACCGGCACCCTCACCGTGGGCGGCACCGGCGGCTGGAACAGCTACCAGACCAAGACCCTCACCCTGCCGCCGCAGAACAGCACCAAGGACGTCAAGCTCGTCTTCCTCAACGGCAACGTCAACGTCGACTGGTTCATGTTCTCCTCGACCGGCTCGCCGACCCCGACCCCCACCCCGACTCCCACGGTCAGCCCGACACCGACACCGACCCCCACCGGCCCGCCCGGG
>NZ_BOOU01000092.1 GCF_016863395.1 Sphaerisporangium rufum | reverse complement strand
GAACGCCGGGACGGGGCGGCGGCGGGGTCACCGCACGCTCCGCGGGCTGGGTGAGCGGCGGGTGACCTTGGGTCCGCGGGAGGGATGGCCGGCTGGATGACCTGCACCGCCACCGGACGGGTGGGCGACCGCGAGTTCGCGCGCTCGCTTGGACGGGTCGGGCTGGGGCGGGGCTTGGCGGATGATCATTCCGGGTCAGGGGCGGGCGCCGTCGACCACCTTGCGGCCGTCCACTGGCTGCTTGAGGGTGACCTCGGTGCTCTTACGCACCGCCATCTCGATGCAGGCGACGTTCTCGCGGGTGTGCCCCTCGTACAAGGTGACGGTGACCCGGGTGCCGGTCTCCCGTAGGGCGACCCGGTCGAGCACGTGACAGGGCTCCACACCGGACCACCAAAGGATCCGCAGCCGTCGCCCCCCGTCCAGCGGTTCGGCCTTCTCCCAGGGAACGGCCACCGGGGCCGTCGTGCCGCCCCTGGGGCGCGTGGGACTGGCCGGCGCATCCGCGGTCGGGACGCCCCCGCTCGGCACAGGTGAGACCGAAGTGGACACCGGCCGCTCCGGACCGGTCGCCGGGGTCTCCCGCTCGGCGCCGCACCCCGTCGCGAGCATGCTGCACGCCAGGGCCGCCATCGCCGCCCGGCTACCGGTCATGGTCCTCACGCCCCCAGGGCCCTTCGCTGAACTCCGCATATCCTCATCACGTACCCCACCCCTTCCCGGTTCGGACCTCAGCTCCCCGACCGCATCCCCGTCGCCCACCCGAACCGGCCCACCTGAGGCGCCCCCGCCACCAGGACTCTCCTGAGCCGAGCGTCATCCTCTCGCGTGCCCACCCCGCGACGGCGCCAGCTCAGCCCACCGCCCACCCGCCCCGCGGAACCAGCGGCCACGCCGCCGCCCACCACCCCATGGAGCCGGCGATACCCCGCCGCCTCCCCATCCCCGCGAAGCCGACGCTGACCCCGCTGCCTGCCCGTCCCGGCGTTCGGGCGCGCCGGTGTTCTGAGGAGGAGGGAGGAAGTGCGAGGAACGAGCGGTTCCGAGTGACGCTCGAAGAACGCCGGCTAAAAGGCGCCCGGACGCGGCGCGCGCGAAGCGCGCGCCAAAGAACACAGCGCGCCCAAGCCGACACCCCACCGCTCACCCATCCCGCGGAGCCGAAGCTCACCCCCGCCGCTCACCACGCCGCGGAGCCTCCCGATGACCCCACCGCTGCCCCACCCCGGCGTTC
>NZ_BOOU01000091.1 GCF_016863395.1 Sphaerisporangium rufum | reverse complement strand
AGACAACGCGGAATAGTTCGGGGTCGCATAGGGTTGAGCCAGTCAGACTCAACTCGCTTGACAACGGGTCCGGCGAGGTCCAACATTGAGTCACACCGACTCAACTTTGACTACAAGGACGTACTAATGGCACGTGCGGTAGGTATCGACCTGGGGACGACCAACTCCGTCGTCTCGATCCTCGAGGGCGGTGAGCCCACGGTCATCGCCAACGCTCAGGGCTCGCGGACCACTCCGTCCGTCGTGGCCTTCGCGAAGAACGGCGAGGTGCTCGTCGGTGAGGTGGCGAAGCGGCAGGCCGTCACCAACGTCGACCGCACCATCCGTTCGGTCAAGCGCGAGATGGGCACGAACTGGACCGTCGAGATCGACGGTAAGAAGTTCTCCCCCCAGCAGATCAGCGCCTTCGTCCTGCAGAAGCTGAAGACGGACGCGGAGGCCTACCTCGGCGAGAAGATCACCGATGCGGTGATCACCGTTCCGGCGTACTTCAACGACGCCCAGCGCCAGGCGACCAAGGAGGCCGGCACGATCGCGGGGCTGAACGTCCTGCGCATCATCAACGAGCCGACCTCGGCCGCGCTGGCCTACGGCCTGGACAAGGACAAGGACCAGACCATCCTGGTCTTCGACCTCGGTGGCGGCACCTTCGACGTGTCACTGCTCGACGTCGGCCAGGAGGACGGCCACGGGTTCGTCGAGGTGAAGGCCACCAGCGGTGACAACCACCTGGGCGGCGACGACTGGGACCAGCGGGTCGTCGACGAGCTGGTCACCCGGTTCAAGAACGCGCACGGCGTCGACCTGTCCAAGGACAAGATGGCGCTCCAGCGGCTCCGCGAGGCGGCGGAGAAGGCCAAGATCGAGCTGTCCGCGCAGACCGAGACCTCGATCAACCTGCCCTACATCACCGCCTCCGCCGAGGGCCCGCTGCACCTCGAGGAGAAGCTGACCCGCGCCGAGTTCCAGCGCATCACCGCCGACCTGCTCGAGCGCTGCAAGGGCCCGTTCCACCAGGTCATCAAGGACGCCGGCATCAAGGTCGCCGACATCGCGCACGTGGTGCTGGTCGGTGGGTCCACCCGCATGCCGGCCGTGAGCGAGCTGGTGAAGGAGCTGACCGGCGGCAAGGAGCCGAACAAGGGCGTCAACCCCGACGAGGTCGTCGCCATCGGCGCCGCGCTGCAGGCCGGCGTGCTCAAGGGCGAGGTCAAGGACGTCCTGCTCCTCGACGTCACCCCGCTGAGCCTCGGCATCGAGACCAAGGGCGGCATCTTCACCAAGATCATCGAGCGGAACACCACGATCCCGACCAAGCGGTCGGAGGTCTTCACCACGGCGGAGGACAACCAGCCGTCGGTGCAGATCCAGGTGTTCCAGGGCGAGCGTGAGATCGCGGCCTACAACAAGAAGCTCGCGACCTTCGAGCTGACCGGCATCGCGCCGGCACCGCGCGGCATCCCGCAGATCGAGGTCACCTTCGACATCGACGCCAACGGCATCGTCAACGTCTCCGCCAAGGACCTCGGTACCGGCAAGGAGCAGTCGATGACGATCACCGGTGGCTCGGCGCTGCCGAAGGACGACATCGAGCGCATGATGCGCGAGGCCGAGTCCTACGCCGAGGAGGACAAGAACCGCCGCGAGGAGGCCGAGACGCGCAACAACGCCGACGCGCTCGCCTATCAGACGGAGAAGTTCCTCCGCGAGAACGCCGAGAAGGTCCCCGCCGAGGTCAAGACCGAGGTGGAGGAGTCCCTCGCCGAGCTGAAGAAGACGCTGGAGGGCAGCGACTCGGCCGCCATCCGCGCCGCCGCCGAGAAGCTCGCGACGGTCAGCCAGAAGATGGGTTCGGCCATCTACGCCCAGGGTCAGGCCGCCGAGGGCGCGCCGGGCGAGGGCGGCGCCGCCGGTCCGGGCACGGGTGCGGGCCAGGGCGCCAAGGCCGACGAGGACGTCGTCGAGGCCGAGATCGTCGACGACGAGCCCAAGCGGGAGGGCGGTGCCGCGTGACGTCCCCGAACCCTGGGAGCGAGCACGAGGGCCTGGTGATCCGCGACAACCGGCGTATCGACCCCGAGACCGGCAAGGTCCGCGAGGGGGCGGGCAAGGGGGCCGGGCAGGCCCCGCCCGCCGCCCCGGCGGAGGAGCCCGCGCCGGCCTCCGGGGCGGGCTCCGGGGCGGCCGCCGACCTGGCCGCGCAGCTCGCCGAGCGCACGGCCGACCTGCAGCGGCTCCAGGCCGAGTACGCCAACTATCGCAAGCGCGTCGAGCGCGACCGGGTGGTCGTCCGCGAGCAGGCCGTCGCCGGCGTGCTGGGCGAGTTCCTGCCGGTGCTCGACGACATCGGCCGGGCTCGCGATCACGGTGAGCTCACCGGCGGCTTCGCCAAGGTCAGCGAGGCGCTGGAGACCACGGTGAGCAAGCTGGGCCTGGCCACCTACGGCACCAAGGGCGACCCGTTCGACCCGACGGTGCACGAGGCGCTCATGCACAGCTACTCCACCGAGGTCACCGAGCCCACCTGCGTGGAGATCCTGCAGCCGGGCTACCGGCTCGGCGACCGCGTCCTGCGGCCGGCACGGGTGGCCGTGGCCGAGCCGGAGGAGCCCGCCGCGGGCGGCACCGGTTCCGGGTCCGAGGCGGGGGAGGCCCCGGCCGATCCCGAGGACAATTGAGCGACCGTCCCTGCGGCGTGCGAAGGAAGCGATAGATGAGCACCAAGGACTACCTGGAGAAGGACTATTACGCGGTCCTTGGTGTGTCGAAGACCGCCACCGCCGAAGAGATCAAGAAGGCGTACCGGAGACTGGCCAGGAAGTACCACCCGGACGCCAACCAGGGCAACACCGAGACCGAGGCGAAGTTCAAGCAGGTCTCGGAGGCCTACGACGTCCTGTCCGACGCCAAGCGCCGTAAGGAGTACGACGAGGCGCGGGCGTTGTTCGGGTCGGGTCTCGGCGGCTACGCGGGGGGCGGCGGCGCCCCCCGCGGCGGCGGCTTCCCGTTCGAGTTCGGCGACCTGTTCGGCGGCACGGCGCAGGGCGGCACCGGCGAGCGCATCGGCGACCTGTTCGGCGGGATCTTCAACCGCGGCCAGCGTCCCACCGCCGGCACCACCCGGCCGCGTCGCGGGCAGGACATCGAGTCGGAGGTCACCCTCTCGTTCACCGAGGCGGTGGACGGCACCACGGTGTCGCTCCGGCTGACCAGTTCCTCGGCCTGCGCCGCGTGCAGCGGCACCGGGGCCAAGGCCGGCACCACCCCGCGGGTCTGCCCGACCTGCGAGGGCACCGGAGCCGCCAGCCGCAATCTGGGCAACTTCGCCTTCTCCGAGCCGTGCCGCGACTGCAAGGGCCGCGGCCTGCTCGTGGACGACCCCTGCCCGGTGTGCGAGGGCAGCGGGCGGGGCAGGAGCACCCGCACCTTGCAGGCGCGCATCCCCGCCGGCGTGGCCGACGGCCAGCGCATCCGGCTCAAGGGCAAGGGCGCGCCGGGCGAGAACGGCGGGCCGGCCGGTGACCTGTACGTGCAGATCCATGTCAAGCCGCACCCGGTCTTCGGCCGTTCTGCCGACAATCTGACGATCACGGTTCCGGTCACCTTCACCGAGGCCGCCCTCGGTGCGGAGATCAGGGTTCCGACCCTGCAGGGCATGCCGGTCACGCTGCGGATCCCGGAGGGCACGCCGAACGGCCGCACGTTCCGCGTGCGCGGCCGGGGCGCCGCCCGCAAGGACGGCACCAAGGGTGACCTGCTCGTCACGGTGGAGGTGGCGGTGCCACAGCATCTCGGTGACAAGGAGAGGTCCGCGCTGGAGGAGTTCCGCGCGGTCTCCGACGACGCGGACCCCCGCGCCGATCTGCTCAGACAGGCGAGAAGCGAGTAGCCGGAAGGGAGGCGACGCCGATGGACGCCAAGTTCTTCGACCTGTCCGACGACACTCCGGTGTACGTCATCTCGGTGGCCGCCCAGCTCTCCGGGCTGCACCCGCAGACTCTCCGGCAGTACGACCGTCTCGGCCTGGTCAGCCCGGGCCGGACGGCCGGCCGGGGACGCCTCTACTCGACGCGCGACATCGTGATGCTGCGCGAGGTGCAGCGGCTCTCCCAGGAGGAGGGCATCAACCTCGCGGGCATCAAACGCATCCTCGCCCTGGAGAACGAGAACCTGCGGATGCGCGAGGAGCTCGGCCGGCTCCGTGGCGAGATGGCCATGATCCGCGCGCTGATCCGGTACCAGCTGCCGCCCGCCTGACGCGGCGGGCGGCCGGTACCGGCGCACCACCCCGGCACCGGGCCGCACAGGTGCGGTGCACTCACGCCGAGCCGGCGGCGCCCGCGGGCGCCGCGGGCGCCGGCGACCACATAGCGAAGCGGCGAAGCGGCACCCATCGGGTGAACGGCGAGAGGCCTGTGCCGCGCACGCGAGAAAGGCAAGATGAGCGTGGACTACAAGCTGACGCGAAAGAGCCAGGACGCCCTGTCGGGGGCGGTCCGGCGCGCCGCCGCCGACGGCCACCCGGAGGTCGGCCCGGCACACCTGTTCACCAGCCTGCTCGCCCAGACCGACGGCACGGCCGTGGCCCTGCTGGAGGCGGTCGGCGCGGACTGGAAGCGGTTGCGCGCCGACGCGGAGAAGGAGCTGGAGCAGCTCCCGAAGGCCCAGGGCGCGACGGTGAGCGCGCCGTCCTCCTCGCGGCAGCTCCTGGTGGTGCTGAACACCGCCGCCGCCCGGGCCCGGCAGCTGGAGGACGAGTACGTCTCCACCGAGCATCTGCTGGTCGGCCTGGCCGCCGACGGTGGTCCGGTCGCCCGGCTGCTGAAGGGACAGGGCGCCGGCCCGGCCGCGCTGCTGGACGCCTTCGAGAAGGTCCGCGGACACGCCCGGGTCACCAGCGAGAGCCCGGAGGACACCTACCGCGCCCTGGAGAAGTACGGCGCCGACCTCACCGAGCGCGCCCGGGCCGGCCGGCTGGATCCGGTGATCGGCCGGGACAACGAGATCCGCCGCGTGGTGCAGGTGCTCAGCCGGCGCACCAAGAACAACCCGGTGCTCATCGGCGAGCCCGGGGTGGGCAAGACCGCGGTGGTGGAGGGCCTCGCCCAGCGCATCGTGGCCGGGGACGTCCCGGAGAGCCTGCGCGGCAAGCGCCTGGTCTCGCTGGACCTCGGCGCGATGGTCGCGGGCGCCAAGTATCGCGGCGAGTTCGAGGAGCGGCTGAAGGCCGTGCTCACCGAGATCAAAGAGAGCGAGGGGCAGGTCGTCACCTTCATCGACGAGCTGCACACCGTGGTCGGCGCGGGGGCGGCCGAGGGCGCGATGGACGCGGGCAACATGCTCAAGCCCATGCTGGCCCGCGGCGAGCTGCGGATGATCGGCGCCACCACCCTGGACGAGTACCGCGAGCGCATCGAGAAGGACCCGGCGCTGGAGCGGCGGTTCCAGCAGGTCTTCGTCGGCGAGCCGACCGTCGCCGACACCATCGCCATCCTGCGCGGGCTGAAGGGCCGATACGAGGCGCACCACAAGGTGCAGATCTCCGATGGCGCTCTGGTGGCCGCCGCGACCCTGTCCGACCGCTACATCACCGCGCGCTTCCTGCCGGACAAGGCGATCGACCTGGTCGACGAGGCCGCGAGCCGGCTGCGCATGGAGATCGACTCGCGGCCGGTGGAGATCGACGAGCTGCAGCGGGCCGTGGACCGGCTGAAGATGGAGGAGCTCGCCCTCGCCAAGGAGACCGACGACGCGAGCGTGCAGCGCCTGGCCAAGCTGCGCCAGGAGCTGGCCGACCGGCAGGAGGAGCTCGACGCCCTGGTGGCGCGCTGGCAGCGGGAGAAGGCGGGGCTGAACCGGGTGGGCGAGCTGAAGAAGCAGCTCGACGACGCCCGGTCGGCGGCCGAGCGCGCCCAGCGGGACGGCGACTTCGAGGCCGCCTCCCGCCTGATGTACGGCGACGTGCCCCGGCTGGAGAAGGAGCTCTCCGAGGCCAGCGCGCAGGCGCAGCCGGAGGAGGCCATGGTCAAGGAGGAGGTCGGCGCGGACGACATCGCGCAGGTGATCGCCTCGTGGACCGGCATTCCGGCCGGCCGCCTGCTGGAGGGCGAGACCGCCAAGCTGCTGCGCATGGAGGACGAGCTCGGCGCCCGGCTCATCGGGCAGCACGACGCCGTGCGCGCGGTGTCGGACGCGGTGCGCCGGGCCCGGGCGGGCGTCGCCGACCCCGACCGGCCGACCGGTTCGTTCATGTTCCTCGGTCCCACCGGCGTGGGCAAGACCGAGCTGGCCAAGGCGCTCGCCGAGTTCCTGTTCGACGACGAGCGGGCCATGACCCGTATCGACATGAGCGAGTACGGCGAGAAGCACAGCGTCGCCCGGCTGGTCGGTGCTCCGCCCGGATACGTCGGATACGAGGAGGGTGGCCAGCTCACTGAGGCGGTGCGCCGCCGCCCGTACACCGTCGTGCTGCTGGACGAGATCGAGAAGGCCCACCCGGAGGTCTTCGACATCCTGCTCCAGGTGCTGGACGACGGGCGGCTCACCGACGGGCAGGGCCGCACGGTCGACTTCCGCAACGCGATCCTGATCCTCACCTCCAACATCGGCTCGCAGTACCTGGTCGATCCGGCACTGGACGGCCCGGCCAAGCGCGACAAGGTGCTGCAGTCGGTGCGGGCGTCGTTCAAGCCGGAGTTCCTGAACCGCCTGGACGATGTGATCCTGTTCGACGCGCTCGGCTCGGAGGAGCTGTCGCAGATCGTCGACCTGCAGGTGGCGCGGCTGGCCCGGCGGCTGTCGGACCGGCGGCTCACCCTGACGGTCACCCCGGCGGCCCGCGACTGGCTGGCGCTCACCGGCTACGACCCGCTCTACGGCGCCCGGCCGCTGCGGCGGCTGGTCCAGTCGGCGATCGGCGACAAACTGGCCCGCGGCCTGCTGTCCGGTGAGATCCACGATGGGGACGAGGTGGTCGTCGATCTGGACGCCGCCGGGGACACCCTGACCGTGGAGGGCTCCCGGTAAGGAAATCGCCAGTATTGCGTTAACGCCCTCCCGCCCACCCGGCTCCCTGGCTACGTTCTGTGGTCGTCCCCATACGACTAGTAGCCAGGGAGTCTGCATGCGCACTTCGCTGAACATCAGGGGCGTTCTCACGGTGGCCGCCGTCACCGCCGGTGCCGGTTGGCTGGGAGTGGGTGCGGCACTCGCCTCCACCCCCGGTGACAACCCGGTCCCGTCGCAGGAGTCGTCCAGCACGTCGGTTCCGGCGCCCGCGCCGGCCCCGGCCCCCGCCCCGGCTCCGGCTCCGGCCCCCGCGCCGGCGGACGCCCCCGCCCAGGTGGGTACCCCCGGCCAGGCGCCGGGCACCGCCGGTCAGGGCGACGTGGTCGTGGGCGTGGACCGGACCCAGCTCCCCGACGGCCGCGTGGTGCCGAACGGCGCCCGGCTCGCCCTGTGCGACCTGCCGGTCTTCATGAAGGGCACCGCCCGGGCGAGCGTCCGCACCGACGTCCCGGAGAGCGAGAGCGCTCCGGACAAGGCCGCGGACCCCAAGCCGGTGGCGGCGGACCCGAGCGTGGAGATCAAGCCGGGCGTCGAGATCAAGCCGGCCGAGGGTGCGTCCTCGGGCGTGGAGATCAAGCCCGGTGTGGAGATCAAGCCCACCGACGCCAAGCCCGCCGACGCCGCTAAGCCCGCGGACCCGGCGAAGCCGGCCGACGCGAGCAAGCCGGCCGACGCCGCCAAGCCCGCTGACGCCGCCAAGCCGGCCGACGTGGTCAAGCCCGCCGAGGTCACCAAGCCGGCCGACATCACGCCGGCCGGGGACGCGGCGGAGAACCCGGCGGAGAACCCGGCGGAGAACGCGGTCAAGCCCGTCGAGCCGGCGACCCCGGCCGACGCCGCCAAGCCCGCCGACATCGCCAAGCCGGCCGACATCGCCAAGCCGGCCGACGCCACGGCTCCGGCCGACGCCGCCAAGCCGGCCGACGCGGTCAAGCCGGCCGACGTGACCAAGGCCGACGTGGCAGAGCCGGCGGTGGATGCCGCCAAGCCCGCCACGGACGCGGTCGTGCTGCCCGCGGCGGACGCCCCGGTCGCGGACGCCCCGGTCGCGGACGCTCCCGCTGCGGACGCCCCCGCTGCGGACGCCCCCGCTGCGGACGCCCCGGCGGAGCTGCCGGTCGAGCCGCAGACCGTCCCGGCGGAGGAGGGCACCACGCCGGCTCCGGCGCTCGCCGAGGGCACCCCGGCCGTGACGCCCGCGGACGAGACGGTGGCGGACGAGACGGTGGGCGACGAGCCGGTGGCCGACGAGAAGGCCACCGGCGAGAAGGCCGCGCCAGCCCCGGCCGGCAAGGCCGAGGCCGCGACGACCTCGCCCGAGGCCGTGCAGCCGGCACAGCCGGCACAGCCGGCGCAGCCGGCGCAGCCGGAGAAGTCCGCCGAGACGACCGTGACCACCAAGGTCGAGGTGCCCGCCACCCAGACCGCCGTGTCGGAGACCGCGATCGGCTGACATCCGGCACCGGCCATGGCCGGATTCGGCCATCGGCGACCGTAAGGGCCGTGCCCCGCCAGGGCACGGCCCTTACGGTCGTCCGGGCCAACTACCGTGGCCGGCGAAGCACGGAGGGACGGACCGGCCGCGTCAGCGGGGCGCGTCGAGCAGCGCGTCCAGGTCGTCCTCGGGCAGGCCGAGGTCGACGCGGATGCGGTATCGGGTGCGCAGCAGGGCGTCCCGGGTGCTGCCGGAGCCGGCACCGGCCAGGGCGAGGCCCTCGGTCGCCCACTCGTGGGCCCCGGCCAGATCACCGTAGGCGAGCAACGTCTCCGCCACGTGCAGTGCCGTGCCGGCGTCGGCCCGGCCGTCCGCCTTGATCGACTCGACCAGTCGCCGGGCCTCGGCCGGGCGGTCCAGCTCGAACAGCGTGTCGGCGATGCCCGCCCGGGGATCGACGGTCACCTCGCCGCCGTCGTCCAGGGCCCGCTGGAACGATTCCAGGGCGCGGGCCGGCTGGCCCGCCTGCCGCCACTCCTCCGCGGCCAGCACGAAGATCGCCGCCCGGGACACGTCACCCGACGCGTATCCGTGCGCCAGCTCGTCGAGCCGCGCTGCCAGAGCCCCGTGATCGTCGTTCAGGAGGACCTGTTCGAGCAGACGATCAAGCTGCTCTCGCGTCACATGTGCCACAGGACGAGATTACCGAGCGGCGCTCCACTGTGTGCGGACAACGGCAGGCATTGGTTCGGTACGGGTTTGTATACATATGCCCACCCGCTGCGTGTCGCGCGGGCCACCCGGGCATGAGCAGGGCGCCTGGAATCGCGCCCGCCGTGCTAAGGAGCCGCGATGGACCTGTCCTGGCAGACGGCCGTGAGCCTGTCGTGCGCCGCCATCGTCGCCGCCGTCGTCCCCGGAACCATCGGTTACACCACGGCCCGGCTGGAACGGGCCGACCGGCAGCAGGCGGAGATCATGCGCTTGCGCGCCGAGGTACGGGCGGCGCGTACGAGCGGCGGCCAGGCGGCGACCGGTTGCCGGGAGGGCGGCCAGGACTCCACCCGGGGCCGGCGGCCCGCGCCGGAGGGCCCCCCGGCGGGGTGGCCGGGCCGGCCGCCCGCGCTGTGGCCACCGGGCGCCCGGACCGGCCGGTCACCGCTCACCCCGGCACGCCGATGACGTCGAGCAGCCGGCGGGTGAAGGCCTTCGGCCGCATGGTCAGCCCGTTGTGCCCGCCAGGGAACTCGGCGAGCTCGGTGCCCAGCAGGCGGGCGATCTCGGCGGCGCACCGGTGGTCGAAGAAGTCCCGCGCGGTGGTGTGACCGGCGGCCGGGACCACCCGGACCGGCCCGCCGCGCAGCGTGGCCAGCGCGCCGGCGTCCAGCCGGCAGGTCCGCACGGCGGGCAGGTCGTGGGTGAACAGGAACTTCATGTTGGCGATCCGCTCCGGCGACAGCGGGGGCGGCAGCTCCACCTCCGGCTCGCGGTCGTCGTACCCGGCACCGGTGGCCTCGGCGAGCTTCTTGAACGCGGCGGCCCACCCCTCCTCGCGGAAAGTGGCCTCCAGGTCGAGCAGCACGCGCTCGGCCCGGGCCCGCTCCGGCCCGGGCAGCACCCCGAGGGCGGGCGGCTCGTGGGTGACCAGTGTCGCCACCTGATCGGGATGCGCGGTGGCCAGGACCAGCCCGACGAGCCCGCCGAAGCTGGAGCCGAGCAGCGTGGCCGGCTCGCCGGTGACCGCCGCCAGCAGGCGGTGGACGTCGTCGGCGTGCGTCTCGATGGTGATCGGTGGCATCGGTTCGTCCACCGTGCTCCTCGACAGGCCCCGGCGGTCGTAGGTGAGCATGGTGTAGCGGTCGCGCAGCTCGCGGACCAGCGCGGCGGTGCGGCCGGCGTCGCCCTCGCCGCCCTGCAGGACCAGCAGCAACGGCCCGGAGCCGCACAGCTCGTAGTACAGCCGGGCGCCCGGTACCGCCAGCGTGGCCCGCTTGGTGCTCTCCATGATCGCCTCCTGTGACAGGGCAGTATCCAACCATCCATGACGATACATCTTTTTGAATACATCTTCTAGGATTTATTCGTCTGTATGTATCGTGGGAGTGTGAACGGAGTTGAGCTGTTCCTCCTCGGCCGGACGCTGATGAAGATCGGCGAAGAGGCGATCCCACGCGAGGGAATCGGCGAGTGGACCACCAGCGTCCGCACGGTGGTGATCGTGCTGCTCGACGTGGTCGAGCACGACAACAGCTCGATCGGCGAGATCGCCGCCCGGACCGGCCTGCCGCAGAGCCGGGTCTCCGAATCGGTCGCGCGGCTGCGCCAGGGCGGGTCGGTGCTGACGTTTCCCGACCCCGCCGACCGGCGCCGGATGCTCGTCCGGCGCGCGCCGGAGATGTCGGCGCGCGTCGCGGTGGTGGCCGGCACTCCGGTGGACGGCGCGGTGGCGAGCGCCATCGGCACCGCCGAACCGGCCCGGGTCACCGAGATCGTCGAGCTGCTGGAGCGGCTGGCCGGGCTGCTCACCCCCGAGGCGATCGCCCGGTTGCGCGCGCCGCGCCGCTGAACGCGCCGGCCCGGCTCAGCCCGCCACCGGGTGCCCCTGGCCGGCGGCGCGGGAGCCCAGCTGGCTGGACAGATACTCGCGGATCAGTCGCTTGGCCTCGCGGATCAGCGACGCGGCCCCGGCCTGGTCGCGGCGGAAGGCCAGCGCCAGCACCGCGCCGCCCGCCTCCACCGCGACGGTGAGGTTCAGGTCGAGCTGCTCGCTGTCGGCCATGCCGAACTCCTCCAGCAGCAGCCCGCGCAGCCGCCCGGCGATGACGGTGTTGTTCTCCGCGACCGAGTCGAGCAGGTTGAGATCGACGGCGTCGCCGAACCGCAGCGACCGGAAGCCGGGCACCGTGCGGTGCATGTCGACGTACTCGTCGATGATCGCGTCCACCGCGTGCCACCAGCCGGTGTACTCCTCCTCCATGAACCGGCGGCCGACCCGGGCGATGAACAGCTCGACGTTGCGCTGGGTGAGCGCCTGGGTGATGGCCCGCTTGTCCGGGAAGAACTGGTACACCGAGCCGATCGCGACGCCGGCCCGGGCGGCGATCCGGGTGGTGGACAGGGTGTCGTACCCCACCTCGTCCAGCAGCTCGGCGCAGGCGTCGAGCATGCGCTCCACCCGCCGGGCGCTGCGGCGCTGCGTCGGCTTGCGGCGCAGCGGCTTGGACACGTCTTCGCAGGGGTCGATCGGCAGGCCGGGCACACATTCATCTTGCCCTGCCCGCGCCGGGCCGTCAGTCCTTCGCCGCCGGACGTCCCATATCGGTCCGGTCCGGCCGCCCGGCCCGCCGGAGGAGCTCGGGCCGCCCCAGCCGGGCCAGCCGCCGGGTGAGCCCGGGCGAGATCCGGGACAGCGCGTAACCGAACCGGCCCTCGGCGTTCACCGGGACCACCGCGAGGTTGCGGTGCACGGCCCGCAGGATGTGCGCGGCGACCCGCTCGGGCGGGTAGCCCCGCGCGGCCACCGCCCGCTCGCTCAGCCCGCGGTCCACCCCGCGGTAGGTCGCGTTCCGCGCGACGCCGGTGGAGACGAAGCCCGGACAGATCGCGGTGACTCCGATGTCCTGCCCGGCCAGCTCGGCGCGCAGGCAGTCGCTGAGCATCTTCACCGCCGCCTTGGTGGTCGAGTAGGCGGGCAGCACCCGGGTGGGCATGAAGGCGGCCACCGAGGCGACGTTCACGATGTGACCGCCCTCCCCCCGGTCGGCCATCTGCCGGGCGAACAGCCGGCAGCCGTGCACGACGCCCCACAGATTGACGTCGATCAGCCGCCGCCAGTCGGCCACCTCGTGGTCCAGGAAGGCGCCGGCCACCGCGAGGCCGGCGTTGTTGACCACGATGTCGGGCGTGCCGTACCGGTCAAGGACCTCCCGGGCGAAGCGCTCCATCTCCTCGGCGGACGACACGTCCACCCGCTCGGCGTGCCCGGTGCCGCCGCGCGCGGTGATCCCCGCGACGGTGTCGCGGGCGGCGGCCAGGTCGATGTCGGCGCAGACGACCTCGGCGCCGTGCGCGGCGAACGCGCGCGCGGTCGCCCGGCCGATGCCGTCGCCCGCTCCGGTGACCACGACGAGCCGCCGGTCGAACGGCCCGCCGGCCTCTCCGGCCCGCGACCGGCGCAGCTCCCGCGACGGCGCGGCGCCCGCACCGGTGTACCGGGCGAACTCGGCGATCATGCGGGCGACGGTGGCCGGGTGGCTGCGCTGCGCCCAGTGCCCGGCCGGGATCGTCCGGCGCCACACCTGGGGGGCCGCCCGGTCCAGCGCCTGGACCAGCGGCCGGGAGATGAACCGGTCGCGCCGCGCCTCGATCACCTGCACCGGGACGTCGACCTGTCCGGGCCCGGCCGCCCGGGCCGAGGTGTTGGCCCGGTACAGCGCCAGGCCGCGGGCACCGTCGGCGGGCAGCGTGGCCGCCGGGTCGCCCTCGCGCGGCTCGATGCCCTCCGCCACCCGGGTGAGGGCCACCAGGCGGGGCAGGAACGTGCGCCAGGCCAGCTCGGGCACCACCGGCATCCGGAAGGCGGTGATGTACCAGGAGCGCAGCGCCTGCCCGGCGACCTCGCGCCGGCCGCCGGTCCGGAGGAACTCCGACCACTGGGCCAGGCCGGGACCGCTCAGCGAGGTGAACGACAGCAACCGGCCGGGCAGGCGCGCGGCCGCCGCCCAGCCCTGCACCGACCCCCAGTCGTGGCCGACCAGGTGCACGGCCGACTTTCCCACCGCGTCCAGCACGGCGGCGAGATCGTCCACCAGCCGGTCCAGCCGGTATCCGCCGATGCCGGCCGGCGCGGACGACTCCCCGGCGCCGCGCACGTCGTACCGCACGACGTGGAACTCCGGTTCGAGCAGGCCGGCGACCTCGTCCCACACCCGGTGGGTGTCGGGGTAGCCGTGCACCAGCAGGACCGTGGGGTTCGCCGGGTCACCCTGCTCGCGCAGCGCCAGCCGTACGTCACCGGTGTCGATGGACCTCATGCCCGGGCGCATACCCGCCCGGTGGCCGCCCTACCGCTCGGCGCTCAGCCCGGCGCAGCCGCGCAGGCTCTCCCAGCCGGCCACCGCCTGGGCACGCCCGGTGCCGGTGAGCGGGATCGGGATGCCGCCGGTGATCCGCGCCGGCGTCCAGCGGTCCTTGAGGACCTTGCGCCCGTTGATCGTCAGGGTGAGCACGCCGGTGGCGCCGGTCTGCGGGCCGGAGTTGTAGAAGACGAAGTTGCCCATCCCGTAATTGACGTAGCCGTTGCGCAGGTATCCGCTGCCCAGCAGGATGTGCGCGTGGCCGCCGACGATCACGTCGGCGCCGGCCGCCAGGAGTTTCGGGGCCAGCGAGCGCTGCGCCGGGTTCGGGCACTTCTGCAGCTCGGTACCCCAGTGCAGGTGCACGATCACGGTGTCGGCGGTGCGCCGGGCCTGCCGGACGGCGCTCAGCAGCCGCGGCTCGTCCTTGGCGGAGGCGAGGCCGCCCTTGGTGGCGGTGGCCGTCCAGGACTGGATGAACTCCGAGTCGAGCACCTGGGTGGCGCCGATGATGGCGACCCGGTTGCCGTTCACCGTCTTGCGGAACGGCTTGTAGGCCTCCGCGGCGTTGCGGCCGATGCCGACGACCGGGAACCGGCTGCGCCGGATGGCCGCCAGGGAGTCGCGCAGGCCGCTCTGCATGTAGTCCATGCCGTGGTTGTTGGCCATCGAGGCGACGTCCACTCCGGCGCCGCGCAGCGCGGCGAGCGCGCTCGGCGGCGCGCGGAAGGTGAACTGCTTGCCGGGCGCGGGCGTGCCGCCGGTCGTGATGGCGGTCTCCAGGTTGACCATGGCCAGGTCGGCCTTGCGCAGCACCGAGGCGATCGGCCCGAGGGCGGTCCGCGGGTTGGCCAGCCGGCCGCGCAACACGCCCTCGAAGTGCGTGTCGCCGCCGAACGCGATGGTGAACGGCTTGCGCTGCCGGGCCGTGGGCCGCGCCTGCTGCGGGCTGCCGGCCGAGGTGGAGGCGGAGGCGCCGGTGCGGCCGGTCTCGGGAGTGGACGACCCGGCGGCCGAGCAGGCGACGACCGGACCGGCCCCGAGGGAGAACGCGGCCAGCACGGCGCCGGCGCGCCGTGCGGGGACGGCGAACGACCGGCCGCGCACCAGGACGGGGCGGCCCCGGACCGCGCGGCCGGGCGGCCGCGGCGGATCGGCGGGTGAGGGGGCCGGCGGGACGGGGTGCGTAGTCATCGTGACTAGAGCATGCCACCTTCCGTCCGGAGATGGGGGGTGCCACCCCGTACGCTCGCTATCCGGTGACTCGCAGCGTTCGCCGGATCGGGTGCCCGGCGGCGTGATGCCTGGGCCAGGGGCGTTTCGGCGGGTCGGGCGGGGCGGCCGATCGGCACCCGGCGGGGTCGCGACGACAAATCCTGACACTGACGGTAATAGGCTGTGGCAAGTGACCACCGTGCCCGATAAGGAACGGCTGCCGGCCCAGGCCGGTTTCGTCGTGGAGATCGACAAGCTCAAGCGGGTGCTCCGCAGGAACACCTTGATGGACGGCTCCCGCCGGGAGAACGACGCCGAGCATTCCTGGCATCTCGGCATGATGGCCATGGTGTTCGGCGAGTACGCGCCCGAAGGCACCGACCTGGACCGCGTCATCGCCATGCTGCTGGTGCACGACATCGTGGAGATCGACGCCGGCGACACGTTCATCTACGACACCCTGGCCGTCGAGCTCCAGGAGAAGGCCGAGCGGGCGGCGGCCGACCGGATCTTCGGGCTGCTGCCCGCCGGCCAGACCGCCACGCTGCGCGGGCTGTGGGAGGAGTTCGAGGAGCGCCGGACGCCGGAGGCGAGGTTCGCCAAGGCGCTCGACCGGCTGGCGCCGATGCTGGCCAACCACCACAACGAGGGCGGCAGCTGGGTACGTCACGGGGTCACGGCCCGGCAAGTGATGGAGAAAGTCCAGATCATCCGGGAGGGATCACCGGCCCTGGGCGACTACGCCGCCGAGCTCGTCAGGCTCTCGGTGGCCCGGGGGCACCTGACGCCCGCGTAGCCGACCGCCGGTGTTCTCTCCGGCTCCGGGAGGGTAGGCCTCCTAGGGCGAGAGGGGGCAAAAGGTGAAAGAAACGTCTAAGTCCATCAGCCCGCGGCGCCGCACGCTGCGGGGAAGCATGACGCTGCCGACCCGGTTCACCGACCGCATCGAGCATCTGCGGGCCATGGATCGGGTGTTCACTCCCCTCGCCAAGACGATCAGACGCCGGCTCCCGCCGGGGAGCACCCTGCGCGACCTGCTGCACGGCGTCCCCGCCGGGCATCCCCTGCATCCGGTGCTCGCCACCGTCAGCCTCGGCTGCTTCACCGCCACCGCGGTGCTGGACGCGATCGACGCCGACCCGCGGGCCACCAAGGCCGTCCTGGTCACCGGGATCGCCGGCGCGGTGCCGGCCGCCGCCGCCGGGGCCACCGACTGGTCGGTGCTGCACCTGGAGCAGCAGCGGGTCGGCTTCGTGCACGCGCTGGTCAACGCGGCCGCGCTCGGGCTCTACTCGGCCTCCCTGCTCGCCCGGCTGGCCGGCGACCACCGGACCGGCAAGGCGCTGGCCTTCGCCGGACTGGGCGCGGCCGGAGTCGGCGGCTACCTCGGCGGGCACCTGGCCTACCGGATGGCGGCCGGACCGACGCACGCCGAGCCGACCACCCATCTGGTGCCGCTCGGCTGGCACGACCTGTGCCGGATCTGGGACCTTCCCGACGGCCGCCCGGTGTCCCGCCGGCTCGGCTACATCCAGCTGTTCGTATTGCGGCACGGCGCCCAGGTCAAGGTGCTCGCCGACCGTTGCTCGCACCTGGCCGGCCCGCTGCACCAGGGCCGGCTGAAGGTGGAGGACGACGAGGCCTGCGTGGTCTGCCCGTGGCACGGCAGCACCTTCCGGCTGGAGGACGGCGCGGTCGTGCACGGCCCGGCCACCGCGCCGCAGCCGTCCTTCGAGGTCAGCGTGCGCGGCGACGGGATCGTGCAGGTCCGCCCCCGCCAGGCCTGACCGGCGGGCCGGCGGGCCCGGTTCAGTCGTCGCCGCGGCCGTCCGCCGGGTGCTCCACCAGGGCGAGTATCCGGCTGGCCATGAACCGGGCGGTGCGCACCGGCGTGCCGCTCCTGGTCACCTCGCTGACCTCGACCAGGCCGCGCCGGGTGGCGACGTCGACCCGGCGGCCGGCCTTGGTGGCCACCACCTCGTAGGTGCGCGGGGATCCGCCGCCCGCGTCAATGACGATTTCGACCCGGTCACCCTTCATGCCCAGGTAGATACCCACCTATCCGAGCGATCATCCGTACACCAGTTTGACGATCGCCACGACGCCGACCACGACGATCAACGCGCGCAGCACCCGGGCCGGCAGCCGGCGGCCCAGCCGCGCCCCCAGATAGCCGCCGATCATCGTGCCGATCGACACCAGCAGCACCGACCACCAGTCGACCGGCGCGATCAGCGCGAACAACACGGCGGCCGAGCCGTTCACCAGCAGCGACAGCAGGTTCTTGGCCGCGTTCACCCGCTGCAGGCCCTCGTCGAGGAAGATGCCGAGCAGCCCGATGAGCACCACGCCCTGGGCGGCGCCGAAGTAGCCGCCGTACATGCCGGCCAGCAGGACGCCGAGCCACAGCCACGGCCCGCCGTGCGGATGCGGGCGGTCCTGCCGGGCGGACAGGTAGGCGTTCAGCCGGGGCTGCACCACCACCAGCACGCAGGCCAGCGCGATCAGCACCGGCACGATCACCTGGAAGGCCCGGGCCGGCAACCAGAGCAGCAGCAGGCCGCCGGCCAGCGAGCCGAGCACCGAGGCGACGCCCAGCCGCAGCAGCCGGCCGCGCTGGCCGGCCAGTTCCTCCCGGTAGCCGAGCACGCTGGTCACGCCACCGGCCACCATGCCGATGTTGTTGGACACGTTGGCGACGATCGGCGGGTGCCCGAAGGCGAGCAGCGTCGGGAAGGTGATCAGCGAACCGGAACCGACGACGGCGTTGATGGCGCCCGCGGCGATGCCGGCCGCGAGCACCGCGGCCATCTCGATCGGCGCCACCATCTTCCCCGCCCCCGTCCCTTTCGGCCGGACCGGTCCGATGCTAAGGGGCGGCGCCCCGCCCGCCGCCCGCCGGGTGGGTCAGCCGGCCGGCGGCGCCTGCTCGGGGCGGGCGAACAGGCCGCCGAGTCCCTCCAGCGCCTTGCCCATCTCCGAGGGGACGATCCACACCTTATTGGCGTCGCCCTTGGCGATCTCCGGCAGGGTCTGCAGGTACTGGTAGGCGAGCAGATGCTGGTCAGGCTTGCCCTCGTGGATGGCCCGGAACACCATGGCGATCGCGTCCGCCTGCCCCTTGGCCCGCATGGCCTGCGCCTCGGCGTCGGCCTGGGCGCGCAGCACGGCGGCCTCCGCCTCGCCGCGCGCCCGCAGCACCGCCGCCTGCCGCTCGCCCTCGGCGGTCAGGATGGCCGACTGCTTGTGGCCTTCGGCCGACAGGATCGAAGCGCGCTTGTCGCGGTCGGCCCGCATCTGCTTCTCCATCGAGTCCTGGATGGAGGCGGGCGGGTCGATGGCCTTGAGTTCCACCCGGTTCACCCGGATCCCCCAGCGCCCGGTGGCGTCGTCGAGCACCCCGCGCAGCTCGGAGTTGATCTCCTCCCGCGAGGTGAGCGTCCGCTCCAGGTCCATGCCGCCGACCACGTTGCGCAGCGTGGTGACGGTCAGCTGCTCGACACCGGTCAGGAAGTTCGCGATCTCGTAGGTCGCCGCCTTCGGATCGGTCACCTGGAAGTAGATGACCGTGTCGATCGAGACCACCAGGTTGTCGGAGGTGATCACCGGTTGCGGCGGGAAGGAGACGACCTGCTCGCGCAGGTCGACCACCGTCTTCACCGCGTCGACGAACGGCACGACGATGTTCAGCCCCGGCCCGAGGGTGCGGTGGTAGCGGCCGAGCCGCTCGATGATGAAGGCCTGGGCCTGCGGCACTATGCGAATGGTCCGGTATAACGCGAACCCCACGGCGGCCACCACGGCCAACGCGACGACGAGCTGAGTCATGAGCAAACTCCGACCGGAACGAGACGATCCCCTGGCCGGAATGCTATTTGGTTTCCCTTTACCTGTCCGGAGACCGGCCGGATGAGTAAGGAACCGGCCGGCCTCAGCCGGGCAGCGCCCGGGCGTACCAGCGGCCGTCGCTGCTGCGCTCCAGGCTGAGCGGCACCCCGAACGTGCGGGAGAGATTGTCGGCGGTCATCACGTACTCGATCGGCCCCTGGGCCACCACCGAGCCGTGCCGCAGCAGCAGCACGTGGGTGAAGCCGCTCGGCACCTCCTCCACATGGTGGGTCACCAGCACCATGGTCGGCGCCGCCGCGTCGTAGGCCAGCGCCGACAGCCGGCGCAGCAGGTCCTCCCGGCCGCCGAGGTCCAGGCCGGCCGCGGGCTCGTCCAGCAGCAGCAGCTCGGGGTCGGGCATCATCGCCCGCGCGATCTGCACCCGCTTGCGCTCGCCCTCCGACAGCGTGCCGAACTTCCGGCGGATCAGGTGCGCGCAGCCGAGCTGGTCGATGAGCTCCACCGCGCGGGTCACGTCGCCGGAGTCGTACTCCTCGTTCCACCGGCCGAGGATGGCGTAGGACGCGGTCAGCACCAGATCGATGACCTTCTCGTCCGGGGGCACCCGCTCGGCGACCGCCGCGCTGGCCAGGCCGATGCGCGGCCGCAGGTCGAAGACGTCGGTCTGGCCGAGCCGCTCGCCGAGGATCTCCACCGAGCCGTCGCTGGGATAGAGCAGGGCCGACGCGACCTGCAACAGCGTGGTCTTCCCCGCGCCGTTCGCACCGATCACGACCCAGCGCTCGTCCTCCTCGACGGTCCAGTCGATGCCCCGCAGCAGCGCGGCGCCGTCCCTGCGCACGGCGACGTCCTGGAGCCGAAGCACCTGACCACCCATCGCGTGTACCTCCTGACGTGTCGACCGCGACCGCCCCGGTGCCCCAGGTCGGCGCCGTCCCATCGGGAAGCCGCCTCCCCGAGAGCCCTTGCGGGTCAAACCTATTGCAGCGTCACCGCATATCGTGGTCCGGGTGCACCCCGATTCACCGATCTCCGGCCCGCTGGTCTCCTGGGGCAACGCCTGGCTCGCCGGGCACACCGGCCTGGACGCCGCCGTCGACCGGGTGGAGCGGGCCGGCGGCCCGCAGATCGTGGCCGAGCCCGGCGCCGAACGCCCGCTGCGGGCCGTCCTGGCCGAGCTGCGCGTCGAGGGCATGACCGCGCTGCGGCTGGCCCTGCCGGCCGCCGGCGACCCGCTCGGGCTGACCGGCCCGGCCGCCTTCACGATGGCCGCCGTGGACGCCGGCCAGGCCGTCACCGCCGTGCTCCCCGGCCGCTGCGTCGGGCTGGTGCCCGCCCCCGACCGGCGCGGGTCGTCCTACGCGGGCATCCGCTGGACGGCGATGGACGCCGACCCCGCGCCGCCGGACGTCCCGGCGCTGGCCGAGGCCGAGCACGCCCTGACCGGCGCGATGCGCGCGGCCGCCGAGGCGCTGGCCGGGGTGGACGGCCCGCCCGCCGGCCGGCCGCGGCTCGGCGGCGACGAGGGCCTCGCACCCGGCTACCCCGCCCGGGCACACCGGGTCGCCGCACTGGCCGCCCGGCTGGCCGCGGTGCTGGCGGCGGCCGGGGAACGCGGGGTCACCTCCCGGCAGCTCGCCACGAGCGGCGCCGCGCTGCGCGAGCTGGACCGCGCGGTGCGGCGGGCGCGGGTGGCGGCACACAACGCCGTCCTGGAGCCCCGGCACGCCGCCGGCGAGCGCTGAGGGCGGCCGCCGGACGCCGGCCGGCCGGCTCGGTACCGGACCGCCGCCGAGGGCACGGGCTCAGGCCAGGCCGTGCCGCACCGCGTACAGCGCGGCCTGGGTCCGGTCCTGCACGCCGAGCTTCATCAGCACGTTGGAGACGTGCGTCTTGACGGTCTTCTCCGCGACGGACAGCTCGCGGGCGATCTCCCGGTTGGACCGGCCCGACGCGATCAGCGTGAGCACCTCGCGCTCCCGCTCGGTCAGCACCGCGACCGCCGCCGGCGCGGCGCCCGGGTCCGGGCCGCCCGGCGCGGGCGGGCCGGCCAGCATGGCGTCGGCCGCCTCCGGCGCGAGCAGCACCTGGCCGGCGTGCACCGCGCGGACCGCCTGCACCAGCGCCGCCGGGTCGACGTCCTTGTACAGGAAGCCGGCCGCCCCCGAGCGCATGGCCGGGGCCACGTCCGCCCGGTCGCTCACCGAGGTCAGCACCACCACCCGTACCCGCAGGCCGCGCCCGCTCAGCTCGCGCAGCGTGCCCAGGCCGTCCAGCACCGGCATCCTGAGGTCGAGCAGCAGCACGTCCGGATCGAGCGCGGCGGCCAGCTCGACCGCCTCGGCCCCGTCGGCGGCCTCCCCGACGACCCGCAGGTCGTCCTGGAGGTCGAGGAACGTGCGCAGGCCCTGACGGACCACCGGATGATCGTCGGCGACCAGCACCCGGATCGGGTGCGGCGCGCTCACCGGGCCACCCGCCGGGCACCGGACCGTCGCGGCCGGCTCACGCGGGCACCTCCAAGCGGACCGTCGTACCGGCACCGGGGGCCGAGTGCACGCTCAGCACCCCGCCGGCCGCCTCGGCCCGGTCCCGCATGGAGGCCAGCCCGAGCCCGCGCAGGTCCGGCGCGTCCGGCTCGAACCCGACGCCGTCGTCGCGCACCTCCAGCGTCAGGGACGACCCGGCCGCGGCCAGGCGCACCTGGACCGCGCCGGCGCCGGCGTGCCGCAGCGCGTTGTGCACGGCCTCCTGCGCCACCCGCAGCACGGTCACCTCGGCCTCCGGCGGCGGGTCGCCGATCCGGCCGGCCGTGAACGTGATCGCCGCCGGGTGCAGCCGGTCGAGCAGGCCGACGTGCTTGCGCAGCGTCTCGGCCAGACCGTGCCGGTCCAGGTCGGCCGGGCGCAGCTCGACGATCACCGCCCGCAGCTCGGCCAGCGCCTCCCCGGCCAGCCGCTGCACCCGGTCCAGCTCGGCGGCGGCGCGGGCGGGATCCGCGGCGACCAGCGCGGCGGCGGCGCGGGCGGTCAGCCGCAGCGAGAAGAGCTTCTGGGTGACCGCGTCGTGCAGATCGCGGGCCATCCGGGTGCGCTCCTCGACCACCGTGAGCTCGCGGCTCCGCTCGTACAGCCGGGCGTTGGTGATGGCGATCGCGGCGTGCGCGGCGAACAGGGTGAGCAGGTCCTCGTCCTCGCGGGTGAACCCGCCCGGGGCCCGCTTGTTGGACAGGAAGATGATGCCCAGCACTTCATCGGCGTCCCGGATGGGCACCCCGATGAAGTCCTTGAGCACCGGGTGGACGCTCGGCCAGCCGTCGAAGCGCGGATCCTGGCGGATGTCGGCCAGCCGCACCGGCTCGGTGTACCGCAGCATCGCGGCCAGCATGCCGTGCTGGCGCGGCAGCCGGCCGAGGGCCGCCCACTGCCGGTCGCTCACCCCCTCGGCGACGAACTCGGCGAACGAGCCGTCCTCGTCCGGCACGCCGAGCGCGGCGTACCTGGCGCCGAGCAGCCGCCCGGCCGAGCGGACGATCACCTGGAGCACCTCGCGCACCGACAGGTGCCGGGTCACCGCCAGCACGGCGGAGCTCACCGCGTGCAGCACGGCGTCGCGGTCGGTGCCCGGAGTCGTGGTCACCCGGTCACTGTACGGCCGGCCCGGCCGGAGCGCCCGGGGCCCTGGTCCTAGCGGCGGTCCTAGGCCGATGAGCCGAGACCGGGCCGGTCGCCGGCCCGATGCCGGGCGGGCCGGGCGCTCCTAGCGTCGGAGCCATGACGAACGACACCGCAGCCATCCCCCGGCGCACCGCGCTGGTCACCGGCGCGTCGCGCGGCCTCGGCCTCGCCCTGGCCCGGGCGCTGGCCGGCGACGGCTGGAATCTGATCATCACGGCCCGGGGCGCCGACGACCTGGAGAAGGCCGCGGCCGAGAGCGGGGCCACCGCGCTGGCCGGCGACGTCGCCGACCCCGCGCACCGCGAGCGGCTGGCCCGGGCGGCCGGCGAGCTGGGCGGGCTGGACCTGCTGGTCAACAACGCCTCGACGCTCGGCGCCGTCCCGCTGCCGGCGCTGGCCTCCTACCCCGCGGACGCGTTGGCCGGTGCCTTCGCCACCAACGTCATCGCACCGCTGGGCCTGGTGCAGGCCACGCTGCGCGGTCTGCGGGAGCGGCGCGGCGCGGTGATCAACGTCTCGTCCGACGCGGCGGTGCGGGCCTACGAGGGCTGGGGCGGGTACGGCGCGACCAAGGCGGCGCTCGAACTGCTGTCCGGCGTGCTGGCGGTGGAGGAGCCGGACGTCGCGGTCTGGTGGGTGGACCCCGGGGAGATGCGCACCCGCATGCTGGCGGACGCGGTCGGCGAGCAGGAGGCGGCCGGCGCGGCGGACCCGGACACGGTGGCGCGCTTCCTGGTGGACCTGGTCGGCCGCCGGCCGGCGAGCGGGCGGGTGACCAGGTGATCACCTTCGACCTGCCGGCCGCCCGCGAGGCCCACGAACCACCCGAGGCCCGCGGCCTGCCCCGGGACGGCGTGCGCCTCATGGTGTCGGCCACCGACTCCGGGGTGATCACCCACCACGCCTTCACCGAGCTGCCGGAGCTGCTGCGGCCGGGTGACGTGCTGGTGGTGAACGACTCGGCGACGCTGCCCGCCGCCGTCCCGCTGGACCGGCTCGCGGTGCACTTCTCCACCGAGCGCGACGACGGCAGCTGGCTGGTGGAGCTGCGCCGCCGGTCCGGCGGCGCCACCGTCCCGTATGCGGGCGGCGAGCCGGGCGAGTGGCTGCCGCTGCCCGGCGGGGCGACGCTGCGGCTGATCGGCCGCGAGACGCCCCGGCTGTGGCGGGCCGTCCTGGACCGGGACGTGCCCGGGTACCTGGCCGGGCACGGCCGGCCGATCCGGTACTCCTACGTCGGCCGGGACTGGCCGCTGTCGGCCTACCAGACGGTCTTCGGGACGCGGCCGGGCAGCGCCGAGATGCCGAGCGCCGGGCGGCCGTTCAGCGCGGAGCTGGTGGCCGCGCTCGCCGCCCGGGGCGTGCTGATCACGCCGATCACCCTGCACACCGGGGTGGCCTCCCCCGAGAAGGACGAACCGCCCTACCCCGAGCGGTTCGCCGTGCCACCGGCCACGGCGGACCTGGTGAACTCGGCGGCCGGCCGGGTGGTCGCCGTGGGCACCACGGTCGTGCGCGCGCTGGAGACGGCGGCCCGCTCGGGGACGGTGCGGCCGATGGAGGGCTGGACCTCGCACGTGGTGTCCCCGGCCGTGGGGGTGCGCGCGGTGCACGGGCTGGTCACCGGCCTGCACGAGCCACGATCCAGCCACCTGATGATGCTGACGGCCATCGCCGGGACCGACCTGCTGGCCCGCTCCTACCAGGAGGCGCTGCGCGAGCGGTACCTGTGGCACGAGTTCGGCGATTTGCACCTGATCCTGCCGGACGCCGCGCCGGCCCGGCCACCGCGGGCCGGGTGACGTGGGCGCGGCCCGGTCACCGGGCATCCGGGCACCGCGCCGGCGCGCGCCGGCGGCGGCGGGCGGCGTCCGGCCGGTCGTCCTCGCGCTGCTGATCGGCGGTCCTGCGCCGGATTAATAGCTTTATGTCCATCAATATCCGTTATACCAGCGCACTGTATAGAATAGTTATCGAAGCGGGAAATTAAGGCTGGAGTATTTGCCGATCACTGCGGCATTTATTGGATAAAGTCCACGTCAGGCTGCGCCAACCATGCCCCAACTTGGCCCCAGCCGATAAATGTCGTTTCACTAAGGGAGTCACCCATGCGCCGGCACCTCTCCTCCATCGCCGCCCTCGCGCTGGCCGGTTCGCTGGCCGGCACCGCGCTCGCCGCCCCGGCGGGTGCGGCCGCCGCCGATACCGGCCCGGCGGCCACGCTCACCACCGCCACCGCGTCCTCCCCGCAGTCGCCGCTGGACACCCGGATCCGGTGGAACAAGACGGTACGGCGCGGCGGCACCATCACCTACGAGTTCAAGAGCACCAACAAGGGTGAGTGGCCCACCGACCTGGCCGGGATCTCGGGCATCCTGCCGGCGGGCATCAGCAAGGCCCGGGTGGTCGGCAAGTCGTCCGCCACCGAATGCGCGGTCGACCGGCACCAGGTGTTCTGCATCTATGGGCAGCTCGCGCCGGGGCGCTCCACCTCGGTCAAGGTGCGCGTATGGCTGAAGAAGAGCACCAAGGGGACCGCGTTGGCCCAGTTCGGCCACTACTCCATCGACGTGCCGGCCGGCGTCGACGTCACCAACGAGGACGAGCTGAACCGCCTGGACGTCCAGGGCCAGGTGGACTACAAGTTCTTCAAGACCAAGATCGTTCGCTGATCATCTTTCCGGCCCTCCCCGCCGGGACGATCGTTCACCAGGCGGCCACCGGTTCCACCGGGGCCGCCTTCGGTGTCTCACCCGGCGTCCGGTGAGGTGCGCGTACGCCGTGGCCGGCCGGCGGGACACCCCGAGATGACCATCGCGTGTCCGGATGGTGAACCGCCCGCACGTCCGGTCGGGGCGATGGGTAGCGTTGTCCGCGATGAAGCAACGCACGCTTTTGATCACCCTGACCGGGCCGGACCGGCCCGGCGTGACGGCCCGGCTGTTCACCGTGCTGTCCGGCTTCCCGGTCGACGTCGCGGACGTGGAGCAGGTCGTCATCCGCGGCCGGCTGATCCTCGGCGTGCTGGTCGCCTACTCCGGCGGGCCGCCCACCGGCACCGGGGGCACCATCGGCGCGATGTGGGCCGCCGTCGAGCGGGTCGCCGAGGACCTCGGCATGGAGGTCGAGCTGTCCACCGGCACCGACCTGCAGGAGAAGCGGCGCCGGGGCCGCCTGCACGTGACGGTGCTGGGCAGCCCGCTGCAGCCGGCCGCGCTGGCCGGCATCGCCGGCCGCATCTCGGCCGCCGGCGCCAACATCGACCGCATCGAGCGGCTGGCCCACACCCCGGTCATCTGCATCGAGCTGGCCATCTCCGGCGCCGATCCGGCGCTGCTGCGCACCGCGCTGGCCGCCGAGGCCGTCCTGCAGCAGGTGGACGTGGCGGTGCAGCGCTCCGGGCTGCACCGGCGGGCCAAGCGCCTGATCGTCATGGACGTCGACTCCACCCTCATCCAGGGCGAGGTCATCGAGCTGCTCGCCAAGCACGCGGGCAACATGGCGGAGGTCGAGCGCATCACCACGGCCGCCATGCGCGGCGAGCTCGACTTCGCCGCCTCGCTGCGCGAGCGGGTGGCGCTGCTGAAGGGCCTGCCCGAGGAGGTCTTCGACCGGGTCCGCAAGGAGGTCGTCCTTACCCCGGGCGCGCGCACGCTGGTGCGCACGCTCAAACGGCTCGACTACCACTTCGCGATCGTCAGCGGCGGGTTCACCCAGATCACCGACTCGCTGGTCGCCGAGCTCGGCATCGACTACTCGGCCGCCAACACCCTGGAGGTCGTGGACGGCGTGCTGACCGGGCGGGTGTGCGGCGAGATCGTGGACCGCGCGGGCAAGGCCCGCGCCCTGGAGCGCTTCGCCCGCGACGCCGGCATCCCGATCAGCCAGACCGTGGCGATCGGCGACGGCGCCAACGACCTGGACATGATCTCCGCCGCCGGGCTCGGCATCGCGTTCAACGCCAAGCCGGTGCTCCGCCAGGCGGCCGACGCCACGGTCAACGTCCCCTACCTGGACGCCATCCTGTACCTGCTCGGCATCTCCCGCGCCGAGGTGGAGGCCGCCGACGCCGAGGACCCTCAGCCGGGCTGAGCGGCCTCAGGGCCGGCCGGGGGCCCAGCGGGTGACCAGCCGGCCCTCCCCGGGGCCTAGAGCGGCCCAGCCGGGCGTCCGCAGCACCGCGAAGGCACCGGGCGGGAAGCCGTCGCCGTCCCGCGTCATGGTGAGGTTGCCCACCAGCTCCTGCACACCGGGATTGTGGCCGACGAGCAGCAGCGTGCCGACCTCGTCACCGGTCCGGCCGATCAGGTCGAGCAGCTCGTCGGCGTAGGCCTGATAGATCTCGCCTTCCGTCCACACCGGCGGCTGTCCGGCCAGCACGGCCAGGGCCAGCTCCGCCGTGCGCCGGGTCCGCGCGGCCGGCGAGCACAGCACCAGATCCGGCACCAGGCCGAACCCGCGCAGTGCCTCGCCCGCCCGCCCGGCGTCGCGCTCGCCGCGCCCGGTGAGCGGGCGCTCCCGGTCGGCGAGCCCGGGCACCTCGGCGGCCTTCGCGTGCCGCAGCACGATCAGCGTCTTCACGTGGACCATCCTCTCGCCCCCTCGACCCCCTCGACGCGCGCCGGCCGCCGCGCGGGATCGCGCGGCGGCCGGCGGAACCGAGTGGACCTGGCCGCCCGCCGGCGCCGGTGAACCGGCGCGCGACGGGCGGCCGGCCGTCAGCTCGACACCTTCTCCGGCACCACCTGCTCGGCGGTGTCGCCACCGCTCGGCGCGATGCTGACCGAGCGGCGCTTGGAGATCACCACGGCGCCGACGACGATCGCCACCGCCACCACGGTGACGCCGATCCGCAGCACGGCGTTGTCGGCGTAGGTCACCACGGCCGGTGCGATCAGCAGGGCCACCAGGTTCATGACCTTGATCAGCGGGTTGATCGCCGGGCCCGCGGTGTCCTTGAACGGGTCGCCGACGGTGTCGCCGATGATGGTCGCCTCGTGGGCCGCCGACCCCTTGCCGCCGTGGTGCCCGTCCTCGACGAGCTTCTTGGCGTTGTCCCAGGCACCGCCGGAGTTCGCCAGGAAGACCGCCATCAGGGTGCCCGCGGCGATCGCGCCGGCCAGGTAGGCGCCGAGCGGCGCGTAGCCGAGCGCGAAGCCGACCGCGATCGGCGTCAGCACCGCCAGCAGGCCCGGGGTGGCCAGCTCGCGCAGCGAGTCACGGGTGCAGATGTCCACCACCCGGCCGTAGTCGGGCAGCTCCTTGCCGGTCATGATGCCGGGCTTGGTGCGGAACTGCTCGCGGACCTCGAGCACCACCCGGCCGGCGGCGCGGCCGACCGCGCTGACGGCCAGACCCGAGAACAGGAACACCACCGAGGCACCGATGATCAGGCCGACCAGCACGTTCGGCGCGTCCACGCTCAGGCTGAAGGTGCTGAACGACTGCAGCGCGTCCTTGACCCCCTGGCTCGCCTTGGCCAGCTCGCTCTCCACCGCGGTGCGGAAGGAGCCGAACAGCGCGGTGGCGGCGAGCACGGCGGTCGCGATCGCGATGCCTTTGGTGATCGCCTTGGTGGTGTTGCCCACCGCGTCCAGCGAGGTGAGGATGCGGGCACCCTCGCCCTCCACGTCGCCGGACATCTCGGCGATGCCCTGGGCGTTGTCCGACACCGGGCCGAACGTGTCCATGGAGACGATCACGCCGACCGTGGTGAGCAGGCCGGTACCGGCCAGGGCGACGGCGAACAGCGCCACCGTGACGTTGCCGAAGCCGAGTAGGAAGGCCCCGTACACCGCGCCGCCGATGAGCAGCGCCGAGTAGACCGCCGACTCCAGGCCGACCGAGATGCCGGACAGGATGACGGTGGCCGCTCCGGTCTTCGAGCTCTCGCCGATCTCGCGGACCGGGCGGCGGTTGGTCTCGGTGAAGTACCCGGTGAGCACCTGGATGGCGCTGGCCAGCACCAGACCGATCAGCACCGCGCCGATCGCGATCAGCCGCGGGTCGGAGCTGAGCTGGGCGATTTCGCCGCTCACCCCGGTGAGCTGGGAGAACGAGCTCGGCAGGTAGATGAACGCCGCGACGGCCACCAGGACCGCCGAGATGGCCGCCGAGATGAAGAAGCCACGGTTGATCGCGGCCATGCCGTTGCGGTCGCCGGCGCGCGGGGCGGTGGCGAAGATGCCGATGATCGCGGTGAGCACACCGATCATCGGCACGATCAGCGGGAAGACCAGGCCCTCGGTACCGAAGGCCACCCGGCCCAGGATCAGGCTGGCCACCAGCATGACCGCGTAGGACTCGAACAGGTCGGCCGCCATGCCGGCACAGTCACCGACGTTGTCGCCCACATTGTCGGCGATCGTGGCGGCGTTGCGCGGGTCGTCCTCGGGGATGCCCTGCTCGACCTTGCCGACCAGGTCGGCACCGACGTCGGCCGCCTTGGTGAAGATGCCGCCGCCGACTCGCATGAACATGGCGAGCAGCGCGGCTCCGAAGCCGAAGCCCTCCAGCACGCTCGGCGCGTCACCCTTGTAGGCGAACACCACGATCGCCGCGCCCAGCAGGCCCAGGCCGACGGTGAACATGCCGGCCACGCCGCCGGTGCGGAAGGCGATCCGCATCGCGACCTTCTCGCCGGACTCCCGGGCGGCGGCGGCGACCCGGACGTTGCCCCGGACGGCCAGCCACATGCCCATGAAACCGGTCAGCGCGGAGAACGCGGCACCGACCACGAAGAAGACCGACCGGCCGATGGCCACCCCGGTCGACTCCGCCGGCAGCAGGAACAACAGGAACGGGATGACCACCACGAAGACGGCCAGCGTCCTGAACTGCCGCGTCAGGTAGGCGGCGGCGCCCTCCTGCACGGCCCGGGCGATCTGCTGCATCCGCTCGGTGCCCTGTCCGGCGGACAGCACCTCGCGTACCAGGCCACCGGCCACGGCAAGCGCGATCAACGCGACCGCGGCCACCACCACGACGATGGTGAGATGGGTACCGCTAAGAGAAACCGCTGCGGTGTCGTCAGCGGCCAGATAGAGCCTAGACATCCGTCCTCCTCGGCCAGACGGGTAGGTCCAAAGCCCAGAACGCGCTGCGAAATCACTCGGGGGGGCGGCGCGCATCCGAGCTGGATTGGCAGTGCCGCTTCCGGTAACGTCCGCAGACCTTCCCGCAGGGCGTCGTTGATCTGCGGGGACAAAACCTTGGCCGGTGCCGGGAGTCTACGCAGGCCCGAGCCAGATATGAAGCCTCTTCCCGCAGGTGGTCAGCCTTCTGTCCGTTCCCTGGCGGCGGTTCGGCCGGCGCTACCTGCTTTTCCCGCTGCTCCACGCGGTGACGTCCGCATTACGGACATCCGGTTATTGCCGAATTATTGTCATTTCGTGACGAAGATCCGGTCGAGGTCCCGGCACGATCGGCGACGCGGAGGCCGGTGAATTCTGGAACCGTCCGGCGGCATCCGGGACCCGCCCGGGGCGTTGCGGGAGGGGTGTCCAGGGAGTCGGCGCGCGGGCGCGTCCGGCAGGGGGTCGGCGCGGGGCGTGCCCGGCGGGGAGTCGCGGCGCTGGACGGCGCGACGACCTTCGAAGGTGCGCTCGCGCTCGGCCGGCGCATCCCCGGGCGGCCCCGGCCCACCCGGTGGCGCCGGCGGGCGCCCGTCCAAGGGCGAGCGCGACGACGGCCCCCTGCCTGCGATGATGTCAAGGGCCCGGCACCCGCCGGGACGGCCGGTCAGGCCGTGGCGAGACCGGTGGTGGCGGCGGGCCAGCTCATCTTGATCCGCAGCCCCTTGCCGCTCGGGTACACCTCGACGTCGTCGGCGAGCGCGGCGATCACCGCGATGCCGAACCCGGACATCAGCGTGTCGGCGGGGAGCAGGCTCGCCAGCGCCGTGCCGTTGACCGGCGTGGGCGGCCCGTCCTCGTCCTTGTACGCCTCTTCCAGGTCGTCGCTCGGCGCGGCATCGGTGACGGTGACCTCGAAGCGGCCCGCCTCGTCGCACAGCTCGATGCGGATGGGCTCGCCGGGGCAGTGAACGCGATGTGCCTCCACTGCCCGCGAACAGGCCTCACCCACGGCGAGCCGCACCTCGTCCAGCAGCGACTCGGCCACGCCGGTACGGCGGGCGATCGCCGTGGCGACCAGGCGCGCCGTACGCACGTGCGCCGGGAGCGCGCTGAACGTCAGCTCGACGGTGGCCATGACTACTTGTCTCGGCCGTGAGCTTCCTTGGCCTCTTCGACCGAGGCGTAGATCCCGAAGACCTTGGTGAGCCCGGTGATCCGGAAGATCTTCAGGATGCGCTCCTGCGTGCAGACCAGCTCCAGGGAGCCGTCATGCGCCCGAACGCGCTTGAGCCCGCCGACCAGGACGCCGAGTCCAGTGGAGTCAAGGAAGTCCACCTTCTCCATGTTCACGAGCAGGTGGAAGTTGCCCTTGTTCACCAGGTCGATCAGCAGCTCTCGCAGCCTCGGCGCAGTATAGACGTCGATCTCACCCTCGACTTCCACGATGGTGAGTCGGTCTTCAGTGTGGTGGTCCAACTTCAGATCCACAGATCCTCCAGCGCCTTGCCTGCCGAGTCGACGACGAGGGGTCTGACATGCTGGGACCCCAAGTCCCAGCGCGCAATACCCTGACGCGCGGCATTCAACCACGCCCCGTCTTCGTGTCTATACGAAACCACGACTCCGGGCCTCTCTCCCCCAAGATGCCAAACTGGAAACCAGTGACAGCGACCACATCTTCATCACAGCGGTCCGAGCCGGTGCTCGCCCGCCTGCTCGCCGTCCCCTCGCGGCGGGAGCGCATCACCCATGTGGAGCACGTTCCCGCACGTCAGGCCGGTGAAGCCCGCTGGCCGGAGTGGGTCGACGAGCTTCTTGTCAGCCGTCTGCGAAATCGCGGCGTGACCGGCCTCTGGGAGCACCAGATCAGTGCCGCCGAGCTGGCGCACCGTGGCCGAAATGTGATCATCTCCACCGGGACGGCGTCGGGAAAATCACTCGCCTACCTGGTGCCCGCCGTGTCAGAGATACTGGCCGGGGGTACCGTGCTCTACCTGACCCCCACCAAGGCGCTGGCCGCCGACCAGCTGCGCGGGGTGCGCGACCTCCGGCTCACCCGGCTGCGCCCGGCCACCTACGACGGCGACACGCCCGCCGAGGAGCGCCAGTGGGTCCGGCGGCACGCGAACTACGTGCTGACCAACCCCGACATGCTGCACCGCTCGATGCTGCCGCACCACTCAGGCTGGTCGTCCTTCTGGCGGCGGCTGAAGATGGTCGTGGTGGACGAATGCCACGGATACCGCGGCGTGTTCGGCTCGCACGTGGCCCAGATCCTGCGGCGCCTGCGCCGGATCTGCGGCAAATACGGGACCGATCCGGTCTTCATGCTGGTGTCCGCCACGGTGAGCGACCCGGCGGCCGCGGCGACGCGCCTCACCGGCCTCGAAATGGCCGAGGTGACCACGGACGCCTCTCCCCGGGGGGCCACCACCTTCGCGCTGTGGGAACCGCCCCTGACCGACCTGCGGGGCGAGAGCGGCGCCCCGGTGCGCCGCACGGTCACCGCGGAGACCGCCGACCTGCTGTCGGACCTGGTGGTGGACGACGTCCGCACCCTCGCCTTCGTCCGGTCGCGCCGCGCCGCTGAGACCGTATCGCTCGTCGCCCGCGGCAACCTTGCGGAGATCTCTCCCGAACTCCCCGCCCAGGTGGCGTCCTACCGTGCCGGTTACCTGGCCGAGGACCGCCGGGTCCTGGAGAAGGCCCTGCGCTCCGGCGAGATCACCGGTCTGGCCACGACCAATGCCCTGGAGCTCGGCATCGACGTCTCCGGGCTGGACGCCGTGCTCATCGCCGGCTGGCCCGGCACCAGGGCGTCGCTGTGGCAGCAGGCCGGCCGGGCCGGCCGCGACGGGCAGGACGCCCTGGCGGTGCTGATCGCCCGGGACGACCCGCTGGACACTTACCTGGTCCACCATCCCGAGGCCCTGTTCGGCCGGCCGGTCGAAGCCATCGTCCTCGATCCGGACAATCCCTACGTACTCGGCCCGCACCTGTGCGCGGCCGCCGCGGAGATCCCGCTCACCGAGTCGGACCTGCCGGTGTTCGGCCCGGCGGCCACCGGGGTGCTGGACGATCTGGTGGCCCGCGGTCTGCTCCGCCGGCGCGCGCACGGATGGTTCTGGACCCGGCGGGAGCGGGCGGCGAACCTGGCCGACATCCGCGGCTCCGGTGGCCCACCGGTGCAGGTGGTGGAGGCGTCCACCGGCCGGCTGCTGGGCACGGTCGACGAGCCGTCCGCGCACACCTCGGTGCACGCCGGGGCCGTTCACATCCACCAGGGCGAGACCTACCTGGTGGAGGCGCTCGATCTGTCCGCGGGCGTCGCCCTGGTCGCCGCGGCCGATCCGGACTACTCGACCTTCGCCCGGGACGTGACCGACATCTCGGTGCTGGAGACCCTGCTGACCGGCCCGTTCGGTCCCGGCGAGCTGAATTTCGGCACGGTCGAGGTCACCCGGCAGGTCGTGTCGTATCTCAAGCGCCGCGTGCAGACCGGTGAGGTGCTGGGTGAGGAGGCGCTCGACCTGCCGCCCCGCACGCTGCGCACCCGCGCCGTCTGGTGGACGCTGCCGGACACGGCGCTGGCCCCGCTGCTCGCCAGCGGGCTGGATCTGGGTGGCGCGGCGCACGCCGCCGAGCACGCCGCCATCGGCCTGCTGCCGTTGTTCGCCACCTGTGATCGCTGGGACATCGGCGGGGTCTCCACCGAGCTGCACCCGGACACCGGCCGGCTCACCGTCTTCGTCTACGACGGGCACGAGGGCGGGGCCGGGTTCGCCGAGCGCGGCCACGCCCGGGCATTAGACTGGCTCGCCGCCACCCGGGAGGCCATCGCCGCGTGCGAGTGCGATCGCGGCTGCCCCTCCTGCATCCAGTCTCCCAAGTGCGGCAACGGCAACGAGCCGCTCGACAAGCACGGAGCCCTGACCCTCCTTGACCTCCTCCTCGCCTCCCGCTGACCGGTCTGGCGGCGACGCCACGCCGCACGCCGCCGACCCCCGGGCCGGCTTTCGGGGGGCTCACCTCGACCTGGTCACGATCGTCGTGCCGGACTACGACGAGGCGATCGCGTTCTTCGTCGGCGCCCTCGGCTTCGAGCTGACCGAGGACTCGCCCGCGCTGACGAACGACGGAAGACCCAAGCGCTGGGTGGTGGTCCGGCCGCCGGGCGGCCGGACGGGCATCCTGCTCGCCCGCGCGGACGGGGCACACCAGGCCACGGCCATCGGGAACCAGGTCGCCGGCCGGGTCGGCTTCTTCCTGCGGGTGGACGACTTCGAGGTGGCCTACCGGCAGCTGACGGAGCACGGCGTCGAGTTCGTCACCGCCCCGCGGACCGAGCCGTACGGCAGCGTCGCCGTCTTCCTCGACGTAGCGGGCAACCGATGGGACCTGCTCGGCCCGCGGTGACGGCCGCCCGGCACACCTGGCGGGCGGCCGGTCCGGCCCCTGCCCGGCGCGCCGGCACCGGAGCCGCGGCCGGATGCCCGAGGCTCACTGGAAGACGATGTGCCACCCGAACCAGGCCAGGAAGCCGATGAAGAGCGCCGAGGCCGCCAGCCTCCAGTGCTTCACCGGGTAGATGCCGAGCCATTCGCGGAGCCGTTCGGAAAGGGTGTCACCCGCCTGCTTGCTGAGCAGTGCCCACGTCTCCAGCACCGCGAACGACCCGACGGTGAGCCCGGCCCACCAGAGCCAGATGGTGTTCATCGCACCGCCACAGCACTCGGCCTCCTGGCATCGGCACGAAATCACGATAGCCGCTCAATCGCCGAACCGCCCGCGCTCGACCGCCCGGGGTTCGACCGCCCGCGCTCGACCGCCCGCGCTCGACCGCCCGGACTCGGCCGCCCGGACTCGGCCGCCCGGACTCGGCCGCCCGGACTCGGCCGCCCGAGCTTGACCGCTCGGGATTCGACCACCCGGGCCTGAACCGCCGATCCACCCCGGCTCCGACCACCCAAGCCTCACCC
>NZ_BOOU01000090.1 GCF_016863395.1 Sphaerisporangium rufum | reverse complement strand
GCCCAAGGCTCCCCCCGCGAGGCCCGAATCCGCCGGCGACGGTGCAGGACGCACGAGCGGCCCCCTCACGTCGACCGCCGGTCCCGGCGCCGCGAGCTACCGGGGACCGGCTCGCGCCTCGGCCACCGCGGTGCGCTCGCCGGCCAACGGCAGGGACAGCGAGAAGGCGACCTGGAGGTCGACGACGCCGGAGTGCACCACGCAGCCGGTGACCAGGGCGCCGTTCGCCTCGACCAGCTCCCGGGCCCGCCGGCACGCCGCCGCGGGCTCGGCGAGCGCGTGCACGGCCCCGGCCAGCGCCCCAAGATCGGCCGCCGCCTGGGCGCGGTGGCTCGCCAGCCGGGCGGCTCCATAGAGCAGCACGGCGGCCGCGGCCAGCCAGACCAGAGCCATCAATGCGATCACCCAGATCGTGGCGGAACCCCGTTCTCCCTCGCAGAGGCCCGCGGCGGTGCCGGGCACCCGGCGAGCAGGGAAACCCGCGAGCGTGTCACCGATCATCGAAGGTCACCGGCCGCTCCGACCCCGGTAGGGAGCCCGTCATCGAAGCTCACCGGCCACTTTGGCACCGGCGGGGCGCTGATCGTCCAAGGTCACCGGCCGCTCCGACCCCGGTAGGGAGCCCGTCATCGAAGGTCACCGGCCACTTTGGCACCGGCGGGGCGCTGGTCATCGAAGGTCACCGGCGGCTCCGGCCCGGCGGGGCGCTGGCCGTCGATGGCCCCCGGCTCGGTGGCGGCCGTGGCCGTGGCCCGCACGGCGACCGGCGGCACTCCGATCGACCAGTCGGGCCGCACCGAGGCGGTGACCGACACCCTGGTGAGCCGAGCGTCGCGGACGAACGAGATCCGCGCCCCGCGCGGCGCTCCGCCGGCGACGAGCCGGCGCACCTCCTCCAGCCGCTCGCCCCTGGCCGCCGCCCTGGCACCGGCCCTGGCCATGTCGACGCATTTGAGCTGGGCGGTGAGGACGGTCAGCGCCCACATGGCCGCCGCCAGCACCAGCACCAGCGCCGGAAGCGCCATCGCCGTTTCGGCGGTCACCGACCCTCGGTCGCCGCCCATCGGCGGCCCACCTCTTCTGATCATCACTGCGGACCTCCTCCCGCCGGCTCCGGCCGGCCACTGGTGCGGTCCGGCGGTCCGGCCGGGACGGCGCAGCGCCCGGCCGGACGGCACGGACGTCAGCCGGCGATCTTGAGTGCCCGGCCGATGAGGTCGGTCAGCGCCTTCCGCACCTCGGGACTGCCGACGATCTTGTAAAGCACGGCGGCGAAGGCGCACGCCGCGATGGTGCCCACCGCGTATTCCGCGGTGGACATGCCGGCCTCCGCCCGGCTGCGGACCGCGACGGCGGCCAGGCGTAGCCGCCGCCGGAGCCGGTCCGGCAGCCCGCTCGGCCCCAGCCGGGCCGGCAACCCTCGCGGCCGGCCGGGCCGCAGCACGGCCACCGCCCGGCCCGACCATGCGCCCAACCGCACGCGGTGCCGGAAATGATGGAGCAGCCTGCCCATCGGACCTCCCCTTACGTCGTGTCGTCCAGGCCGGCGGCGGCCGCCGGCGCCAACTGGCGGACCCAGCGTGGCCCGCCGGTGCCGCCCCCCAAGCGGCCGAACCCGGTTCTGTGGATAACTCGGCCCGGCGGGCCGCCGGAGGCCAGGGTCTGCTCAGAACGCCTGGCCGGCCAGGGCGGCGATGATCGGGACCACACCGAGGAGCACGAAGGCCGGTAGAAAGCACAGCCCGAGTGGTGCCACGACCTGAACGCCCACCCGCCGGGCGGCCGCCGCCGACTCGGCACGCGCCGCCAGCCTCGCGTCGGCGGCGAGCCTGGCGAGCACATCGGCCACCGGCGCGCCGGTGAGGGCGGCCCGGGTCATGCCTCTGGCCAGCGGGGCCAGCGGCCGGTCCGCGTCGAGCACCGACCATGCCGTCTCCGGGCCGGCACCGAGCCGCAGCCGGGCGTTGACCCGGCCCAGGCACCCGGCCAGCGGCTCGGTCATGGCGGCCGCCGTGGCCGCCAGCGCGCCGTCGACCGGTTGCCCGGCACGTAGGCAGGCCACCATGAGGTCGATGGCGAACGGGAGGTCGGTGGCGATCCGGGCCTGCCGCCGGCGGACCTCACCGGGCACCCGGCGGCGGCGGGCCAGGCTCACGGCCACGCCACCGGCCAGGCCGGCGAGCACCCCTGGCGGCCCGCCGACGAACAGCGCGCCGGCGACCATCGCCGGCAGCAGCGGGAACACCAGGCCCGGCAGCCGTGCCCAGCGAGACGCCGGCGGCGGCCCGGCGCCACCCGTCGGGCCGGACCACCGCTTCGGACCGGTGACCCGGCCGGGAGCCGAATTCGAACCCGCGCCGGTGGCCGCCCCGCCGCGATCTCCCGCCCGGCCGGGGGCACCGAGGGAGCCCGGCGGGCCCGGCCGGGCCGCCACCCACCCCGCGCCGGGCCCGCACAGTCGCGCCAGACGCGCCGCGGCATCGCCTGGCGCCCACCAGACCCAGGCGGCGAGCCCGGCGAGCGTGACCGCCGCCAGGAGCGGGGCGAGGAGCCCCGTCGTCACGGTGCACCGCCCGCCGGCCGGACGCCGGTCATGGCGGGCCCGGCCCGGGCCACCAGCCGGCCGATCCACCACAGGCCCGCCAGGTCCAGCGCCACCCCGGCCAGCAGGCAGCCCAAGCCGGCCGGGCCACCGAACAGGAAGGACAGCGGCCGCAGTCCGAGAGCCGCACCCAGGGCCAGCCCGAGCAGCGGCAGCACGGCGAGCAACCGCGCCGTGGACCGGGGACCGGCGAGCTGGGCCCGCACCTCGGCGCGGTGCTCCTCCTGCTCCCGCAGGGAGAGCCCGACCTGCTCCACCATCGCCGCCAGCCCGCCCCCGACGCTCACCCCGACATGCCAGCAGGCCGCGAGCCGGGCGGGCCCGTCACCTCCCTGGTCGGCCGCCACCCGGAGCAGCGGCGCGACCACGTCACGGCCGTCCCGGGCGGCCAGGATCACCGGTCGCAGGACATCCGGATACGGGGCGGCCAGTGCCTCGGCGGCCCGGGCCAGGGCCTCCCCCGGCGGGCGACCGGCGACGAGTTCGGCCACGACGCCATGGCAGAGCTCGACGCACGCCGCGCGCCAGGCGTCCGCCCGGCGCCCGTCGTGCCGCCGCCGGACCCAGCGGGCGAGCGTGCCGGCCCATCGTGGCGTCCGCCGCTCGCGGCCGGGCCCCGTCATGGCCCGGAGCCGGACCTCCGCCAGGTCGGCCCCCAGCCACGTCACGGTCGCCACCACGGCCAGGATCATCGCCGTCGGCAGCATCGGCCCGCCCCTGTCCACCGTGGCGGGCCGGGGTCGTTCGTCACGGCCCGGCGCGAGGACACCGCCCAGCGCGTGGTCACGGCGCCATGCGTGGTCAGGCCATGCGTGGTCAGGCCATGCGTGGTGACGGCGCAGCGGATGGTCACGGCGCACCTGGCCGGACGAGCGCCGTCTCGTGGCGGCCGGCGGCCTGCGGGGCCCGGGCGAGCAGGGTTCGCAGTGCCGGGCCGGGCGACGGATCGCCGTGGGCCGGGAAGGTGAGCGCCGGGACGGCGGTGACCAGGCCGGACGGCTCGCGTTCCATCATGCAGATCTCGGCGACACGGCGGCGCCCGCCGCCGGGATCGCGGACCACATGGACGACGGCGTCCAGGGCGGCCGCCAGCTGGCTGTGCACGGCCTCGCGGGTCAGCCCGGCGGCACACGCCAGCGCCTCCAGCCGGGCGGGCACGTCGGCGGGGGTGTTGGCGTGCAGGGTGCCGCAGCCGCCTTCGTGGCCGGTGTTCAGCGCGGCGAGCAGCTCGACGACCTCCGCGCCGCGCACCTCGCCGACCACCAGCCGGTCCGGGCGCATGCGCAGGGCCTGCCGCACCAGGTCGCGCAGCCCGACTCCGCCGGCGCCCTCCAGATTCGCCGGCCGGGTCTCCAGCCGGACGACGTGCGGGTGGGCCGGTCGCAGCTCGGCGGAGTCCTCCACCAGGACCAGCCGCTCGGCGGGGTCGCTCAGCGACAACATGCTGGACAAGAGGGTTGTTTTCCCGGTGCAGGTTCCCCCGGTGACCAAGAAGGCCAGCCGCGCGGTGACGAGCGCGCGGATCGCCACGGCTCCCGCGCCGGGCACCAGCTCGTCCAGGGAGAACGACCGCCGAGGCGGCAGCCGCAGGGACAGGCAGGTGCCGTCGGGGGCGACGGGCGGCAGGACGGCGTGCAGCCGTACCCCGCCGGGCAGCCGGGCGTCCACGTAGGGGGAGGCGTCGTCGAGGCGCCGGCCCGCGGTCGCCGCGAGCCGTTGCGCCAGCCGGCGCACCTCCGCCTCGCCGGCGAACTCCACCGGCGTGCGGCGCAGGCCGCAGCCGTCGTCGACCCACACCTCGCGGTGGCCGTTGACCAGCACGTCGGTCACCTCCGGCTCGGCGAGCAGCGGCTCCAGCGGCCCCGCGCCGATCAGGTCGGCGCGCAGCGCCCGGGCCACCGCCAGAACCTCGGCGTCGCCGAGGACCGCGCGTTCGGCGCGCAGCGCGGCGGCCACCTGGGCGGCCGACGGGGTGGCCCCCGAGCGGGCCAGCCGCGTCCGGACGGCCTCCACCAGTTCCGCGGGGACCGGCGCCCGCCCGCTCATCTCGACTCCAGCGAGCCGAGGAACCGCGCGCAGAACCTGCCGAGCGGGGTGCGGTCGCCGAGCGGCGGCGCCTCGCCGCGGTTCAGCGCCTCGGTGACCCCGCGTTGACCGGGCAGGACACCGGCGGACGGCACGCCCAGGCAGTTCGCGATCACGTCCGGGGCCAGGTCGCCGTCCCGGAGCACCGTGCGCACCTGCGAGGTGTGCCTGGTGAGTTCCAGCAGCATCTGAGAGGCGGACAGCACGCCCCGGACCTCCGCCGCCACCAGGAGCAGGGTGGTGCCGGCCCTGGCGAGCGCCTCCGCCGCCGGCGGCCCGATGTGCCGGGGCAGATCGACGATGACAAGATCGCAGCCGCGCTGCGCGGCCTCCAGCACCGCGCGCATCGCCTCCGGTGGGATGGGCGGCGCACCCCCGCGGTGCCACGACAGCACCGTCAGCTCGCCCACGGTGGGCAGTGCCTCTTTGAGCGCGGTGAAGCTGACCCGGCCCTCCCGCTCCACGATGTCGGGCCATCGGGCGCCGGTGGCGTGCTCCTGGCCGAGGAGCACGTCGAGGCCGCCGCCGAGCGGGTCGGCGTCCACCAGCAGGGTGCGCAGGCCACGACGGGACGCGGCGAGCCCGAGTGCCGTGGCGAGCACGCTGGCCCCCGCGCCGCCGCTGCCGCCCACCACGCACACCGTGTGGCCGGCCCGCGGCACCGGCTCGGCCGCCTCGGCGAGTTCGTCCACCAGCCGGCGCTCGGCACCGGGTAACTCCAGGACGGCCTGGGCGCCGACCGCCACGCAACGACGCCACACCGTGGCATCTTCGGGTGCGCGGGTGACGAGCAGGACCCCGGGCCGGGCGGGCGGGCCGGTGGCGGCCAGCGCGTCGGCCGTGTCGGCCCCGACGACGATCAGCGGGGCCTGGTTCCAGTAGGGACGGGCGTGCCGGGCCGCGTGCGCGACGTCGATCTCCACGCCGGCGGCGGCCGCGACGCGCAGGAGATCGTCCAGCAGTTCCTGGTCCTCAGTGATCACCAAAGGGCGGTGCATGCCGTGCCTCCCGGGTCGCGGTCCGTCGGAAGACGCAGCATGGCGAGCCAGGACGGCCGGCGCGGGACCGAGCCGGGTTCTGTGGATAACCGGCCCGCTCCGGGGGGGCGGGCGGGGTCCGCGAGCCGCTCTCGGGCACGCGGACCCGGTGGCGGCGAATCGGCGGACGGCAGAAATGCGGCGACCCCCGCCGGGGGGGAGAGCGGGGGTCGCCGAGCGGTCCGGCTCCGGGGGGGTAGAGCCGGTCCCGTTTCAGAAGAAGGCTTTCGTGCCGCGGCTCAGATCTGGCAAGGATGGCGAAAAGCGACCCGAGCCCGATCCCCACGGCCATGTGGACACCAACGTATGGTGCCCGATGAACTCGACTTACGTCGAGCAGCATTCAATGATTTCCATCGGTTTTTTTCCGGGGTAGCGGACCGGTTACTCGAAGTGCCCGGAAATCGCCGGCCGAGATGTGATCACACTGAGTGATCGTCGCCGATTCATCGCCAGGAACGCCGGGCGGGCCGATCGGAGCCTGAGCGACCCCGCGGCCGGCCGTACTCACGGTGGCGGCGGCGCCGTTTCAGCGGTCCCAGATCTGCGTAAAGGTCTTGGTCCGGGGGTTCCCATCGGCGGGAATCCGACGTAAAAAGAAGTCATGGACCGAGCGTCCGGGTGCGGTCACCGGGTACCCACGCGCGACCAGCCGCGGGAGGCGCGCCGAGACGGGCTTGACCCGGTCCGGCGAATTTGAGGTGCACGCTTGGTAGCCCGGCGGACCGCACCGGCGACGGCGTCCCATCCCAGGGACGCCGTTCGCCGTGTCCGGAGGTGGACGAACGGCTGAGCCTGCCGCCGGCTCCTGGTTCGCGCCGACCGGCCGTGGGGCAGGAGATTCCCGGCCTCGGCCCTGTGCCGCCCGGAGGCCACCCGGCGGGAGGAGCCGACCTCCGGTAGCCGTGTCCCTCGGCACAAGATGGCGTGCCGGCCGGGGCCCAGGGGTACGGTGGCCGGCGTCCCTGGTATCCGGTGAGCGGCGATGAGCCCGGGGGCCGGCCGTCGAACCGCCCACCGCCGGTGTACCAGCGCTCCGCCGGTCACGGTCCCCGCGCAGGACGATCCCCGGCCCGGCAGCGGAAGCTGTCCTTGTTCAGCGCGCGGCGGGCCGTCACCGGCCGGCGGCGACCCGGCCGAATACAGATTCGGTACCGGCCGTAACGGACGGCGGCTGCCGGAATGGCGGCGGGCCGAGATCGGATGACCGGTGCACCGAAGAACCGAAACACGGTCCCGGTGGTAGCCGATAAGCCCGGAGACCGGCCATCGGAATCCGGCCCACCCGGCGGGCAGCCGAATACCGGGCGGTCCGGAACGCGGAATGCCGGGTTCACCTGGACCGATATTCGGGCGACCTGCCAGACTGAAACGGCCATCCGCAGGTGACCGATGGCATGGCTCCGACCGGTTGGACCGCCGGGCGTATAGCAGCGGTCCGAAACCGGAGCGTCGGAGCACCGCGTCGACGTTTCCCATCTCCGTGACCCGGCCCGCGGCACCGGGACGGGCCGGCCACGGCACGGGCGTCCCGCCCCCTGCCGCATCCATCGCCGGGGGACCGGGCGGGTGCGATGGGGAGGGGTCGGGGACCGTGCCGTGCGGGCCGCGCGCCCGCCGTGGCGTACCGGCGGGTAAGGTCGGGACGCGTGAACGACCCGCTGGCCGCCATCACCGCGATTCCGGGGGTGTCCGACGCCGTCCAGGAGGCCAGGACGGCGGTCGACCGCCTCTACCGCCACCGCATGCTGCGGCGCCGCAGTCCTGAGGTCTCGGCCGAGTCGGCGCTACGGGGCGCCCGCGCGTCGGCCGCCCTGGAGGGGACCGACGTGCCGCTGGCCGCGCTGCGCGCCGGGGAGCCCGCACCGGTCGCGCAAGGCGCGCTGCGGGTGTCGTCCGAGCTCGGCAGGCTGGGCGTGACCTGGCGGACCGCCCCCAGGCAGGTGCTCGCCCGGCTGCACGCCCTGGCCGCCACCGGGTCGGCCGCCGAGGGTTCGCTCGGCCGGCCGCGCACCGGCCCGGCGGCCGGTGACCCGCTCGGGCTGGGGCCCGCACCCGGCCCGGAGGCCACCGCGGCCCGGATGTCCTCCCTGGTGACCCTGATCACCGCCCCCTCCCAGGCCCCGGCGCTGGTCCTCGCCGCGATCGTGCACGCCGAGCTGGCCGTGCTGCGGCCGTTCGGCACCGCCGACGGCCTGGTGGCCCGGGCGGCCGAGCGGTTGACGCTGGTCGAGTTCGGTCTCGATCCCAAGTCGCTGGTCGCGGTGGAGGTGGGACACGTGGCACTGGGCGCCGCCTACGCCGAAGGGCTGCGGGGGTACCTCAAGGGAACGGCGGAGGGGGTGGGCGGCTGGGTGCGGCACTGCGCCGTCGCGGTGGAACTCGGCGCGCGCGAGTCGACCGCCGTGTGCGAGGCTCTTCAGCGGGGCTGACGGAGGTCGCCGGTTCCGCCGGGGAGGCCGCCAGGTCGACGTGCCGCCAAGCCCTACACATCCGGACATAAGAAGCGACCTGCCGCATTCCGGCCAGCGTAAGAATCCCGGCAAGGTTCTCCGGTCCGGCGATTGCCGGGCACCGTTCGGCGCACGGTTCGTACCGTTCGACGGATCCGCAGTAAAACATAACTGGCCGTATGCGACATTTGTCGTTCGATATCATTCTGCGGGGAATACGCGATGTTTGTGACTCATGGTCAATCCCGTTGTGAAGGGTGTGCGGCGCCGCCGCGCCGGTGCCTCCCCCTTGTCCCCGTCGCCCCCCGCCTGATGAAGTGGGACCCAGTCCAATCGGTCCAGGCCATGTGAAGGAGTACGTTGTGGCCCCGGAAACCCCTGGTCGAGAGACCCAGGAGACTCTGTCGAACCTCTTGCACGAGAACCGCCGTTTCGCTCCCCCCGCGGACCTGGCGTCCGCCGCCAACGTGACCGCCGACGCCTACGAGGAGGCGGCCGGCGATCGCCTGGGCTTCTGGGAGCGGGCGGCCGATCGGCTGAGCTGGGGCCGCCGCTGGGACACCACGCTTTCCTGGGAACCACCGTTCGCCAAGTGGTTCGTGGGCGGCACGATCAACGTCGCCTACAACTGCGTCGACCGCCACGTCGAGGCCGGCCGCGGCGACAAGGTCGCCTTCCACTGGGAGGGCGAGCCGGAGGGGGACACCCGCACGCTGACCTACGGCGACCTGCGGCGCGAGGTCGCCAAGGCCGCCAACGCCCTGGTCGAGCTGGGCGTGGGCAAGGGCGACCGGGTGGCCATCTACCTGCCGATGATCCCCGAGCTGCCGATCGCGATGCTCGCGTGCGCGCGCATCGGTGCGATCCACTCGGTGGTGTTCGGCGGGTTCTCCGCCTCGGCGCTGAGCGGGCGTATCAAGGACGCCGACGCGAAGATGGTGATCACCGCGGACGGCGGGTACCGCCGGGGCGCGCCGAGCGCGCTCAAGCCGACGGTCGACGAGGCGGTCGCCGAGTGCCCGGGCATCGAGCACGTGCTGGTGGTCCGCCGGACCGGCGAGGACGTCGAGGTCACCGGCAAGGACGTCTGGTGGCACGATGTGGTCGACCGGCAGAGCGACGAGCACCAGGCCGTGGAGCACGACGCGGAGGACCCGCTCTACATCCTGTACACCAGCGGCACCACCGGGAAGCCGAAGGGCATCCTGCACACCACCGGCGGCTACCTGACTCAGGTCGCCTGGACGCACCACGCGGTCTTCGACCTCAAGCCGGACAGTGACGTCTACTGGTGCACCGCGGACATCGGCTGGGTGACCGGGCACTCCTACATCGTGTACGGGCCGCTCGCCAACGGCGCGACCAGCGTGATCTACGAGGGCACCCCGGACACCCCGCACCGCGGCCGGTTCTGGGAGATCGTGCAGAAGTACGGGGTGACCATCCTGTACACCGCGCCCACCGCGATCCGCACCTTCATGAAGTGGGGCGACGACATCCCCGCCAAGTACGACATGTCCACACTGCGGGTGCTGGGGTCGGTCGGCGAGCCGATCAACCCGGAGGCGTACGTGTGGTACCGCGAGCACATCGGCGGCGACCGCTGCCCGGTGGTCGACACCTGGTGGCAGACGGAGACCGGCGGCATCATGATCAGCCCGTTGCCCGGGGTGACGGCCGCCAAGCCGGGCGCCGCGATGCGGCCGCTGCCGGGCATCGAGGCCGACGTGGTGGACGACCAGGGCCGCTCGGTGCCGGACGGCGGCGGCGGGTTCCTGGTGGTGCGCGAGCCGTGGCCGGCCATGCTGCGCGGCATCTGGGGCGACGACCAGCGCTACGTCGACACCTACTGGTCGCGGTTCGAGGGCATGTACTTCCCCGGGGACGGTGCCAAGCGGGACGCCGACGGCGACCTGTGGCTGCTCGGCCGGGTGGACGACGTCATGCTGGTGTCCGGGCACAACATCTCCACCACCGAGGTGGAGTCGGCCCTGGTCTCGCACCCGATGGTCGCCGAGGCGGCGGTCGTGGGGGCGACCGACCCGATCACCGGGCAGGCGATCGTGGCGTTCGTCATCCTGCGCGGCAGCGCGGGCGACGGGCCGGACGTCGCCAAGGAACTGCGTGACCACGTGGCCAAGGCGCTCGGGCCGATCGCCAAGCCCCGGCAGATCCTGGTGGTGCCGGAGCTGCCCAAGACCCGGTCCGGCAAGATCATGCGGCGGCTGCTGCGCGACGTGGCGGAGAACCGCAGCATCGGCGACGTCACGACGCTGGCCGACAGCTCGGTGATGAACCTCATCTCCGAGAAGATGCCCTCCTCCCGCGCCGAGGACTGACCCGCGCCGGCGGCCGGTCCCGGACCCGGGACCGGCCGCCGGGCGTGTTGATCGCGCCTCAGGGCAGGGGTGTCGGCGCGCCGCGGGCGGGCAGCCACCACGGCGGGCACCCCGCCGGGCTAGTGTGTCCAGAAATTCCGATAGGAGAGCAGACATGGCCGCCCCGCCCGAGGAGGAATCGCTCGGCGCGCTCGTCGCCCAGGCGAGTCACCACATTTCCACACTGGTCCGTTCGGAGATCGAGCTCGCCAAGGCCGAGCTGAAGTTCGACGCCAAGCGGGTCGGCACCGCGGCCGGGCTGTTCGGCGCCGCCGCCTTCATGCTGCACCTGTGCCTGATCCTCGCGTCGTTCGCGATCGCCTACGGCCTGGTCCAGATGTTCGACATGATGCCGTGGCTGGCCTTCACCATCGTCACCGTCTTCTACGTCCTGTGCGCGCTGCTGCTGGTGTTCGTCGGGTACCGGCGGCTCAAGGGCCTGACCAAGATGAAGCGCACCGCCCGCAGCCTGAAGACCCTCAAGGACGGCACCCCCGACGGCGGGCCGGCCGTCGCGCCGCCGACCGCCGGGCAGGTCGGCCACCATCACGCGCCCATGACCGCCGGCGGCACCGAGCCGGGGTCGCCGCGGCCGCGCACGTGAGCGCGCCGTGACCACCCGTCCCGACGAGTCGCTGGCCCGGATCGACGGGCCCTGGGAGCACCGCTCCGTGCACGCCGGCAACGGCATGTTCCACGTGGTGGAGGCCGGGGACGGCCCGCTGGTGCTGCTGCTGCACGGCTTCCCCCAGTTCTGGTGGACCTGGCGCCACCAGCTCGTCTCGCTGCCCGCCGCCGGATACCGGGTGGTCGCCGCCGACCTGCGCGGGTACGGCGCCAGCGACAAGCCGCCGCGCGGCTACGACCTGCCCACCCTGGCCGGCAACATCGCCGGGCTGATCCGGGCGCTCGGCGAGACCTGCGCCGTCGTGGTCGGCCACGACTGGGGGGGCCTGGCGGCCTGGACGATGGGCGCGATGGCCCCCAAGGCCGTCCACCGCCTGGTCACCGTGGCCGCCCCGCATCCGCTGCGCCTGCGGCAGGCCATGCTCACCGAGCCGTTCGGCCAGTTGCGGGCCAGCGCGCACCTGTTCGGCTTTCAGCTCCCGCTGCTGCCCGAGCGCCGGCTGACCCGCAAGGGCGGCGCGGGCGTCGGGCGGCTGCTGTCGGCGTGGTCCGGGCCGTCCTGGCCGGCCGAGGAGGTCACCCGCACCTACCAGGACGTCTTCCGCATCCCCACCGTGGCGCACTGCGCGCTGGAGTACCACCGGTGGTTCCTGCGCTCCCAGCTGCGCCCGGACGGCGCCCGGTACCGCAGGCTGATGCGCACCGAGCTGGAGATGCCGACGCTGCAGCTGCACGGTGCCCTCGATCCCTGCACGCTGCCGCGCACCGCCCAGGGCTCCAGCCGGTACGTCGCCGCGCCGTACCGCTGGCGGCTGATCGAGGGGGCCGGCCACTTCCCGCACGAGGAGCGGCCCGAGCAGTTCGACACCGAGCTGATCGGCTGGCTGGACGACCCGGAACCCGACCGGTGACCGGGAGCCCTCGGAGGAGCCCATGAGCGCCCCGGACCGGGACAGGGACGAGACGGGCCGGCCGCGCAACGCCCGTCCCCGCGACGCCTTCGGCCGGCCGCTGCCGCGCGGCGCCGCCGGCGTCGCCCGGGTGCCGGACGACTACGCGCCCGACGCGGCGCGGGCGGTGGCGGACGCGCGCGGCCATCTGGCGGCGGGCCGTCCGTTCCACGCGCACGAGGTGCTGGAGGCCCGGTGGAAGACCGGCCCGGCCGGCGAGCGCGACCTGTGGCAGGGGCTGGCGCAGATCTGCGTCGGGCTGACCCATCTCCAGCGGGGCAACGCGCGCGGCGCGGCCGTGCTGCTCGGCCGGGGCGCCACCACCCTGGCCCGCTACCGGCCGCCGGCCGGCGACGACCCGGCCGTCGACCCGCGGGCGGCCGGCGAGACGGCCCGCGAGCTGGCCACGGCGCCGCCGCCGGACCCGGCGGTCGCGATCACGCGCGTGCTGGAGCTGTTCCCCGGACACTGACCGCGGCGCCGATCCCGCGAAGTCAGTCGCAGTCCTGGGTGTCCACCCGGGTGACGGCGGCGCTGCCCTCGTCGGCGTCCGGCCGCACCTCCCCGGCGGTGAGGGCGAAGCCCATCTCCTTCTGGTCGGTGACCGCCGCGAAGATCACCCCGTACACCTCGCCGCCCGGGGTGAGCAGCGGGCCACCGGAGTTCCCAGGCTGGACCAGACCGCGGATCTGGTAGACCTCCCGGACCACCGTGGTACGCGAGTAGATGTCGGCGGCCTCGGCCCGCTGCTTGACGCCGATCCGGGCCGGCCTGATCGTGAAGCCCTGGCCCTTGGGGAAGCCGGCGATGATCGCGTCGTCCTCCGGCTCGGCCGTGTAGTCGAACTTGAGCGGCGTCGCGTCGAGGTCGGGGACGTACAGCACGGCGACGTCCCGCTCGGGGTTGTACACCACCACCCGGGCGTCGTGCACGACGCGTTCGGCGTCGGTGACGCGCAGCCCCTGGGTGACCCCGGCGACCACGTGCGCGTTGGTCATGATGCGGTGTGGGGCGAACACGAACCCGGTGCCCTCGATGCCCTTGCTGCAGGACACCGCGGTGCCCTGGATCTTCACGATGGCCTTGCGGGCGCGCTGCAGCGCGGCGCCTCGCACGACGCTGGCGTCCGGCGGCGGCACGTCGGCGAGCCGGCCGCCGCCGATGGCGTTGAACACCTCGGGGAACTCCGAGGTGTCCACGAACTTCTTGAAAGACAGCCGCCAGTCCTTCGCCTTGGACGGCATCGCCGCGTCCACGGTCTGCAGCACCAGCGACCCGTTGGTCTGCTGGCGCAGCCACGGGAAGGGGGCGACGGCCAGCAGCGAGCCGATCAGCCAGGCGATGACCAGCACCGACAGCGCGCTGGTGAGCGTGCCGCCGACCGCGTCGACGGTGCGCGCCGGCTCCCAGGTGACGTGGCTGCGCACCACGGCGCCGATGGTCGAAGAGGCGAACTGGCCGATGACGGCGGCGAGGAACACGATGACGATGGCCAGCAGCGCCTGCTCGGTCGAGGCGTCCACCACGGCATGGGCGATCGGCGGGGCGATCAGCACGCCGACGAACCCACCCCCGACGAAGCCCATGAAACTGAAGGCTCCGATGATGAAGCCTTGGCGGTACCCGGACACGGCAAACGCGATCACGAGTACTACCAGGATCAAATCGAGGAGATCGCCGCTCACTGTTCAACGGTATCCAGCGCGGCCACACGTCGTGCACCCGTTGGCTCGATATCGTGGCCGGATGGCGGCGATCGGGGGGCGGTGACCGCCGGCTAGCGCCGGGCCAGCCGGACCACCTCGGGCGGCAGGTCCTCGACCCGGCCGTCGTCCCACGGGCGTTCGAACCCGGTGGCGGCGAGCACGCCGTCCAGCACGCCCGCCGTGAAGCCCCAGACCAGCATGCCGCGGACCCGGAACGCCGGGCCGGCCTGCCGCGGCGTGCCGGGGAAGCGCAGCCGCAGCCGGTTGCCCGGATCGGCCAGCTCGGCGATCGGCACCCGCGCCACCGCGTCCACCTCGTCGGGCGAGGCGGCGTGCACCGCCGACGGGGTGTGCCACCAGCCCAGCACCGGTGTCACCCGGTTGTGGCTGTGCCAGATGTACAGCTCGGGCAACGCGCCGATGATCCGGACGCCGCGCGGGTCCAGCCCGGTCTCCTCCTCGGCCTCGCGCAGCGCGGCGCCGACCGGGCCGCCGTCCTCGGGGTCGACCCCGCCGCCGGGGAACGCCGGCTGCCCGGCGTGGTTGCGGCCGCGGGCGCTGCGCTGGATGAGCAGGACGTCGGGCCCGTCCGGCGAGTCGCCGAAGAGCAGCAGGACGGCCGCGTGGCGGCCGCCGGACGCCGGGGGGCGCATCTCCGGCGGAACAGGCCTGCGGGCGGCGTCCGCCACCAGACCGGTCAGCCAGGCGGGCACGGGGCTCATGCGTTACCTCCTGGCATGCAGCAACATCGGCCGGGCCCGGTCACTTCCCGGCGGGCCCGGCGAATCGGCGAATCGGCGAATCGGCGAATCTGTGAACCTGTGAATCTGTGAAGGGTGGATCGGCGAATCGGCGAGGGGTGGATCGGCGGATCAGGAGAACGGGCCGGGCCGGACGAGCTTGGCCGCCACCTTCGGGTCGGTCGGCCCCTCACCGTAGGCGGGGCAGAGCGCGGCCAGCGGGCAGACCCCGCAGGCCGGGCGGCGCGCGTGGCACATCCGGCGGCCGTGCCAGATGAGGTAGTGGGACATGAGCGTCCACTGGTTCTTCGGGATCAGCTCGCCGACCGCGTGCTCGATCTTGACCGGGTCGGTCTCGGTGGTCCAGCCGAACCGCCGGGTCAGCCGCTGGAAGTGGGTGTCGACGGTGATGCCGGGCACGTCGAAGGCGTTGCCGAGCACGACGTTGGCGGTCTTGCGGCCGACGCCGGGCAGGGTGACCAGGTCCTTCAGCCGGCCGGGCACCTCGCCGCGGTAACGCTCGCAGACGGCCTGGGCCATGCCGATGATGCTGTTGGCCTTGGCCCGGAAGAACCCGGTGGACTTGATGATCTCTTCCAGCTCGGCACGGTCCGCGGCCGCGTAGTCGGCTGCCGTGCGATATTTGGCAAAGAGTACGGGGGTAACCATGTTTACCCTTTTGTCCGTACACTGCGCGGAGAGGATCGTCGCGACCAGCAGCTCGAGCGGGTTCCCGAAGTCGAGCTCACAGTGCGCGTCTGGGTAGGTTTCCGCCAGGATTCGGGTCATACGTCGAGCTCGGCGCACCAGAGCGAGCCGGGACTCCCCGGCGGAGGCAACATTGCGGGGCACCCCGACAGCCTACGCGGGTGGGCTCCATGAGACCTGCCAGGTGCCGTACGTCACAATGTCTAGCAGCGAGCGCGATCCACTTGTGGCGCGCGGTCGTGCGCGCGACCACCGGAGCGAGGAGGCACCGTGAACCCCGACGACGTGCTGGGCAAGGCCCCTTTGTTCTCCGCGCTCGACCGGGAGAGCGCGGCGGCGCTGCGCACCGGCATCTCCGAGGTCGAGCTCCACAAGGGGCAGACCCTCTTCAGCGAGGGAGAGACCGGTGACCGCCTCTACGTGGTCCTGGACGGCAAGATCAAGCTGATCCGCACCGCCGCGGACGGCCGGGAGAACCTGCTCAGCGTGCTCGGGCCGGGTGAGATGTTCGGCGAGCTGTCCCTGTTCGACCCGCGGCCCCGCACGGCCAGCGCCATCGCGCTCACCGACGTGCGCCTGGCCGGCCTGGGCCACGACGACCTGCGGCCCTGGCTCACCGGGCGCCCCGAGGTCGCCCTTCACCTGCTGCGCGCCCTGGCCCAGCGGCTGCGCCGCACCAACGACGTCATGGCCGACCTGGTCTTCACCGACGTCCCCGGCCGGGTGGGCAAGGCACTGCTCGACCTGGCCGACCGGTTCGGGCAGCGCACCGAGGAGGGCGTGCGGGTGCACCACGACCTCACCCAGGAGGAGCTGGCCCAGTACGTCGGCGCCTCCCGCGAGACGGTGAACAAGGCGCTGGCCGACTTCGCCCAGCGCGGCTGGCTGCGCATCGAGGCCAAGGCCGTGGTCATCATGGACGCCGAACGCCTGGCCGCCCGCTCCCGCTGAGCACCCCGCGCCCGGCCGGTCCGGCGCCGGTCAGGCGCGGTCCAGATAGGCCAGCTGGGCCCGGACCGACACCTCCGCGGCGGGGCGCAGCTCGGCGGCCAGCCCGGCGTACACGACGTCCACGATCTCCGCGAGGGTGCGGGCGCCGGCCGTCCGCGCCTGGCGGATCTGGTCCAGCCGCTCCCGCCGGTGGGTGATGTAGCCGTCCAGCGCCGCCACCGGGTCGGCCAGCAACGGCCCGTGGCCGGGCAGCAGGGCCGCCGCCTCCGCGATCTCCGCGCCGGCCCGCAGCCGGTCCAGGCTGCGCAGGTAGTCGCCGAGGTCGCCGTCCGGGGCGATCAGCGTGGTGCCCCGGCCGAGGATCGTGTCACCGGTCAGCAGCGCCGCGTCGGCCGGCAGCCAGAAGCACAGCGAGTCGAAGGAGTGCCCCGGCGTGGCCAGCACCCGCAGCTCCGCCTCCCCCGCGGTCACCACGTCGCCCTCGCCGAGCCCTTCGTCGCCGAGCACGTGCCGCGGGTCCAGCGCCCGCACCGGCGCGCCGAGCAGGGCGGCCAGCCGGCCCGCCCCGGCGCTGTGGTCGGGGTGGCCGTGGGTGAGCAGGATCGCCATGACCCGCCGCCCGGCGAGCGCCCCGGCCACCCGCCGCAGGTGCCCCTCGTCGTCCGGGCCCGGATCGACGACCAGCACCTGCTCGGCGCCGGGCTCGCCGATCACCCAGGTGTTGGTGCCCTCCAGGGTCATCGGCGACGGGTTCGGCGCCAGCAGGGCGGTGGCCCGGGGGGTGCCCGAGCCGTCCGGGCCGGTCAGCGGGATGCGCAGGCCGCTCATGGCACCGGATCCTCCGGGATGACCAGCCACATCCGGCCGTCCACCTCGGCCACCCCCGGTCGCCGTGCGGTGATCCGCCGCTCGCCCGCCAGCACCGTCGCCACGTCCTGGTAGGCGGCCAGCTCGGTCAGCACCCGCAGGGTCGGCGGCAGCAGGAAGATCGCCCCGTCCCGGGCGCGGCGCAGCGCGTGCTCCGGGCGCAGCCAGGCCACCTCGTCCGCCTCGCCGCCGACGTCGCGGGTGCGCTGCCCGGGCGGCATCGCGGCCACGAAGAACCTGGTGTCGAACCGCCGCCGCTCCACCTCGGGCGTGATCCAGTGCGACCAGGGGCGCAGCAGGTCGGCGCGCAGCACCAGGCCGCGCCGGCCGAGGAACTCGGCGAGCGAGAGCTCCCGGGCGATCAGCGCCTCCCGGTCGGCCTCCCAGTCGTCGCCGGTGGTGTCGGCGACCACGGTGCCGGGATCCGGCCCGGCGAGCAGCACGCCGGACTCCTCGAACGTCTCCCGGACCGCCGCGCAGACCAGGCCGCGGGCGGTCACCGGGTCGGCGCCGAAGATCCGGCCCCATTCCTCCGGGCCGGGACCGGCCCAGGCGACCCCGTGGTCGGCGTCCCGGGGGTCGACCGAGCCGCCCGGGAAGACGTACGCGCCGGCCGCGAACGCCATGGTCGCCGTGCGGCGCAGCATGTAGACCTCGACGCCGGCGGGCGGGGACGGCCGGGCGGCGGCCGGCCGCAGCAGGGCCACGGTCGCGGCGTCCCTGGCCGGCACCGGGGTGATCGTGCCGGCCAGCAGCGCCCGGGCGCGCTCGCCGAGCTCACCGTCCAGCGGAATGCCCTTCATCCCACCTCCCCGCCCCGGCCCGCCCGGGGCCGGCCGGACCCATGGTGTCACGGCTCAGCGGACCTCGGCGATGAGCTCCACCTCGACCGGGGCGGACAGCGGCAGCGACGCGACGCCGACGGCGCTGCGGGCGTGCCGGCCCGCGTCGCCGAGCACCTCGCCGAGCAGCTCGCTCGCCCCGTTGACCACCTGGGGCTGGCCGGTGAAGTCCGGGGTGCCGGCCACGAAGCCGACGACCTTCACGATCCGCACGATCCTCGACAGATCACCGTCCACGACCGAGGCCGCCGCCGCCAGGGCGTTCAGCGCGCAGATGCGGGCCAGCTCCCGCCCCTGCTCCGGAGTCACCTCGGCGCCGAGCCTGCCGGTCACCTCGAGCTTGCCGTCCACCAGCGGCAGCTGGCCGGCGGTGTAGACGAGGTCGCCGGTGCGCACGGCCGGCAGGTAGGCGGCCAGCGGGGCCACCACCTCGGGCAGGGTCAGCCCGAGCCCGGCCAGCCGTTCGGCCGGAGTGCTCACTGCTTCTCCCGCTTCATGTAGGCGACCAGCTGCTCGGGGTTGGGACCGGGGATGACCGAGACGAGCTCCCAGCCGTCCTGGCCCCAGTTGTCGAGGATCTGCTTGGTGGCGTGGGTCAGCAACGGGACCGTCACGTATTCGAAGCGCTTCATGGAGGCACTTTAGACGGGAGCGGGCGCCCCATGAGCCCCGGTGGCCCCGCCGGCCCCCTCCGGCCGGGCGCGGCCGGATGTGACGTATGTCCCACGCGGCACATAGGGTACCGTCCCGACGAATCGCCAGGTGACGGTTGGGTAGCGTTGGAGACGTGAGCGCTCGCGACACCGATTGGGACGGCGTGCGGCTGCACGTCGTGACCGGCAAGGGCGGCACCGGGAAGACGACGGTCGCCGCCGCCCTGGCCCTCGCCCTGGCGGCGGGCGGCCGCAAGGTGCTGCTCGTCGAGGTCGAGGGCCGGCAGGGCATCGCCCAGGTCTTCGACATCCCGCCGCTGCCGTACGAAGAACGGAAGATCGCCGTGGCGCCCGGCGGGGGTGACGTGCACGCGCTCGCCATCGATCCCGAAGAGGCCATGCTCGAGTACGTCGAGATGTTCTACGGGATGAAACGCGCCGGCAAGGCGCTGAGCAAGATCGGACTAGTGGACTTCGCGACCACGATCGCGCCCGGGCTGCGCGACGTGCTGGTCACCGGCAAGACCAGCGAGGCCGTGCGCCGCCGCGACCGCAACGGGCGGCGCGTCTACGACGCGGTCGTCATGGACGCCCCGCCGACCGGCCGGATCACCCGGTTCCTGAACGTGACCTCCGAGGTGGCCGGGCTGGCCCGCATCGGCCCGGTGCGCAACCACGCCGACATGGTGCGCGGCGTGGTCGCCTCCCCGGAGACGGCGGTGCACTTCGTCACGCTGCTGGAGGAGATGCCGGTGCAGGAGACGCTGGACGGCGTCGCGAACCTGCGCGAGGCCGGGCTGCCGGTGGGCGGGATCTTCATCAACATGGTGCGCCCGGAGCTGCTCCCGCGCGCCGCCCTGGACGCCGCGGCGAATGAAGGGCTGGACCCGGCCGACCTCGCGCTCGGCCTCAAGGCGGTCGGGCTGGCCGAGGCCACGCCCGGCGCGCCGCCCATCGCCGAGGCGCTGTCCCGCGAGGTCGCCGAGCATGCCCGCCGCACCCGGCTGGAGCGGCGGGAACGGCGCTCGCTCGCCGCCGCCAAGGCGCCCCGCTACGAGCTGCCGCTGCTGGCCGACGGCGCCGACCTGGCGGGCCTGTACGAGCTGGCCACGGCGATCCGCGAGCAGGGAGCAGCGTGAAGGCCGGTCCACGGGAGGCCCCCCACATGTCCGATCATCCCCACCACTCGCGGGGCGGCGAGGGCACCCGCCGGGCGTCCCCGGCGCTGGACGTCGACGCGGTGCTCGACGACGCCGCGACCCGGATCGTGGTGTGCTGCGGCTCCGGCGGGGTTGGCAAGACCACGACCGCCGCGGCGCTCGGCCTGCGCGCGGCCGAACGTGGCCGGCGGGTGGTGGTGCTGACCGTCGACCCGGCGCGGCGGCTGGCCCAGTCGATGGGCCTGACCGAGCTGGACAACGTGCCGCGGCCGGTCGCCGGGGTCAAGGGATCCGGCGAGCTGCACGCGATGATGCTCGACATGAAGCGGACCTTCGACGAGATCATCGAGGCGCACGCCGACCCGGAGCGCGCCCGGCAGATCCTGACGAACCCCTTCTACCAGTCGCTGTCGTCCAGCTTCTCCGGCACCCAGGAGTACATGGCGATGGAGAAGCTCGGCCAGCTGCGCCGGGCCGACGAGTGGGACCTGATCGTGGTGGACACCCCGCCCTCCCGCTCCGCGCTGGACTTCCTGGACGCCCCCGAGCGGCTGGGCCGCTTCCTGGACGGGCGGCTGATCAGGATCCTGATGGCCCCGGCCAAGGCCGGCGGCCGCAGCGCCTTCAAACTGCTGAACGCCGGGTTCGGCCTGGTCGCCGGCGCGATGACGAAGATCCTCGGCGCGCAGTTCCTCAAGGACATCCAGACGTTCGTGGCCGCGCTGGACGCGGTGTTCGGCGGGTTCCGGCAGCGCGCCGAGCAGACCTACCGGCTGTTGCAGGCGCCGGGCACCGCGTTCGTCGTGGTGGCCGCACCCGAACGCGACGCGATGCGCGAGGCGTCCTACTTCGTGGAACGGCTGGCCGAGGAGCGGATGCCGCTGGCCGGCCTGGTCGTCAACCGGGTGCACCGCTCGTGCGCGCCCGCGCTGTCGGCCGCGCGCAGCGCCGCCGCGGCCGAGGAACTGGAGGCGCGCGGCGAGCACGAGCTGACCGCCGCCGTGCTGCGGCTGCACGCCGGCAGGATGCAACTCGCCGCCCGCGAGCAGCGGGAGCAGGAGCACTTCGCCTCCGCCCACCCGACGGTGCCCATCACCCAGGTGCCGGCCATGCCGGAGGACGTCCACGATCTGGCCGGGCTGCGGGAGATCGGCGAGTTGCTCGCCTCCTGACCATCCCGCCTGATCGTTCCGCCACGGCCGGCCCGCGCGCCTTCATGGCCGGTGCCGTGTCGGGCGTCACCCCCCGTCGGCCGCCGGGCGGCCGGATGACGCGACAGAGGGGCCGCGGGCGGCCCCTCTTCATTGCCGGGACACAGAGCGCGGGACCAGGTGCGTCCCCGCTCCGGCGGTCAGCCGGCGATCAACTCGTTCGTCCGCTCGTACTCTTCCTTGGCCACCTCGAGCAGGTCACGCCAGGAGGTGACATCAGGCCGGCGCCTCAGCAGCGCACGCCTCTCTCGCTCGGTCATTCCGCCCCAGACCCCGAACTCGATGCGGTTGTCCAGTGCGTCCGCGAGACACTCCGTACGGACCGGGCATCCTCGGCAGATCAGCTTCGCCCTGTTCTGCGCGGCACCCTGGACGAACAACGCGTCAGGATCCGCACCTCGACAGGCGGCACGGGAGGTCCAATCCGTGATCCACATTTCGACCCCACTCCCCTTAGGTGGTCAGTCGTCACTTGGCGGCCGACGGGCGCGGGCGTCGAGCCTCCTTATTCAGTTGCCGCAGAGGAGAACGTACGCAACCAGACGTTCGAGCCGACAGTCCCCGGCCGGGTCAATTTCCCGCATGGTCATGTCAGGCCATGTGGCCGGGAATGACTAGTCCTCCCCGCCGCGGGTAGCGGGCGAGTCACGGCGAATTGGACTTTGCGTACCTATTCCGTCAGCGGTTCGGCATAAGCTGGTGTCTGTGCAAGCTCAAGGCAAACGACGGGCAAAGGCCCTGGTCAACCTGGTGCGGCTCATCGCCGCCGCCGCCGCGGCCGGCGTGCTGACCGCGGCCATCGCCCTGCCCGCCGTGGGTGGAGCGGGCATGGGGGTCAAGACTGCCACAGAAGTCCTCGATCTGCGGCCAGAAGACCTCGACGAGCCGCCGCTTCCGGAGAAGACGGAGATCCGCGACGCCAAGAACAAGCTGATCGCCCAGTTCTACTTCGAGAACCGCGAGTCGGTGCCGCTGGACAAGGTCGCGCCGATCATGCAGACCGCGATCATCTCGATCGAGGACTTCCGGTTCTACGAGCACGGCGCCCTCGACCTCGAAGGCTCGATGCGCGCGCTGATGAAGAACTTCCAGAGCGGCGGGGTCTCCCAGGGCGGTTCCTCGATCACCCAGCAGTACGTCAAGCAGGTGCTGCTCAACAAGGCCGAGACCGACGCGGAGAAGCTCGCGGCCATCGCCCCGACGGTCCCGCGGAAGCTCAACGAGCTGCGCTACGCGATGGCCATCGAGGAGAAGTACGACAAGAACGAGATCCTCAACCGATATCTCAACATCGCCTACTTCGGCGCCGGCTCGTACGGCATCCAGGCCGCGGCCAAGCGGTTCTTCGACAAGACCGCCGCCAAGCTGAACCTCTGGGAGGCCGCGACCCTGGCCGGTGCGGTGCAGAACCCCATCGCCACCGACCCGACGCTCGGCAAGAAGCGGCGCGAGGCCCTGCTGGCCCGCCGCAACGTCGTGCTCGACCGGATGGCGGAACTGCGCAAGATCACCCCGCAGGAGGCGACGGAGGCGAAGACCAAGAAACTGGGCTTCAAGGACGTCCCCATCCCCGGCGGCTGCGAGGAGAGCGAGTACCCGTACTTCTGCCTGTACGTGAAGAACGAGGTGCGCAACAACCCCGACTTCGGCAAGACCCAGAAGGCGCGGGAGGAGTACCTCAACCAGGGCGGACTCACCATCCGCACCACGCTGAACACCAAGATGCAGAAGGCCGCCGAGAAGGCCATCAAGAAGTACGTGAAGTCCTCCGACAAGCCCGTCGCCGCCGAGGCACTGGTCGAGCCGGGCACCGGCGAGATCAAGGCGATGGCCGCCAGCCGCAAGTTCGCCACCGGCAAGAAGAAAAAGAAGAACTCCTCCAGCTACAACCTGGTCGCCGACGTCGCGCACGGCGGCGGCACCGGCTTCCAGGCCGGCTCCACCTTCAAGGTCTTCACGCTCACCACGGCGCTGAAGGAGGGCATGAAGTTCGGCGACGGCATCGGAACCGGCAACACCTTCCAGGCCGGCGGCTACGGCGACTTCAAGGACTGCAAGGGCAACTCGGTCGGTGCCCCGGACCACAAGGTGTTCAACTCCTCCGAGAGCAGCGGCGGGTTCAAGACGCTGCAGACCGGCACCTGGGGCTCGGTGAACACCTTCTTCGTGGCCCTGGAGCGCAAGGTGGGCCTCTGCGACACGGTCAAGACGGCCAAGGATCTCGGCATCCGGCGGGCCGACGGCCAGAAGCTGCAGGAGGTCGAGACCTTCACCCTCGGCGTCAACGAGATGGACCCGGTCACCGTCGCCTCCGCGTACGCCACCTACGGCGCCCGCGGCAAGTACTGCAAGCCGATGGCGATCACCTCGATCACCGACCGCTATGGCAAGAAGACCGAGTTCAAGCCGTCCTGCAAGCAGGTCCTGGACGAGGAGATCGCCGACGCGGTCAGCGCCATCCTGTCCGGCGTGTTCACCAAGGGCACCATGAGCGGGGTCGGCGGCATCGGCCGGGACGCCGCCGGCAAGACCGGCACCACCGACGAGTCGATGACCGCCTGGTTCGCCGGTTACACCCCCGACCTGGCCGGCGCGGTCAGCCTGGGCGACCCGCGCGGCTCCTACAAGCACCCGCTGCGCGGCGTCATGATCGGCGGCCACTACTTCCCCCAGGTATTCGGCGCCGACGTCTCCGGCCGGATCTGGAAGTCCACCTTCATCGACGCCCTCAAGGGAGTCGACGCGACGTCGTTCCACTCGCCGAACATGGGCCGCTTCGGCGGCTGCACCTCCGGCTGCGCACCCAAGCCGAAGCCTGACGACAAGCCGGACGGCCGCGGCGACGGCGGCGACGACGGCATCCGGGTCCCGACCCCGAACGGCAACGGGAACGGGGCCGGCGGCGACAACCGCGGCAACGCCAACGGGACCGGCGGAGGCACCGGCGGCACCGGCGGTACCGGCGGCACGGGTGACAACGGCGGCACGGGCGGCAACGGGAACGGCACCGGCGGCGAGCAGAACGCCCCCGATCCCGATGCCCCGGGGCAGGCGCCGCCCCAGCCGGACAACCCGGCGGTCTTCAACCCGCCGAACCGGCGCGACTGACCCGGCGGCAGGGCACGGCCTGGGCGACCAGGCCGTGCCTGATACCGCAAAGGCCGGGGCTCAACCCGACAGGCCAGGGCTCAACCCGACAGGCCAGGGCTCAACCCGACAGGCCAGGGCTCAACCCGACAGGCCAGGGCTCAA
>NZ_BOOU01000089.1 GCF_016863395.1 Sphaerisporangium rufum | reverse complement strand
GCGTATGCCCGCGGACCCGCTTACCGTTCTGCACCGCCCAGTTGTAGACCTGATCGCCGGCGCTGAAGTTGAACTGGTTCTGGTTGGGCTCGGTGGCGTCGATCTTCATCTCGTTCTCGGCCGTCACCATGTCGAACTCGCGGTTCGCGATCGTGCTGTACTGCGAGTCGCCCAGTTTCCCCGCCGCGATCGCCGTCCCGAAGTACCGGCCACTCTGTGCCGCCGCCGCACCCAACGCACTCGCGGCCGCGCCCGCCGGAGCCGATACCGCAAGCCCCGACATCACACCGAGCACACCGAGCGCCCCGGCCACCAGCACCCGGCCGAAGCGCCGGGTCCGCGGCGGGGGTATGGCATGTACGCCCATACCTGAGCCTCCATCACTCGCAGAAGGGAACGCGGAACGCACCGCGCTGCCGACGCCGCACGCCATCGCGGACACTCGAGAGACCTGGGCGTCGTGGACGGCACCGCCACGCCGCGCCTTCGGCACGGCGAGACCGCGACCGTCTCGGGAGCAGTGTGGGAATCGAATAATAAAATGTCAATCATGAATAGAAATGCAGATGGAGTTCGGGTGTGCCGCTGGTGGCGAGCAGGCCTACGGCCATCGACGACACCGCCCCGCCCTGATCACCGACATGCGTGGCGCGCTGAAAATTTCAGCCGCGCCGCCGGCCGGCCGTCGATCTCCGATGTGCCGCGGTCACGGCTCCCCGCATGCCACCGCCACCGGCGATACCGTGGATCTCTGTTTAGACAAGATCCCATATTTGCCTTGTGTTCGAGATACACATGCGTTCTACTGACGAGACTGAAGCTCGTGCACCGCGGGAGATCCGACCGAACGGCGGGTTCGACCAGGGTGCGGGCATTTCCAGGACGCCCGCCGAGCGTGGGAGGTTTACCGCCGTGCCCCTGGTCGATCATCGCGAACCGATCCACCGCCACCGGCCAGGACGCGGCGCATCGAACGCCGCCCTGTTTCCGGGCGCTCGTTTCGGAACGGTCCAGGGAACGGTCCAATGGCCGGCACCCCTCCTCCGCCGGTCCTGACGCGATGCACCTCACCGCGCATATCGACCCGGAGGCGCTGCCGGCCGGGCAGGACGGCGAGATCACGGTACTGGTGAAGATCGCCGCACCGGTGCGGCGGGCCGGCGTCCGGCGCCCATCGGTGACCGTCCAGGTCGTGCTGGACACCAGCGGGTCCATGTCACGTCACCTGGCCGGCGTGCGGGCCGCCCTGCGGGCGCTCATCGGGCGGCTCGACGCCTCCGACGACTTCGGCCTGGTCACCTTCGGGGAGACCGCGCGCGTGGTGATCCCCGCCGGGCCGCTCGGCGACAAGGAGGCGGCGCTGCGCGCGGTCGCCGGGCTACGGACGGGCGGGGCGACCGACCTGTCGCGCGGGCTGCTGCGCGGCGTGCACGAGGCGTACCGGGCGGCGGCCGGCGGCAGCGCGACCCTGCTGCTCATCTCGGACGGGCACGCCGACCGCGGTGCCACCTCGCCCGCCCGGTTCGGCGAGATCGCGATGGCCGCGCGGCGGCAGGGCGTGGTGACCACCACCCTGGGCTGCGGCCTGGACTACGACGAGGCACTGCTGGCGGCCATCGCCGACGGCGGAGCGGGCAGCGCCCTGCACGCCGGGGACGCCGGGGCGGCGGAGCGGCTGATCGCGCACGAGATCGACTGCGTGCTGGCCACGGTGGCGCAGTCGGCCACGCTGACCGTCACCTCCTCCAGCGCGTCGGCCCGCCCGGAACTGTGCGGCGGCCCGCCCGGCCGCCACCTGCCGGACGGCTCGATCAGCGTGGCGCTGGGGGACCTGCACGAGGACGAGAGCCGCACCGTGGTGCTACGGCTGGGCCTGTCCGGCCTGCCGGCCCCCGGCCCGGTCACCGCGGCCTGGCTGGCGCTCACCTACCTGGACGTCGGCACGCTGGCCACCGCTACGCTCACCCGGCCCGTCGAGGTCGACATCGCGCCGCCGGAGGAGGCCACCGGCCGGCCCCCCGGCCTGGCCGTCCGGGCGGAGCGGCTGTTCCAGGACGTCCAGGACGCCAAGCGCGCGGCGGCCGAGGCGATCCGCCGCGACGACGTGGCGGGGGCCGAGGAACTGCTCGGCGCCGCCCGGCGCGCCCTGCAGGACGCGCTCGCCTGGGCACCCGACCCCGCCGAGCTGGCCGCCGAGGCCGCCGAGCTCGACCGGTACGCCCGGGACGCCCGCCGGCACCGCGGGCGGGTGCTCAAAGAGGTGCTGGCCAGCTGGCACCTGCGCACCCGCAAGCGCGGCCGCGCCCTCCCCCACGACCCGCCCACCTGATCATCCCGGTGACCGGCATCGCCGGATTTCCCCATTCAACGACGTTCCCGGGCCCGATCTGGACGACGTGCCGGCGACCAAGCCGGCCGGCGGCCCGCCGGGTGGATGGGAGACCGTTCGTGTACCCGGTACACGGCTGTTCGTCATGTGCGGCTTCTTGGAGCGGGCGTCCACTAGTGTTTGCCTCGACTCGGGCGTGGCCGGCGGGAGACCGCGCGGCCATGGGAACACGGGAGGCCGCGATGGGCGGGGACGAGGGGACGGTCACCTCGGCCGATATCGCGCGGATGGCCGGGGTCGGCCGGGCGGCGGTGAGCAACTGGCGGCGGCGCTACGAGGACTTCCCGCTGCCGGTGGGCGGCACGGCGACCAGCCCGACCTTCTCGCTGGCCGCGGTGGAGAGCTGGCTGCTCGGCCAGGGCAAGGTGGCGGCGCTGCCGGTCGAGGAGCGGGTGTGGCAGCAGATCAGGACGGCCGCCGACGACATCATGCTCGGCGAGGTGGTGGCCGAGGCGGCCGAGCTGCTGCGCGGGCGGGCCCGGCCGGCGTTGGTGCCGCGACCGGCCGTGCGGCTGCTGCGCGGGTACGCCGCCGAGCGGAGCGCCGACACGGCCGTGCGGTTCCTGCTGGACCGGTACGCCGACGTCAACTCCCGCCGGCTGGCCCGGACCCCGCCGGAGGTCGCCGCGTTCATGGCGGAGCTGGCCGGCCCGGACGTGCGCAGCGTCCTGGACCCGGCCTGCGGCATCGGCACGCTACCCGCCGCCATGGCCGGGGTGGACCGCGCCTACGGGCAGGAGGTGGACGGCGCGCTGGCCCGGCTGGCCCGGGCCCGGCTGGCCCTGGCCGGCCTGGACGCCGAGGTGCGGGCCGGTGACTCGCTGCGGCAGGACGCCTGGCCGGGGCTGGCGGTGGACGCGGTAGTCTGCCACCCGCCGTTCAACGACCGCAACTGGGGTTACGAGGAGCTGGCGGGCGAGCCCCGCTGGGAGTACGGGCTGCCGCCGAAGTCGGAGCCGGAGCTGGCCTGGGTGCAGCACGCGCTCACCCACCTGCGGCCGGGCGGCGTCGCGGTGCTGCTGATGCCGGCCATCGCGGCGAGCCGCCGGTCCGGGCGGCGCATCCGCGGCAACCTGCTGCGCCGCGGCGCCGTCCAGGCGGTGATCGGGCTGCCGCCGAAGGCGGCGTCCGGCACCGGGCTGCCGGTGCACCTGTGGGTGCTGCGCCGGCCCACCGGCGAGGGCCGTCCGGCGTCGTGCGTGCTGATGGCCGAGGCGGAGCCGGCCGGGTTCGCCGCGGCCGGCGAGCGGTGGCGGGCGTTCCGGGCCGATCCCGACCGGCCGCTCGACCACCCGGGCGAGGCTCGGACCGTGCCGATCATCGACCTGATCGACGAGGACGTCGACCTCACCCCGGCCCGCTACGTGGGCGCGCCGGGCGGGGTGCCGGGGTCCACCTATCCCGCCGCCCGCGCGCAGTTCGCCGGTCACCTCGACCGGCTGCCCGCGCTGCTCCCGGACGTGCGGGCCGGCGCGTCCCACGAACTGCCGGTGGTGCCGCTGTCGGAGCTGGAACGCACCGGCGCGCTGCTGGTGCTGCACTCGGGCCGGTATGAGATCGACGGCACCGGCGAGCCGGTGCTCACCGGGCCCGAGGTGCTGGCGGGCGCGCCGCCGGCCGCGCGGACCGGCCCGGCCGGCCGGATCGAGATCCAGCCGGGCGACGTGGTGGTGGCCGGCCGCGACCGGGAGATGGCGGCCGTCGTGGCACGGGAGGCCGGGACGTTGCTGGGCCCGCGGCTGACCCTGCTGCGCGCCGACCCCGAGCGGCTGGACCCGTACTTCCTGGCCGGCTTCGTCCGGGGCCTGCCGGCCGCGGCGGGCGGCACCCAGTCGGGGGTGACCCGGTTCGACGCGCGCCGCGCGCAGGTGCCGCGGCTGCCGCTGGACGAGCAACGCCGGTACGGCCGGGCCTTCGCCGCGCTGTTCGCCTTCGAGGCCGCGCTGCGCGAGGCGCACGCGGCCGGCCGGGCCACGGCCGCGTCGCTCGCCCTCGGCCTCGCCGACGGCTCGCTGACCCCGCCGCAGGCCTGACCGGTCCGCAGGCCTGACCTCGCCGCCGGCCTGACCGCGGCCCGGGTACGGCGGCCCCGGCCGGCGGTGCGGCCGAACTGCGGTACGGCCGAACTGCGGTACGGCCGAACTGCGGTACGAGGCGGCCGGACTGCGGTACGAGGCGGCCGGACTGCGGTACGAGGCGGCCGGACTGCGGTGCGGTGCGGGCCCGCCAAGCGACTCGGTCCGGGTGGCGGCGCCGGGCCGGATCAGCAGAGCATGAGCAGCGAGCTGGCCCGGTTGTCGGCGCCGTTGCCGGTGAGGTCGGCGTCCACCGAGTGCGGCCTGGCGTGGTAGATGAGGCGGGTCTTGCGCGGGCCATCGAACAGGAAGACGTGGCAGCCGGTGGTGTTCCGCATCGAGCTGGCGCCGTTGTCCACCGGGCGGCGGGTTCCGGCCCACGACTCGTCGCGCAGGTCCACGCCCCGGTCCCGGCCGGCGCCGATGCACCAGTGCCCGCCTTTGAAATTATCGTGCTCGTAAAGACAGAAATATCCCTTGGAAACTCCGCGTTCACCGGAATTTCCGGCATCGGGGTCCGGGCCGGCGTTCGCCGGCCCCATTCCGGACATCATCCAACAGGTCATGGCGGCGGCCAGCGCCGCGCCGGTGACGATTCTCCGCAAAACAGCCCCCGAGCAGGTCCGGCCCCGATCACCCGCGTGCCACGGTGGCGGCGGGCCGGGATTTCCGAACCGATGATCCCCGGCCGCCGGGCCGGCTAATCCGCCGGCCGCCGCCTTCTTCCGCACGGCCCGCCGGCGGCCGTGGTCGCCGCTGCGGACCGGCGAAGATCCGGGCCCACCTGCAGATATGGGGCCAGGATGACCGGGCGGGCGGCTCTGACCGGCGGCCGGACGGGCGGTCGCCTCCTGGCGGGCCGGCCCGGCCGAATGGCGGGCCGGCCGGTGCACCACGGGCAATATGTCCGCAATTTGGTTTCGGTCGATTTTCGGGTGACCCTTCAATCAGATTGATCATCTCCGTATTCTCGCTCGATCGCGGCGCCCTTCCTCCTACGCCGACAAAAAGCCCACCGTCAATCCTCTGTGACAATTAGCACAATTCATCAGATTTACCGGGTTTGGAGGTGATCATTGCTGATGAATCGCCCCATCGAGGGCGTGGCCGCACCGATCGGAGTTCATCGGAAATGCAGCTCAGGCGAAACCTGTCCCTGGTCGCCGCGTGGTTCCTCCTCGCGGCCGGCCTGGTCGCCTCCCCCGCGGCGGCCGCCGTCCCACCGGACGACGGCCCGGACCGCGTCGTGTCGGACTCCTTCCCCGGCGCCCGGCTCGGCGAGCGCGCCGGCCCGGCACCGGCGGCGGCGAGCCGGTCCGCCAGGACCGAGGTCTCCCCGCAGCGGGTGGCCTGTGACGGCGACGGCACCAGCGGCAAGCGCGTCGAGGCGCTGTACGTGCGCGAGGCGTCCATGCCGGACCGCTACACCCAGTTCCTGCCCATGTTCCGGTCCTGGCTGGCCGACGCCGACGACCAGTTCAACGACGCCGCGGCCACCGCCGGGCGCAGCCGGCACATCCGCTACGTCACCACGGCGGTCAGCGGCGGCTGCGCGGCCGTCGTGCGCAACGTGGTCGTCCCGGCCGGGGCGCTGGCCACCTTCGACACCAGCAAGGCGGCGCTGGCCTCCCTCGGCTACAACAGCAGCGACCGGCACTACCTCATGCTCACCGAGGCCACCTCGGTATGCGGCATCTCCGACATCAAGTACGACGACTCCACCGGGTCGGGCAACCTCAACAACGGGCTCGCCTACTCCCGGGTGGACGCCGCGCCCAACTGCTTCGGCGCCAACGCCGTCTCCCACGAGCTCGGGCACAGCTTCGGCGCGGTGCAGTACAGCGCCCCGCACAGCGACAGCAGCTGGCACTGCCTCGATCAGTGGGACCTGATGTGCTACGGCGGCACCCCGACATGGAGCTGCCTGCAGTGGAACGACCGCCGGCTGCCCGACTGCAACCGTGACGACTACTTCCACGCCGCCCCGCCCGCGGGCAGCTACCTGGCGACCCACTGGAACACCGCCGACAGCGCCTACCTCATCGCCGGCGGCACCGCCGACAGCGACCCGCACCCCAAGGTGGGCAATACCTACACCATCACCAACGCCTCCACCGGCGGCGCGCTCGAACCGGTGAACAACGGCGCGCTCGCCGAGCTGAGCCAGCGCGCCCCGAGCGGCGCCGCGAGCCAGAAATGGCTGATGGGCTACGAGACCGGGCTGCAGTTCATCAACGTCGGCAGCCGGCTGTGCGCCGACAGCGCCTACAGCGGCACCACGCCCGGCACGCCGATGCTGCAGTACAACTGCAACGGCCAGGACGGCATGCGCTTCTCCTACCTGCCGGTCGGCACGAACACCTTCGCCATCTTCGACTGGCTGTCCGGGCTGGCGCTGACCGCCTCCGGGACCTGGCCGGCCGCGGTCACCCAGCAGACCTACACCGGCGCCGCCGACCAGCAGTGGACCTTCACCCAGGTCAGCGGCATCACGCCGGTGAACAACAGCGTCTACTACCTGCAGGGGTACGGCAGCCACGACAACGCCGAACCCGCCGGCGCCTCGACCGCCTCCGGGGCGCTGGTCGTGCACAACGGGCCGTCCACGGCCACCAGCCAGCAGTGGCGGCTGCAGTCCAGCGGGTCGTACTGGAAGCTGGTGAACATCAACAGCGCCAAGTGCCTGGACCTGGTGTCGGCGAGCACGTCCGCCGGCATCCAGATCCGGCAGGCGAACTGCGCCACCGCCACCAGCCAGGAATGGACGCTGCGCCGTCTCGCCGACGGCACGTTCTACCTGGTCAACCGGTACAGCGGCAAGGTGCTGCACGCCCCGCCCGGCGGCGGCGCCACCCTGGACCAGCAGACCATCACCGGGAACACCGACCCGGCACAGGTCCTCGCCAACAACGAGATCTGGTTCCTCAACCCGATCTGACGGCCGCCCCGGCGGGCCGCCCGATCATCTCGGGCGGCCCGCGGGGCGCGCTTTCCCCGGGACGGTCAGAACCAGCCGCGGTGCCGGGCCATGGCGGCCAGCCCGTCGCGCAGCGCCTGCTCGGCGGCGCCCGGGTGGCCGCCGTAGGGGACGCGGAAGCGGTTGTAGACGTCCCGGCCCGCGGTGAGGAAGCCACCCCGCTTGTCGGCCTCCAGGATCACGTCCATCGAGTGCGGGCCGGCGACGAATGTCAACTCCAGCTCGTTGAAGTGGCGCCGCCACTCCGGGCCGGCGTGGTACTCGATCTCCTGGAAGAACGGCAGCGTGGCCCCCTGCAGCCGGCCGGCCTCCAGGTCGGCCCGCTTGAAGCGGAACCCCATCCGGTCCAGCGCGGCCAGCAGGTGATCCTGCTCGGGCAGCGGCGCGACGAACAGCGGGTCCAGGTCGCTCTTGTCCAGCGCGCCGGCCAGCGACAGCTCGGTGGCGACGCCGAGCCGCATGCCGGGCAGCGGGTGACCGGCGACGGCGCTGACCGGTGTCTCCCACGGCACCGCGACGGCGAACGGCAGCGACCGCGCCTCCCCCGCCGGCAGCTCGAACGGCCCGGACACCCGGGACCGCTGGAAGCCGAACGTGCGGTGGTGCTCGCTGTCGCCCGACTCGACCTCGACCACGGCGGTGAGGTCGATGGTGATCTCGTCCACCCGGTGCGCGGCCGAACCGCCGCGGAAGCGCACCTCGCCATGCAGGGTGCTGCCCGGGGTGACCTGCCGATCACGCAGCACCGTGTCGACCTCGACGCCGGCACCGAACGCGGCCATCAGCTTGCGGAACATCGATCACTCCTCCAGGGGGAACCGTCACCGCTGCCAACGCCGGTCCCGCCGTCCGGAGTTCCCGGCCCGGGCGGCCTTCCCGGGGCCACCCGGCGGGCGGCGACGCGCCCGGGACCGGGCGGGCCGGTTCCGGGCGCGGTCTGGTCGTGCGGGGTCGTCGTACGGGGTCGTGCGGGAACGGTCAGGCGGCGTCCAGCCGGGCGAGCTCGTCGGCGGACAGCTCCAGCTCGGCGGCCGCCGCCGAGTCGCGGGCCGTCTCGGGGCGGGACGAACCCGGGATCGGGATGACGACCGGGGCCTTGGCCAGCATCCAGGCCAGGCAGACCTGCTGCGGGCTCACCCCGCGGGCCTTGGCGACCTCCTCGAACACCGCGAAGCGCGAGCCCAGCTCACCGGCACGGCTGATGCCGCCGAGCGGGCTCCACGGCAGGAAGGCGATGCCCATCTCGGCGCACAGCTCCAGCTCGGGCTCGCTGGACCGGAAGGCCGGCGAATACTGGTTCTGCACGCTGACCAGCCGGCCGCCGAGGATCTCGTTCGCCTGCCGGATCTGGCCGGGGTCGGCGTTGGAGATGCCCGCGAAGCGGATCTTTCCCGCGTCCAGCAGGTCGCGCAGGGCGCCGATCGAGTCGGCGTAGGGCACTTCGGGGTCGGGCCGGTGGAACTGGTAGAGCCCGATCGCCTCCACGCCGAGGCGCTTGAGCGAGGCGTCGCACGCCTGCTCGAGGTAGTCGGGGGCACCGTTCTGCGTCCACGAGCCGTCGCCGGGGCGCAGGTGCCCGCCCTTGGTGGCGATCAGCACGTCGGAGGTGTCACCGCCGTAGCCCGCCACCGCGCGGGCGATCAGCGACTCGTTGTGGCCCACGTCGTCGGCGTGCAGGTGGTAGGCGTCCGCCGTGTCGATCAGGGTCACGCCGGCGTCCAGCGCGGCGTGGATCGCCGCGATCGACCGCTGCTCGTCCGGGCGTCCCTCGATCGACATGGGCATCCCGCCCAGGCCGATCGCGCCGACCTCGACGTCGCCGATGCGGCGAGTCTGCATGTTGTCTCCTCACTGATGATCCGGGCCGCCGGCCGGCGGATCCCCGCGCGGCGCGAAAGCGACACCGGACGCCCTTGCCCGCTTTATGCCGACTTATCACTTGAAATCATCCGATCGAGGGCTGCAGCGCGGTCGCCGGCCCGGCCGAAGCCTTGGCCGGGGATCGCCCGGATCTTGGGATGCGGACGGCCGTCCGCCCCCCGCCCGGCGGGTAGGAACCCGGGGGTGCGCGAACCGGCCGGCGAGAGGGGCCGACGCGCCGCACCGGGATCGGCTGATCGGGGGCGAGATGGACGTCCGAAGGTTCACCGGATGGCGGGCCGGGTTCGCCGCGCTCGGCCTCGCCGCGGCCGTCGCCGCGACGGCCGCGGGGACGGCGACCCGGCCGCGGGCCGAGATCGACCCGGCCACCCGGCGGGACATCACCGAGGCCGTGCAGGACGAGGCCCTCGCGCACGCCAAGTACCTGGCGTACGCGGCACAGGCCGGGCGGGAGAACCTGCCGGAGGCCCGCAGGCTCTTCGAGGGGACCGCCCGGACCGAGTTCCGCGAGCACCTGACCGAGCAGGCCGGCCTGATCGGCCTGGTCGGCGACAACGCCGCCAACCTGCGGGCCGCCATCGCCGGCGAGGACTACGAGGCCACCGTGATGTACCCCGAATTCGCCGCCCGGGCGAAGGCGGCCGGTGACCGGGCGGCCTCCCGGCTGTTCACCGAGATCAGCGCGGACGAGGCCCGGCACCGCGACCACTTCCGCCAGGCCCTCCGCGCCGTCACCGAACCCCGGTCCGGGGCCACCGTCCCGACCCTTCCGAAGGTGGAGCCGGTGGCGATCCCGGCGGGCCGGCCCAAGGTGACCTCGACCCGGACGCTGCGCGACCTGCGGGCCGCGATGCGCGGCGAGTCGTTCGCCTGGGCCAAGTACACCCTGTGGGCCGACCGGGCTCGGGCCACCGGCCGGCGCGACGTCGCCGAACTGTTCGACCGTGCGGCCCGAATGGAGCTGACCGAGCACTTCGCCGAGGAGGCGCGGCTGGCCGGCCTGGTCGGAGACACCCGGGCCAACCTGCGCGACGCCATCACCGGGGAGACCGACGAGGGCACCAGGACCTACCCCGGCTACGCCCGCAAGGCGTCCGCCGCCGGCGACCGGGCCGCCGCCGCCCTGCTGACCGAGATCGGCCAGGACGAGCTGCGGCACGCCGCCGCCTTCTCCCGCGTCCTGTCCGGCCTCGGCGCCGCCCCCCGCTCCGGCTGACCCCGCCGCCCGCCGTCCGGCCGGTCCCGCCGGGGCCATCGGGGCGCCCGCCGGAAATGTCGGGGCGTCCTGGTAGACACCTGCCATGGGCGTGAGCGTTGACGAACTGCTGGCCATGCTGGAGCGGCTCCCCGAGGTGGAGCAGCGGGACAGCGGTGGCGAGTGGGTGGGACTGAAGGTGCGGGGCAAGGGCTTCGGCTACCTGTACGAGAAGACCGAGACCGTGGGGCTGAAGGCCACCATCGACGAGCAGATCGCCCTGGTGGCCGAGCGGCCGGAGGTGTTCGAGCCGCAGTTCACCGCGGGCCGCTTCGGCTGGGTCATCGTCCACCTGCCGAAGATCGAGGCGGACGAGCTGTTCGAGCTGCTCACCGAGGCCTGGTGTCTCACCGCCCCCAAGAGCCTCCTCGACCGGCACGCGGCCCACCTACCGGGCTGATCCCTGACCCCCGCGTACCGCCTCCGCCGTCACCTCGGCTGCGACGGAGACGTCTCCCTGGAGGCGTACTCTTCGAAGCGCACGGCGGAGTGCAGCGCCACGTCACGGAGGTGGCCGGCCTGGACGATGTCCACCGGATCCTGGATCCGTTCGGCGCCGGCGAACGAGCCGTCGTCCCGATAATGCATCCGGACCAGGTGGCAGGAGTCGAAGAGCCAGTAGTCCAGGTTTCGGGGCAGATGCTCCGGCCACTCTCCCGCGGCGACCGGGAGGATCCGCACATCCTCCCCGGCGCGCACCGAGTGGCGGTACCCCCAGGCGAACTCGAAGCGCAGGTAGTCGGTGAGCGGCAGCTCGACGACGTGCACCCGCTGCATGCGCTTGCCGGCCTGGACGGCTCGGGAGACCACCCGCTCGATCCATCCGCCGACGATGGAGCGCTCGTCCGCCGTATCGCCGGCGAGGAAGCGGGCGAAGCCGGCGCGTTCGGCAGGCACGTCGTACCGCTGGAGGGTCTCCAGCCGGTAGGCCGTATATCTGAACTCCTGGAACAATCGTCCCAGTTCGTTCTCTGGTTCCGGCCGGAACGACCGCGCCAATCCACCACTCCTCGCGAGAAGCGCGCATGTACTCCGCGACCATCACGCTGAGCAGCGAGACCGCGGATCCTACGGCCGAAGATACAGCCGGTGATCCATAGATCACCGCTCGTTGGGCCGGGGCCGCGATCCGTTCCCGTTCCTTTCACGAGCAGATGAGCGGTACCCGAAGAATGTCGTGGAGCCGGGCGGCATCCAGGGGGACCACCTTCGTGGAGCGCACGACCGTGGCAAGGCAGGGCGAAGCGTGGGGTAAGGCGGGTGCTCGATGTGAGGTGGGGGGCGATCGGTAATAGGCTCTGCCGTCGATGTTGCGCAACCTGATCCCCCGTACCAGTCCCCCGGGCCGGCCGGCCGTGCTGCTGTGCGCGGTCGCCAGCGCGGCCGTCATGCTGACCGGGAGCGGGGTGCTGGCCCTCGGCGGACCCGGGGACGGCCTGACCGGGGCATCGCCGCCCCCTGAAGCGGCCGGGGCCGGGTCGCCGCCGGCGGGCGGCCCGGTGGCCGGACCGGTCACCCCGGCGCCGCCGCAGCCGGCGGTGACGCCGTCGACGCCGCCGAGCACCCCGGTGACGCCGCCGCGCGGGGTCACCTGGCCGCCGAACCGGTCGGGCACCGGCGGGCCGGATCCCGACGAGGGGCAGCCGCCGGTGGTGCGGGTGCCGGAATCGGCCGCGGGCCGGTACCGGCGGGCCGGCGGCACCGACCTGCCGCCGGCGGGGGCCCGCGGGCCGGTGGTGCGGTACATGGTCGAGGTGGAGAAGGGACTGCCGTTCGATCCCGAGGAGTTCGCCGCGGCGGTGCACCGTACCCTGAACGACCCGCGCAGCTGGGGCGCGGGCGGGCGAATGCGGTTCAAGCGGGTGGACCACGGCCGGGTCCGGTTCCGCGTCGCGCTGTCCAGCCCGGCGATGACGAACCGGCAGTGCCTGCCGATGCAGACCTTCGGCGAGCTGTCCTGCTGGAACGGCCGCCGCTCGGTCATCAACGCCAAGCGATGGGGCCAGGCCGTGCCGGGGTACCGGGGCGACCTGGCGGCCTACCGGGAGTACGTCGTCAATCACGAGGTGGGGCACGCGCTCGGCCACGGCCACGTGTCCTGCCCGGGACCGGGCCGGCGCGCGCCGGTCATGACGCAGCAGACCAAGTCGCTGCAGGGCTGCCGCCCCAACGCCTGGCCGTTCCCGGGGCACCGGAAGCGCTGACCGGCGGGCTCGCGGCCGCCTGCCGGGAACGTCCCGTACTCCGTGACACGCCCGTTTCCCAGGACGGAAATCGCAGGTGATGGCGGCATAGGGTGGCGACGATGATCACGACGGTGGCCGCGGTCGCGCCGGGCCGGTCCACCGGGCGGCACCGCCTCCGTCGCGGGGAAGGTCGCGGGAGAAGGGGGCGGTCATGCGGATACTTCCGGTCACCGTACTTGCCGCCGTGCTGGCGGCGCCGTCGCCGAGCATCGCGGCGGCCCGCCTGGGGCTCCCGCCGGGACAGCCACGCGCGGATGACGTGGCGGGCCGGCCTGCCCAGGGGGGCCAACGGCGACCGGGACGGCCGCGACCCGGTTCGATCGGATCGGCGGACCGGCAGCGCGCGTTCCGCGAGGCCGCCGCACGGTACGGGGTGCCGGAGGCCGTGTTGCTCGCGGTGTCCTACCTGGAATCGCGCTGGGACGCCAACGGCGGGGAGCCGAGCGTCGCGGCCGGCTACGGTCCCATGCACCTGGTCGACATCGCCGCGGCGCGCGCGGACACCGCCAGGCACCCTGCCGCGGCGCGCGCGGACACCGCCGGGCGGCACGCCGAGGACGACCGCGGCGGCCGACGACGTTCCCCGGTCCCCCGGACCGGCGGCGCTGGAACGGTGCCGACCAGAACCGTGCCGACCCGAGCGATGCAGGCCGGGACCCGGTCGACTGGAACGGTGGTGGCCGGGACGGTGGCGATGGCGGCCCGGCTGACCGGGATCGCGCCGGAGCGGTTGCGCCGCGACCCGGACGCCAACGTGCTCGGCGGTGCCGCGCTGCTGGCCCGCCACCAGGCGGAGCTGGGCGCGCCGGCGAGCGGCGACCCGGCGGACTGGTACGGCGCGGTGGCGCGCTACTCCGGTGCCCCGGACGCCGGCACCGCCCGGCGGTTCGCCGGCGAGGTGTTCGAGGTCATCAGGGCGGGGGCGGCCCGGACCACCGACGACGGCCGGCAGGTTTCGCTGCCCGCCGCACCGGAGATCGCTCCGCACATGGAACGTGCCGGCCGCCCGGAACGCGGTGCCGCGGAGTGCCCGCGCACGCTGGCCTGCGCGTGGGTGCCGGCGCCCTACCAGCGGCTGTCGGCCGCGCCCGGCGACTACGGCAACCACGACGTGTCGGACCGGCCGCGCAGCCAGCGGATCAGTTACATCGTCGTCCACGACACCGAGGCCAGCTACGCGACCACGCTGAAGCTGGTGCGCGACCCGGCCTACGTGAGCTGGCACTACACGATCCGCTCGGCCGACGGGCAGGTCGTCCAGCACGTCCGGACCGGCGACGCCGCCTGGCACGCCGGCAACTGGTACGTCAACACCAAGTCGATCGGCATCGAGCACGAGGGCTTCCTGGCCCGCGGCGGCCGGTGGTACACCGAGGCGATGTACCGCAGCTCGGCCCGGCTGGTGCGCTACCTGGCCCGGCGGTACGGCATCCCGCTGGACCGGGCGCACATCCTCGGCCACGACAACGTGCCCGGCACGCTGCCGGAGACCGTGCGCACGATGCACACCGACCCGGGGCCGTACTGGGACTGGGGGCACTACTTCGAGCTGCTGGGCCGCCCGTTCGAGGCGACGGCCGGCGCGGGCGGCGGCCTGGTGACGATCCGGACGGACTACCCGCGCCACCGGCCGCGCTACACCGGGTGCGGCGGCGCGGGGACCGACTGCCCGCCGCACGGCTCGGCCTCGGTCTGGCTGCGCACCGAGCCGCGGGAGGACGCCCCGCTGGTGCGGGACGCCGGGCGCTCGGCCGGCCCGTCCACCTTCGACGTCTACGACCACGGCGCGCGGGCGACCACCGGCCAGCAGTTCGCGGTGGCCGGCCGGCGGGGCGAGTGGACGGCCATCTGGTACCTGGGGCGGCGGGCGTGGTTCCATAATCCGCCCGACCGGCCGACGGCGGTGCACGCCCGCGGGTACGTGGTGACCCCTCGCGCGGGCCGGCCCCAGGTGCCGGTGTACGGCCGGGCGTATCCGGAGCCGGCGGCCTACCCGAAGGGGATCCCGGTCCAGAAGATCGTGCCGCTGCAGTACGCGATCGGCGCGGGACAGCGGTACGCCGTCGGGCTGGCCACCCGCGGCGAGTACTACTACGCGGCCTCGTTCGACCCCGCCGGGCACCGGGTGATCCGCGGGGACACGGTCTACTACCAGATCCAGTTCGGGCACCGGGTGGCGTTCGTCATGGCGGACGACGTCGACGTGCTGCCCTCGGCGTTCCGCACGCCGGGCTGACCCTCGCGAATTGCAGCACCCGCGATATGTACTGATTAATACCTGAATAACATCCCGGCCGTTTCGGCTTGTATTACGGAGTTGTACCGCATGCCGGGGAAAACGCGCGCCCGCCCGCCGCTCCGGCTAGCTTTCGACAGGAAGACCAGCAGAGGGGTGGTGGCGTGCGGACCGGGCGCGGTCGGGCCGCGAGGCGGCCGGCGGCCGGGTCGGCCGTTTCCGCGTTATCCCTGCCCGCGGTCCTCGTCCTGTCCCTGCCCGCCGCCCTCGCGCTCGTCCTGGGCCGGCCGGCTCTCGCGCTCGCCGCCACCCCCTCCCCCGCCGCCACCGCGACCCCCGCGCCGGCCGCGTCCCCCGATCCGGCCGCCGACCGGCGCGCGGTCTACTGCCTGGCCGCCGCGCACCGGCCCCAGGTGGCCGAGGCCGCCGTGTCGCTCGGGCTCGGCACGGCGGTGCCCGACCGCCCGGACGCGGTGCGGACCGGCGATCTCACCTACTCCGTCGACCAGTGGCGGACCGCCCGGCCGGAGGCGTTCGAGCGGGCGTGCACCGCGCTGCTGGCCACCGTGCCGGACCTGCCTCCTGCGGAGCGGCCGGACGAGCCGGGCGTGCTGGTCTCGACGCTCGGCTCCCTCGGCCAGCTGCTGGCCGGCTCGCTGCTGACCCTGCTGGTGCAGCGGCTGGACGCCCGTGCCGCCCGGCGGCGGCAGCGGCGGGACGCGCTGGCCCAGGCGTCCGGCGACTTCCGGGCGGCGGCCTACACCTACATCGACGCCTGGATCGACGGCCCGGCCACCGCCGGCGCGCAGCGGGCCGAGCTGGAACGCCGCCGGGACGTCCTGGCGGACACGCTGCGGCGGCTTCCGGTCCAGGGACGCCGGCGTGCCGAGGCCGAGCACCTGGCGGAACTCGTCACCGGCTACCCCGGCCCGGCGTTCACCGTCGCGCACGGCCGCCCGGACCACGACGAGCGCCAGGCCGGCCGGGAGGAGAGACGACGCGAGGTGGCCCACCTGACCCGTGACACGGAGGCACTGATCGACCGCCACATCCGGGACCTGTGGTCCCGCGCCGCCCGGCCCGCCGCGGCCTCGTCCGGAGGGGCCCCGGCCGGGGCCGGCACCGAGGAGGGCCGCCCGTGACGATCCAGGCGCCGGGGGCGCTCCCGATCAACACCTTCGGCATCCCGACCGTCCGGGAGACGGTGACCGGCGAGCCCGAGCTGATCTACATCAGCGGCATCCCGCTCAAACCCTGGTACATCCCCGGGCACGGCCGGCTCTGGGTGCCGATCGACAACACCGGCCACGCCTTCACCGTCTTCTGCCGGCACATCGCCGACGTGGACGAGCTGGCCAACGACGGCCGGCTGGTGCTGGTCGACGGGGTCACCGGCAGCGGCAAGACCAGCCTCATCCACAAGTGCGTGGACCACCTGCACGCCCGGCTGGCCGAGGCCCTCGGCCGGCCGGTGGACCCCGCCCCGAGGTCACCGGAGGACCACTGGCGGCCGCGGGAGCGGCCCGCTCCCGGCATCTGCATCGTCGACCTCAGCGACCGGGCGGAGAAGGTCGCCTACGACGACACCGGCGAGCTGCGGGCGCTCGACGCGATCAACCGAACGATATTCCGGCACGTGGTCTCCGGCGTCCGCTCGCACGGGCACGAGACTCCGGACCTGGACCGGCTGGTGACCGACGCGGCCGACCCGGTGGACGACGACCACCGGCCGGCCCACCGGCTGTCGGAGCTGTACGAGCGGCTCAGCGAGGTGCTGCGTGACCGGCGGCTGTTCGCGCTGATCGTCCTGCCGTACATCCCGCTCGGCACCCCGGACGCGCACCTGCGGTTCGTCCGCGGTCACCTGAACTTCTGCGAGCGCCGCATCGTATTCTTCGCCGAGACCACCGAGCCGGACCTCATGGAGAACATGGCGCCCACGCTCCCCTGGGACCAGCGGCAGCTGGTGACGCATCTGTCCATCGGGCCACTGCGGGGCAACGACTGGGAAAGCTTCGTGCAGGCCCGGCTGGACCTGCCCGGACTGCCCGCGGCGCACGTCATCATAGCCCCGGAGGCTCTGGCCAGAATCACCCCGGAAAACGAGAATCCCCATGGAACGGTGCGGGGACTCCAGAACGACCTGTACGCGCTGGGCGAGATCGCCCGGCTGGACGGGCGGGACGTGATCTCGGACGCGGACGTCATCGCGCTGGCCCACCAGCGGCTCGACGACGAGCGGATGCGGCGCCGCCCGCCGGCGTCGGGCCAGCCGGGGCAGAAGGGACCAGTGGAGTGAACGCCAGGGACAATCCGTTCCCCTCCGCCCCGGCCGCGCGGCTGAGCGGCTCCTACGACCTGTTCGCCACCGGTCCCCGGTCCCGGCCCGGCCGGGCCGTCACCATCGAGACCGACGCCGTCCGGGCGGTGGCCGGCCAGCTCGGCGCCTACCTGGACCAGTCGACCGGAGTTCCGTCCCGGGGGCGGGCGCTGGCGCTGGTCGGCGACCTCGGTACCGGCAAGAGCCACATCGCCCGGGACCTGGCCCGCACGGTGACCGCCCATCCCAGCGCGCCGCTGCTGTGGCTGATCGACGAGCCGCTGTGGGACTTCGGCGCCATCTACCGCGACCGCCTGGTCAGCGGGCTGAAGGACCAGAAGGCCGCCTTCTTTGACGTGCTGCTCGACTACTACTCCGACGTCACCGCCGACAGCATCGATCGCTCGCCGCTGCTGCGCCAGGTGGTCACCGGGCTGCGCGACCGCCGGCTGGATCCGCAGGCCGTCATCGAGGCGTACGCCCTGTCGGAGGCGGCGATCCGCCGCGACCTGGAACGCCGGCTGCAGATGCTCACCGAGCACGGCAAGTTCTCCGCCGCGCTGACGCTGCTGCTGTTCCCCGGCATCCAGGACCAGGTGTGGGACTGGCTGATGGGCCAGCCGCCGAGCACGGTGCTGCACGAGCGCGGCATCGACACCCCGATCGACACCGTCAGCAAGGTCTTCGACGCCCTGGCGGTCTTCGCGTTCCTCTACGGGCAGGCCGGCCGGAAGTTCGTGCTGGTCATCGACATGCTGGAGAAGGTCTTCGAGTGGCCGGACGACCGGCGCAGCGACTTCACCCAGGCCTTCGAGAAGCTGGTGAACGTCTATGTGAACGCCGGCGGCCTGCTGGTGTTCTGCACGCTGCCCGAGGTGCTGGGCAGGTTCGGCGAGAGCCTGCACGAGCGCATCGTGCCGATCCGGCCGACCCTGCTGACCGGCGCGCAGAGCGTCGAGTTGGTGCACGCCCACCTGCATCCGCAGCAGGAACCGGCCGCGGCGGCCGAGGCGGCCGAGGAAGCTCTGGACGACGATGCCGATGACGGGACGGATGCGACCCAGGTCACGCAGTGGTTGGCCCGCCGCTCCGCGGCCGGAACGGCTCCGGCCCGGCGGCCGCGCGGGCCGGACATCGCGCCGTTCACCGAGGAGTCGGTGCACTACATCAACCGGCTCGCCGGTGGCGTGCCGCGCCGGGTGCTGAAGCTGTGTCACCACGCGTGGGCGACTGCCGCCGCCGAGGGCGGCCCGCCGCCGCGCGAGGTGGACGACCGGGTGGTCCGGGCCGCGGCGCGCAAGGCGTTCGAGAAGGTCACCCGGGAGGATCTCAGGAAGTCGATCGAGGGCGTGCTGTCCACCGGGCCGTGGCGGTTCGAGCCCAGCCCGGTGCGCTTCGCCCGGCGGTCCGCCGGGGCCGCGGGGGACGTGGACTTCTGGGTGCTGATCGGGCGGACCGGGTCGGCGATCGCGGTGGTGACCACCGACTCGGTGCTGCAGGACGAGCAGGTCGACCGGCTGAGACAGACGGTGGAGGCGGCCCGGCGCGACACCGGGGCGGCGCCGTGCGAGGTGCTGGTCGCGGTGAACGGCTACATCTCCACCGAACTGCGGCTGCGGCTGGCGGACGCCACCGGCAGCCAGCCCATCGTCTACAGCGACCGGTCCTTCGAGCATCAGGTCCGGGAGACCGTCCGGGAGCTGGCCGAACGGCTGAGCTCCTCCGGCCGGGACAGCACCCTGGACCTGATCCGCGACCATCTGGAAGGCATCGCCTTCCAGCAGACGAGCGTGCTGCAGCGGCTGCAGCGCATCGACGGCCGGGTGGAACAGCTCGACACCGCGACCGCCGCCCGGCTCGGCGAGCTGTGGCAGCTGGCCGAGATGTCCGGTGATCCGCCGGCCGCCGGCGGGCGGCGGGCCGGCGTGCGCCGCCGGCTGCCGCACGCGGTGCAACGGCATTTCGACCGCGCCTTCGACGTGATCGGCCTGCTGAGCGGGGTCCCGGCCTCGTTCCGCGAGGTGTTCGACCCGGCGGGTGAGGACCGCCCGCGCCGGTTGAGCTTCACCGTCGAACAGTTCCAGGCCGTCGGCGTCGCGGTGCTGGTACAGAAGCTGGTGGAGGCCTTCCAAGACAGCGTCGGCGAGTGGGTGCGCCAGGCGCGGACGGTGCCTGGCGAGCCGGCGCCGACCGCCGAGCAGGAACGGCGGCTGCGCACCATCTGCCGGAGCTACGAGATCACCGCGGAGATGCTGCCGGTGTTCCGGCTGGAGAGCCTCGCCACGTTCGGCCCGTTCACCGAGGGACCCGACCCGCTGGACCGCTCGGCGCGCACGTTCCGCCGGGCCGAGGCCCAGGAGGTGCTCACCGAGCTGGCCGAACGGGTGTTCACCTCCGCGATGGACCACGTCCGCGCCTGACCGGCGCCGGCCGTCCCGCGGCGGCGCGGCGCTCCTCGACCTGTCCACCGGACCACGTCCTGCCCGGAGGACCGGGGCGGGCCGCTCCGGCGGCACCGGACCTCGCCAGGAGGCGCGCGCCGGTGCACGCCGGGCGGGAGCGTGACCGAACACCAGCGCACATCGGCGGACATCGGCGAAGTCGCGGTGTCCTGCTGCCGCCCGGCGGCGCCGGGCAGGTCAGGGCCGTAGATCGCCCCGTGGGGCCATGGCCGGCCGCCAGGCGTAGTCGCCGATCGGACCGCCGGACCGCCGGGAACCGCCGGCCGGACCGCCGGCCGGACCGCCGGGATCGGTACCGTCCGCGGCGGGGCGGTCTGCCGGCCCCAGGGGCGAGACGGCCGGCCGCGCCACGGAGGGCGACCCGCCGGGCGACGTCACGAGTGGTACCGGGGCGGGGAGCGGGCCGGTGGATTTCCGGCGGGCCGCCGCCAGGCGTTCGTGGCGGTCGAATGCGCCGTTGGCGGCCAGGTGCAGCAGGTTGACCACCAGGATGGCCGGGGCGACCACGCTCACCGCGTACGGCAGGTACGGTTCCAGCGCCAGCGAGAGGATGACCGCGGTGATGCCGTTCTGCTGGCCGAGGGCCAGGTAGACGCGGTCCACCCGGGGCAGCCGGCGGGCGATCAGCAGCCCGGCGACGATCTGCGCGCCGAACGCCGCGCAGCCGAGCACCAGGCCGAGCCGCAGGTCGACGCCGTCCACCAGCAGCATGCCGAGCACGAACGTGGCGACCAGGAAGGCCGCCTGGGTGACCTTGTCGGTGAGCGCGGCGATGCCCGGCCGATAGAAAAGGCCGATCAGTGCGATACCGAGCATCCAGAACCGCCAGGCCGCGATGGCGATCAGCACGGCCAGCACCAGCGTGGCCACCGCCCGGAACACCGCCGAGGGCGCCGGCGCCTCGCCCGGTGCCAGCACCCCCCGCATGCGGGCGACGGCACCCGCCACCCCGGACGCCGCCGAGGGCTCGGCCCGCCCGGCCCCGGACGGCACCGGCGGGGTGGACAGGGTGGCCGGCGCGGCCTCGGCCGGCGCGGCCTCGGCGAACGCGGTCTCGGCCGGCGCGGACAGGGCGGCGGGAGCGGGCGGCGGGAGCGACCCGGGTGGCGCGGCGGCGGCCGTGGTCGCCGGCGGGCGAGTGGCGCGGCGCAGCCGGCGGGCGGCCAGCCAGCCGAGGCCGGCGGCGGCGGCGAACCCGAGGTTCAGCCCGAGGTCGGCCAGGTAGCCGGACACCCCGGCGGATCGGGCCGCGCCGCCGTCCAGCGCGAACGCCATCAGGTAGACGGTGAGCAGCGCGGTCACCGGATCGTCGAATGAGGCCCAGGACAGCAGCAGCGACTTGGCCCGCCGCGACATCCGCGACCGGCCGGCCAGCGCGGCGACCGACAGCGGGTCGATCTGCGCGACCGCGACGCCGAGGATCATCGCCTCGGGCCGGAGGCCGCCGGCGACGTACATGACCCCGGCGATCAGCGCCGTCTTCAGCAGCACGCCGACGGTCACCGCGGTGACCACGACCCGCAGGTCGTGCACCGCGTCCGCCGGGATGCCGGAGGCGCTGCCGTAGAGTCCGACGGCGAGCAGCAGGCTGACGCCCCACAGGTACCAGGAGGACGTGTCCAGGCCCCCGGCGCCGTCGGTGGCCCGCGCCACGGCGAGGCCGAGCGCGGCGGCGGCGAGCATGGTCAGCAGCCGCCCGACCGGCGAGCCGAGGAATCGGATGAGCACCTTCACGGGTGTCCTCCCGCCCGAAAAGGGGAGCGCATTTCGCGCCGGACCCCGATTCTAAACCGCCGCCACCCGGCCGAACCACGGCACGATTCTTGAATAATCGTGAAAACTCCGGATGCCCGCCGGGAATCGGCGGCAAGAATTACCACGTCGCCCGCCGGCCCGCCGGAGACGGCCCTTTCCATCCCCTTCGGCGCGGTCGAGGCGGAAATGGCCGTGATGAGTGGCCGGCGTCTCTCCCGGGCCGCGCGGGCACGGGCGGGGCGGCGCGCGACTGACGGGCCGGTCCGGCCGAGACCGCGCACCCGGACGGTCAGCCGGAAGGGGCGCCGGCGGCGTCCGGGAGCTCCGCGGCCAGCCGGCGCAGCCGCCGCTCGGCCCGGTCGACTATGTCCTGGTACAGCGTGACGCCGATCAGGAAGTCGCCCGGCGCGTGCCAGGGCCAGTGCACGTAGACCGCGCCGGCCTGCACGTCCAGCACCAGCCGGTCGACCCGGCCGGGCACCATCCGGCGCAGGGCGTGGTGCAGCCGCACCAGGTCGGCGCGCAGCCGGCCGGCGATGTCCTGGTACAGGGCGCGCCGGGTGGGGCGGGGCAGGCCGGTGAACCAGATGTCCAGCTCGCTCTCGGCGAAGACGTCGCCCGCCTGCACCAGCGTCCAGTCGTGGTACAGCGCCGCGTAGTGCAGGTCGGCGACGTTGACCGTGCGGGACCACAGGTCGACCAGCTTGGCCTGGGAGGACTCGCCGAAGGCCGGCCCGGTCTCCAGGTGCGGCTGGGACGGGGCGGCGAGCGGCGGCAGGTCGTCGCCCGCCTGGTCGCCGCCCGGGTTCTCCGCGCCGAGCCGCAGTTCCTGGGTGCGGATCTCGCTGATCAGGTCGTTCATCGCGCGGTCCATCCGCGGGACGTCCTGCCCCCGCTGCGCCAGCCCGAGGAGGTACTCCCCCGCGCGCAGTCGCCCGCAGTGCACCCCGCCATGCGGGGTGGACACCACCATGCGCATCAGCTCGCCGGAGTCCAGCGGCAGCAGCGAGGCTCCGAAATCCTCGAACCGGCTGATGAGCTGCCGGCCGGCGTGGCGGTACCGGTCGCGGAGCCGGTCGGTGGCGGACCCGGTGCCCTCCCCGGTGCCCTGCCCGGCCCCCGGGACCGCGGCGCGCCCGCCCACCGGCTCCGCGCCCCGCGCCGCGCCGGTGCCGAGGTCCGCAGCCGGTTCGGTGCCGGATCCGGGACCGGCGGGCCGGGAGTCCAGCACGTCCACGGTGAAGTTGAGCACGCCGCTGCGGTAGTGGGACAGGTAGGGCAGTTCGGGGACCGATTCGACGACCCGCCGGCCACGGTCGGCGGTGGTGCGGTAGAACCTGTCGGCGTGCGCCGCCGGAAGGTACACGGCCTTCCGCTCCTGATCGCCGCCGGTGAACGCTCCGGAGGTCATCGCCGTCCCTTCCACTCCGGTGTGCCGGGCCGTCAAAGCTCGGGTATCTCCAGGTCGATGTCGCGCCGCGCCGCGGAGGCGGACGGCGGTTCCCCGGCGGCCCGGCGCAGCGTGCCGGCGAGGTTGGCCTCGACCAGCCGGGCGTTGGGGTGGTCGGGCAGGCCGGCGTCGGCGAAGCCGTCCACCGCCGCCCGTTCCAGCTCGATGGCGGTGTCGACGTCGCCCTGCGCGACCAGGGTGCCGGCCAGCGCCACCGCCGCGGCGATGGTCCACGGGTGCGCCGCCCCGAGCCGGTCGCCGAGGACGTCGAGCGCCTGCTCGCCGTACCGGCGGCCCTCGTCGAGCCGGCCGTCGTTGCGCAGGTAGGCGCCCAGGGCCACCACGCAGACCTGCGTGTAGGGATGGCGGTCGGGGAAGGTCTGCGCCAGTCCGTCCAGGCAGGCCGCGGCATGGTCGGCCGCGTCCCGGTGCTTGCCGAGCGCGTCGAGGTCGGCGGCCAGGCTGGCCAGGCAGGTGAGCGTGAGCAGGTGATGGTCGCCCTGGTGGGCGCGCAGCTCGGCCAGCACGCGCTCGTCGCGCTCCAGCGCCATGTAGGGGTGACCGAGCCGCCGCTCGGTGATGGCGAGCCCGCTCTCGGCACCCAGCACGTCCAGCGGCGGGCCGCCGCGGCGGGTGCCCAGCGAGTGGCCGCGGCTGAGGACGGCCTTCAGCAGCCGGTGCGAGGCCTCGAGCTGGCCGAGATCGCGGTGGTAGCGCGCCATCGCGATGGCAGTGTGGGCCGCGGCCGCGTCGCCCGCGCCGGCGAGCTGGACGCGCAGCCGCCGCCGCTCGCTCGCCAGCCGCAGCGCGCGGGCCGGGTCGCCGTTCAGCGCCTCGGAGATCGACAGGTTGTGCATGGCGTCACCGGTGGCCGGATGGTGGGCGCCCAGCAGCTCGCGCAGCTCGCGCAGCACGTCGCGCTCCTCGTGCAGCGCCTCGTCGAACTCCCCCAGGGTGCGCAGCGCCGCCGCGTGCGCGCCCGCGGTGAGCAGCGTGCGCGGGTGGTTGACGCCGAGCGCCGCGCGCTGCAGCCGCAGCGCCTCGGCGGCGAACCGCTCGGTGGCCCGGTGGTCGCCCTGCAGCCGGGAGACCTGGGAGAGCACGTTCAGCAGCCGCAGCCGCAGCGGCGCCTCCGGCTCCCAGGCGGCCAGGGCCTTGAGCCCGATCTCGCGCACCCGTTCGCGGGCCGGCCGGTCGTCGCGCCGCAGCAGGTGGCCGAGCTGGCGCAGCACCCACCAGCGGACCGTGGCCCGGTCGTCCTCCCACGGGGCCAGCCCGTCGAAGTGGCGGTCCAGCTCGTCGAAGACCCGGTGCACGAACGGGTCGTCCGGGTCGAGCTCCGCCCACGAGGCCAAGGCGAGGCGCAGGTCCGCCACCAGCGTCGCGTCCGGGCCCTTCCGGTCGCGGACCAGGCCGGCGATCAGCGGATGCACCTGTACCGGGCGGTCCCGCACGCCGAGGTCGGCCCGGACCAGGCCGTAGCGGCCGAGGGTGCGCAGCATGACGTCGACCATGAGCGGGTCGCGCAGCTTCTCCTCGCCGCCCAGCAGCCGGATCATCGCCCAGGATCGCAGCAGCCGCAGGTCGACGCCGTCCGGCGACAGCAGCGAGCAGGCCCGTAGCAGCCGCAGCGCCGCCTGGCCGCCGATGCCCTCCAGGCGCAGCGCCCGGCCGCCGATGTCGCTCGGCAGGGTGTCCAGGGTGAGCTCCAGCATGACCCGGGGCGCCGTGGTGGCGACGCCCTGGTCCTGCAGTTCCTCGTGCTTGCGGGCGTGGTCGTCGCAGAACCGGTCGACGGCCCGGGCGACCGCGTCGCCGACCATGAGGTTGTCCTGGCGAAGGCGCATGACCAGGGTGGCCAGCCAGGAGGCGGCCAGGTCCAGGACGAGCGGCAGGTGCCCGACCCGCCCGGCGACCGCCTCGGCCTGTTCGTACCGGATGCCGGGCACCCGGGCGGCGAGCAGCGCGACGCTCTCGGCGGCCTGGAAGGGGACGACCTCGATGCCGGGGTGGCGCGAGTCGACGGCCGGCGCGGCGGAGGTGATGACGACGTGGCCGTGGCCGCCGCCGGCCGGCACCAGCCCGGCGGGCGGCCCGCCGGCCGGCGCCCGGTCGTAGACGAGCAGCCAGGCGCCGCACCGGCCGGCGGCGAGGTGGTCGACGGCGGCCAGAGCGGCGTCCGCGCCGGCCGGGACGGCGAGCCGGGCGGCCAGCGCGTCGAGCGACTCGCGGATCGCCCGCTCATCGCGGGCCGGCACCCACCACACGACGTCGTACGCGCCGGCGAAGCGGTGGGCGTACTCCAGGGCGATCTCGGTCTTGCCGGTGCCCGCCGGGCCGTGCAGCACGCAGGCCGTGCCCGGCTCGCCGCGGGCGGCCAGCAGGGTGTCGCGCAGGGCGTCGATGGCGCCGTCGCGGCCGACGAAGCCGGGGTTGCGCGCCGGCAGGCGGGAGGCCGGCGGGGCGCCGGGGAAGCGGGCGTCGACCGGCGCGTCGGCGTACGGGCCGCCGAGGCCGAGGGCGCGGCGCAGCAGCCGGACGGCCTGCGCCTCGCCGGCGCCGCGCAGGTCGACCATGTCGTGCGGGTAGAAGCCCTCAGGCAGCGGCAGGTCGTCGACCAGCACCAGGCGCATCGCCGGGTGGGCCATCCGGCGCAGCCGGGCGGCCTGGTCGGCCTCCAGGCCGGCCGGGGAGACGACCACGACCGCGTGGCCGGCGTCGTGGCGCTCGCCGCCGAACCGCTCCATGGCCACCGTGGTGACGCGCACGCCGAAGCGCTCGAGCTGGGCCGCGGCCCACTCGGTCCAGGCGCGGTGCCGGGCGGTGCGCACCAGCGTGACCCGGCGCACCACGCCGGCGCCGCCGGCGGCGAGCCGGTCGGCCAGCTCCTCGTAGGCGGGGCGCAGGCCGCCGGTGTGCCCGGGCGGCTCGCTCAGCATGGCGATCGCGCCGGTGGCGGCGTAGGCGGCGCTGTAGGGGATCTCGGCGTAGCGCACCTCGCCCGCGACCAGCCCGTCGAACCGGTCGCGCACCACCTGCCTGGCCTCCTCCAGCGGCTGGAGCGCGCCGGGATCGGCGCGCAGGCCGAGCGCGACCAGGCCGACCGGGCGACCGGCGTCGCGCTGCAGCCGGGCGGCCAGCCCGGCGGCGGCCTCGATCGCCATGGGGTTCATCGGAAAGCAGGTGACGATCAGGTCGGCCAGGCCGGCCACACCGGCCAGGTCGGCCAGGTCGTCCGGCAGGCGGTCGCGGCCGGTGCCGGGCATGTCCACCAGCACGTGGTCGAAGGCGCCGCGGGCGGCCCGGATCTCGGCCAGTTCCGCTTCACCGAGCGGCCGGTCTCCATCAAATCGCAACAAACGGATATAACCGGATATATCCGAAGCGTCATATTCCAGTGCAGGGAATCCGGCCACCGGGCGGTCCGGCGCGGCGGCGTCGCCGGTGATATCACCGGCGGGCCGGAAACCGGGCAGATAATCGCCGACCCGCGGCCGCCCGCGACCTGCGTCGACGACCAGCACCCTGCGACCGGTCGCCGCGAGGATGAGGGCGACGTTGATGACGGCCGTGGTGCGCCCGATATTGCCGGCCGCCGCGCAGAACAGGATGGTGACACCGGCGCCGGGAGCCTCGGCGACGTCATTCATGACCCCTCCACTTCCCCGGCCCGCCCCACCCGGGCCCCGGCTGGAGCGGCCGCGGGCATTTCCCGGCGGGTGCCGATGGGGACGTCAGTATATAGCGGCGACCAGCGGCGAAAACCCCGATGGCGCCGGAATCGCGGGCTCCCTCACAGGGCCGGCGGCGACTCTGCGTAATCATTGGAAATCGGGCTCGGGCCGGCCACCACCTCGTGTCCCAGCCGGCGCAGCGCGAATGCCAGCGCCGTTTCCGGCAGGCCGGCCACCAGCTCGGCGGTGATGCCGGTGAGTTCCACGTACCCCACCGAAATATCACCGGGAGAAAACGGCATTTCACCCGCTAACGGGCTTTGGCCCTGACTCATCGACGCAGCCCCTGTCGCCGTACGGGAACGTGACTCCGGTCTCCGGGTTTCATCCGGTCGAAGACGGCCGGGCATCGGGATCACCCACAGCCTCACTATCATAGGCGGATAATCGCCGGGTGCGGCCAGGATCACCATCGGCCATCCGCGGCGCGGGAGAGCCGGCCCCACCCACCCGGCCGGTGCCGAAGCGACATAGCGAGGCCGTCTTTGACTGTTGAGCCAGGTGTGGCGAGAAATTCCCCGGGCGACCGGCCGGATGCGGCCGACGGGAAAGAGCACCTTGATCCGGGCTGGCCTTATTCCCTTGATATGGATGCCCTTATTGAAAAGGGCTGGTCACCGCACCCGTTCCGCAATTTCGTGCTCAAGATCCATAGCCGGTGCGACCTGGCCTGCGACTATTGCTACATGTACCAGGCCGCCGACCAGGGGTGGCGCAGCCAGCCGCGGGTGATGTCGCGCGCGCTGGTCCGCCGGGTGGCCGAACGCATCGCCGAGCACGCCCGCGCGCACGCCCTGCCGCACGTGAACGTGGTGCTGCACGGCGGGGAGCCGCTGCTGGCCGGCCACCGCCATCTCGGCTTCGCCGCCACCGCGCTGCGCGAGGCGCTGCCGCCCGCCGTCGGCCTGCGGGTGTCGGTGCAGACCAACGGGATGCTGCTGGACGAGGAGCACCTGCGCCTGTTCGCCCGCCTGGGCGTGCGGGTGGGGGTGAGCCTGGACGGGGACCAGGACGCGCACGACCGGCACCGGCGGCGCGCCGACGGCCGGGGCAGCCACGCCCGGGCGGTGGCGGCGGTCCGCCGGCTGGCCGAGGGCCCGTACCGGGAGATATTCGGCGGCCTGCTGTGCACCGTCGACCCGCGCAACGACCCGGTGCGCACCTACGAGGCGCTGCTCGCCCACCGGCCGCCGGCGATCGACTTCCTGCTCCCACACGGCAACTGGACGGCGCCGCCGCCCGGCCGCGCGTCCGGCTCGCCGGCCACCCCCTACGCCGACTGGCTGATCGCGGTCTTCGACCGCTGGTACGACGCGCCGGTCCGGGAGACCGGGGTGCGGTCCTTCGAGGCGATCGTCCACCTGCTGCTCGGCGGCACCGTCGCCCTGGAAGGGCTCGGTCTGTCACCGATGCGGTGCGTGGTGGTGGAGACCGACGGCGCCATCGAGCAGGGCGACGCGCTGAAGACCGCCTATCCGGGCGCGACGGCGACCGGCCTGCACGTGGCGACCGCGTCGTTCGACGCCGCGCTACGGCTGCCGGCGGTGGCCGCCCGGCAGCTCGGCGCGGCCGCCCTCGCCGCCGACTGCGCCCGCTGCCCGGTGCGGCGGGTGTGCGGCGGCGGCCACTACGCCCACCGGTACCGGGCCGGGTCGGGGTTCGCCAACCCCAGCGTCTACTGCCCCGACCTGTACCGGCTGATCGGGCACGTCCGCCACCGGCTGGCGGCGGACGTGGCCGGGCTGCGGGCGGACGGGCGGACCCGGGTCAGTCGTTGAGGTTCTCGCGCAGGTAGGACTCCACCTGGTCCAGGCCGATGCGCTTCTGCGCCATCGAGTCACGCTCGCGGACCGTCACCGCGTCGTCGGTGAGGGTGTCGAAGTCGACGGTGATGCAGAACGGCGTGCCGATCTCGTCCTGGCGACGGTAGCGGCGGCCGATGGCCCCGGCGTCGTCGAACTCGACGTTCCACCGCCGGCGCAGCCGGGCGGCCAGGTCGCGCGCCTTGGGCGACAGGTCGGCGTTGCGCGACAGCGGCAGCACCGCGGCCTTCACCGGGGCCAGCCGGTGGTCCAGCCGCATGACCGTGCGCTGCTCCATGACGCCCTTGGCGTTCGGCGCCTCGTCCACGGTGTAGGCGTCGATCAGGAAGGTCAGCGCGCACCGGTCGACGCCCGCGGCCGGCTCGATGACGTAGGGCACGTAGCGCTCGCCGCTCTCCTGCTCGAAGAACGACAGGTCGGTGCCCGAGGCGGCGCCGTGCGTGGTGAGGTCGAAGTCGGTGCGGTTGGCGATGCCCTCCAGCTCGCCCCACTCCGACCCGGTGAAGTTGAAGCGGTACTCGATGTCGACGGTGCGCTTGGAGTAGTGCGACAGCTTGTCCTTCGGGTGCTCGTACAGCCGCAGGTTGTCGCGCTCGATGCCGAGGCCGACGTACCAGCCGAGACGCTCGTCGATCCAGTACTGGTGCCACTCCTCGTCGCTGCCGGGCTTGACGAAGAACTCCATCTCCATCTGCTCGAACTCGCGGGTACGGAAGATGAAGTTGCCCGGGGTGATCTCGTTGCGGAACGACTTGCCGACCTGGCCGATGCCGAACGGGATCTTCTTGCGCGAGGACTGCTGGACGTTCAGGTAGTTGATGAAGATGCCCTGGGCGGTCTCCGGCCGCAGGTAGGCGAGCCCGGACTCGTCCTCGACCGCGCCGAGGTAGGTCTTGAGCAGGCCGTTGAACATGCGCGGCTCGGTGAAGGCGCCCTTGGTGCCGCAGGCCGGGCAGGTCAGGTCGGCCAGGCCGTTCTCCGGAGCGCGGCCGCCGTGCTTCTCGGCGTAGGCCTCCTCCAGGTGGTCGGCCCGGTAGCGCTTGTGGCAGGACTGGCACTCGGTGAGCGGGTCGACGAACTCGCGGACGTGGCCGCTGGCCTCCCACACCTCGCGGGCGAGGATCACGCAGGAGTCGAGGCCGACGACGTCGTCGCGGCCCTGCACCATGGCCTTCCACCACTCGCGCTTGACGTTGTTCTTGAGCTCCACGCCGAGGGGACCGTAGTCCCAGGACGCGCGCAGGCCTCCGTAGATCTCGCTCGACGGGTAGACGAGCCCGCGTCGCTTGGCGAGGCTGACGAGCGTCTCCATGATGTCGGTACGGCGGGCCATCAAGAATCTCCATCCGGCTGGCGGTCGGGGTCGAGTCGGTCGATCAGAGGGCGCTTCACCTGCCCGATCGGCTCAAGCTTAGGGGAAGGCGAGGCCGGACCCGCCCACAATTCCGCGCGGCGGCCGGGCGGCGGGTGGCCGGCCGGCCGCGAAGGCCGCAGACCCTCAGGATTCGCCGGCCACCACCTCGAAGGCGCCCGGCTCGTTGATCATCAGTGTCATCAGCGGGTACATGTCCATCCGGGCCGCCGACAGCGCGCGGCGGTAGAAGCCCGCGCCCTCCCACTCGGTCACCAGGGCCCACAGGCCCGGCTCGTCGACGGACCGGCCCAGCCTGCCGCGCAGGTGGCCCGGCTGGGCGGCCAGCGTGCCGAGGATCGCCCGGGCCTGCCCGGTGAACTCCGCGGTGCGCGCTTCGGGGACCGCGTACCTGATGAGGGCGAACATGCCGCTCAGCATGCCAGCCCGGCGCGGGTGCCGGGGCGCGGGCCCCCGGCGCTAGGCTGCTTAAGGTGGCTGACAAGCACGATCCCACCCGCCGGCCGCCCGCGGCACCGCCTTCCGGCCGTGACCGCGCGGTGCCGCCGCATCCGCTCGCGCGCCGGCCCGCCGCCCGCCGCGGGCCCCGGCCGCTGCCGCCCGGCGAGCACTTCATGACGCCCGGCGCGACCGGCCTGCGCCGCGCGGTCGAGCGGCGCAGCGCGGCCCCGCTGGTCTTCCTGTACCGGCTGCCGCGCTGGCTGATTCCGGTGGTCCTGGTGGCGCTGCTGCTGGTGGGCTTCGCGGTGGCGGACTGGCGGGGCGGGATCGCCGTGCTGCCGGTGCTGGGCTTCGTGCTGTGGCTGGCCTACATGTCCTGGCCGTCGCTGGGGACGTTCGCCCGATTCCTGCGCGTCGCGCTGGTGACGTTCCTGGTGCTCTTCGCGGCCGCCCGCTTCGGCGTGTTCTGACGCCCGGCGGGCAGGTGCTCCCCGGGCGGGCGGCGCCGGCCGATTTTGACAATGGTTTTCATTCTGCGGATACTCGTCAGGGTGATGCCCCATTCGTCCAGGTACCGTCGCTCGTCCCGCCCCCGCACCCTCGCCGCGCTGCTCGGCGCCGGCGCCCTGCTCGCCGCCACCGCCTGCTCCCCCGGCACCTCCGCCGCCACCGGCCCGGCCGGCGACGGGCCGCGGGTGCTGGCCGCCTTCTACCCGCTGGAATGGCTGTCGGCCCGGGTGGCCGGGCCGGACGCCGAGGTCGCCGGGCTCACCGCACCCGGCGTCGAGCCGCACGACCTGGAGCTGACCCCGCGCCAGATCGCCGACATCGGGCGGGCCGACCTGGTCGTGTACGTCAAGGGGCTGCAGCCCGCCGTGGACGAGGCCGTCGAGCAGCACGCCGCCGGCAAGGCCTACGACATCACGACGGCGGCCGGCACCCCGCTGCCCGCGCCGCCGGACGGCGACCACGACGACCACGACGACCCTGCCGGCCACGACGACGAGGCCGGCGGGCACGACGAGCACGGCGCCACCGACCCGCACGTCTGGCTGGACCCCACCCGGCTGGCCGCCGCGGGCACCGAACTCGGCCGGCGGCTCGCCGCCGCCGACTCCGCCCACGCCGCCGGGTACACCGGGCGGGCCGAGACCACCGCCGGCGAGCTCGGCGCCCTGGACCAGGAGTACCAGCGGGGCCTGGCGAACTGCGCCGGCCGCACCATCCTCACCGCGCACGCCGCGTTCGGCCACCTGGCGAACCGCTACCACCTGAAGCAGGTGGCCATCAGCGGCCTGGACCCCGAGGCCGAGCCCGCTCCGGCGCGGCTCGCCGAGGCCGCGCGGCTCGCACGGCAGGAGAAGGTGACTACCATTTTCACCGAGACCCTCGTCAGCCCCAAGGTCGCCGAGGTCCTCGCCCGCGAGATCGGCGCGCGCACCGCCGTGCTGGACCCGATCGAGAGCCGCCCCGCCCAGGGCGACCACCTCGCCGCCGCCCGCGCCAACCTCTCCGCCCTCCGCACCGCCCTGGGATGTCGATGACCCGATCAGCACCGGCGGCCGGCGCCGCCGACCCGCCCCGGCCGGCCGCCGCGCCGCCCGCGTTCGCCATGACCGGCGGCCAGGTCGCCCTGGACGGGCGGCCGGTGCTGCGCGGCGTCGACCTGCACGTGGCGGCCGGCGAGGTGGTGGCCGTGCTCGGCGCCAACGGGTCGGGCAAGTCCACGCTCATCCGCGCGCTGCTCGGCCTGGTGCCGCTGGCGGCCGGCACCACCGAGCTGTACGGCCTGCCCCCGGCCCGGTTCCGCGACTGGTGGCGCATCGGCTACGTGCCGCAGCGCCTGTCGATCGGCGGCGGCGTGCCGGCCACCGTCCGCGAGGTGGTGGCCTCCGGCCGGGTGGCCCGGCGGCGCCGGCTCGGCCGCGACCGCGCCGCCGACCGCGCCGCGGTGGCCCGGGCGCTGGACGCGGTGGACCTCGGCGCGCGGGCCGGCGACCCGGTCGGGCTGCTGTCGGGCGGCCAGCAGCAGCGGGTGCTCATCGCCCGGGCGCTGGCCGGCGAGCCGGAGACGTTCGTCATGGACGAGCCGACCGCGGGGGTGGACGCCGGCAGCCAGCGTCACCTGGCCGGAACCCTGGAAACGCTGGTCGGGCAGGGCCGCACCGTGCTGCTGGTCGCGCACGAGCTCGGGCCGATGGCGCCGCTGATCACCCGGGTGGTCGAGCTGCGCGACGGCCTGGTCGCCCGGGACGGCGCGCCGGACGGGGCACCCGGCTGCCATCCCCATCCCGGCCACGAGCAGGGCCGGCCGCACGCCTACGGCGTCGCGGGCGGCCCGCTCACCCCGGAGGACCGTGGATGATCGAGTTGCTGAGCTACGACTTCATGGTGCGCGCGCTGGTGGCCGCGCTGCTCGTCGGCCTGGCCGCGCCGGCGGTCGGCACCTTCATCGTGCAGCGCCGGCTCGCGCTGCTCGGCGACGGCATCGGGCACGTGGCGCTGACCGGCGTGGCCCTGGGCTTCCTCACCGGCACCGCGCCGGTGCTCACCGCCGTGGTGGTGGCGGTGCTCGGCGCGGTGGCGATCGAGCTGGTGCGCGCGCGTGGGCGCACCACGGGCGACGTCGCGCTCGCCCTGCTGTTCTACGGCGGCATCGCCGGCGGGGTGCTGCTCATCGGCCTGGCACCGGGTGGCAGCAACGCCACGCTCACCTCCTACCTTTTCGGGTCGATCAGCAGCGTGACCACCGAGGACATCTGGGTGATCGCCCTGCTGGCCGCGTTCGTGCTCGGCGTGGTCGCCGCCTTCGGCCGCCAGCTGTTCGTGCTGTGCCAGGACGAGGAGGTGGCCAAGGTCAGCGGCCTGCCGGTGCGGTTCCTCAGCCTGCTCATCGCGGTGACCGCGGCCCTCACCGTGGTGATCGCGATGCGGGTGGTGGGCCTGCTGCTGGTCAGCGCGCTGATGGTGGTGCCGGTGGCCACCGGCCAGCAGCTCACCCGCGGCTTCGCCGCGACCATGCTGGCGGCGATGGCGATCGGCGTGGCGGCCACCGTGGGCGGGCTGACCACCGCGTTCTACGCCGGCGTGTCACCGGGCGCGGCCATCGTGCTGATCGCGCTCGGCGGTTTCACGGTGGCGCTGGGTGTCGGTAGATTCGTCCGCCGGGGCCGGGCGCGGGAGGTCACGCCTTGACCTCCGCCCGCCGGGGGGAGATCCTCGCGCTCGGCGGGGTGGCCGGCTCCGCCGCGGACCGCCCGTCCCGGGCCGGAGGCGCAGGTTCCACGCTCAAGGAGTATCGATGACCGCACGGTCCCGCAGCCGGAGGTGCCGATGAGCAGCCGCCGCGACGCCGTCCGCAGCCTCCTCGCGCAGAGCGACGGGTTCCGCAGCGCGCAGGACATCTACGCCGAGTTGCGGGCCGACGGCGCCAAGATCGGCCTGACCACCGTCTACCGGGCCCTGCAGTCGCTGGCGGACGCCGGCCAGATCGACGTGCTGCGCACCGACGACGGCGAGGCGGTCTACCGCGCCTGCGCCACCGGCCGCCACCACCACCACCTGGTCTGCCGCGGGTGCGGGCGCACCGTGGAGGTGGACGGCCCGGCCGTCGAGCGCTGGGCGGAGGCGGTGGGGGCCGAGCACGGTTTCACCGCGATCACCCACACGGTCGAGGTGTTCGGCACCTGCTCGTCCTGTTCGGCCGTGGCGTCGGCGGGCTGAGCGCCCATGCCGTTCAGCCACGACCTGTCCTGCTCGCTGGCCACCGCCGCGGCGCTGGTGAACACCGCGCCGGAGACCGGCGGCCCCGAGCGGCTCGGCGACGTGCCGGCGCTGACCGAGTTCGTGCGGCGCGAGGAGGTGACCGGCGTCCGGTCGCTCGGGCCCGATGACCTGCCCGAGGTGCACGCCGTGCGCCGGGTGTTCTTCGAGATCTTCACCGCGCCGGACCTGGCCACCGCGACCTCGCGGCTGAACGTGCTGCTGGAGCGCACCCCGATCACCGCGCGGCTGACCGAGCACGACGGCTGGCCGCTGCACGTGCACTACTTCGCGCCCGGCGCGTCGCTGGCCGAGCACCTGGCCGCCGAGTGCGGGGTGGCGCTGGCCCACCTGCTCGCCGAGCACGGCTCGGATCGGTTGCGCAGCTGCGCCGCGCCCGACTGCGGCAGCGTCTTCGTGGACGAGTCGCGCAACCGGTCCCGGGTGTACTGCGACAGCCGCACCTGCGGAAACCGGATGCACGTGGCCGCCTACCGGGCGCGACGGCGCGGCTGACCCGGCGCGGCTGACCCGGCGCGACGCTACGGCTGACCCGGCACGGCTGCACGGCTGACCCGGCGCGGCGGCGTGGCTGACCCGCGCGGCGCCATGCCCGGCCATCCGGCCGACCGCCGGATTTCCCGGCCGTCCCCCGCTAGCATCCCGGTCATGCCGAGGAACCGTGGCCCGGTCAGGGTCCTGTCCGTTCTGACCGTCCTGTCGCTGCCGGTGCTGTCGCCGCCCGTGCTGCCGGCACCGCCCGCCGGGGCGGCGGTCCAGGCCACGGCGGCGGCCGATGCGCGGGCCGCCCGGCCCGCCGCGCGGTTCGCGCCGGGCAATCCCAAGGGCCGGGCCCGGGTGCCGGCCGAGGCGCGGGCCGAGCGCACCGCCGACCCCGACCGGGTGGTCGGGAACGGCACCCCGGCGAGCTGCACCTCCGCCGCGGTGGTCGCCGCGGTGGCCGCCGGCGGCGTCATCACCTTCTCCTGCGGGCCGGACCCGGTGACGATCCGGATGGCCGCCACCGCCAAGGTCGTCAACACCAGCGCCCGGGTGGTGCTGGACGGCGGCGGCAAGGTCACGCTGAGCGGCGAGGGCCGGCGGCGCATCCTGTACCTGAACACCTGCGACCGGGCGCAGACGTGGACCACCGCGCACTGCCAGGACCAGGCGACCCCCCGGCTGACCGTGCAGAACCTGACGTTCGCCGACGGCGACGCCACCGGGCAGCGCACCGACGGCGGGGGCGGCGGCGCGATCTTCGCCCGCGGCGGCCGGCTGAAGGTGGTGAACTCGGTGTTCGTCCGCAACCGCTGCGACCCGGCCGGGCCGGACGTCGGCGGCGGGGCGATCCGCGCGCTGGACCAGTACCGCGACCGCCCGGTGTACGTGGTGAACAGCACGTTCGGCGGGGCGCCCGGGCTCGGCGGCACCTGCGCCAACGGCGGCGCGCTGAGCGGCATCGGCACCTCCTGGCAGGTGCTCAACAGCGTGCTGAGCCACAACCGGGCGGTCGGCCGCGGGGCCAACCCGGCGCGGGCCGGCACGCCCGGCGGCGGCAGCGGCGGGGCGATCTACGCCGACGGCAACCGGTTCGACGTCCGGATCGCCGGCTCGGTGCTGACCGGCAACCAGGCGAACGAGGGCGGCGGCGCGGTGTTCTTCGTCAGCAACGACCGCACCGGCACGCTGCGCATCGAGACCTCGGTGCTGCGGAACAACCGCAGCGGCCGGTTCGAGACCCGGGGGTATCCGGGCATCTTCTTCCTCGGCGCCGGACGGCCGCAGATCGCCCTCTCGGTGCTGGGCTGACCCGCGGCCCGGCATCCGGGGTCGGCCCGCGTCCGGATCGGCCCGCATCCCGGATCGGCCCGCATCCGGGGTCGGCGCCGGCGTCCGGGTCAGCCGGCGTCCGGGTCGGCCTCGGGGTCGGGGCCGGGGTCGGCGACCGGGTTGGGCACCGCGCCGCCGTACCTGCGGTCGCGCTTGGCGAAGACCTCGCAGGCCTGCCACAGGTCGCGGCGGTCGAAGTCGGGCCACAGCCGGTTGAGGAACACCATCTCGGCGTAGACCGACTGCCAGGGCAGGAAGTTGGAGGTGCGCTGCTCGCCGGACGAGCGGACGAACAGGTCGACCTCCGGCATCTCGGGCTGGTACAGGTAGCGAGCGAAGGTACGCTCGGTGATCTTGTCCGCCCGCACCCGGCCGGCGGCGACGTCCGCGGCCAGCGCGGCGGCGGCGTCCACGATCTCGGCGCGCCCGCCGTAGTTGACGCAGAACTGCAGGTTGAGCGTGCGGTTGTCCCGGGTCATCTCCTCGGCGTCGCGGAGCTCCTTGATCACGCTCTTCCACAGCCGTCCCGGCCGGCCGGCCCACCGGACCCGCACGCCGAGGGCGTGCAGCTGGTCGCGGCGGCGGCGGATGACGTCGCGGTTGAAGCCCATCAGGAAGCGGACCTCGTCCGGGGAGCGCCGCCAGTTCTCGGTGGAGAAGGCGTAGGCCGACAGGTTCGGCACGCCGAGCTCGATCGCCCCCTCGATCACGTCGAACAGCGACGCCTCCCCCGCCTTGTGCCCCTCGGTGCGCGGCAGCCCGCGCGACTTGGCCCAGCGGCCGTTGCCGTCCATGATGATCGCGACGTGCCGGGGCACCAGGTCGCGCGGAATGGGCGGCGGGACGGCGCCAGAGGGGTGCGGGGCGGGCGGGCGGACGTTCACGGTCTTCGTTCTCCTGTGCCGGGTGTCGGGAGGCCGGCCGGCGCGGCCTCGGGCGGGCGGTCACGGGCAGCGCCTACCGGCGTTCGACGTGCCGTAGCGAGCGTATTCCGTGTTCGAGGTGCCACTGCAGGTACGCGGCGACCAGGCCGCTGCATTCGGCGCGGTGCCGGGGCTCGGCGGCGTCGGCGGTGTCCCAGTCGCCGCGGGTCAGCGCGATCATCAGGCCGATGGTCTCGGCGGCGGGCACCGCGGCGCCGGCCGGCCGGCACCCGCCGCACACCACGCCGCCGGCCGGGATCGCGAACGCGCGGATGGCCGGGGTGGAGCAGCGGGCGCAGGAGTCCAGCGCCGGGGCGTACCCGGCGACGGCCAGGGAGCGCAGGAAGTAGGCGTCCAGCACCAGGCGCGCCTCGTGGCCGCCCTCGGCGAGGGTGCGCAGGCCGCCGACCAGGAGCAGGAACTGCCGCAGTGCGGGCTCCTTCTCGCCCATGGTGAGCCGGTCGGCGGTCTCCAGCATGGCGGTGCCGGCGGTGTAGCGCGGGTAGTCGGCGACCAGCGCCTCGCCGTACGGCCGGATCGTCTCGACCTGGGTGATCACGTCCAGCGAGCGGCCGGTGTGCAGCTGGACGTCGACGTGGGTGAACGGCTCCAGCCGGGCGCCGAACCGGGACCTGGTGCGGCGGACCCCCTTGGCGACCCCGCGCACCTTGCCGGTGCGCCGGGTGAGCACGGTGACGATGCGGTCGGCCTCGCCCAGCTTCTGGGTGCGCAGCACGACGCCTTCGTCCCGGTACAGATGCACCGGCCCAGTCTAGGCGGCGGCCCATCACGACCGGTCCGGGCGATCCCGGGGCGGGCCCCGGTCAGCCGGCCGGCGCCCATCGCGACTCCCGCAGCCAGTCGGCCAGCGTATGCAGGCCGGGATGGTGACGGCGCAGGGCCGGGATGTCGGCCTGGTAGCCGGCCTGGTCGAACCAGTCGAACATCGTGGCGACCTCACCGGACCAGGCCGCGAGCTCCGCACGCGGCTGCTGCTCGAACCGGACCGGACGGCCCGCCGCCGCGGCGAACTCGGCCGCGATCCGCGGCCCGGTCAGCTGGTCACCCGCTATCTCGATGGCCCTACCCAGGTATTCGCCGCGCCGGTCGAACACCGTGGCCGCGATCCGGCCGATGTCGTCCACGGCGATCATCTGCAGGGTGGTCTGCGGGCGCAGGGCCAACCGCAGGACCAGCTCGTCACCGGCCGGACGCGGGCCCATGAACGCGAAGTTCTCCATGAAGAACACCGGTCGCAGGATCGTCGCGGGCAGGCCGAGCGCGGCGATGGCCTGCTCGATCCGCCATTTGCTGGCGAAGTGCGGGATCCCGGTGTCGCGTTCCGCGCCGCCGACCGAGCTGTACACCAGGTGGGAGACGCCGGCCTCGGCCGCGGTCTCGGCGAGCAGGCGGCCCTGCCGCATCTCGCCGGCCACGCCGTCGGGACCGGTGAAACCCTGCACGCTGAACACCCCGTAGGCGCCGGCCAGGGCCGTCTTCATCGACTCCCGGTCGTCCAGATCGCCGGCCGTGATGGCCGCGCCACGTCGGGCCAGCTCCTGGGCGTTCGGCCCGTCAGGGTCGCGAACGAGAGCCCGCACGGCCCAGCCTCGGTCGATCAGGTGACGCGCCACCGCGCCCCCCTGCCTGCCAGTCGCCCCGGTCACCACGATGGGTCCCTTACCGTCCACGATTACTCCTCCAGATCGGTTGCAAGGCGCAACAGTAGCGTGCTGCTACTATTTTGGCCATGCCAGGATCACCGCGCCCTCCCTCCCTGCTCGCGCTGCACTCGTACCTGGCCTCCCAGGTGGCCAAGTACGGCACCCGTCACCTCGAAGCGACCCTGGAACGGCACGGGCTGCTCCTCGGCCACCATGCGATCCTCACCGCGCTCGATGATTTCGGACCGGCGTCCCAGCGCGAGCTCGCCGGGTACCTCCGGATCGACAAGAGTCACCTGAGCGTGCGCATCGACCACCTGGAGGCCGCCGGACTGGTCACCCGGACGCCGGACCCGCAGGACCGCCGGCGCCACCGGGTCGTGCTCGGCGAGGCAGGTCGCGTCCTGCTGGACCGGTTGCACGCCGCCGCCCGCGTGTCCCAGCGGCCGCTGCTGGATCCGCTCACCGACGCCGAGCGGCTCACGCTGGAAACGCTGCTGCGCCGGGTGCTGGACGCCAACGATCAGGCGGGCGAGGAGGGCGGAGCGCCGGGAACATCCGCTCCGGCGAGTGATGGCAAAGAACGGCAAAAATGACAAATGGGATTGTTGTCATGGAGACCCCTGAAAAGGATGTGACTCCTTGTTGCGACGAATCGGTCTCGGGTCCCCGGCTGGTGGCGTCCGGAGGAAGAACAGTCACTAAACTCTTCCACCTGGCGGCAACCCCTCTACGCTCGCCTCCGCCTCCTCGCACGCTGCCTGAAAGGGTGACATGACCCGCGTGGTCCTGCTGGGCTCCTCGCCCGGCCCGATCGGTTCCACCGAACCGCACGTCCCGCCCGGTCGCCTGGCGCTGACGTCCCTTCCCGGCTCGCCCACCGTCCTTTCGCGCCTGCACGCCCAGGCCGTCGCGCTGGACCCCGAGCCCGTCGCCATCGTCCGGCCCGCCGAGGCCGGCGACCTGCGCGGCCTGCCCGGCCGGGTGGCCGAGTCCGCCGACCTGGCCGGCGACCTGCACGCCGTCGCCGACGCCGCCGAGCACGCCGCCGACAACCTGTTCCTCATCCCGGCCGGCGCGGTCGTCCACGACGAGCTGATCTACCAGATCACCAAGAGCAAGCGCGGCGCGCTCGCCCTGATCGCCAAGGAGCCCCGCCAGGAGGACGAGAACGGTGAGCCGATCGCGGACGAGGTGCCGATCGAGGAGGCGCAGCCGGAGATCGGCGACCGCACCCTCGAGGGCCTGATCGTCCGGGCCCGGTCCGGCCGCTCGCGGGTCATCTCGGTCGGCTCGGCCTACCACGCGGTCACCCGGCCCAACAGCGTGCTGCTCGGCCCGCTGTACGTGCACCAGCGGCACGCCGCCACCCTGGCCGCGGCGGCACGCGAGCTGGCCGGCATGGCCCACCTGTTCGGCCCGGAGGACGACCTGGTCCAGCTGCTGGTGCTCGGCCTGGTCCGCCGCGGCGTGTCGGTCGGCATCCGCGGCCGCCGCGACCTGTTCTACGCCCGGGCCTGGTCGCAGGCCGAGGCGGACGCGGCGGTCGCCGCGATGTCGGAGATCGACGAGGACCGCGCCCGGCTGAACAACGCGGTCAAGGGCGCCGACGGCTTCTTCACCACCTTCTTCGTCAGCACCTACTCCCGCTTCATCGCCCGCTGGGCGGCCCGGCGCGGGCTGACGCCGAACCAGGTCACCATGATCTCGATCGCGCTCGGCGTGCTCGCCGCGCTGGCCTTCGCCACCGGCACCCGCGCCGGGGCGGTGGCCGGCGGCCTGCTGATCTACTTCGCGTTCGTGTTCGACTGCGTGGACGGGCAGGTCGCCCGGTACGCTCGCAAGTTCGGCGTGCTCGGCGCCTGGCTGGACGCGACGTTCGACCGCGCCAAGGAGTACGTGGTGTTCGCCGGCCTCGCGGTCGGCTCGATCGTGGCCGGCCAGGGCGACGTATGGACGCTGGCGCTGATCGCGCTATCGCTGCAGTCGGTACGCCACCTGCTCGACTTCTCCTTCGGCGCCGCCAACCGGCGCAAGGCCCCCGTCCCGCTGCCGACGCTGGAGCTGACCGCCGCCGACGACCGGCCGCTGCGCGACGCGCTGGAGAAGCGCCGGGCCTCGCGCACCGGAGGGGTGCGCGGCGCGCTGAAGCTGTGGACCAAGGCCGGCCGGTTCCGCGCCGTGCACTGGGCCCGCAAGATGATCGTCTTCCCGATCGGCGAGCGGTTCGCCGCCATCGCGATCACCGCGGCGCTCTTCGAGCCCCGCGTCACGTTCCTCACCCTCGTGATCTGGGGCGGCATCGCGGCCGCCTACACGCTCACCGGACGTCTCATGAGGTCGCTCGCATGATCACCCAACCCCAGGCCCCGGCCCCGCTGCTCGATCCCGACGAGGAGCGGCGGCGGGTGCAGACCGCCCGGCTGCTGGCCTACCGCGACGACGGCCCGCTGGTGGCCGTGCTGCGCGACCGGATCGGCCGCGGGGTGCCGCCGGTGCCGGCCGCGCTGCTCGCGCTGGTGGCGGTGGTCGCCGTCGGGCTGGGCGGCGTGCTGGACCCGGGCCGCGGCGCGATCATGCTGGTGCCGGTGCTCGCCATGGTCGTGCTCGTGGTGCCCACCGCGCCGCGCGACCATCTCGGCCGGTTCGACTGGCTGGTGCCGCCGCTGATCCGCGGCACCGAGTTCCTCACGATCATCCTGCTCGGGCTGGCCGCCGGCACGCCCAAGTGGCTGCTGTTCGTGCTGATCTACGTGGTCGGCTACCACACCTACGACACGGTGTACCGCACCCGGCAGAGCATCTGGCCGGCGCCGTGGGTGTTCCGGGCCGGGCTCGGCTGGGAGGTCCGGCTGCTGCTGCTCGGCGCCGGCGCCGCCCTCGGCCTGCTTACCTGGGTGACCGCGGCGCTGTCGCTGTACCTCGGCGTGCTGTTCGCGGTGGAGAGCGTCACCAGCTGGGTGCGGCTGGACAAGGAGACCGCGCTGGCGCAGGCGTCCGACGACCTGGAGGCCTCCCCGGAGGAGGCCTTGGAGCAGACCACCGGCGAGGCCGACAAGGCCTGATCCGCCGGCGCGCGAGGGCCGGGACGGCACGACCGTCCCGGCCCTCGCCGTGTTAGTCCCGGCCCCGTGCCGTTTCCACCCCGGCCCGTCCGGCTCCCACCCCGACCCGCGCCCCCTCGGTTCCGGTCGCGCCGCGTCCGTTCCGGCGTCCGTTCGACGTGCGGCGGGCTCTCAGGAGGCGAGTTCGGCGTTCAGGTAGGCGCGGAACTCCCTGACCTGGACGGTGGCGGCGTACGGCTCCAGCCGGTCGGCGAACTTCCGGACCCGCTCCACCGAGCGCGCCGACGTCAGCGACCCGGCCAGCGGAACGGCCGCCCGCGCCGTCTCCACCGCCTGCTCCACCTCCCCCATGCCCAGGTAGGCGTCCGCCGCGTTCATCCAGTTGATCTGCGCCGATCGAGGCCGCTTCTCGGCGAACGCACGGATCGCCGCGTTCGCCAGGTCCGCGGCCCGGTCATAGGCACCGAGCAGCTCCCAGCACAGGCCGATCTCCGAGCCCAGCTCCGGCTCGTCGTACCAGGCCGTCCAGAACGGATCGCGATCGCTGCCGCCTTGGGCGTGCACGCGTTCGGCTTCATCCAGCAATTGCTGCACCTGCCTGGCGGCGTGCGCGTCCACCGCACCGGCCTGGCTCGACTGCAAGGCCACGATCCACGCCTCCCTGACCAGCAATGGGGCCAGGACCCGCGGTGGAGCCTGGGTCCGGCGCGCGGTCTCCACCGCCGCACGGGACAGCCAGGCCGCCTGTGAACGATGGCCCAGCCAGATCGCCTGATGGGCCATGCTCGTCAGCACCCAGACGCCGGTCAGCGCGTCACCGCCGGCCTTGGACAGCTTGAGTGCTTGACCGAAGTACTGCTGCGCCAGCCCATGGCGGCCGAGATCGAAGGCGGTCCACCCGGCCATCTGCGTCATCGCCGCCGCGGCCGTCATCAGTTCGGCGCCCACCTGAGCGGTGTACCGGCCGCGTAGCAACGGGGTGACGGTGCCGTTCAGGTAGTCCACCACCGCCGGACGCACCAGGCCCGCGCCGAACCGGTGGTCCATCTGGCCGAACGCCTGCCGGGCCTCGACGATCCGCCGCACATCGGAAGGTCCGACGAGCGGCCCCGAGCCCTCGTGCGCCGCCGGCGCGACCGGGGCGCCGTAGGCCCAGGCCGAGAGCCAGCCGCCCAGCGCCGCCGGGACGAACGGCAGCGCGGCCAGCAGGTGGCGGCGATCCGGATCCACGTCGCACCTCCAGAGTCGTCCGGCGGCCTCGACGGTAGTCGGGATGGACGGGTCATTGAAGTCGGTGCGGAGCCAGGCTTCCGTATCGACCGGGTCGGTGCCCTCGATCCAGCGCTCGACCTCGATCGGGTCCACCCCGAACACCTGGGCCATCCGCGCCCGGTACACCGGCCGGATCTCCTGGCGGCCCCGCTCCCAACGGCTCCAGGTCGTCGGCGACACCCACACCGGAACGACCTGGAAACGACCACCCGGCGCCCGCGGATCGGGAAGCGATGCTCCGGCAGGCGTGCGGTGCCGGAACCTGCGCCACCGCCGCACCGGCTCGCCCTCGGCCGGATTTGAGCACCGTTTCTACCGGGCGGCCGAGGTACGACTATTTCGCGAGATCGACGGGAACCGGCATTCCCTCCACGGCTTCCAACACCGCCCGCCCGCCCAGAGCGCGGTCGAGCCGCAAGGTCACCTGTCTGGGGTATCCCTCGGCCGTGCACAGGTTTCCGTCATCGTGCGGCCGCCCCGCCACCACGATCAGAGCCGCGTGTTCGGATTCGACCGCTCGCCCGGTGTAGTCGACACCACAAGGACCGGTGGTCAGCTCCCAGCACAGGCCGATCTCCGAACCCAGCTCCGGCTCGTCATACCAACGACACCCGGCGTCCACGCATCGGGAAGGCGGCGCGCCGATCTGGATGGCCGCCGCGCTGTCAGCATTTGATCCAGACCAGTATTTCCTGGTCCGGAGCGACATCGGCTGCGGCCGCCTGAGTGGTGGCCAGTTCCACCTCCTTCTCCATCCGGACGTAGGGTTCCTGGGCGCCGGCTGTGCTCGATGCAAGACATGGCGGCAGTCGATCGTTGAAGAAGACCTTGGTTTTCGCGTCGATCCAGGCGGGCCGCAAGCCCAGAATCTCGGTCTTGCCTCGGTCCTCGAACTCGATCAGCCGGTTCACCGTGTCGACGGAGGTGACGACCACCCGCCTGATCGACACGGCCGAGCTCCTCGGGGTGAGATACCCGAGGCCGTAGGCCGCCGACATCGAAAGTACGCCGAGCCCTACCACAAGTGCCGGGCGATGACGAACGACCATGTTCACCTCTAACCTCGTACGAAGTCACGAAACGGAGCAGGGTGGCCGCACCTGGCGGACCACCCTACCCTCGCCCTTCACTTCAGTTCGCTATCGAGAACTACGGATAGCAGGTCCTCGACGTATTGTCCGCCACACACTGCCAGGAATTGCCCCAGTAATTCTTCATCACCAGGCTCATACTGTTCCGCGTGTTCGGGTTGAATCCCTGCGGAACCCGGATGCCGTTGTTGAACTCGATACCGCGGGTCAGGCTGTCCGTACCGTTATGCCCCATGACAAGAGCGTAGTCGCCATTTCCGCTTATCTGCGGGTTGTAGCTCTGGCAAGCAGCGTAGAAGGTCCCGCCGATCGATGCGTACCAGCTGAGAGACGCGTTGATCTCGCCGCAGTACTCGTTGTATCCGGAGTACGGGCTGTACTTGTGGTAGGAGATCTTCGACTGGGTGGCCGCGTCCGGGTAGTTGCGCAAGTAGAAGCCGGCTACATAGTGCTGAGGATCGGTCGGTGTGGCGGTGCCCCACCGATAGTAGTCGAAGAAGTCGTACGTACTGTTCCCATCGTTCTGCAGCTTGTACTTCTCCACGTTCCCGGTCAGCCGCCCCTGGCCGTTGATGATCGCGGTGAAGGTCGCCGCGAAGAGGGGAGCGCCCGCACCCCACGTCGGTGATGCGGCGACAGCCGTCTCACCGACCGGCGTTTCCGGAGTCAGCGGCGTCGCGGTCAGGCGCGGCTCCTGGGACTCCACGGTGGCCGAGAACTCTGACTGCCACTCCTTCGCAGCCCCCTCCCCTCGGTATCTCACCTGCCGGGTGAACTTGACCTTCTCCACCTGAACATCGCGAGGCAGGATCAGCGCGAATCCCCGGTCGATGTCGACGTATTCGACGTTCGCGGCCTTCACGTGGTCGCCGTGAGCCTGGGCCTCGCGTACGTGATCATTGATGGCGCGCGCCCGCTCCGGCGCTTTTTCGTCCGCGTTCCCCGTCAGCCGCGCCAACTCGTCACGTGCCCGAGCGGCCTGCCGGGCCTTCTCGAAGTCCACTTTCGAGTAGACATAGTCCTGGGAGCCGGCCGGAGGGAATCCGGATGCCGGGGTGTCGGCACCTGCCGGCACGGCCCCCATGGCGAGGACCGATGTCAGTGCCGCCAACGCGGCGACCAGTTGCGGTCGTGAATAGCGCACGATTCTCCTTGTTGGAAGAGATCATCGACAGACGTGCCAGGCGTGAGACCACGGCCTTCGGCGCCGGAAGAAGACTGCGACTTCTGGCGACTTTCGGACGTTCCCCATTCCGACAATCCGGCACTTCCATTTGCCGGACGCATTCCACCTTTCCCATCCAGTCCGACGATCAGGGATCGTCTGATCCACTACTTGGTGATCACGCTCGTCGTCTCGCCGGCGACAGTTCTCTCCCACCACGCCGAGGGCGATGGCCGGTGCGGTGGAAGAGCGCACCGATTGACCCACTGGTATGGCGACCGGACAACCTGGCGGAATACTGTTCGGAGCCGTTTGCGCTGGCCAGGACCTTTGACGGAGAACTTTCGGACCGGTTCGGTCCGAAAGCGGCGCCGCTTCGCGCAGCGGTCCGGCCGGATCAGCTGACAAGTCCATCGGCGCCCGGCCACCGCCCGACTCGTCCCCGCCCCGGACCGCGCGGCCGGGGAGCTGGCGGTCTCACGGAGTTCTCAGGCGCGGTTTGTAGAAGTTTCAAGCGATATCGATGACTATGGGGTGATGGAGCACGCGCCGCAGGCGGCCGCCGCGGCCGAGGCTCAGGAAGCTCGGGGTGCCATGGCCGGGAGAGTCCGGTGGTTCGCCGTGGGGGGTGTCGTCCTCGTCGTCGTGGCGCTGCTGGCGTACTGGCTGGGCGCGCGCGGTGGCGACGACCGGCAGGCCGCTCCCAGGCCGGGCGCGACGCCCACGCCCAGCGCGCCGCCCACGGTGCCGGAGGTCGTCAAGCGGGCCGGGCCGTCGGTGGTGGTCGTGCAGACCGGCAGGTCGCTCGGCACCGGGGTGATCGCCGCCGAGGACGGCACGGTGCTGACCGCGCACCACGTCGTCGCGAGCGCGGCCAAGAGCGGCGCGGACGTCACGCTCACTTTCGCGGACGGCACCCGGACCAAGGCCGAGGTTGCGTCGGCGAACCCCCGGCAGGACGTGGCGACGCTCCGGCCGGCGAAGCTGCCGGAGATCGTGGTGCCGGCGACGCTCGGCGGCGCGGTGACGGTCGGCGCCCCCGTCGTGGCCATCGGCAACCCGCTCGGCCTGACCTACAGCGTCTCCACCGGCGTGGTGTCCGGGCTGGACCGGACCGCCGACCGGGCCACCAAGGAGGGCGACATCAAGGGGCTGATCCAGTTCGATGCCGCGGTCAACCCGGGCAGTTCCGGCGGCCCGCTGCTGGACGCCCGCGGCCTGGTCATCGGGATCGTCGTCTCGATCGCCGACCCCGGCCGGGACGAGGCGTTCGCCGGCATCGCGTTCGCGGTGCCGATCGGCGCGGCCCTGGGCGGTGGCGGCGACGGCGACGGCCCGCCCGGCGACGGGCCACAGATCTGACCGCGACCAGGCCGGGCCGCCCGCGGCGTCCGGAGAGGGAACACATATGAACCCGTCCCCCACGTTCTCCCCGTCCCCCGGGGCGGCCCATCCCCTCGAGCAGGTGCTGTTCGAGGTCAAACGCACGATCGTCGGCCAGGACCTGCTGCTGGAACGGATGGCGGTGGCGCTGATCGCCGACGGGCACCTGCTGGTCGAGGGAGTCCCGGGCCTGGCCAAGACGCTCGCGGTGCGGTCGCTGGCCGCCGCGATCAGCGGCGCCTTCCAGCGGGTGCAGTTCACCCCCGACCTGGTGCCCGCCGACCTGGTCGGCACCCGCGTCTACCACCCGCCGTCGGGTGAGTTCCGCACCGAACTCGGCCCGGTGTTCGCCAACCTGCTGCTGGCCGACGAGATCAACCGCGCGCCGGCCAAGGTGCAGAGCGCCCTGCTGGAGGTGATGCAGGAGCACCAGGTCACCATCGGCCGGGAGACATTCCGGGTGCCCGAGCCGTTCCTGGTGATGGCGACCGAGAACCCGATCGAGTCCGAGGGCACCTATCCGCTGCCCGAGGCGCAGGTGGACCGGTTCATGATGAAGGTCGTCGTCGGCTATCCGACGCCGCCCGAGGAACAGGCGATCGTCGAGCGGGCCCTGCACCCGCCCGAGCCGCCGCAGCCGATGGTGTCGGCCGACGACCTGCTGGCGATGCGGGCCCGCGCCCGGCAGGTGTACGTCGACCCCTCGGTCGTCGACTACGCGGTCCGGCTGGTCGCGGTGACCCGCTCGCCGGCGACGGCCGGGCTCGGCGAGCTGGAACGGTACGTCACGCACGGCGCCAGCCCGCGGGCGTCCATCGCGCTGGTCACCGGCGCCCGGGCGCTGGCGTTCCTGCGCGGCCGCGACTACGTGCTGCCGCACGACCTGACCGAACTGGCCTTGGACGTGCTTCGGCACCGCCTGGTGCTGTCGTACGAGGCGCTGGCCGACGACGTCGACGCTGACACGATCATCACCAGGGTGCTCGGGGCGGTCCGCTCCCCCGACGTCGTCCTGCGGAACCGCTGAGGCGCCATGGCCACCACCCCCGAGAGACTCCTGCTCCGCCTGGAGTGGCAGGTCGTCCGCCGGCTGGACGGCCGGCTGCAGGGCGCCCACCGCACCGCGCACCGGGGCGCCGGGATCGACTTCACCGGGCTACGCCCCTACGGCGAGGGCGACGACGCCCGGCACATCGACTGGAACGTCACCGCCCGGCTGGACGAGCCGCACCTGCGCGTATTCACCGAGGACCGCGAGCTGACGGTGTGGCTGGTGCTGGACCGGTCGGCGTCGATGGCGGCCGGCCGGCCCGGCCGCGGCAAGCACGACGTGCTCGCCGAGCTGGCGCTCGTGCTGGCCCGGCTGTTCGGCCGGGGCGGCAACCAGGTCGGCGCGCTGCTGTTCGACACCGGGATGCTGCGCGTGGTGCCGCCCGGCACCTCCCGGCGGCACGCGCTGCGCATCGGCGCCGAGCTGGAGCGCACCGTCGCCGCGCGCGGCGGCGCCACCACCGACCTGGCCGAGATGCTGGACGCGGCCGGCCGGCTGGCCCGCCGCCGCGCGCTGGTCGTCGTGCTGTCGGACTTCATCGGCGACGGCGACTGGGAACGCGCGCTGCACCGCCTGGCCCGGCGGCACGAGGTCGTCGCGCTGCGCATCGTCGACCCGGCCGACGACGTGCTCCCCGAGGCCGGGCTGATCGTGGTCGAGGACGCCGAGACCGGCGAGCAGCTCGTCGTCGACTCCGCCGACCCGCTGCTGCGGGTCCGGCTGCGCGAGGCCGTCGACGCCCGCGACGCCCGGCTGGCGGCAGGCATGCGCCGGGCCGGGGTGCCCGTGCACCGGGTCGACACCGGCCGCGACCTGGCCGCGACGCTGGTCGAGGTGGTCGCCCGGACCGGGAGGCGGGCGCCATGACGCTGTCATCCCCGCTGCTGCTGGCCGCCGGCCTGCTGGTCACCGCGGCGCTGGTCTGGGCGGCCGCCGTCTCGGCCCGGCGGCGGACGGCGGCGCTCGCCGCGGCCGGCCTCGCGGTGCCCGGCGGCCGGCGCGCGCACCTGGGGACCGGGCTGACGATCGCCGGGATCGCGGTGCTCGCGATCGCCGCCGCCGGACCGGCGGCCATGGTGCCGGTGCCGCGGACCGCGGGCACCGTGATCCTCGCCGTCGACGTCTCCAACAGCATGGGCGCCGCCGACGTCGCGCCCACCCGGCTGGCCGCCGCGCAGCGGGCGGCCCGCGCGTTCGTCGCGGCGCAGCCCGACACCGTCGACATCGGCGTCGTGGCGTTCGAGCGGGGCGCGCTCACCATCGCCCGGCCGGACGCCGACCACACCGCCGCGGTCAAGGCCATCGACCGGTTGAAGCTGACCGGCGGCACCTCGCTGGGCGCGGCCATCACCGGCTCGCTGTCGGCGATCACCGGCCGGCAGGTGGCCATCGGCCGCGACGGCGCCGCGCCCGACATCGGCTACTGGCCGTCCGCGACGATCGTCATGTTCTCCGATGGCCAGAACCAGGGCGCGGACGCCGAGCGCGCCGCCGAGGTGGCGCAGCGGGCGGGCGTGCACATCCACACCGTCGGGGTGGGCACCACCGACGGCGCGGCGGTCGAGGTGGACGGCTTCCGCCTGCAGACCGCGCTCGACGAGGACACCCTCACCTCGATCGCGCGGACGACCGGCGGCGACTACCACCCCGCCTCCGACGCGGCGCGGCTGGACGGGGTCGCGGGCTCGATCGACCTGCGGCTCACCGTCTCCGACGAGCCGCTGCCGCTGGCCGGCGGGCTGATCGGGCTCGCCCTCGCGCTGCTGGCCGCCGGCGCGGCGCTCACCGTGCTCCGGACCGGACGGATGATCTGAATGTCGCTGTCATGGCCATGGGCGCTGCTGTCCATCCTGATCATTCCGCTGATCTTCGCGATCCGGGAGTGGGCCCGCCGCCGGCGCCGGCGGGCCGCCGTCCGGGTCACCTCGATCGCGCTGGTCCGCACCGCGCTGCCCGGCCGCTCCCGCTGGACGCGGCGGATCCCGCCGGCGCTGCTGGTCGCCGGGCTCGCGCTGCTCGCGGTGGGTGCCGCGCGCCCGCAGGCGTCGGTGCCGGTGCCGATGCGCTCGGCGACGATCCTGCTCGCGCTGGACACCTCCGGCTCCATGTGCTCCACCGACGTCACCCCCAACCGGCTCACCGCCGCCCGCAAGGCCGCGGCGGACTTCATCGAGTCGCAGCGCGGCGGGCCGCGCATCGGCCTGGTCACCTTCGCCGGCACCGCGGGCCTGCTCGTCCCGCCCACCGACGACACCGACGCGCTGGTCAAGGCGCTGGACGGCCTCACCGTGGCGCGGGGCACCGCGATCGGGCAGGCGATGCTCACCTCGATCGACGCGATCGCCGAGGTCGACCCGTCGGTCGCGCCCACCGGCGCGACCCCGCCGGCGGCGGCCCCCGGCAGCGGGCAGGGCAGCGCCGCCATCGTGGTGCTCACCGACGGCGCCAACACCCAGGGCGTGAACCCGCGGACCGCCGCCCGGGAGGCGGCGCTGCGCGGCGTCCGGGTCTTCCCCATCGGCTTCGGCACCACCACTCCGGCTCCCATGGTGTGCGACAACTCCGAGTTCGACGGCCGCGGCTACGGCGGCTGGGGCGGCGGCGGCTTCGGCGGGCGCGGCGGCTTCGACCGCGGCCGCAACCCCCGCGACATCGACGAGCCCACCCTGAAGGAGATCGCCCGGACCACCGGCGGCTCCTACCACCGCGCCGAGAACGCCGGCCAGCTGGAAAGCGCCCTGGACGCCCTGCCCGGTAGCTTCACCGTCATCCGGGAGAAGGTCGACACCGCCGCCTTCTTCGCCGCCGGCGGCGCCCTGCTGATCGCCACCGCCCTGTCCCTCTCCCTCTGGTGGAACCGCCCCCGGAAATCGTCCCACTGAGGGGAGCCACCGGGTCAGGCGTTCTCGTGGTGGAAGCGGCGGGTGGCGGCGGCGATGCCGGCGACGGCGAACAGGGCGGCCACCCCGGCGCCGAGCAGCGCGTCCGGCGCGGTGTAGTGGCCGGCGAACAGCGCGCGCAGGCCGTCCACCACGTACCGGAACGGGGTGAGGCGCGACAGCACGTCCAGCCAGCCGGGGGCCAGGGACATCGGCAGCAGCGCGCCGGACAGCAGTATGAGCGGCACCAGCACCGTGCTCATCAGCGGCGCGAACATCTCCTGGTTCAGGCTGAGCGCCACCGCGTACGACAGCGCGGCCAGCGCGGCGGCGAGCAGCAGCAACAGGGCCAGGCCGAGCAGCACGCCGGGCAGCGGGGCCCGCAGCCCGAACGCGTAGCCGAGGCCGACCAGTGCGACCGCCTGGACGAGGAGCACCAGGACGTCCTTGGCCACCCGGCCGAGCAGCAGCGACATCCGGCTCGCCGGGGTGACCCGGAGGCGTTCCAGCACGCCGAACTTCTGGTCGAAGACGATGCCGAACCCGCTCATGCCAGCGCTGAGCAGGCCGAGTTGCACCAGCAGCCCGGGCACCAGCACCTCCCAGGAGCCGACGCCGCTGCGGGCGAACAGCGGCCCGAACAGCACCAGGAACAGCACCGGTTGCAGCGCGCCGAACACCAGCGCGGCCTTCACCCGGAAGGTCTGCCGGACGTAGTGGCGGGCGAGGACGAGAGTGGTCACGGGGCTGGTCTCCTCGGGGGGATCGAAACGGTGATCATGCAGTAGGTCTCCTCGAACAGGGCGACGCCTTGCCCAGGAGGCGGTGCCCCGTGCGGGTCGCCGGGGCGGCGGCACCTGGAAGGCGGCGGGTGACCGGTCGAACGGATACCTCCCCCGACCCCCGTCACGCGGCGGCCTCCGCGCGCAGCGGGCGGCCGGTGAGGGAGAGGAAGACGTCGTCCAGGGTGGCCGCCGGGCCGATCTCCGCCTTGAGCGCGGCCGGGGTACCGGCGCCGGCCACCCGGCCGCCGTCCACGATCAGCAGCCGGTCGCACAGCGCGTCGGCCTCGTCCAGGTAGTGGGTGGACAGGAAGACGGTCAGGCCGCGCTCGGCGCGCAGCCGCCGCACGTCGTCCCACAGCGCGGCCCGGGCGCGCGGGTCGAGGCCGGTGGTGGGCTCGTCCAGGAACAGCAGCGCCGGAGCGTGCAGCAGGCCCATCGCGATGTCCGCCCGGCGGCGCTGGCCACCGGACAGCGACGCGGCCGGCCGGGCGGCCAGATCGGCCAGGTCGAGGGACTCCAGCACCTCGGCCACGCGGTCGCGGGCCGCGGTGGCACCCATCCCGTAGAGCCGGGCCTGCAGCTCCAGCTCCTCGCCGAGCAGCGCGCCGGGGCCCATGGTGCCGCCCTGCGGCACGTAACCGATCCGCCGGCGGACCTTCGCAGGCTCGGCGGTCAGGTCGTGCCCGGCGACGGTGGCGGTGCCGCCGGTCGGGCGCAGCAGCGTGGTGAGCATGCGCAGGGTGGTCGTCTTTCCTGCGCCGTTCGGGCCGAGGAAGCCGACGATCTCGCCGGCCGCGACGTCGATGTCCAGCCTGCGGACGGCCTCGACCGGGCCGGTCTTGGTGGTGAAGGTCCGGGACAGACCTCTGGCGTGAATCATGCCGAGTACAGTAACACCAAATTTGGAGTCACTTAAACTTTGCCTTGACTCCCGACTGTGTGCCGAGGGCCGCCCGGCTGTATATGTGTCAGCGTGGAGTTGGACACGCTTGATCGCGCGATCGTCGGGGCCCTGATCGAGGACGCCCGATCGACCTATGCCGAGATCGGCCAGCGGATCGGGCTGTCCGCGCCCGCGGTGAAGCGGCGGGTGGACCGGCTGCTCAGCACCGGCGCCATCACCGGGTTCACCGCCCGGGTGGAGCCGTCCGCCCTCGGCTGGACCACCGAGGCCTACGTCGAGCTGTTCTGCCGGGGCAAGACGTCGCCCGCCGAGATCGGCACCGCGGTGGCCCGACTGCCCGAGGTGATCTCCGCCTGCACGATCACCGGGGAGGCGGACGCGCTGCTGCACATCCGGGCCAAGGACGTCCGGCACGTCGAACAGGTGATCGAGCGGGTCGCCGCCGAGCCGTTCGTGGTGCGCACCAAGAGCGCGATCGTGCTGTCCCGGCTGATCGACGATCCGCCGCTGGCGCCACACCCGGCCTGACGGCGCCCTTCACCTCGTTTCGGTCTGCTTTAAACGATATTTCCATCACACGCAACAAAACGACGAGTGAGCCCCCTAACGCGCAAGGGATCGCCGGAGGCACGCAAGGTCCGCGACTACCCGCTGCACGGGCGCGTTCCTACGCTGTAGCCATCTGACCGGCCGTAATCCGACGGAGTGATACATGGCGCACTCTCGGCACTACCTGATGTGCCGTCCCGACCACTTCGCGGTGGAATACGCGATCAACCCGTGGATGGATCCGAGCAAGGGCGCCGACGCGGCCACCGCCGTCCGCCAGTGGGAGCGGCTGAAGGAGACCTACGAGGAGCTCGGCCACCGGGTCAGCCTGATCGACCCGATCGACGGCCTGCCGGACATGGTGTTCGCCGCCAACGGCGCCCTGGTCGTCGGCGGGCGCGTCTACGGCGCCCGGTTCGCCACCGCCGAGCGTGCCGCCGAAGGCCCCGCCTACCTGCGGTGGTTCACCGAGAACGGGTTCGCCCCGGTCATGGAGCCCACGGTCACCAACGAGGGCGAGGGCGACTTCCTGGTCCTGGACGAGGTGGTGCTGGCCGGCACCGGCTTCCGTACCGAGATCGCCGCGCACCAGGAGGCCCAGGAGTTCCTCGGCCGCCCGGTGGTCACGCTGCGCCTGGTGGACCCGTGCTACTACCACCTGGACACCGCGCTGTTCCCGATCGACGGGCGCAACGTGGCCTACTACCCGGGCGCGTTCTCGCCGGGCAGCCGGGACGTACTGCGGCGGATGTTCCCCGACGCCGTCATCGCCGGCCCCGACGACGCGGCGGTCCTCGGCCTGAACGCGGTCAGCGACGGCCACAACGTCATCGTCAACGTCGAGGCCGCCGACCTGTCCCTGGAGCTGAAGCGCCGGGGCCTCAACGTCATCCCCGTCGACCTGAGCGAGCTGCGCAAGGCCGGCGGCGGACCCAAGTGCTGCACCCTGGAGATCCGCCCATGAGCCACACCACCAGCGAACTCATCGAGCAGAGCGAGCGCCGCAGCGCGCACAACTACCACCCGCTGCCGGTGGTCGTGCGCGAGGCGCGCGGCGCCTGGGTGACCGACGTGGAAGGACGCCGGTACCTGGACTGCCTGGCGGGCTACTCGTCGCTGAACTTCGGCCACGGCAACGAGACGATCCTGCGGGCGGCCCGCGAGCAGCTCGACCGGGTCACTCTCACCAGCCGGGCGTTCTTCCACGACCGGTTCGCCGACTTCTGCCGGGGCCTGGCCGACCTGTGCGGCAAGGACATGGTCCTGCCGATGAACACCGGCGCCGAGGCGGTGGAGACCGCGATCAAGGTGGCCCGCAAGTGGGGCTACGAGGTCAAGGGCGTCGCCGCCGACCAGGCGAACATCGTGGTCATGGAGGACAACTTCCACGGCCGCACCACCACGATCGTCGGCTTCTCCACCGACCCCGACGCGCGGGAGGGCTTCGGGCCGGCCACCCCGGGCTTCCGCGTCGTCCGCTACGGCTCGGCCGAGGCGATCCGCGAGGCGATCGACGAGAACACCGTCGCGGTGCTGCTGGAGCCCATCCAGGGCGAGGCGGGCGTGCTGGTGCCGCCGGCCGGCTACCTGGAGCAGGTCCGCGAGATCTGCACCGAGCACGACGTGCTGTTCATCGCCGACGAGATCCAGTCCGGCCTGGGCCGCACCGGCGAGACCTTCGCCTGCGACCACGAGGGCGTGGTGCCGGACATGTACGTGCTGGGCAAGGCGCTCGGCGGCGGCGTCGTACCGGTGTCGGCGGTGGTCGCCGACAGCGACGTGCTCGGCGTCATCCGGCCCGGCCAGCACGGCTCGACGTTCGGCGGCAACCCGCTGGCCTGCGCGGTCGGCGGCGCGGTGCTGGAGCTGCTCGGCACCGGCGAGTACCAGGCCCGCGCCCGCGACCTCGGCGCGCTGCTGCACGAGCGGCTGCGCGCGCTGACCGGCCGCGGCGTGGTCGCGGTACGCGGCCGCGGGCTGTGGGCCGGGGTGGACGTCGACCCGGCCATCGGCACCGGCCGCGAGGTCTGCGAGGCGCTGATGCGCCGCGGCGTGCTCGCCAAGGACACCCACGGCTCCACCATCCGGCTGGCGCCGCCGCTGGTGATCTCGGCCGAGGACCTTGAGTGGGCCGTCGAGCAGCTCGCCGCGGTGCTCGCGGAGCTGCCGGCGCCGGCCGGGCTGTCCGGCACCGCCGAGCCGGCCGCCGGCTGACGGCGGCGCCGCGTTCGGACCGGCCTGCCCGGACCGGCACGCACGACCGGCACGCACGACCGGCACGCACGACCGGCACGGCCGGACGGGCCCGCGGGGCCCGCGGTCGCGGATACGGCCGGGCCTACGGAAGGCCGGCCGTATCCGCCCGGGGCGGCCGGCGCTCAGTACGTCAGTTTCACCTGGGCCGCTCAGGACGTCAGTTTCACCTGGGCCAGGTCCTCGAACTCCGTCCGCGCGGTGTACCAGCGCACTTCCGCCGACCGGCCGTCCAGCTCCAGGGACGCCAGCGCGTTCGGGAACCACGGCCCCTCGGTGATCTTCCAGCGCAGTACCCGGCGGGGCAGCTTGGCGGTCCTGGCCAGCACCCCGCCGACCAGGCTGGCCACCCCGAACGAGCCGATGACGTTGGCCAGTCGCAGCGTGCGGCTCAGCGGGTTGCGGATCGGCGAGCAGACCGCCTGGTAGATGCGGGCGCGGTCCAGGTCGTGCTCCGGCCGGGCCGCCGCCGCCAGGTAGGAGTAGTGCACGTCACCCGACAGCAGCACGATGGTGGCGGGCGCCCGGCCGCGCCGCCCCTCGGCCACCTCGGCGAGCACCGCGCTGAGCCGTTCGAACGAGGCGCGGAACGCCCCCCAGTGCTCCAGGTCCATGCCCTGGCGGATCTTCTCGCCCACCTTGATCATGCGGCGCCCCCAGGCGCCGTCGGCGACCGCCTCGTTCCAGCTCTCCACGTCGAAGATGCCGGCCGGCAGGAACACCGGGACCGAGGAGCCGATGAGCAGGTGGTCGACGTCGCCGGCCGCCACCTCGGTGAACCAGTCCCACTCGTCGTCGTCCAGCATGCTGCGGTCGCCGGGGGTGAGCCGCCGGGCGCACCGGGTGTCCAGCATGATCAGCCGGTTGCGCCCGACGTCGCGGGTGTAGCTCCACCGGTTGGTGGTCGGGTCCTCGTCGGCCAGCCTGGCGAACGCGTCGAGCTCGACGCCGGCGTCCCCGTCGAAATTCTTGATCTTGGTGAACACCGGGTCGTCGCGCCGCTCGGCCGGGGACAGGTTGCCCAGGTGCTGGTAGACCCAGTAGGCGCCGAGCGCGGAGACGATGCGGGTCGGCCACCACGGCACCTCGGCCATCTTGCGGCGCCAGGGCAGCGAGGTGTTCCAGTCGTCGCGCACGTCGTGGTCGTCGAAGATCATCGCGCTGGGCACGGTGGACAGCAGCCAGCGCACCACCGGTTCCATCCAGGCCCGCCGGTACAGCTCGGCGTACTCCTCGAAGTCGACGATCTCCTCCGGACCGTCCTGCCGCCGGGACCTGATGTAGTCGATCATGTCCTGGGACGGCTCGTCGGCGTACACCTGGTCGCCGAGCATCAGCAGCAGGCTCGGCATGTCGTCTCCGGCCATCAGCCGCAGGCCGTACTCGCGCAGCACGTCCACCCCGTGGGTGCGCCGGTGGTAGTCGTCGTGCGGCACGGTGGTCCGGCAGGAGCCGAACATCACCCGCTCCAGGTCGGCGAGCGGGCAGATGCGGCTCTCCGGCTGGTCGTCGAGCGGCCACACCCGCTGCCCGTCCAGCTCGACGGAGTAGGCGCCGGTCCCCTCGACATCGACGATCGCGTAGTGGTGGCCGTGCACGGTGAACGTCCGGTCGGCGGTCCGGCCGCCGGCGACCTCGACGGTCACCTCGCACGGTTCGTCGGTCTCCACCCATATGGACGCGCTCGTCTCGTCGACGTAGCGCAGCATCGGCCCAACAAGCAGTCCGGGCACGTGACCTCCCTTTGGCACAGCGTTCATGCACCTTATGCGGAAATCCGCCCTGGTGCAGCGCCGGTTCGCCGTCCGACCTCCCCAGATCCGCGCGGCTCCCGGCGACTCCGCGGTGCGGGTCCGCCCGGCACGGCCTGCCCGGATGGCGCATGATCGGTCGTCAACCGGCCCGCGGATCCCCTGCCCCAAATCGCGCGAAAAATCATCCCAAAGGATAGATATCGGCGACAAACACCGTGGACCGCTCAGCCGGCCGCCGCCCCTCGTCCCGATTCGCCGGAGGCGGCGGACGTATCGCCGCCCGGCACGCCGTCTTCCGACTCCGCCCCGGACGATCCGGCCGGCGCCGCGGACATCCGGTCGACGATCTTCTGAAGCGCGCTCTCCAGATGACGGCGCTCGGCGCCGGTGAGGGTGGCGGTGGCGTGCTCGGTGAGCCGCCGGCGGGCCTCCTCGATCGGGCCGCGCGCCGACCTGGCCCGCTCGGTCAGGTACAGCCGGACCAGGCGCCGGTCGGCGGCATCGCGCCGGCGCGCCAGCAGCCCGGCGGCCTCCATCCGGGTGGCGGTGTTGACGATGGTCGGGGTGGCGACGCCCATCCGGGCGGCCACCTCCCCCGGGGTGAGCCCGTCCTCCTCCCAGAGCACCTCGAGCACGAGGTTCTGCCCGACCCGGACGCCATGCGCGCTCATCGCCTCGTCGGCGGCGGCCCGGAGCAGCTTGGACGCCTTCGTGAACAGCCTCAGGACCTCCGTCATCGCGCCATCATAAGTATTGATAGCACGCTAACGATTTCCTGGTACGATTCGTTAGCACGCTATCGACTTTCCGGACGCCCTGCCGGTTCGCGGGCGTCCGGCCCCCATCCCCTGGAGAAGGCCATGATTCTTGTCACCGGCGGACTCGGTTTCATCGGTTCCCACGCGGCGCGGGCGCTGCTGGACATGGGCCACGACTGTGTCCTCGCGCAGCGGCGCCCCGCCGCCCCGTCCGCGGTGGTGACCGGCGCGCGTGGCGGGCGGGCGGTGACCGTGACGGCGGACTGCACCGACCCGGCGAGCCTGCTCGCCATCGGAGAGCAGCACCGGATCACCGGCGTCCTGCACCTGGCCGCCGCGCCCATCGGCGGGCCGGCCGCGCCGGAGCTGGCGGCGAACATGCGCGGCCTGCTCACCGTGCTGGAGGCGGCCCAGGCGTGGCAGGTGCCGCGGGTCGTGCTGGCCAGTTCCATCGGCGTCTACGCCGGCGCCACCCCCACCGGGCCCGGCGCCCCGGCGTTCCGCGAGGACGCGCCGCTCCCGATCGCCAGCCCGCACGCCATCCCGGCCGCGAAGAAGGCGATGGAGAACCTCGCCGCCGTCATCGACGGCAGCGGCGGCCAGGAGATGGTGTGCGCCCGGATCGGCGCGATCTGGGGCCCGCTCGGCCGACCGTCCTCCCCGTTCTTCGCCGCGCCCCAGCTGGTACACGCGGCGGCCGGCGGAGCGCCGTGCCCGCCACCCGCGGCCGCCGCGGGCATCGACATGATGTACGCCCCGGACTGCGGGCGGGCGCTCGCGCTGCTGCAGACCGCGCCCGAGCTGTGCCACCGGACCTACAACGTGGCGAGCGGCCGGGTCACCACCAACCGGGAGCTGGCCGCCGCGCTGGCCCGCGCCGTGCCCGGTGCGGACCCCGTCCTGACCGACGGGGGCGGCGGCCACCCGCTCGGCGCTCCCCTGTCGATCGACCGGCTGCGCGCCGACACCGGATACGCCCCCGGCCACGACCTGGACCAGGCCGTCACCCATTACCTGTCCTGGCTCCGCGCCGGCCACCCCCGCTGACCTCCCCGGATGGCCGCCCTACCGGCGAGCGACCAGGCGCCCGTCATCCTGTCGCGCCACCGGCGTCCGCGTCCGAAACCGTCCCCGGCCCGGGATCGGGCCGGGGGCGGCAGAGGTCAGGCCGGCTGGGCGCGGACCCAGGCGATCGTCTCCTCGAGGGCCCGCTCCATGGGGGTGGCGGCCATCCCGAAGGTCTCGGTGAACGCGGTGGAGTCCATCACGTACGGGCGGACCCACTGGTAGCGGGTCTCCTCCATCTCCCGCAGCTGCGGCGAGACCAGCCCGATCGCGCGCATCACCAGGTGCGGGACGACCGAGATGCGCGGCGCGGGCGCCCCGGCGATGGCCGCGGTCCGCTCGGCGATCCGCCGGATGGTCCAGGCCGGCGGGCTCGGCACGTGCCAGGCGCGGCCGTAGGCCCGCTCGTCGGTCCCCGCGATCATCAGCGCGCGGGCCACGTCCGGCAGGTAGGTCGCGGTGTGCGGCAGGTCCGGGTCGACCGGGAGCCGCACCGGCCGGCCGGCGACCACCGGTCCGATCACCATGCCGCCCACCGACTGCTGCGGGTGCTGGCCGGGGCCGAAGTAGTCCGAGCCGCGGACCTCGGTGACCCGCACCCGGCCCGCCCGGTGCGCGGCGAGCGCGTCCTGCCACATCCGGACCCGCACCCGGCCCTTGACGCCGGGCGCGGCCAGCGGCGTCTCCTCGGTCATCAGCCCGTCCACCGGGCCGTACCCGTACAGGTTGCCCAGGATGACCAGCGCGGCGCCGCCACGCTCGGCGGCGCCGAGCATCGCCGTGGCCATCGGCGGCCAGTCACGCGGCCAGCGGTGGTACGGCGGGTTCACGCAGTTGTAGAGGGCGTCGGCGCCGGCGGTGAGCTTGGCGAGGCGCTCGGCGTCCGCGGCGTCGGCCGCGACCCGGGTCACCTCCGGCCGGACCGGGCCGGAACCCGAGCGGGTGACCACGACGATCTCGTGCCCCGCGTCGGCCAGCAGCTCCGCGAGCCGCCCGCCGACCTGACCGGCGCCGATGATGACGTGCTTGCCCATGGTGTTTCTCCTCGCTTGTCGAGTCGTCCGTCGAGCGGTCAGATCTGGTGCCAGAGGATGCGCAGCAGCGCGTTGGCGGCGAAGACGGCGGCGAACACGGCCGAGACGGTGATCAGACCGGCGGCGGCCGCCGCGGCGACGCCGGCGCCGAACCAGCCGATCTCCAGCAGCACCCGGCCGGCCCCGCGCAGCGGGAAGGTCGCCTTGGGTGAGCCGAAGAACGCCCACAGGCCGGCCATCAGCGCCGGCCCGCCGATGCCGAGCAGCAGCCGGAGCGGCCAGTTACCCCCGGTGGTGAACCCCCAGTAGCCGACGGCCAGGTAGACCCCGAGCTCCAGGAAGAACATCACGGCCAGATTGGCGTTCTTGGCCATCGTCAGCATCATCGACCATCCTTGTGCAGCGCTTCGTTCTGAGAGCAATGCTCTCCAAACGGAGTGCCGATGTCAAGAGCAGTGCTCTCGCATAGTTCAGGCGCTCCGGGATGCGCGTGACCGGCCGGCCGGCGGCATGATCGAGAAGTGAGCGAAGACGTGGCACTGCGCCCGGTGCGCGAAGACGACCTGGCGACGATCGAGGACCTGCAGGTGAACCCGGAACGGACCGGGGAGTTCGCCTGGTTCGGCTGGCGCGACGTACGCGCCTGGCGGCGGCGGTGGGAGGAGAACGGGCTACTGCACCCCGAGCAGGGCACCCTGATGGTCGTCCGCGCGGCCGAGAGCCTGGGCTTCGTGACCTGGCGCACCATCCATCGGACGACGGCCTCCACCAACCTGTCGATCGGCATCGGGATGCTGCCGGAGGCCCGGGGCCACGGGTACGGCACGCAGGCCCACCGGCTGATCGCCCGCTACCTGTTCGCGCACACGCTGGTGCACCGGATCGAGGCCGACACCGAGGTGGAGAACATCGCCGAGCAGCGGGCCCTGGAGAAGGCCGGGTTCGTCCGGGAAGGCGTGACCCGCTCGTGCGCCTGGCGGGACGGAGCCTGGCGCGACGGCGTCACCTACAGCCTCCTCCGCACCGACCCCCCGGTCTGAGGGCGCCCGGATCGGCGGATCGGGCGCGGATCGGGCGGCCGGCGATCAGGAAAGGGCGGGCAGCGCGAAGCGCTGGGCGAAGGCGGACATCTCGTCCTGCCGGCGGGCCGGATCGGTCTCGGTGGGCGACACCACGACGCGGGTGACGCCCTGGGCGGCCAGCGTCTCGACCCGCTCGGCGGTGATGTCCATCGACCCCCAGCGCGTGTAGTCCAGCGCGCCGGGGTCCCGGCCGGCCGCCGCGGCGGAGTCACGGACCAACTCCCACTGGAGTTCGCGTTCGGCCGGTGTGAGCATGCCGCCGGGAAAGTAGCCGTCGCCGCGGCGTCCGGCCCGGCGCGCGGCCGCCCGGCTGGACCCGCCGACGTGGACCGGCAGGCCGGTGCCGCCGTGCGGCTTGGGATAGACGCACGCCTGGTCGAAGGCGAAGAACTCGCCGGCGAAGCTCACGCCGGCCTCGTCGCCCGCCCAGAGCAGCCGCAGCACGTCGATCGCCTCGTCGGCCCGCCGGCCGCGGGTGGCGAAGTCCACCCCCACCGCGGCGGCCTCGCCGGGCAGGGTGCCCAGGCCCACGGTGAGCAGCCGCATCCGGCCGCCGGACAGCACGTCGACGGTCGCCAGCCGCTTGGCGAGGACCACCGGGTGGTGGTACGGCACCAGCAGCACGGCGGTGCCGAGCAGGATGCGCCGGGTGGCGGCCGCGACGAAGGCCAGGCAGTCGAGCGGGTCGGGGTAGGGCAGCGCCGGCGGGAACTCGAAGCCGCCGACCGCGGCGCCTGGATAGAGCATGATGTGCTCGGGCAGGTAGAAGCCCTCGAAGCCGCAGTCGTCGGCGTGCCTGGCGTAGGCCACCAACCGGCCGGGGTCGACGGCGTCGGCGGTGGAGCAACTGATCGCGAATTTCATCGTCGTCCTTGAAGTCGGAGCCCGCGATCACGGTAGAACCCTGCCATCGGCGTCAAGGCAAGCCTCCTCTGCTCACCGAGGCCGAGGAGGATCTCCCGAAGCCGGACGTTCCAGGCCCCGTGCCACCCGGGCTGGAGCGGTGCTCTCATCTCGTGGCGGCGCTCTGGTACAGTGGCCGGATGAACGCAGGCCGTACCGCACGGGAGCGGGTCCGTGCCGAGCTGACCGGCGAGATCAAGGACGAGGCGCGGCGGCAGCTCGCCGCCGAGGGCGCCGCCGGGCTGTCGCTGCGCGCGGTCGCCCGCGAGCTCGGCATGGTCTCCTCGGCGATCTACCGCTACTTCCCCAGCCGCGACGAGCTGCTCACCGCGCTCATCATCGACGCCTTCGACGCGGTCGGCTCCGCCGTGGAGCTGACCGAGGCCAAGGTGCCCCGCGAGCAGTACCTGGAACGCTGGCTGACCGCCTGCCGCGCGGTCCGCGCCTGGGCACTGGCCCACCCGCACGAGTACGCGCTGATCCACGGCTCCCCCGTCCCCGGCTACGTCGCCCCGCAGGACACCGCCGCACCGGCCGCCCGCGACGGCATCGTGATGGGCGGCATCCTGCGCGACGCCCACCAGGCCGGCCGGCTGTCCCCGCCCCCCGGCCTGCCGCCGGCCCCGGTGGAGTTCGCGGCGGACGCGGCCCGGCTCCGCGACCCGTTCTTCACCGGCCTGCCCGACGACGTCATCCTGGGCGCCGTGCTCGCCTGGACGCACGTGTACGGGTTCGTCAGCTTCGAGCTGTTCGGCATGTACAAGAACGTCATCGAGGACGACCGCCCGGCCGCCTTCGACCACCTGATCCGCACCCAGGCCCACCTCCTCGGCCTCCCACCCGACTGACTCACCGCCCCGGATCAGCGCGAGGCGCGGCGCCTGAATCCATCC
>NZ_BOOU01000088.1 GCF_016863395.1 Sphaerisporangium rufum | reverse complement strand
GGGGTGGGTCAGCGGGGGGTGGGTGGGGCGGAGCTGCGGCGGACGACGAGCTGGGGGCGGACCACCACGCGCGGCGCCGCCGGGGCCGGGGTGGCGCCGTCCGCCGGGCCGGCGTGCCGCCAGGGCGGCTCCTCCTCCGCCAGGGCGTCGAGCAGCAGCGCGATGGCCTTGCGGCCCACCTCGGCGAAGTCCTGGGCCACGGTGGTGAGCGGCGGCGCGAAGAACTCCGACTCGGGGATGTCGTCGAAACCCACCACGCTCACCTCCTCCGGGACGCGGATGCGGGCCTCGTGCAGGGCCCGCACCACGCCGAGGGCCATCTGGTCGTTGGCCACGAAGACCGCGGTGACATCGGGCATGCCGGCCAGCCGCTGCCCGTTGCGGTAGCCAGAGCGCGGGCTCCAGTCGCCGTACAACGGCGGCGGGACCGGCGCGCCGGCCGCCAGCAGCGTCTCCCGCCAGCCCGACAGGCGCGCCTGCGCCTCCAGCCAGTCCTCCGGGCCCGCCAGGTGCCAGACCGTGCGGTGACCCAGGCGCAGCAGGTGCTCGGTGACCAGGGCGCCGCCCATGTGCTGGTCGACGTTGACGACGGCCAGCCCGACGTCGGCGTCCCCCTCCACGGTGACCACCGGCACCTGCTGCGGCATCTCGGTGAGCGCCACGGCGACCGCGCTCTGCGGGACGATGACGACGATGCCGTCCACCTGCTGGCGGGCCAGATGGTCCAGCGCCTCGGCCAGGTCGGCCCGGGTGAGGTCGCGCAGGCTCACGATGCTCAGGAAGTACCCGGCGTCGCGCGCGGCCCGCTCGATGCCGTGCAGCGTGCTGGCGGGCCCGTACAGGGTGGTGTCGAAGGTGATGACGCCGAGCGTGTCGGTGCGCCGGGTCACCAGGGCGCGGGCGGTGGAGTTGCGCCGGTAGCCGAGGCCTTCGATGGCCGCCAGCACCCGCTCGCGGGTCTCCGGGCGCACGTTGGGATGGTCGTTGAGCACCCGGGACACGGTCTGGTGCGAGACACCGGCGACCCGCGCCACGTCGGCCATGACGGGCGAGCGATGGGGGTTGCGAACCACGATGCCGTCCCCGCCTCCTTGTTCACCTGAAACTCCGGCCCCGCTCCAGGTCAGAGGTGGGTCCCCCCAATTGTTAGCGTTCACATGGAGTCGCTGTCAAGGGTATGCCGCAAACGGACGTCCCCTATTCCGCCGGGTTCGCGCCTCGACGGGGCGACTTTATCGCGACGGCGCCCGGCGGCGGTGCCCGGCACGCCGCCGGCGCGGGTACGGCGGCGTGCCGGGCGGGTTCGGATCGCCCGCGGGCGGGCATGCATCCACCCCCGGACCGGGAGGTCTGCGATGTTGATCGTCGGGACGTCGGGCTGGCAGTACGCCGACTGGCGCGGCGTACTGTACCCGCCCGGGCTGCCGCAGCGCCGGTGGCTGGAGCGGTACGCCGAGTGCTTCGCCACGGTGGAGAACAACAACGCCTTCTACCGGCTGCCTGCCCGGGAGACGTTCGAGGCATGGCGGGATCGCACCCCCGAGAGGTTCGTCATGGCGGTGAAGGCCAGCCGGTTCCTCACCCATATCAAGCGGCTGCGCGAGCCGGCGGAGCCGGTGGATCGGCTGATGACCGCCGCGGCCGGTCTCGGTGACCGGCTGGGCCCGGTGCTGCTGCAACTCCCGCCGACGCTGCGCGCCGAGCCGGCACGCCTCGCCGAGTGCCTGAGCCGCTTCCCGGCCGGCACCCGGGTGGCGGTCGAGCCGCGGCACCCGTCCTGGTGGACCGACGAGGTGCGCGAGGTGCTGTCCACGCAGGGCGCCGCGCTGTGCTGGGCCGACGCGCGCGGCCGGCCGGTCACCCCGCTGTGGGTCACCGCGGGCTGGGGCTACCTGCGGCTGCACCAGGGCCTGGCGTCACCCTGGCCCTCCTACGGCGACGCCGCGCTGCGCTCGTGGCTGCGCCGGCTGGCCGGGGCCTACCCGCCGGAGGCCGACGTGTACGTGTACTTCAACAACGACCCCGGCGGCGCCGCCGTCCGCGACGCCGGCCGGCTGGGCACACTGGCCGGGCGCGCCGGGCGCCCGGCGACCCGCACCCCGGCCGGCCTGCCCGGGGGCCGGTGACCCGGCGGCCGGCCGGTGTCAGGGGACGGCGTCACCGGCCGGGGCGTCACAGCGCTGCGAGGATGCCGCCGAGGATCGCGCCGGTCTCGCCCGCGGGGGCGGCGGCCAGGCACAGGCGCTCCATGACCGCCTGGTAGCGGTCCAGGTCCTCGCGCTTGTCGAGGTAGACGGCGCTGGTGAGCTGCTCGAGGTACACCACGTCGGGCAGGTCCGGCTCGGCGAAGCGCAGGATGCTGAACGGGCCGCCGGCCGCCGCGTGGCCGCCGGCGCTGAACGGCATGACCTGCAGGGTGATCGCCGGGTTCTCGACGGCCCGCAGCAGGTGCTCTATTTGGGCGCGCATCGTCTCGCGCCCGCCGAGCGGGCGGCGCAGCGCGGCCTCGTCGACCACGGCCCACAGGTGCGGCGGATTGGAGCGTGCCAGGACCCGCTGGCGGGCCGTCCGCAGTTCGACGCGGCGCTCGATCTCTTCCTGCGGGCCGTCGGGGTGGCCGAGCCGGACGACCGCGCGGGCGTAGTCGGGGGTCTGCAGCAGGCCGGGGACGAACTGCACCTCGTAGGTGCGGATCCGGATCGCGGCCTCTTCCAGGCCGACGTAGGCCTCAAACCAGTTGGGCAGCACGTCGTCGTACTTGTGCCACCACCCGGGCCGGTTGGCCTGGGAGACCAGCGCGAGCAGCGATTCGCGCTCGGTGTCGCCGGTGACGCCGTACAGGGTCAGCAGGTCGCCGACGTCGCGGGCCCGGAACCCGACCCGGCCGAGCTCCATCCGGCTGATCTTGGAGTGCGAGGCCCGGATGGCGTGCCCGGCGGCCTCCAGGGTGATGCCGCGGCCCTCCCGGAGCCGCCGCAGCTGCGATCCGAGCAGGATGCGCAGCACCGTGGAACTGCCCCGATCGCGAGCCACCATGGACAGCGGGGTCTCGTCACCCTCGGCGCGGGCAGTGATCATGGTCTTTCCTCACAACGGCGGGCGGCTCGTCATCTCACTTCTCGCGGTCATAGAGACTTCAACCTTAGCCCCGCGCCGTTGATCCGGATATACCCCAACATCACCCTTAGGCTACGATTTTGGACAGCCCGTAGCGATACTCGGAGTAATCAGGCCAGGTCATCGAAGTCGCCGCGCTTGGTGCGGGCGATGAAATCGGCCATTTCCCCGGGACTGTAAACCAGTACCGGACCGCCCGGATGCCGGGAATTGCGCATCCCGACCGCGCCGCCGGGAAGCTCGGCGAGCTCGACGCAGTTCCCGCTGGGGTTGCTGCGCGCGCTCTTGCGCCACCGGACGCCGGCCAGCTCGGTCGCCGGCATGCCGTTGGAGATCTCCACCAGTCTCGCCTCATTACCTATTTCTAGAAACCCGACAAATCGGGATAAAGCCCGTCACGACCTTCTCGGCCGGCGAAGAGGCGCCGGCCGGCCGGGACGGCAACGCTCAGCATACCTCCGTGCGTTTGCACGTGCATCGGTACTTGCACCTGCACATCATGAGAGGCACTATGGCTATTCGGCTCAACTCAAAGCTGTTTTCGGCCTAACCTCGCAAGGTTCGCCTATGTCTGGGTACAGGACGCGACACACCAAACCTTCAAGAGTCCGGGACGACTGGCTGGCCGCCCTGGACCGGATCCTCGGCACCGCCGGGCTGTGGACGGCCACCCCCGTCCCCGACGACGCCCGGCGATTACAGGTCGCCCTGTGCGAGTTGTGCCATGACCCGTACGCCGCGCGGACCGCGCGCGGGTTCGCCGCCAAGACCTTGCACGGCTGGGGCATGGCGGACCTGCTCGACGACGCCGAGCCGGTGGTCGGCGAGCTGGTGATCAACGCGCTGCAGCATGGCCTGGCCGCGCCGGTCCCGGCCCTGTTCACCGTGCGCGACCCGGTCCGGGTCATCCTCGCCCTCACCGACGACCTGCTCATCTGCGTGGTCACCGACCCCGTGGGCGCGGTGCCGGTCCCCCGCGAGCCCGGCGCGGACGCCGAGGGCGGCCGCGGCCTGCAGCTGGTGGCCGGGATCAGCGACCGGTGGGGATGGACCCCGCTCGGCCCGGGCGGCAAGGCGGTGTGGGCGGGATTCCGGCTGCCGGACGGGCCGCCCGGGCCGCCCCGGCATCTGGAGGTGTGCCGCTAGCCCGGTCCTGGTGGCCAAAAAAGTTGACCGGATTTGCTGTCAGCGCCGGGCCGCCGCCCGCTCCACGCGGCGGCCCGGCGAGGGCTGTCATGATCTCGCATGATTACGGACAGTTCACGGTCGTATCCCAAGACCGCCGCAAAACTGTCAGCGATGTCACTGCCGCCGACCCGCCCCGCGCACGTGCATAGATGCGAATCAGACTTATCTTTCGCCTCATACCCCGTAAAATCCGCCGATGTGAACGATGGTCACCACGCTCCACGGGATCTCCCGGTCCGCGAACGCGCGTTCCGGACCAGCTCCGGCCGGCACCGGCGGCCGGTGCCCGCCCAGCTGCCGCCGGAGGCGCCGGCGCTCGTCCTGGCCTCTCCCGGCCCGGCCGGCGACGCCCCCGCGGCCATCAAGACCATCGTCAGCGTCGACCATCCGCAGCTCGACGTCCGGCTGATCCATCTCGGCGAGCACAAGACCAGCCTGGGCGACACGCTGAAGGACTGCGCGGCCGAGCGCCCGCCCGGCTCGGCGGCCGCCATCGTGGTGCCGCTGGTCACCGGCCCGCATCCGCACGCGTACCGGGCCATCCGGGAGGCGGTCGCCGACAGCGGCGCCGACGTGGCGATCGCCGACCCGCTCGGCCCGCATCCGCTGCTCGCCGAGGCCCTGCACGTCAAGCTGGCCGAGAGCGGGCTGGCCCGCGCGGACCGGATGCGCCTGTTCAACATCGCGACCCCGGTGGACGGCATCATCGTCGGCACCGTCGGCGGCCAGGAGGCCGTGCGGGCCGCCGACGCCACCGTCGTGCTGCTCGCCGCGCGCCTCACCCTGCCGGTCGTCGCCGCCTCGCTGGACGCCTCCCCCGGGGTGGGGGACGCCGCCCAGCGGCTGCGCAACATCGGCGCCTCCCGGCTGGCGCTGGCGCCGTTCCTCATCGGACCGGAGATCGACCCCGGCCGGATCTCGGCCGCCGCCGAGTCGGTGGGCGCCGGCTGCGCCGACCCGCTCGGCGCGCACAGCGCCGTCGCCCAGCTCGTCGCGCTCAGCTACGGCAGCGCGCTGACCGGCGTCGACCCGGAATGAGCCGGCCGCCGGCCTGAGGGCCGGCCCGTCCGGCGGCACCCCGCCGGCGCCCGGTCAGCCCACCGCCTCGATCGGCGTCTCGGCGGCCGGGTCCGGCCAGGTGTGCACCGGCTCGCCGGCCAGCGACAGCTCCCGGTACCACGACAGCATCCGCGACCGCGCGCCGGGCGCGTCGCCGAACGCGGCCAGCGCCGAGCGCTGCCAGACCGCCCCGGTGCGGCCGAGCCGCGCCCGCTCGCCGACGATGCCGACCAGCCGGGCCGCCTCGTCCTCGGCCACCCCGGCCGCGACCAGCCCTTCGAGGGCCACCGGCACCAGCTCGGCCACCAGCTCCGCGGCCGGCGCCGGGGCGTCCCGGCCGGGCCAGGCCAGCTCGGCGGCCAGGCCGCTGCGCGCCGCCCGGTAGAAGTTGCGGTAGGCGTCGGCGAAGGTGAACCGCTCGATCCACTCCGGCCGGGCGGCCAGCGACTTGACCAGGCCGACCAGGAAGGCCGAGTTGGCCACCATGTCGGCGCAGGTGGGCCCGGCCGGCAGCGCCCGCAGCTCCACCCGCAGGTGACCGCCGTCGGCCGGGTCGTACACCGGCCGGTTCCACATCCACACCGTGCCCTGGTGCAGCCGCAGCTCGGCCAGCTCGGGCACCCCCCCGGCCCGCACCACGGCCAGCGGGTCCTCCTCGCCCATCACCGGCAGCACCGGCTCGTACTCGCGCACGCTGTGCTCGAACAGCTCGTCGGCGCCGCCGGTCACCCAGCCCGAGCCGAAGCAGACCCGTCCCTCCACCCGCCAGGGCCGCTCGGCGTCCCGGTCGTCGGCGGACGCCTCGAACAGCGCGATCCGCGTCTCCTCCCACAGCTCGCGGCGCAGGAACGACGGGGAGTTGCCGCTCGCCGCGAGCACCGGGCCGATGGCCGCCTGCGCGGCGTTGTAGACGCGCGCGAACGACTCCGGCGGGGTGCGCAGGTGCACCTGCCAGGAGGTGTTGGCGCTCTCCATCACGACGTCCTCGATCTCCAGGTCCAGGCGCTCCACCCCCTCGATCCGGACCCGGAACGGCTCCTCGCGCAGCCGGCGCACCCCGCGGCTCAGTGCCCGGTAGCGGGTCTCGTCGCTGATCGCGTCCCTGGTGAAGTCGAACTCGCTGAACGTCGGCAGGATGCCGATGGGCACCACCCCGCCGCCCAGCGCGCCGGCCGCCTCGTCCACCCGCGCGACCAGCTCGCGCGCCTCGGCCTCGAACGCGGAGAACGGCCGGCCGGCCAGCGGATGCGGGCTCAGGTTCACCTCGATGTTGAAGCTGCCGAGCTCCAGGACCACCCGGTCGTCGGCGACGGCGTCCCGCACGTCCTTGTTGCGGCGCAGCGGCCGGCCGTCCGCGTCGATCAGGAACAGCTCCAGCTCGGCGCCCACGCTGGCCGGACCGGCGCCGAATCCCGGCCGGTTGATCAGCTCGCGCAGGGCGATCACGGAATCCTTCAGGCGCTCGCCGAAGCGCCCGTACTCCGCCTCGGAGAAGCGCTCCTTGGCCACTTCCTGTCCCATGCCACGTCTCCCACAGGTGCTGGTCTCCCGGTCGCCTCCTCACTGTCCAGGCGCGGGCGGTTCATGCGTTGCGCACCGGGCCGCGCGGGCGCGGAGGCGGGGAGACACCGCTCGACCTACCCCCGCCGGCGGGCCGGTACCCACCGGGCGGCGCGACCGGCCCGCGCCGGCGGATCGCGGAGATCCCGGCGGGCCGTTGACGCGGCCCGGCCGAGTCGGTATTCCTTTACGGCGCCGGCCGGCCGGCGAGGACCCGCGGGAAAGGCGGTGGCAATGCGCGTGCTCGTCCACGCCTATCCGTGGGACGTGATCGGCGACCCGCTGTTCATCGGGCGGATGCACGCCCTCGGCTGCGACGGGGTGAACCTGGCGGCGAGCTACCACACCGTCCGGGCCGCGACCCCCTGGCATCCCGAGCACGCGTACCTGGACGCCCGGCACGCCGCCCTGTACCGCCCGGTGCGGCCGCAGGCGTGGACCGGCCGCCGGCTGGTCCCGGGCGAGGCCGGCTGGATGGCCGGCCCCGACCCGTTCGGCGATGCCACGCGCGCGCTGGCCGAGGCGGGCGTCCCGGTCACCGCGTGGATCGTCCTGACGCACGACTCGCGGCTGGGCGCGGCGAATCCGGACGTCTCGGTGGTCAACTGCTTCGGCGAGCACTACCCGTGGGCGCTGTGCCCCTCGCACCCCGAGGTGGGCGAGTACGCCGCGACGCTGGCGCGGGAGGCGGTCCGCGACCTGCCGCTGGACGGGGTGCTGCTGGAGGCGTGCGGCCAACTCGGCGCGGTGCACGGCGGCCACCACGACAAGACCGACGGCGCCTACGACGCCCGCGCCCGCCGCCTGCTGTCGGTGTGCTGCTGCGCGGCCTGCCGGGCCGGGTGGGCGGCCCGGGACGTCGATCCCGAGCCGGTGGTGCGCGACCTGCGCGCCGCGGTGCGCTCCCACCGGCACGAGCCCGCCGCCGAGACCGCCGCCGCGCTGCTGGCCGTCCGGCACCGGGCGGCGCTGGAGCTGCGCCGCCGGGTCGTCGCCGCGCTGCCCGGCCTGCGGGTCGGCCTGAACGCCGACCCCGACCCGTGGGCGACCGGCGCCGACCCCGGCCTCGGCCCGGACGCGGGCGAGGGGGCGGACACGGTGGTGGTCAAGTGCTGGTCCACCGGCCCGGACTCCGTCGAGCGGCTGCGGCGGGCCCGCCGGCTGCTGCCCGGGCGGACGGCGCTCGGCGCGTACCTGACGGTGCTGCCGCCGGTGCGCCCGGAGGAGGTCGCCCCGCACGTGCGCCGGCTGGTGGAGGCGGGTGCCGAGGAACTGCACCTCTACCACGCGGGCCTGGCCGGTCCGGCCCGGCACGCCATGCTCGCCGAGGCCGTCCAGGCCGCCGGCCAATAAATCCTTACCTTCCGCACCGGCCGCGATCCGATGACCGTGCGCGAGCGTCTGCTTACCGTGGGCGCACGCTGAACGATCAGAGGAGATCTGATGATCATCAGGCTGCGATCACGCATGACCTTCGGTGCCGTCGCCTTCGCCGTCGTGACGGCCGCCGGCGGCGCGCCCCCGGCGGCCGCCGGCCCGCTGCCGCCGCCACCGCCGGTCGGGCAGACGAGGTTCGTCCAGGTGAACCTGTTCTCCGACCTGCCCGGCCGGGCCCAGGTGCTGGACCGGGACCTGGTCAATCCGTGGGGGCTGGCGATGGGCCCGCGGCTGTGGGTGGCCAACGCGGGGAGCGCGTCGGCGACCGTCTACGGGGTGGGCGTCACCGGTCAGGGGGTGAAGGAACCGGTCCGGGTCGGCGTGTACGGCGGCCCCACCGGCCAGGTGTACAACCCGGGCCGCGGATTCGTGGTGAGCGGGACCGGCGGGTACGGCCCGGCCCGGTACCTGTTCGCCACGTTGCGCGGCACCATCGCCGGGTGGAACCCGACCGCCACACCCGGCCAGGCGACCACCGCCGTGGTGGTGCCGGGCGCCGCCTTCACCGGGCTGGCGCTGGCCGGCGACCGGCTGTACGCCGCCGACTTCGCCGGGCGCCGGGTCCGCGTCTTCGACCGGTTCTTCCGCGAGCTGCCAGGCGGGCTGCGCACGCCGTCCCGGCCGCGCGGCTACGCGCCGTTCAACGTCGCGGTGGCCGGGCGGAGCCTCTACGTCACCTACGCCGCGCGGCGGCCGGGGGGCGCCGACGCGCTGACCGGCCGGGGACGCGGCCACGTGGACCAGTTCACCCTGGACGGGCGGCACGTCCGCCGGTTCGCCACCGGCGGCGTGCTGAACGCGCCGTGGGCGGTGACGATGGCACCGCCGGGATTCGGCACCTATGCCGGGACGATCCTGGTCGGCAACTTCGGCGACGGCCGGATCAGCGCCTTCGACCCGCGCACCGGCCGGTACCGGGGGACGCTGCGCCACCTGACCGGCCGGCCGATCGCCATCGAGGGCCTGTGGGGGCTGCAGGACGACGGCGCCGGCGCGCTGTGGTTCGCCGCCGGGATCGAGGACGAGCGGCACGGCCTGGTCGGGCTGATCCGCCCGGCCCACGGCCCCGTGCGGCCGGTGCCGGTGACCCCTGGGCCGGGGGCGCCGGGCGGGCCGGGGACGCCGCCGGGTGGGCCCGGTACCCCGGGGCCGGGCGGACCGGGCATGCCCGGTGAGCCGGGTGAGCCGGGTGAGCCCGGCATGCCCGGCGGATCGCGGACGCCGGTTCGGCCCGGGACGCCGGGCGCCGACCTGAAGGCGCCGCCGGCCGGCGGGCCGGCGGCCCCGGGACCGATCAGGAGCACCCCGATGACCCCGCCCGCGCACCGCTGACCGGCCGCGCCGGTCGAGCCGCACGCGCCGCGTCCTGCCCGCCCGGGCGGGACGCGGCGCCGTGACCTGCTTGGACGTCTTCGCCGGCCGCCGCGGAAAAAGTCGTTGAACCGGTGCTCCACCGGCCGCGTACCTCCCACCGTAAGCGCATGCAGACGTCATAGGAGGCCTGATGCGGCCACGCACCGTCACGCTCTGCGCTGCGGCACTCGTCCTGGGCATATCCACCGGCACGATCCCGGCGCACGCCATGTCAGAGTCCACGCAGTCCAAGGAGACCGCCAAGACCGCCACCACCCCCCGCAACTCGGCCGCGATCACTCGCGTCCCCCTCATCTCTGACCTGGCAGGCAAGGCGGACGTCACCGACGCCAAGGTGGTGAACCCCTGGGGGCTCGCCATGGGCAAGACCCTGTGGGTCTCCAACGCCGGCACCGGCACCGCCACCGTCTATTCCGGCATGCCGGGCAACCTGACTAAGGAGAAGACGGAGGTCTGGATCCCCGGCGGCACCCCGACCGGGCAGGTGTTCAACAGCGAGGGCGGCTTCGAGATCGCGAGCAAGGGCAACAAGGGCCCGGCCTCGTTCATCTTCGCCAGCCCGAGCGGCGCGATCACCGGCTGGAACGCCGAGGTCGACCCGGCCAACGCGATCATCGCGGCGTTCACCCGCGGCGCCGACTACAAGGGCCTGGCGCTGATGCGCACCAACCGCGGCCCGTTCCTGCTCGCCGCCGACTTCAAGAACAACCGGATCGACGTGTGGGACGACGACTTCCGCAAGGTGCGGCTGTCGAAGCGCTCCTACCGCGACCCGCGGATGCCGCGCGACTACCACGCCTACAACGTGGAGATCATCGGCAACTCGGTCTTCGTCGCCTACGCCAAGCGCGACCCGGCGACCGGCAAGTCCATCGCCGGCAAGGGCCTCGGCTTCATCAGCCAGTTCGACGCGACCGGCAGGTACATGCGGCGCGTGCAGTCGCGCGGCCCGCTCAACGCCCCGTGGGCGATGGCGGTGGCCCCGCGCAACTTCGGCGCCTACAGCGGCGCGGTGCTGGTCGGCAACTTCGGCGACGGTGTGATCAACGCGTGGAACCCGCGCAACAACCGCTACCTCGGCCCGCTGCGCGATTCGGCCGGCAAGGTCATCGCGATCGAGGGTCTGTGGGACCTGGAGCGCGGCACCGCGGCGGTCGGCGGCGAGAACGCGATGTGGTATGCCGCGGGCATCCAGAAGGCTCAGCACGGCGTGATCGGCGTGCTGATGCCGGCCTCGGCCGCGGGCGGCTCGGGCAGCGGCTCGGGCAGTGGCTCGGCCACGCCGAAGTCGAACTCCGGCGGCTCCCAGAACTACAACTCCAACTCCTCGGGTTACTGACAGAGAGCGAGGTGATCGACGGCCCGGCCGCTCCGGCGACGGGCACTGACCAGTAAGGATTCACCATCTTCTTTCCGAAACAGCACGACCCGCCCGAATGAGCGGAAGTCGGCTGCGGGGTGGCGCGCCCCGCAGCCGGCTTTCGGTTGTTCGGACATTTCACGTTCCCGAGCCGGCCGCCTCCCGGCCCGGGGCCGCTCGCCGTCTCATCGGCCCGCCCCGGCCGCGCGGGCATCGGTACCGCGCCGGCTCAGGCCGCCATCGGCCGGGTACGGTCCGGCCGGCGGGTACCGCGCGGCCGGATCATGCGGTTCGTACCGCCTCACCATCGCCGGCGCCGCCGGATCGGCGGAAATCCCGGCGGCGGCGCCGCGCAGACCGTAGGATCCATGGTTTCGTGACGGAGAGCAACCCGCCGCCTACCCAGGTGGCCGGCGAGCCGCCGCCGCGGCCCGCCCCGCCGGGCGCCGCCGCGGCTCCACCGGCCGCCTCCCCGGCCGCCGACCTGGTCCCCCGCCCGGCCGCGGACCCGGACCCGGCCGCGGACCCGGACCCGGCCGCGGGCGCGATGTCCGGCCCGGCCGCGAGTCGCCCACCGGATGGCTCCGCCCGGTCCCCCGCCGCGGCCCCGGCCGGGGACGCGTCCGGCGGGGGCCGGCTGGCGGGCATCGACCTGGCCCGCTCGCTGGCCGTCCTCGGCATGTTCGCGGTGCACCTCGGCCCGCGGCCGGAGAACGTCGCCTGGGTGCCGGCCGCGCTGCTGCGGGCCTGCCAGGGCCGGTCCTCCGCGCTGTTCGCCACGCTGGCCGGGGTGTCGCTGGTGCTGATCAGCGGGCGCGACCGGCCCAGGCGGGGCCGGGAGGGACGCCGGGTCGCCGCGCGCATCGCGGTGCGCGCGGTGATCCTGATCGCCGGCGGCACCGCGCTGACCGCGCTCGGCACCACCATCTCGGTGATCGTCCCCTACTACGGGATCTACTTCCTGCTCGCGCTGCCGATGCTGCGCTGGCGGGCCCGCGACCTGGCCGGCGCGGCCGCGGTGGCCGGGCTGGCCGGGCCGCTGTTCACCTTCCTCCCCGAGGTGGTGCCGGGCGGCTGGCTGGACGCCTTCGCCGCGGCCGACCCGGTGAACATGGCCGACGGGCGGGGGTTCATCGACCTGCTGCTCGTCGGCGAGTACCCCGCCGCCACCTGGATGTCGTACGTCCTGGCCGGCATGGCGCTGGGCCGGCTGGACCTGCGGGCGGCCGCGGTGCGCGGCCGGCTGGCCGTCACCGGTGCCGCGCTGGCCCTGGCCGGGTACGGCGGCTCGTGGCTGGTGCTCGACGTGCTCACCGGCCTCGGCCCCGCGGTCCGGGCGGCGGCCGCCGCGCGCGGGCCGGAGTTCTCCGGGCCGGCCGAGGGCGCCTCGCTCGCCGAACGGCTGCTGGTGGCCACCCCGCACAGCGGCACGTCCTTCGAGCAGGCCGGAAATATCGGCGTCGCCCTGCTGGTGATCGTGGCCGCGGTGGCGGTGCTGGAGGCGTTCCCCGGGCTGCGCCGCCCGGCCGGGCCGCTGGTGGCGCTGGGCACGATGTCGCTGACCGTCTACGTGGCGCACATCCTGGCCGTCCGGTTCGTCGACCTGGACGCGGTGTTCGGCTCGCCGCAGGCGTCGCTCGCCGTGGTGGTCGCCGGGGCGGTGCTGTTCGCGGCCGGCTGGTCGCGGGTGTTCCGCCGCGGCCCGCTGGAGGCGGTGCTGCACGAGGCGGCCGTGCGCCCGGCCAGGCTGGTCCGCTGATCTCCTCCCCGACGCACGGACGGACGGCACCGCACCCGGCCGGATCCGATGGGCCCGCCCGGCACGGGCCGCCGGCCGGCGCCCGAGCCGCCGTCCCGGCCATGACGCCGTCCCGGCCGCCGCGTCACCCGGCGGTGGCGTCACGGCAGTGGCGTCACCCGGCCAGGGCGGCGCCGGGCCCGGCGGCGAGGTAACGTTCGGCCAGCTCGCAGGTGTCGCGGGTGTAGCCGGCGCCGAGCTCGCGGGCCAGGTCCACCGCCGGGTGCGAGCCGATCCAGGCGACCAGCATCAGCCGGCGCAGCAGCACGAACGTCCACGCCTCGGCTTCGTCGGCCGCCGGGAGCGTGGCGACGCTCCGGTAGCCGCGCAGCCACGACTCCACCATCTCCGGCGCGCGAGGGTGGTGCTCGATGAAGCTCAGCGCGGCGCCGAGGTCGTACAGGTACCAGCCGAAACCGCAGTCGTCGAAGTCGATCACCGAGGTGCCGGCCGCGCCGTCGACCAGCAGGTTGGCGGCCCGCAGGTCGGCGTGGATGAGCCCGAACCGGTCCGGTCCGGTGCCGAACCCGGCCAGCCGGTCGCGCAGCGCCGCCTCCAGCCGGGACAGCACCGCCCGGGCGGCGGCGTCCACGCCGGCCCCGTCCTGCCAGCGGCCCCACCGGGGCGCCGGGCCGAACGCGGCGTCCTCGTCCCAGCGGAACCGGGTGAAGCCGGCCGGCCGCGGCCAGCCGCGCGCGTGCCGGTGCATCCGGGCGGTGATGGCGCCGAGCGGCTCGAAGTGCGCCGGCAGCCGGTCGCCGGCCGGCTCGTCGCCGGGGAGGAACTCGAACATGACGCAGTGCCGCGGCGGGGCTCCGGGGTCCTCGACGGTGACGACGCGGCTCCCGTCCAGGGCGGGCAGCACCGCCGGGGTGCGCACGCCGGCCTCCTCGCGCAGCGCGGTGAGCCAGTCGAGCTCGGCGGCGATGGCCGCGGGCGGGTGGTAGCCGAGCCGATGCACCCGCAGGATCGTCCGCGCGTCGCCGCCGCCGACGGTGAAGGTGGCGTTCTCCGACACGTTGGTGAGCGCCACCGGGGTGCCCGGCGGCAGCCCGTAGCGGGGCAGCGCCCGCCGGGCGACCTCGCCCATCCGGGCGAGCACCCCGCCGCCGGCCGACAGGTCGTGCAGTTCCACGCGCCGCCTCCCTGATCGCTGCGAATCCGCCTCGAAGCAGGACGGTAGCGCGCCGGGCCCAGGCGGGTGGCGCCGCCCCGGCCCGCCCCGGCTAGACTGGCGCCGTACGCACAGGGAACCTACGTTCGCTGTGCGAACAGAAGGGCGGCAGCGGATGGACAAGGTGGTGGCGAGCGCCGCGGCGGCGGTCGCGCGGATCGGCGACGGGGCCTCGCTCGCCGTCGGCGGCTTCGGGCTGAGCGGGGTGCCCACCACGCTCATCCGCGCGCTGCACGACTCCGGGGCGCGCGGCCTGCACGTGGTCTCCAACAACTGCGGCGTCGACGGCGGCGGCCTCGGCGTGCTGCTCGCCGCCGGCCGCATCTCCCGGGTGACCGGCAGCTACGTCGGCGAGAACAAGGAGTTCGCCCGGCAGTACCTGGCCGGCGAGATCGAGGTGGAGCTGGTCCCGCAGGGCACCCTGGCCGAGCGGCTGCGGGCCGGCGGCTGCGGCATCCCGGCCTTCTACACCCCGGCCGGCGTCGGCACCCCGGTCGCCGATGGCGGGCTGCCCTGGCGGTACGGCCCGGACGGCACCGTCGCGGTCGCCTCGCCGGCCAAGGAGGTGCGCGCGTTCGCCGGGCGGGAGCACGCGCTGGAGCTCGCCATCACCACCGACTTCGCCCTGGTGCGCGCCGCCCGCGGCGACCGGCACGGCAACCTGGTCTTCCACCGCGCGGCACGCAACTTCAACCCGCTCGCCGCGATGGCCGGCCGGGTGACCATCGCCGAGGTCGAGGAACTGGTCGAGCCCGGCGAGCTGGACCCCGACCTGGTGCACGTGCCCGGGGTGTTCGTCCAGCACGTGCTGGCCCTCACCCCCGAGCAGGCCGCCGAAAAGGGCATCGAGAAGAGGACGGTGCGCGGCTGATGGCGTGGACCAGGGACGAGATGGCCGCCCGCGCGGCCCGCGAGCTGCCCGACGGCGGGTACGTCAACCTCGGCATCGGCCTGCCCACCCGCATCCCCGAGCATCTGCCGCCCGGGGTGGACGTGGTGCTGCACTCGGAGAACGGCGTCCTCGGCGTCGGCCCCTACCCGCGCGAGGACGAGGTCGACCCCGACCTGATCAACGCGGGCAAGGAGACCGTCACCGTGCTGCCCGGCGCCGCCTTCTTCGACTCGGCGCTGTCATTCGGCATGATCCGCGGCGGCCACATCGACGTCGCGGTGCTCGGCGCCATGCAGGTGTCGTCCGGCGGCGACCTGGCCAACTGGCTGATCCCCGGCAAGATGGTCCGCGGCATGGGCGGCGCGATGGACCTGGTGCACGGCGCCCGCCGGGTGCTGGTGCTTATGGAGCACACCGCCAAGGACGGCTCCCCCAAGATCCTGGAGGAATGCACGCTGCCGCTCACCGGCCGAGCCTGCGTGCACCGGATCATCACCGACCTCGGCGTGCTCGACGTCACCCCCGCCGGCCTGGTACTGGTGGAGACCGCGCCCGGCGTCACCGCCGAGCAGGTCAGGGCCGCCACCGGCGCCGGCCTGCGCGACGGCACCGGGCCGCCCCCGCACCCGGCCGGCTCCAAGGAGGCGAAGGCCCGATGAGCGACGTCTACATCGTCGACGCGCTGCGCACCCCGATCGGCAGGCACGGCGGCGCGCTGGCCGGCACCCGCCCCGACGACCTGGCCGCCCACGTGCTGCGCGCCCTGCTCGACCGCTCCCCCGCGCTGGACCCGGCCCGGGTGGACGACGTGTACTTCGGCAACGCCAACGGCGCCGGCGAGGAGAACCGCGACGTCGCCCGGATGGCCGTGCTGCTCGCCGGGCTGCCGGTCACCGTGCCCGGCGCCACCGTCAACCGGCTGTGCGGCTCGGGCCTGGAGGCCGTCATCCAGGCCTACCGGGCCATCGCCACCGGCGAGGCCCGGGTGGCGGTGGCCGGCGGGGTGGAGTCGATGACCCGCGCCCCCTGGGTGCTGCCCAAACCCGACCGCGCCTTCCCCGCCGGGCCGCAGGAGCTGCCCTCCACCACGCTCGGCTGGCGGCTGGTCAACCCGCGGATGCCGTCGGAATGGACGGTCGCCCTCGGCGAGGGCGCCGAGCTGATCGCCGGTAAGCACACCGTCTCCCGCGAGGCGCAGGACGCCTTCGCGCTGGCCAGCCACCGCAAGGCGGCCCGCGCCTGGGCCGAGGGCCACTACGCCGCCGAGGTCGTCCCGGTGCCCGGCGTCGACCTGCCCCGGGACGAGAGCATCCGGGACGCCACCTCGATGGAGGCGCTGGCCCGGCTCAAGCCGGCCTTCCGGGCCGGCGGCACCGTCACCGCGGGCAACTCCTCGCCGCTCAGCGACGGGGCCGCCGCCCTGCTGCTCGCCGATGAGGAAGGGCTCGCCGAGATCGGCCGCCCGCCGCTCGCCCGCATCCGCTCGTGCGCGGTCAGCGGCATCGAGCCGCAGTTCTTCGGGCTCGGCCCGGTCGAGGCGGCCGGCCGCGCGCTGCGCCGGGCCGGCCGCGGGTTCGGCGACCTGGCGCTGGCCGAGCTGAACGAGGCGTTCGCCGTCCAGGTGCTCGGCTGCCTGGCCGAGCTGCCCGACCTGGACCCCGGCATCGTCAACCCGCGCGGCGGCGCCATCGCGATCGGCCACCCGCTCGGCGCCTCCGGCGCCCGGCTGGCCGGCGCCGTCGCGCACCAGCTCGCCGCCGCCGGGTCCGGTGTCGGCCTGGCAGCGCTGTGCATCGGTGTCGGCCAGGGCATCGCCATGGTCCTGGAACGCTAGCCACCCGCCCGCTCCCCCGCCGGCCGGCGGGGCTCCTCGGAGGTGTCCGATGACCGATGCCGACGCCCGGGCCGCCCGGGCCGCCGTCCCGATCGCGCCGGGCCGCGCCCCGGCGGACCGGCAGGCGCCCGGCGGCGCCGGGCCGCTCGCCCAGGACCAGATCACCGCCGAGATCGTCCAGGAGCACGAGGCGTACGCCAAGCGGGTCGCCGCCGGGGAGCCGGAACTGCACCACGCGGCCCGCGACTTCACGCCGTACCGCAGCAGCCTGCTGCGCCACCCCGAGCAGCCGCCGGTCACCGTGCGGGATCCGGAGGCGGTGGAGCTGACCGGGCCGGTGTTCGGGGTCACCGACGTGACCGCGCTGGACAACGACCTGACCCGGCAGCACGCCGGCGAGCCGCTTGGCGAGCGCATCACGGTCACCGGCCGGGTGCTGGACCGGGCCGGCCGGCCGGTGCGCGGGCAGCTGGTGGAGATCTGGCAGGCCAACGCCTCCGGCCGCTACGCCCACCAGCGCGACGACCACCCGGCGCCGCTGGACCCGAACTTCACCGGCGTCGGCCGCTGCCTCACCGACGGCGAGGGGAACTACACCTTCACCACGGTCCGGCCCGGGGCCTATCCGTGGCGCAACCACGCCAACGCCTGGCGGCCGGCGCACATCCACTTCTCGCTGTTCGGCACCGCGTTCACCCAGCGGCTGGTCACCCAGATGTACTTCCCCGGCGACCCGCTGTTCCGGTTCGACCCGATCTTCAACTCGGTGCCGGACGAGCGGGCCCGGCAGCGCATGATCGCCGGTTACGACCACGACCTGTCGGTGCCCGAGTGGTCGCTGGGGTACCGGTTCGACATCGTGCTGGACGGCCCGGCCGCGACCTGGACGGAGCCGGCCGAGTGAGCCCGGCCCCCGCAGCGGACGCCCGTCCCATCGCCATTCAGACCCGCGCCGCCCGGACCGGCGACGGCCGTTCCACCGCCGGCCGGACCGGCGCCACCCGTCACACCGCCACCCGGTCCCATCGCCGCCCGGACCGGCGACGGCCGTTGCGGCCCACGCTCGCCACCACGATGGAGTGCGCATGACCGCCCTGCCGCCCACCCCGTCCCAGACGGTCGGCCCGTTCTACGGGTACGCGCTGCCGTTCCCCGGCGGCGGCGACCTCGTCCCGCCCGGACATCCGGACGCGATCCTGCTGCACGGTCACGTGTACGACGGCGCCGGGGCGCCGGTGCCGGACGCGCTGCTGGAGTTCTGGCAGGCCGACCCGGCCGGCGGCCTGGCCGGCGCGCCCGGGACGCTGCGCCGCGACCCGGTCACCGGCGCGGTCGCCGGACGCGACCCGGTCCGCTTCACCGGGTTCGGCCGGGTGCCCACCGACGCCGACGGCCACTGGACGCTGCGCACCCTGCGCCCGGGCGGCGCGCCGTACCTGGCGGTGTGCGTGCACGCCCGCGGCCTGCTGCACCACCTCTACACCCGCGCCTACCTGGCCGCCGAACCGGGCGACCCGCTGCTCGACTCGCTGGACCCGGCCCGCCGCGCCACCCTCATCGCCGGCGAGGAGTCTCCCGGCGTCCACCGCTTCGACATCCGCCTCCAGTCCGCCGACCCCGCCGAGGAGACCGTCTTCCTCGACTTCCCCACCACCTGAGACCGGCGCTCGGACCTCTTCGCCGGCCGGCGAGCGGAGCGATCGAGCGGCACCGCCGCCCGGCCGGCGCGGCGGCGAAGCCATGCCGAACCGCCGCTATGAGGCCGACGCCAGAGCGCTGCCTTGCCGCCTGTTCGGCCCCATCGGAGGCGATCGTCCCGTAGCTGCCGGCCTGAGGAGGCAGCGCATCGACCGCACGGTCATCCGTACGTGCGCGACCGGTCCAGGCCGGACTCGCCGGCCGAGACCCGCCCTGGAGTTGACGTCAAGTCGGCTTGAGGTTGCAGGGTTGCTCTTCGTCAGCGGACGACGAAAGGGCTTCGATGAAGGCGGCGGTGTTCTCGCGGTTCGGCGGGCCGGAGGTACTGGAAGCGGCCGAGGTGGCGACGCCGGTGGCCGGCGCCGGGCAGGTGCGGGTGCGGGTGAAGGCGGCCGGCGTACAGCCGATCGACTGCGCGGTGCGGGCCGGCCGGACGCCGCCGGCGATGACGCCGGTGCCGCCCGCGGTGCCCGGCAACGAGTTCGCCGGCGTGGTCGACCAGGTCGGCGCCGGGGTCACCGGTCTCTCGACCGGCGCGGAGGTGCTGGGGTTCGGCCGGCTGGGCGGCTACGCCGAGTACGTGGTCGTCCCGGCGGAGCAGGTGACCGCCAAGCCGGCCGGCATGCCCTGGGAGGTGGCCGGCGGGTTCAGCGCGGCCGCCCAGACGGCGCACATCACGCTGGAGGAGCTGAAGGTCGGTGCCGGCGACACCCTGCTGGTGCACGGCGCGGCCGGTGCGGTCGGCACGGTGGCGGTCCAGCTGGCGGTGCTGTCGGGGGCGACCGTGATCGGCACCGCCCGGGAGGAGAACCACGACCACCTGCGGGCGTTCGGCGCGATCCCGGTCCGCTACGGCGACGGGCTGGCCGGCCGGATCCGGGCCGCCGCGCCGGCCGGGGTGGACGTCGTGCTGGACGGCGCCGGCGGTGACGCGCTCGACCTGTCGCTGGCCCTGGTGGCCGACCGCGGGCGGATCCTCACCCTGGTCGAGCACGGCCGGGCGGCGGAACTCGGCATCCGGACCACGCCGAACCTGCGCTCGGCGGCCCGGCTCGCCGAGCTGGCCGGCCGGTACGCGCAGGGCCGGTTGCGCATCCTGATCCGGTCCACCTATCCGCTGGAGCGCGCGGCCGACGCGCAGCGCGAGGTGGAGTCCGGGCACGGCCGCGGCAAGGTCGTCATCACCGTCGGCTGAACCCATCGAGCATCGGAAGGTGGTCTCCGTGACCTCACTGGAGATCGGGGTGGTCCTCCCCTCCGTCGGGACGCAGCGCGACCAGCGCCTGGACCTGGCGGCGGCCGCGCGGCACGCCGAGAGCGCCGGCCTGGACGGCGTGTGGCACGGCGACCATCTGGCCGCCGGCGCCGGCACCCTCGACTGCGCCGTCGCGCTGGCCGTGGCGGCGGCCGCGACCGGGCGGATCCGGATCGGCGCCGGGGTGTTCGTCCCGGCGATCCGCCCGCTGGCCTGGGCCGCCAAGCAGATCGGCACCCTGCAGTACGTGTCCGGCGGCCGGCTGGTGCTCGGCGTCGGCTCGGGCGGCGGCGCCGCGCAGTGGGCCGCCGCCGGCGTGCCCTACGCCGAGCGGGGGCGGCGGACCGACATCGCGCTGGAGCTGCTGCCGCGGCTGCTGGCGGGCGACCCGGTGCGCCTCCCCCATGGTCCGGTGCCGGGCGCGGCGGGGCGCTCCGCCCCGCAGGACAGCGGGCCCCCGAGCGCGTCCGCGCACGACGGCGGGCCGCCGATCGCGCCCGCCGCCGGAGAGGCGCCGGTCGCCGGCCTGGCGCCGCCCGTTCCGCGGCCGCCGTTCTGGGTGGGCAACGCCTCGCCGGTCGCGCTCCGCCGGGCGGCCCGGCTGCGCGACGGCTGGTTCCCGTCCCTGGTGCCGGCCGCGGAGGTGGCCGCGGGCGCCCGCCGGCTCGCCGAGCTGTCGGCGGCCGCCGGCCGCCCGGTGCCGGTGATCGCCGTCGGGGTCACCGGCGTGCTGGGCTCCGGGGCCGGCCTGCCCACCCGGGACCGGATCGCGGCCGGGATCGCCGGTTCCTACGGCGCGTCCCAGGAACGCGCGATCACCATCCCGATCGCGGGGGAACCGGCCGAGGTCGCCGAGCGGCTGGCCGCATACCGGGACGCCGGCGCGGGGCACATCGTCATGGGCCTGGCCGGCGGTGACTGGCGCGAGCAGTGCGAGCTGCTCGCCCAGGCCCGCGCCCTCCTCCCCTGAGGCGACGGCCGAGCGCGGCCCGGGGCCCGCGCCGGACGAGGTGCCCCGGCGCGGTCTCGCCTCCGGAACCCGGCCGGCCGCCGGGCCCTCAGGGCCGGGTGATCACCCGTCGTGTCCGGCGACGCCGGCGATACCCGACAGATCTTCACCTGCAGCCTGTGGTACGAACCGCGCAAAAGACCCTTCTTACGGACAGAAGCTATAAATTTACCTTAAGGGGCATATCACGACTTTTGCCAGAAAACGACGGCCACCCGAAACAGGTATCGGTATAACGCTAACATTTACGGCCAGTCCGCTTCATTGGTAAGATCGTACATTTATGCATTACTTTGGAAATGTTTGAAATGAGGTATGTTTTTCGTCAGTGACGCTGATTACTCTCCCGATCATGGGTTCTCAACGGGAGGAGCACTCTTGTCACTGAAACTGCGTCGCGCCTTTTCTGCGATCGCCGCGGGGGGTCTCGTCGTCTTGGCGATGGCGAGTCCAGCGGCCGCATTCGCGCCGCCGTACATCGACGAACCCACCGGTCCGTACTCACTGCCGGCGGACCCTGACGTGCCCAAGCGCGGCTGCACCACGACGCTGTCCGACCCCAAGGACGCGAGCACCAGCATCCCGGCCGTTCAGGTGATCTACGCCTGGCATGACGGCGGAGGGAACCACTACGAGGACCGCGTCGAGCAGATCGCCAAGCTCGTCGACCGGATGGACCTGGAGTTAGACGAGTCCACCAACTACGACCAGCACATCAATCTGAGCTGCCGCACCGGCTTCGACACCAGCACCTACTCCGGCTACGCCCACGCCCTGGTGATACCGGAGAAGATCGAGGCCGGCGCGATCAGCGGCGAGACCTCCCCGTACGTCATCACCGCCGACCTGACAGCGGCCGGATACGACATCGCCAATCGCAAGTACGTGGTGTTCGAAGACTTCAACGGCACGGCGAACGGTCTGTGCGAACCGTCGGACCCGAACCCGAAGGTGTGCGCGGCGACCGGCGACGAGTGGTCCAGCAGCACCCTGCTGCACGAACTGCTCCACATCGCCGCGGACGGCTTCTACGTGGACCACCCCAAGGTCGCCGAAACGGTCGACTACCTGACCTACCCCGACATCATGTCCAACCAGACTTTGGACTGGCAGTTGGACCACGACTTCAACAACTACTACGACCCGAGCGAGACCACGGCGACCTTCTACACCGGCAACCAGCCCGACGACACCCGCAAGGTGAACGTCGCGGCCTGGCCGTACTTCACTGCCCCCACCTGCTGCGATGTCGGTTACAGCAATGACCTGCTGACCGCGCAGGAACGCACCGTCGAGGCGGACGCGCCGTACGCCACCCCGACCGGGTTCAGCGTCTCGGGCGGCGGCTGGATCCAGGTGACCCCGCCCGGCCCGACGGCCCAGATCTCGGCCAAGCACTACGACGGCCGCCGGTCGCTCACCATGAACGTGCAGTCGTACGCCGACGGCGTCGTGTCGATCACCCGCAAGCCCGCGGTGACCGCCGGCCAGACCTACAAGTTCTTCGCCAAGATGACCACTGCCACCTCGGGCAACGTCAAGCTGCGCCTGTCGTGGTACAACTCGTCGAACACCCTGATCTCCTCCAGTGACAGTGCCGTCAACGCGCTGACGACCGGCTGGGCGGAGTACCGGCACAAGGCGACCGCCCCGACCGGCGCGACCAGCGTCCAGCTCTCGGTGGTGAGTCCCGCCGGGCAGACCTTCACCTACCAGCTGGACGCCCTCCAGCTCAACCACTGCAACAACGGCAAGACCACCGACGGCTGCCGCCTGGACAGCTGGCAGTGACCGCCGGCTGACACACTGACCCGGCGCCTCCCGGCGGCCCGCTCCCCCAGGGTCCACCGGGAGGCGCTCCCGGCGATTCATCGCATTCTAGGAATTACGGCCATCGTCTATTCGCCGGCTTTTAACGCGACCTTCCAACCATCCATTTCCCGGCGCCGGTCGGGACATACTGGTGAAGCAGGTCGGACTGGACATCGAAGTAGCGTTGAAGGTGGTGCAGGGTGATGCGTGAGATGATCCACCTGATCGTCCGGCCGAGCCTGGACGGCGCCGAGTTCTACGCGACGTCCCCGCAGGCGCCTGGACTGCTGTACGGCCGGCCCGACCTGGACCGATTGCGGGCCGATCTGCCCGAGACGCTGGGTTTCTACTTCGACCATCCGGGGCCGTTCCAGGTCCAGGAGCATCACGAACATCACCATGAGCTTCGCGGCGGCGAACTCGTCGTTCGGACGGCACTGGACAAGCACCTGGCGGCCCGGCGGGCCACCGGTGACGCCTTGAGCGCCGCAGCGAAGGATGCCGACCAGGCCGACGCCTTGCCGGCGGCTCCGGCCGGCAAGACGGGAGAGGTCGTCTACATCTGCGGCGTTCTGTCAGACACCGTCGGCTGGGTGGCGAACCAACTGGATCCACGAGGTGACGCCGCCACCGTGGCCGTCTCGGTCGCCGACCTCATGATCGTCACGGTGCCCTTCGTCCACGACCCGGCGACCGTGCACGGCGGGGTGGTGAGGATCGCCGCCAGGCCCTACGCTCGCGACACCCGGCTGGCCGACCTGGTCCGGGCACTGAAGATCGTCAGCCCGGCGACCGTGACCCGCCTCAGCGCCTGCGCCTGAAGCCGCTCGGGCGATCATCGGCTACCCGGTGGGCGGGCACATCCAGGTCGCGGCGTTCGCCCGCAGCCAGATCATCCTCCGTCGTGATCGACATCGATGGCCGAGGGGTCACAAGATCGGGATGTTCTCCACCTTGCCACTGCCCTCGGCCTCCAGCGTGATCGAGGTCACCGAGTCGGCCGGGGCCGGGTAGTACACGTATCCACGGCCGGACTCGCCAGGATCGAGCACGCTGACATAGTTCTCCACGAACTCGGTGTACATCTTCAGCGGGTGGTACCGGGCCTTGGTCGCCGGGTCCACCAGGATGAAGGCCCCGTAGTCCGATGCCGAGGAGAAGGCGTTGTCATAGCCGGTGAACGGGGCCGGCACCGGGATGAAGAGCGCCGACCCGTCGAAGCGCACGTCGAAGGCCGCGACCAGGTAGGCGCCGTCGCGGCGGAAGGGGTGGAAGTCCACCCTCAGCCGGTCGTTGCCGCGCTGCCAGTTCAGCGAGCCCGCCACCGGTCCCGGATCGGCCTGGAACGGCGCCGGCGGACGGGTGGAGCCCCGGACGTCGTCCGCGGGTGCCGTCGTGGTGACGTCGTCCGGCCGCTGCTGCCTGATGTGGTAGGAGATCTCCACCCGCCGGTTCTTGGCGCGCCCCTCCGGGTTGTCGCTGCCGTCCTTCTTCTCGTTTCTGGCGATCGGCTCGCTCTCCCCCTTGCCCTCGGCCCGGTAGACGTAGCCGGAGCCCAGCTTGCGCACCAGATAGTCGCGCACGGCCTCGGCCCGCTTGACGGAAAGCTCAAGGTTGTAGCGGTCGTCGCCCTTGCTGTCGGTGTGCCCCTTGATGATGATCGGCGGCTTGGCCGGATCGGCGTGCGCACGGGTCTCGGCGACCGCGTCGTCCAGCACGGCGGTGGACACCTTGGAGAGCTTCGCCTTGTCGAAGGCGAACAGCACGTCGGTGCGCAGCGCGACGATCTCCTGGCCGCCCTCCTGGCGGGTGGACCGCTGCGGAGTCTCCACTAACTCGTGCAGGTCCGAGACGCCGGACCAGATCTCACCCGCGGGCGGCACCACCGCCAGCCGGTAGGACGTGCCCGGCGACGACTCCACGTACGGGTCGGCCGATCTCGCCATCGGAGGTGTGCCGCCCTCCCGCACCGGGATGCCGGTCATCGGCGGCATGGGCATGTCCGGGACGATGGAGACCGCCTTGACCTCGGGCGGCAGTGGCGGGAAGTAGACCTCGACCGGGTACCGGACGCCGGGGCGGAAGTCTTGCGGGAACCGGGACGTTGGAGTGGGATGACGGCTGCCGAAGGCCGGCCCCTCCGCGGTCTTCTCGCGCAACGTGAAATAGACCTTCCGCCCGACCGGATCCAGCAGCCGGAACCTGCCGAAGCTCACGCTCTGCCCCCGCAGACCGTCGTATCCGAAATGGCCGGGTATGGAGGTCTGTGCAGTATTAATGACTTCCATCCGCAGGACGGTGAGGTTCCGCTGCCGCTCGAGGGACTGCACCGTCATCCGGAACGGCCCGGCCGCGTCATACCCGACCAGCCCTTCCGCCACGAACCCCGACGCCGCTTCAGCCGTCGGCAACCCGGACGGCGAGCCACTCGGTGACGTTGTGGCGACGGACGCCGCCGAGGACGCGGGTCCCGCGGGCGACACGCCGCCGGCGTCCGGCGGGCCGGACGCGCCGCAACCGGCGACGACCAGCACGGCCAGGACGACGATCGAACTCTCGGCACGTATTCGGCACCCGCTGATCATGGACCATTGATCCCTTTCATTGTAATCTTGTCGGTCGCGGTGGCGGCTAGGGCCACATGTGCGGCGAGCTAGGGCTCCCAGCAATACGGCGGTCAGCCAAGACCGGCAATGGCCATAGCTCAGCCGACGGCGCCCACCGCGATCTTTTGACGCAACCGTCGTCCGCTCACGTTTCTGGCAGCGCGGCCGCTAAACGCTTGAGAGGCCCCACCTGATACCTGTTCGATGGAGCCTCGCAAACTTGCACAACATGCAACGGCTGAGGTCGAATTACCGAATTACCTGAAGGTGCTCCTCCAGTGTGTCCAATGAAATCTCACCTTGTACCCATGCGGTGACATATTGCAGATCATGAACTGAGAGACCGAAGGCTGATCGAAGCACCTGCGCCAGCCGCAACGGCGTCGACCTCAAATACGGGTGCCTGTCGACTAAGAGATCGACAATCTCTGCGACACTGCACCCGATTCCGTGGTACTCGACGGCCAGGTGCGCCAACCGTTCGACGTCCTCATCCATCGATTCCCTCACCTCCGGAACATGACAATAACTTGATCGAAGTCCCCGTCGAGCCTCGGAACCGCTTCATCGATTCTGGCGCGAATGAAGCCATGCCTGGCCGCTTGTCTACCAGTCCACTGCGCCTTAGCTGCAGACACCAGGCTCGCACCGCCCCGGACAGCTTCATTGAAACCTGCAAGGTTATCTCCATAGACCCAGATCCCCTGGATTCCCTGAACCCGGTCCCCGAAGTGGCCCATAACCTCGTCGAACATCCCCTCACCCCGCAGCGGCGATCCCTTTTTGGGATAGTTGTGCATCATCATAGTTAGAACTCCATCACTATCAAGGTCGGCGATCACACCACTTCCACTTGCGTGGTGCGAGATAAAGTAGCTAGCTTCATCGCCACCGCGGATAACTTCGCAGTTATGGACAAGGACCGGCTTAGATCCCGCCAGAACATAGTAAGTGTGGGTGTCGGCGATGGTGAGGTCGTAGACCGGAGGGTGGTCCTGGAGAGTGGACGAGCCGATGACCGAGACGGTGGCGCCCTGAGGGGTACGGAGGCGGTCGGCGGGGGTGAGGCGGTCGGCGCGGACCCACTCGTGGTCGCGGGTGTCCCAGAAGAGGTGGTGCTCGGTGGCGAGGATGACGCCGGTGGCGTCGCCCTTCTTGCCGTCGGTGTCGACGGTGATCTGGACGAGGTTGAGGTAGGCGACGCCGGAGAAGGCGGCGAGCACCGGCCTGGGCATGGTCTTGCCGGTCCGCGGGTCGGTGGCCAGGACCTTGTCCCCGGGCTTGATCCGCTCGATGGCCTTGCTGGTGCCGTTTGCCAGCTTGACCATGGTGCCCGCGGTGAAACTGTTAAGGCAGCGGGGTCGTGCACCTGACGTGGGACGTGCCTTGCCGCCCGCTGCCTTGCGTGCCGCCGACCTGCCGGCTGCGGCGCCCGCGGATTCGCCGCCTTCGGCCGCCGCGCCGCCGCCGCGTCCCAGGGCGGCTCTTGCCTTGCCGGCGGCCTTGCCTACTGCTCCGCTGACCGCGCGGCCGGTGGCCGTGGTGGCGAGTTTGCCCAGGAGCGCCGAGGCTCCCTTGCCGACGACGCCGCCGGCCGCGCCGGTGATGGCGCCGACCGCGGCGGCCTTGAACGCGCCGCCGGCGCTCCATTCGTCGCGCGGGGTGGAGACCAGGTAGCCGGCCAGGTTGCCGGCCGCGCCGCCCGCGGCGGCGCAGCCAATGCTGCCGGCGCCCGCCGTGGCCGCCTCACAGCCGACCGTGACGACGACCGAGACGGTGACGTTGACGATGGTGGCCTTGTGCTCGTGCCAGATCTTCTTGGACCTGCAGCCGAGGTCCCAGCCCGAGCAGTGCGGCGGGCTGCTCGGCTGCGATGGCGAGTAACCACCACCACCGCCGCCACCGCCACCACCGCCGCCGCCGCCTCCGCCACCGCCGCCACCGCCGGGGGACGGGTTGCAGGGGTTGGGGATTTTCCCGTACCCGCACTGGCCGCCGCCGTCGAGCATCAGGCCGTCGGGGTCGGAGGCGGTCACCGGGTTGTTGTCGGCGTAGGTGTATCCGTTCCAGCTCTGCGGGTCGCCGGCGTCGAAGATCGGGTCGACGGAGACGAAGCGGCCGGTCTCGGCGTCGTACTCGCGGGCGCCGAGGTGGGTCAGGCCGGTGGCCTCGTCGATGATGCCGCCGACGAAGCCCCGCTGGCCGGGCCAGTAGTCCGGCGGGACGCCGCGCTGCCCGCCGAACGGGGTGAAGCGGCGGCGGCTCACCAGCTGGGCGGTGGTGTCGGCGACGGAGGTGTCGGCGGTGCCGTGGTGGTCGGCGCCGAGCCAGGTCACGCCGGTGGCGGTGCGGGTGGCGATGGTCCGCCCGGCGAAGTCGTAGTAGCGGGTCGCGCTCCTGGCGCCGGACTTGGTGTCGAGCCGGATCTCCATGCCGGCGACGTAGAGGGTGGTGGAGGTGGGGTCGCGGCGGATGAGCCGCTCACCGTTCGCGTCGTAGACGAAGGTGCTGACGCCGGTGGGGTCGGTCGACTTGGCCAGGTGGCCCTCGACGTCCCAGTCCAGCAACCGGCCCGAGCCACGTTCGGTGGTGTTGCCGGCCTTGTCGTAGGTGTAGGTGTCGATCTGGCCGTCGCGCGAGCCGCCCTGGTAGGCGACGGAGGTCAGCGTGTGCGGCTGGGGCTTGCCCGGCCCGGCGTAGGTGTAGGTCTTGGTGATGTCGCCGGTCGCCTGGTGGTCGACCTCCTTGGTGCGGTTGCCGACGGTGTCGTAGGAGAAGGACTGCCAGTACGGCGCGGGCCCGCCGACGATGTTCTGCGCGGGGCCGGCGGCGCAGTCGTCGGTGGCGGTCCACGCCTCGGTGAGGCGCTGCAGCCAGTCCTGGCGGAAGCACTGCACGTCGGGCGTCTGGCCGGACGGCGTGTCGGCCAGCTTGGTGATGTTGCCGGCCTGGTCGTAGCTGAAGCGGGTGTCGGACACCGAGATCGGCGCGGTCTCCCGCTCGAACACCGAGCGGGTGAGCCGGCCCGTGCCCTCCTCGTAGAAGTTGGTCTCCTTGACCCGCTTCAGGCCGGTGCTCAGCGTCAGGTCGAGGACCTGGCCGAGCTTGGAGTAGGTCGTCGAGGTGACGTAGTCGGTCAGGCCCCGCATGGTGGTGGGGTTGCCGAGCCGGTCGTAGTCGTACAGGAGCGTCTCGCCGAGCAGGCCGCCGGCGGCGGGCAGCACGGTGCGGTGCACGGTGCCGTCGGGGTTGTAGTCGGTCGAGGTCTTGTAGGTCCCGGCCAGCGCGCCTTCGGCGGCCGGGATGACGACCTGGGCGCCGGTGGGCCGGTAGGCGCTGTCGAAGCCGGTGACGCTGCTGCTGTAGGCGTCGGTCGCGCCGGTGGCGGGGTTCTTGACGTAGCGGGTGGCGCCGGTCGGCTGCCCCTTGACGACGGTGCCGTCGGGCAGCCTGTCGAACGTCCACTCGGCGAGCTTGGTGCCGGCGGTGGAGGTGCCGGCGTACTCGGCGGTCTTGCGGCCCAGGGCGTCGTAGGTGAAGTGCAGGCTGGCGTCGCGGGCGTCGGTAATCGTGGTGAGCCGGTCGTTGCGGTCGTCGTAGGTGAGCTTGGCGGTTCCCTTGTCGGGGTCGTCGACCTGGATCATGCGGCCGCGCAGGTCGTAGTGGTAGCTCCAGGTGTTGCCCGCGGTGTCGGTGACGGTGGCCGGCTGCCCGGCGCGGGTGTAGGTGTACTTGGTGGCGTCGTAGTCGCCGGTGGGGGCGTCGCCCTTGTACTGGCGGACCTCGACGGTCTCGCCCTGCGCGTTGGTGATCGTGGTGGCGGGGGTGGCGCCGGCGGGCGGGTCGACGCTGATCCGGTCGCCGCCGTAGGTGGTGGTGGTGCGCCACTGCTCGGTGCCGCGCTTGCGGAAGATCTGCGCGGTCGGCCACTCCATGCCGTTGTAGAGGGTGACGCTCTGGCCGGGGACGTCGTCGTCGCTGCCGGGCACCCACAGCGTGTCGCCAGGGTCGCCTTCGGTGTAGTAGTCGGCGTTGGTCTTGTAGACCAGGCCGCGGGTGTCGTAGAAGGTGTCGTTGATCAGCCGGCCGCCGCCGATGGCGGGCTGCTGGGTCTGGCGGGCGCGCAGCAGGCCGTCGTAGAGGGCGTAGCCGGTGGTGTAGGTGGCGCCGTCGGCGCGCAGCGTCGAGGTGCTGACGGTGGTGGGGCCGTCGGTGCGGATCCGGTAGCCGAACTTCAGGTTCGGCGTCGAGGCGTAGCCGGATTTCGCGTGGCCGGGCAGCCACACGCCGGTGAGCCGGCCGAGCGGGTCGTAGGCCAGGTCGGCGCGCCGGCCGTTGGCGTCGGTGGTGGCGGCGGGCAGGCCCCAGGCCGGCTCGATCTGGGTGGTGGTGACGTGGCCGAGGGCGTTGGTCTCCTGCTTGGCGGTGACCGGGCCGGTGGCCGGGGTGTAGGCGGTCCTGGTGGTGGTGCCGTTGGGGTCGGTGACCACCAGGGGGCGGCCGTAGACGTCGAAGGTGGTGGTGCCGGCGGTGACGTACTTGGGGCCGCCGTCCCAGGAGCCGAGCTTCTCGGTCCGGGTGACGTCGCCCTTGGTCGGTGCCACGTCGAACGCCTGGCCGTCGTAGTACTTGCGCACGTCGGACAGCACGTCGGTGGGCCGGTCGGGGGTGGCGGCGCACGCCTTGGCGACGGTCTCGACGCGGCTGGCGTACGACACCATCCAGCGGCCGGCGTCGCGGGCGTAGCCGGTGCGCGTGCACCGGTCGTCGGCGGCGGTCGCCTCGTCGCCGATCTCGTCGACCTGGGTGGGCAGTCCGTCGGTGTTGTAGTCGGTGTCGGTGCGGGTGGTCCGCCAGCCGCCGGCGGCCAGCGCGGTGCGGTTGCGGGTCCGGTCGGCGCGGACCATGTGCGCGGTGGTGGTGGCCCAGGAGCGGACCCGCTTGGCGGTCTGCCTGGTCCAGTAGCCGGTGATGACGCCGGTCTTGGCGGCCCCGCCCGGGCCGTCGTAGTGGATCTCCTCGCGGAGCCGGCCGGCCAGCGGGTCGGCGTCGGTGACGGCGGTGCCCTGGGAGTCGGTGACCTTGACGTCACGGGTGCCGCCGCCGGACAGCTCGTCGCCGTCCATGCCGCGGAAGTAGGTGTACTCGGTGCTGGAGCGCTGCTCGCCGACGGCGCCGCTCAGCACCCGGACCTTGCCGTAGCCGCGCCACTGCGACCAGGTCTTGTACTTCTCCTTGGTCAGCCCGTCATCGTCGTCGTGGTGCCAGGCGCCGCCGCCGAGGTACTCGTAGGTCTCCAGCACGTCGGGGGCGCCGCCGGTGCGGTCGATCTGCTGCACCTGGGTGACGACGTACTTGTGGAACCAGTCGCGCTTGGGCGAGGTGGCGCCCTCCGGCGACCAGTACTGCGGGTAGCAGCGGCGGGTGTTGGAATCGGGGTCGGGGGTGTTCCCGGCGGTGCAGTCCTCGTCGGAGTAGGTGACGGACAGCGCGCCGCCGGTCTCGTTGTCGATCGCCGACACGCGCCACTTGGTCAGCGGCGGCCGGCCCTCCAGGGCGTCGACCCGGTTGGGGCGCTGCACGCCGGCGAACCGCACCTGCGGCAGCGCCGCGCTCCCGCCCACCTTGCCGGTGTGCTGGATGCCGGCCAGCCAAAGCCCGGCGGCCGTCCCGTCGCCGGGGGCGCGCAGCTGCTGGTCGAGCGTCCAGGTGTCGACGTTCTGGTACGCGCCGCCGGACAGCACCTGGGTGGTGACGGACGCCAGCCGCTTGCGGGTCCAGAACGTGGGCGAGTACCGGTCCAGGCACTTGTCACCGGAGTCGCAGTTCTGGTCGAAGGGGACGTCGGGCCAGTACTTGGCGTTGTCCTTGGTGAACTTGGCCTCGGCGCAGTCGAAAGTGGAGGTCGGGACGCAGCGCTCCTTGACCTCGAAACCCACCCGGGCCGGCGCCGAGGTGGTGAAGATGGCGTCGGCGCGCTGGCCGTAGTCGATGCGCTTGAGGTAGCCGCCGCGGTCGTAGGAGGTGGGGGTGCCGTTGGGCACGCCGTCGGTCAGCGTGGTGACGTCGCGGCGGTAGTAGTTGGTCTCCCGGCCGTACCAGAAGGTGCTGACGGTGCCGTGCGGGTCCACGACGTAGTCGAGGTTCCACCGCCAGGCCTGCCGGCACCAGGAGTCGGCGAAGGCGGACTTGTGGCAGGGCTCGCCGTCGTCGTCGCCGAACACCGGCACCGTCCACGCCGACTGCGTCTCGGCCTTGCCGTCGGCCCAGCCCGGCAGGTGGTTGCGGCCGAACAGGTACTGGGTGCCGTCGGGGGTGGTGACCCGCCAGTACTCGCCGTCGTTGTCGCCGTTGTCGGCGCCCGTCAGCCTCTCGATCTTGGAGCCGTCGTCGTCCTTGGGCTGCCAGGTGCCGGTGGCGTCGTCCAGGATCAGCTCGGTGGCCTGGCCGTTCAGCGACAGGGTGGCGTTGTGGTCGCCCCAGCACTGGTCGTTGCGCTTGGGGGTCACCCCGTCGTCGGCGCACGCCTTGTACCGGCGCTCGATGAACCCGGGCCAGTAGTCGAAGCCCTCGCCGATCCAGGACGCCTGGTTGTTGGTGGCGACCGTCCGGCCGTCGACGCTCCCGGAGGAGTAGACGAAGCCGATGTTCGGCGTCGGCCCACCGGGGGTGGGCGGCAGCCGCAGCGGATAGGACCAGGAGAACGCACCGGTCTGGCTGCTGACGTTCCAGGTCGCCGACGGCGACAGCGAGGTGGCCTCGTAGCTGCCGGCCGCGCCGGACGGGGCCGCCTCGGCCGCCAGCGTCGTGGTGGCGGCGTTCAACGCGACCTCGGCGGTCAGCCGGCCGGTCTTGACGTCGTTGCGGGTGGGCAGGGCGGTGCGGGTCTGGCACCGCGGCAGGTCGGGCGTGGTCGCCGCGCAGGCGGGCAACCGGACCAGGCGCAGCCGCGAGGCCCAGTCGCCGCCGTAGGCGTACCGGAAGCCGGAGTAGTCGACCTCGACCGTCATCCGGGCCGCGCCGGGCGGTGCGGCCTGCGGGGTGAGCTGGATGCCGAGCCCGGCGATGCCGGACCTGCTCGCGGTGGCGGCGTCCATCGTGCGCACCTGGACGGTGGTGGCGGCCGGCGGCCGCGCCGCCGGATCGGCGCCGTCCTTCGGCGCGGCCGGGGTCCGTTTCGCGGGATCGTCGCTCGTGTCCGGCGCAGCCGGGGTCCGGGCCACCCGATCGCCGTCCTCGGGCGCGGCCGGGCTCAGCCAGACGGGCAGCCCGCCCGCCCGCACCTTGCCGGCACCGGTGCCGCCGCCGCGCGCGGCGGCGTCCGGCGCGGCGGCGGTACCCGGCAGGCCGACCGTCGCCTGGGCCGCAGGCGGCCAGGAGACGGGCGGCGCGTCCTTCAGGTCGTACCCGGCACCCGGGTCCGTCAGGGGCCCTCGTGCCCCGACGGCGTGACCGGGCACCGGGTGTTGCTCCTGGGCCTGCTGCCAGGCCGGGTCGTCGGTCGCCTGGGCGGTGACCGGCGACAGCAGCGTCGCCGGCACCGCCACGGCCAGGATGGCGGCGATCTGGATCAGGGCTCGCCTCGAACCGGGCACGGCTCTCCTCCGGAAGGGGGTTGGGGGACGTCGGTGACCCGGGGGTCTAGCCGTCGATGGGCTGGTTCATCGCGAGGTTGAGGACCTGGTGGTCGGTCAGGGTGCCGGTGTAGGCGCGCACGTCGTCGACGGCGCCGGCGAAGTAGTCCACCGCGGTGCTGTTGTACCTGGCCCGGCCGATCTGCAGCGCGCCCGCCGGCCAGCCGCCGGTGACCGGACGCTGGTCGTTGAGCTGGCCGTTGACATAGAGGCGGATCTGCTTGGCCTGCTCGTCGTACACGCCCACCAGGTGGGTCCAGGTGTTGAGCGACGCGCAGTCGACGCGTTCGGCCGAGGTCGCGTGCGTCAGGGTGCCGCTGGTGGCGGCCGGGCTGGTGGAGAAGGACCAGTGCGGCCACACGCCGCCGCCCTCCGCGATGAGTCGGTAGCCCAGGTAGAAGGAGCTGTAGGTGGCGCCGTCCTGGGCCAGCACGGTCATCGCGTGGTCCGGCAGCACGCAGCTGTCGTCACCTGCCAGCCGGACCCAGGCCGACACCGCGTAGCTGTGGTCGGTGCGCAGCGGCGCCGACGGGGTGGCCGCGTAGGCGGTGGCGCCGTTCAGGGCGAGCGCGCCGCCGCCGTCGAAGCCGTCGTCGGTCCAGCCGGCGCCGCCGGCCAGGGTCGCCGGCCATCGGCTGTCGGGGGTGTTGACCGCGGTGGTGCCGGTGCCCTCCTCGAACTTCCACCCGCCGCGCTGGAGAGGCGGCTGCTTGGCCATGGCGGCGATCTCGTTGCCCAGCGCGGGGGCGTTGACGGTGCGCGGGTCGTCCGACAGCTCCCGCTTCCAGATCTTCACCTCGTCGATGTCGCCGGCGAAGTTCTCGATGTAGGCGCCGTGATACCGCGTCCGGCCGATCTGCAGCGAGCCGGTCGAATCCCAGGGTTTGTACGGGTAGGCACCCTTGGTGGCCTGCAGGATGCCGTTGACGTACAGGCGGAGCTGCCGCTCCGGGGCGTCCCATACGCCGGTCAGGTGGGTCCAGATACCGGTCGTCGGTTCGGTGTCGCCGACCGCCCGGACGATGGTCATGTCGTCGACGTCGGCGTCGTACTTGTTGAAGACCCACCGCTTGTAGCTCGCGGAGTAGTAGAGCTGGAATCCCGAGCCGCGCACGGCGTCCTGGCTGACCACGGTGGAGTTCTTGGTCTTGTCGTTCAGCAGCACCCAGGCCGACACGCTCATGCTCCGGTCGGTGTGCACCACCGGCCCGTCGGTGCTGCCGTACCCGGTGGTGCCGTTCAGGCGCAGCGCGCCGGCGACCCGGCCGCCGCTCCAGGAGGTGCCGCCGGCCAGCGTCGCGGGGTGGGTGGTCGCCCCGGAGTCGGCGGCGGTGGTGCCCGCGGTCTCGTCCAGCCGCCAGTGCCCCTCCGGGCCGAACCCGGGGTTGACGTAGAAGGTGTAGACGGCGTAGTTCTTGCCGACGTTGCCCGCCCGGTCGACCGGGAAGACGTACACGGCGTTCTCCCAGTCATGGCGTGGTGCGATCCGCACGTTCACCGACGTCTGCCCGGCCGGGATGGCGATCTGGGTGGCGGCGGTGGCCAGGTTGTGGTCGTCGAGCGCCCAGCGGAAGGCCGCCACGTCGGTCTCGCCGTCGCCGGGGGCGAAGGTGAAGCCGCCGGCCCAGCCCACGCTGCCCTGCCAGGCGTCCGGAGTGTCCGCCGGGTAGTCCAGCGAGCTGACCTTCGGCACGGTGGCCGGGTCGATGGTGTCCACGGTGAACTCACACCATTTGCTCCACGCGCTGGCGTCGGTGCCGTCGTAGGCCCGCACCTTGAAGGCGTAGCTCTGCCCGTTGGCCAGCCCGGACAGCTTGACCGAATGGTCGGTGGCCGAGGTGGTGTACTTGTAGGCCGTCCGGCCGTCGCCGGGCATGCTCCCGGTGATGTCGTCCCAGACGCCGGTGGTGGTGTTGTAGCGGTGCAGGACGAACTCGGCCCGCACGCCGTCGTTGGCCTTGTCCGGGTCGTAGATCTTGGCCTTGAGCTGCAGCGGGTTCTCGGCGTCCCCGCCGTTGACGCCCGGGCGGCCGGCGCCGGTGACGCAGGGCGTCGCCGGGTAGGTGCCGATGCCCGCCGGGGCCGCCGGCGGGGTGTTGTAGTCGATGACCAGCTTGGGCGAGTTGCTGAAGCCCTTCCAGCCCCACACGCTGCCGCCGGTGTCGTTGTAGTCCTTCAGCCCGAACGTCGTGTTCGACCAGCCGCCCTTGGCGGCCTTGACGATCGCCGGCGTGACGTTGAACTCGATGCCCTTGTCCGGGCAGGAGGAGCTGTAGCCGGCGTCGGAGGACACGCTGTCCTGCCAGTCCACCCAGGACGGCTGGTGGCTCCAGTTGGTGGAGCTCGAGATGGCACCGGTGAGCCAGAGCTGCACGGCCTGCGGGTCGGAGGTGCACCCCCAGGACTTGATCTGGTTGATGCGGAAGGTGGCCTTCAGGATGTGCTTGCCGTTGACGTTGTTGGAGTCCATCCGGAAGAACGAGCGCTTCACCCCGCCGCCGTAGGCGCCCGCCTCCGGCATGTGGCTGGAGTTCCAGTACTCCTGGGACGGGTACGCCTTGTCCACGTACGTCCAGGCCAGCTTGGACCCCGCCCACTGCGGGTCGATGTAGACGGGGTAGGTGGTGTCCGCCGCGGTCAGCAGGTTCCGGTCCGGCACGATGGCCAGGCGGTCCCGGGAGACGTCCACGCCCATCACGGCCTGCCGGCTCGCGCGGGCCGGCCCGGCCTCGGGCGCGGCGGGGACCGGCGCCGCGCCCGAGGAGTCCCACATGCGGGGCGCCGGCGCGTGGAACAGCTCGGCCCCCGACTCGGTGACGGCGCTGAGGCCGCCGGCCGCGGTCTCGCGCACCGACACCCCGTTCGCGCGCATGCCGAAGGTGAGCTCGGCGAGCGCCGGGTCGGCGGCGGCCTGCCGGTTCTTGACCACCAGCACCTCGGAGAAGCCGAGCACCGACGCGGTCACCTTCAGGTCCACCCCCGGCAGCACCTCGCCGTACGTCGCGGTGCCCCCCTCGAGCACCGGCTTCGGCAAGGGATGCGGCCAGGTCATCGCCACCGAGCGCCCGCCCTCGCCGATGGCGGCCAGCGGCGCGGTCCCGCCACCGGAGAAGGTCAGCTCCAGCGGGGTCGCCACGGTGCGCACGCTGCCGTCCGGTGCGAAGGCCAGCGTCGGATCGACGTCGGCCCAGCCGTCGCCGCGCCGTACCCGCTCGGGCAGCGCCGCGGTCTCGGAGGTGAACGAGCCGTCGGGGTTGGCGAACACCTGCCGGGTCTCGGTCCGCAGCGGCAGCACCTCGACGCGCCGCCCGCTGTCGCGGGCCTGCCGCACGGCCGCCCGCTCGCCGGGCGCGGGCGGATCCCCGGTCGCCGCCCGCGCCGGAGTCGCGGCGGCCGGGACGGCCACGGCGGCCAGGGAGCAGGCCGGCAGCGACACGACCAGGGCGGCCGCCAGCGGCGCGACGTGCATGGCCGCGGCACGGACACGGCTGAGGACGCTGCGGGGGGTGCGGCGCATCGGGTCTCCAGGAATGACGGCTAGAGGTGCTCGGGCGAGCTGCTCATCGGTTCCAGCACGTCCCCGGACGTCGCGTGATCGGGAGCGGTGACGCGAACCGGCCTCATTTATAGGAAAAACCGGTCGTCGTGCCGTCAAACTGCCGGGTAAAGATCGCTGGGACATTCGCGGTACGACGCCACCGGCGGGGTGAACCTGCGCGGTAGCCGGCCGGCCGGCCGGCCTACCGCCGCGGTTGCAGGCAGGACCGGCCGATCAGGCGATGAGGAACGCCGCACCCGGCGGTTAACATGCGCGGATGCGCGCGAAGATGCTGTCGTCGCTCCGGCGGGTCGCCGCGATGAACCCCTTCCTCACCGACCTGATCTTCAGCGTGCTGATCACCGGCGTCTCGGTGGTGTTCGGCCTGGTCCTGTCGGCGGACGGACCGGTGTCCGGCTACGCGCGCCACCCCTGGGAGGCCACCGGTGCGGGGCTGACGCTGGTGGCCGGCCTCGCGCTGACCTGGCGGCGGCGTGCCCCGCTCACCGTGCTCATCGTCACCTGCGTCGCCGAGGTCATCTTCCACCTGCTCGGCTACGACGCCCGGTTGAACGAGGTCCCGCCGCTGCTCGCGCTCTACACCGTCGCCGGCCGCCGGCCCCCGGCGGTGTCCCTGCCCGGCGCGCTCGCCGTGGCGGCCGCCTGGTGGCACGCGGCGTTCCTCGGACCGGCCGACTTCACCTGGGCGAACGTCTTCCAGTCCGGCCTGATCGTGGCGGTCGCCTGGGTGTTCGGCAACCAGACCCGGATGCTGCGCGAGCGCAACGCCCAGCTCGCCCGGCTCACCGAACGGCTCCGGCGCGACCAGGAGGACCGGGCCCGGCGCGCCGTCACCGAGGAGCGGGTGCGCATCGCCCGCGAGCTGCACGACGTGGTCGCGCACCACATGTCGGTCATCGTGATCCAGGCCGGCCTGGCCCAGTACGTCTTCGCCTCCGACCCGCCCACCGCGCGCGGCGCGCTGGCGACCATCGCCGGCACCGGCAGCGAGGTCATGGCGGAGATGCGCCGGCTGCTGACGGTGCTGCGCATCGACACCGGCGACGCCGACAACCCCGAGGAGGGGGACGGCGGTTACGATCCGGCGCCCGGCCTGGACCGGCTCGGCCAGCTCGTGGACCGAGTACGGTCGGCCGGCGTCCCGGTGGAGCTGTCGGTCACCGGCGTCCCGCGCCCGCTGCCGCCCGGCATCGACCTGTGCGCCTACCGGGTGCTGCAGGAATGCCTGACCAACGTGCTCAAGCACGCCGGCCCCGCGACGGCGCGGGTCTTCCTGCACTACGGTGCCGCCCTGGAGATACGCGTCAGCGACGACGGCCGCGGCGCCCCGGCCGTCCCCACCGAGGACGGCCACGGCTTGATCGGCATGCGGGAACGCGTCAGGCTCTACAAGGGAACGGTCAAGGCCGGCTCGCAGCCGTCAGGAGGATTCGAGGTCGTGGTCACCCTGCCCCTCGCCCCGTCCGGCGGGCCGAACCAATGATCAACGTGCTCGTCGTCGACGACCAGGTGCTCATCCGGGCCGGCCTGGCCGCGCTGCTGCGCGCCGCCCCCGGCATCGACGTGGTGGGTGAGGCCGCCAGCGGCCAGGACGCCATCGCCCAGGCGGCCGCCACCCATCCCGACGTCATCCTGATGGACGTCCGGATGCCGGGCATGAACGGCGTCACCGCGACCGAGCGCATCCTGGCCGCCCATCGCGACCGGCCGCCCCGGGTGGTCATCCTCACCACCTTCGACCTCGACGAGTACGTGTACGACGCGCTGCGCGCCGGCGCCTCGGGGTTCCTGCTGAAGGACACCCCGCCCGAACGGCTCATCGCCGCCGTCCACACCGTCGCCGCCGGTGACATGCTGTTCGCCCCCACCGTCACCCGGCGGCTGGTCAACGCCTTCACCCACCGGCCCGACCCCAACCGCCGCCAGGCCGCACCGGCGCTCGACGCGCTGACCGCCCGGGAGGCCGAGGTGCTGAAGCTGGTGGGGCACGCCCTGTCCAACGCGGAGATCGCCGCCCGGCTGCACGTCAGCGAGGCCACCGTCAAGACCCACCTCAACCGGGCCATGACCAAACTCGACCTCGGCAGCCGCGCCCAGGTGGTCGCCCTGGCCTACGAGACCGGCCTGGTCGTCCCCGGCGAGGAGAACTGACCCCGCCGCCCGCGAGCAGGTCCGGAGTGGTGGATCCGATCCGGTCGCCGGCGCCGCGACGACCGCCGAGATCGAGTCCGCATCCGGCCACGAGCCTCGGGCCGCACCGCGACACGGATCCGCCTGGCACGGCGTCCCACAACAGCAGCGGCCCCCGGCCGGGACTCGCCGGTGGGGCCCACCGGCCCGCCTGGACGAACATGAAAGCCGGCGGAAGGAGAGCCGGTGGAGTCGGCCGCCGCACCGGTGGGCCGGTGCGGCGACGGCGCCGGCCGGTTCATCCGGTGCCGGTGGGCGGGCGGGTGAGGATCTGGTGGGGGGCGTCGAGCCAGATGTGCTGGCCGGTCGGGGTGACGGTCAGCCCGAACCGCTCCATGCCGGGGGCGCCCCAGGCGACCCAGCGCAGGAAGGCGGTCGCCAGCTCCTGCCACAGGTCGCGCGGCCCGCGCTGCGCGGCCACTCCCCCGGGCGGACCGGCCGGGCGGGTCACCTGGGCCTCGGAGTCGGCGGACCACAGCGACAGCTCGAATTCGCCGTTCGCCCCCTGCCGGTGGCTGCCGTGCAGGTCGGGCAGCAGCGCCGAGATCGCGATGCCCGCCCCGGGCGACTCGCGGACGACCCGCCGCGGGTCCAGGCAGAGGTCCGACGTCCGGTAGGCGTCCTGGACGCGCGGCCGGGACCAGCGCTGGGAGCGCAGTGGCATGAAGTTCACCGTGCCGTGGAACCGCCCGACGGCGGTGCCGTCGCCGACCGCGACCAGCCGGACGAAGTGCCCGCCCTCGAAGCGCGGCATCCACGGCATGACCAGCACCGCCCCGGGCCGGGCCTGCTCCACCCACGCGTGCGGCACGTCGCTGACCCCGCAGGTCACGTGCACCCGGTCGTAGGGCGCCAGATCCGGCCACCCCTTGGCGCCGTCCCCGAGGACGGTGCGCACCGGACGGCCCGCCCGGCGCAGGTTCTCCTCGGCCGTCGCCAGCACGGCCGGGTCGATCTCCACGCTGGTCACCCGGTCCGGCCCGAGCCGATGCGCGAGCAGCGCCGCCGTCCAGCCGGTGCCGGTGCCGATCTCCAGCACCTCGTCACCGTCGTAGGGGTCGAGCAGCGCCAGCTCGGCCGCGACGATCCGCGGCGCCGAGGTGGAGGAGGTGTACCGGCCCTGGCCCAGGGTGACCTCGACCGCGCCGTCGTCGAACTGGGTGATGATCGCCGCGTCGGAGTAGACGGCCGCCAGCCACGCCTCCGGATCGGCGGCCCGGTCGATCGGATGCCCGTCCCCGGCGCTGGAATGGCGCCAGGCCCGATCCGGGACGAACAGGTGGCGCGGCACGTCGTGGAACGCGCGGCGCCAGCGAGGCTCCAGGCCCGGCAGCCGGTCGGCCAGGGCGTCGATCCGTTCCGCCACACTCACCTCCGGCCCGGCCCTCCGTGCCGCCCCCGCCCCCCGGGCCGGGCGGAACAGGGGTCGCCGTCGTCGGTCTCGCCGTCCTGCGGCGGTGCGCCGCCGTCATGGTGTCCCACCGGGAAGCTCCCTCGCGCTCTGGAACCGTTCTTGCCTCACCGGGTGGCGGACGCGATGCCCAGGACGTGGAGTCGGTCATCCAGCCGGCGCACATGATTGTTACCGGACCACGGCGCCAGGCGGGCCCGAACGCGGCGAATCTCCTGCGGCAACCGCCCCGAACTGTGCCGCCCGGTCAGCCCCGCCGCCTCCTCGATCCGCGCGACAGCCTCGGGGATCTCCTTCTTGCGGACGAGAACGTCGGCGTACTGCAGCAATGTCTGACCGCGCACCAGCATCGGGGTCGCCGGCGACCCCAGGGTGTGGCTGATGGAGGCGATCGCGTCGTCGAGCCGCCCCCATGCGAGCAGGCAATCGGTGGTGTGGCTCTGCATGCGACTGGACGGCCACCAGTACAGGTAGCCGGGGTCGCCGTCGGTACGCGGTTCGGCGGCCAGCGTGACGGCGCGGGCCAGCGAGCGTTCGCTCTCCTTGACCCGGCCGTCGAGCGCCAGCACTCGTGCCGTCTCCATCGCGTGGACCGAGCGCACGACATTTCCGGCCGCGCGCCCGGCCCAGCCCTGCGCGGCGAAGACATGGTCGAGCGCGCGGCCCACGTCACGTTGGTAGACGGCCACATAGCTCATGCAGATGTGCAGGTAAGCGATCAGCGCCGGATCGTCCGCCTCGTGAGCGGCGGTGAGGGCGTCCTGGTAGCAGTGGTGGGCGCCGGGGTAGTCGGTCAGGTCGTAGTGCAGGTACCCGGCGAGCTGGCCGAGCTGGGCGTAGGCGTGGGTCAGCCGGGTGCGCAGGCCGGGGAGCAGGCTGTGGTCGCGTAGCAGGCCGGCGACCATCGCCCGCTGGCCCTGCACGACGGGCAGCACGGTGGCCGGGCCGTGCGCGTCGTCCAGCCGGCGGCAGTGCGCGGTGAGCTTCTCGATCACCTCCACCGTGCCCGCGTCCACCCGCCCCGGCGGCCGGACCGCCGCCGCCAGCCGGTCCTTCTCCGGCGGCGACAACCGCCGCAGCAACACCAGCGCCGGCGTGCCGCCCAGCGCCAAGGCCAGCTCGAACAGAAGCTCACGTCGCCGCACATCGGCCTCCTCCGACGTCAGGGCGCGCAGCAACGCCGGGCAGTCGACCGCCGGCACCGCCACCACCCCGCGCCCGGAACACCCCGCCGGGAAACCCGGCCCGGCCGGGTGCGCGGGCGGGCCCGGATCGTCCAGGCCACCGGAAGGGAGCCGACCCACTATCGTGGTTTTCGCCCTCTGGCGCGAGCCGGCCCCGAGCTTGGCCGTAAATCCCGTCCCGTTCAGTAATCGGACACCATCGTTCGAGCCCTGAACCTCGCGAAGCATCCGCACCCATTCCTGGACGAGGTCCCGATGCCTGCCGGACAAGCGCCCTTGACAAGTAGTACCGAGGCGTCAGCCCGCCCGAAGCGAGCCGACCGCCTCGACGAGGCCGGCGGCCTCCAGAGCATCGAGAACATCCTCCACGGTTTCCGGTGGATTCGACCGCGAATCCGCGATCTGCTGAACGCACGCCCACACGACCCGGGCATCGAGACCAATTTGATCGAGCACGAAGTCATCGGGAGATAGGGCTTCGATGCCCCAACCGCCCAGTTCCGAGGCGGGGAAATCCCTGAGGTTGGAAGTGACGATGACCTGGGCTCCCGCCTTGATCGCCGCGGCTAGCACATGCCGATCATCGGCATCGGGAAGTTTCAATCCCTCGATCAATGGCTCGTACCCCTCGACGAGGCAGTCACGGACCGCCGAGTTCATCAGCCGACAGAGTCCGTCCAGCTTCTCGGGTGCGATGTCCGGACGATTGATCAAAAGGTTTCGCCGCATCTCCTCAAGGATCCGGTGTGTCCACTTGGCCTGCACCCGGCCGGTCATGGCCAGTCGGATGAGTAGGTCGCGAAGAGCGTTGCCGTACAACGCGTTGGCATCGTAGATCGCTACGAAGGTCACGTCAGGCGCCCAGTTCTTGACCTAGAGCGCCCAGTTGGTCCGCCGCGCTGCGGCGCCTGGCGTCATCATGTCGCTTGTAGTGCTGCAAGGCTTCGTAGGTGACGCGCCGATGCCTGCCTACCAACCGGAAGGGGATCTCGCCGGACTCCAGAAGTTTGATCAAGTACGGGCGTGACACGTTAAGCACATCCGCCGCCTGCTGGGTTGTCAGCTCTGCTTGCGACGGTATGACGGTTACCCCGCGCCCTTCTGCGGCCTGCGCGAGGACGAATGCCAGAAGACTCACAGCCTCCCGCGGTAGGACCAACGCATCCTCGCCGCCATGCTCGCCGGACACCGGGATCGTGGCCTGCTGGGGATGGCGCATGAGATAGTCCTTGATCCGGCGCACCGCCCGTCCGGCGACATGTGCGTCGATGACTCCCGGTTCCACTCGCTTGGCCTGTACATCCATTGCCCACCTCCTCTATTCGCAGTATCCGCAACGAACGAACTGTTCGCAACCATCCAGGCGAACTGAAGTGGTCTCACGCTGAAGAGCCGCTTGGTGACCGACGAGGCGGGTCGGAGATGTCGTCGGCATCGGCGGGGCGCCATCCGCCGCGAGCATCCATGCGCTTGCCGGTAGGGCGAGATTCGCGGCCGGCGCCGGCGTGCGACCGGTCATCGTCCGCGCCCGTTCCACTTGGCCTTCTTGCCACCCCAGCCGGCCAGCAATGCTCCGATGATGGCGACCACCGCGTAACACGCCAGCCACACCGCGAATCCGCCGGGCAGCCAGGCGAGCAGCCCGGCGTTGTCGTGGTCGGCGATCAGCCGGATGGCGCCTTGTGCTCCCAGGACCAGCAGGAGCATGCCAATGGTCAGCACGGTGACATGCTTCATATGCGCTCTGTCTCCCATCGCCCCGAAGGGCCGCGACAGCAGGCGTGGACGCCCGCCCCAGTTTATGGTGCGATCGAACCATAACACTGGTCTTGGTACGATCGCACCATGAACGAGTCGCAAGGACGGATGGCATGCCACGACAGGTGGACCACGACCAGCGCCGTCGCCAGATCGCTGAAGCCGTCTGGCGCCTGGCCACCCGCGGCGGCCTGGAAGACGTCACCCTGAGGCAGGTCGCCGCGGAGGCCGAAGTTTCCGCCCGGCTGCTGCAGTACTACTTCGGCACCCGCGAACATCTGCTGCTCGGCGCGTTGGAGATCCTCAACGACGACGCCGAGCGGCGAGCCCGCGAACGCCTCGCGCAGCTCGGCGAAGCGCCCGGTACGCGGGCGATCGTGCGCGGAGTGCTGTTCGAGTTGCTCCCGCTGGATGAGGAACGGCGCAGCCGGCACCTGGTGTACACCGCCTACTTCGTCCGCTTCCTGACCGACCCCGCCCTGGCCACGGTCGCCCGCGACGCACCGCGTGCGCTGGAGAACCTGGTCGCCGGCCTGCTCGTGCAAGGGCAGGAGTCCGGCCAGGTGCCCCAGAACCTCGACGCCGCAGCCGAGGCCGCGTTCCTGGTAGCGGGGGCCGAAGGGCTACAGTCGAGCGTTCTGCTGCAGCAGCGATCCGCCGAGGACGCCATAGCGATGATCGACCACCAGCTTGCCCGCGTCTTCACCACGCCGTTCGAACCGCCACCGGCATCGCCGGCCGCGGGACCGGCGTGACGTCCGTCATTCAGCCGGGGACGGCGCAGAGTTGGGAGGTCAATGTGGCGCGGGCCCACTGTTCCCAGGTGTCCGGTGACCAGCCGCGGTCGCGGACGAAGATCAGGTAGAGCTCCGGGCTGAGCAGGCCGAACAGCAGGTCCGCCGCCATCTCGACGGGGAGGCCGGGACGGATGTCGGGCTTGCGGACCAGGGCTTCGGCCGCCGCGTACTTCACGGTGGAGGTGACTTGCGGCGCCGGCCGGGGGCGGCCGGCGGGCCTGTCGAGGTGCTGCTGGGGGTACACGACCGCGGCGGGGGCGGCGTCCCCCGGTTCGGCGCGGAGCTGAACCGGGATGGGGAGGGCGGGCGCGGGCTGGCGATGGTGGCCGCGCTCGCCACCCGGGCAGGCCATCATGGCAGCCCGGCCGGCGGCCACCGCGTCTGGGCCTAACCTGTCCCGCTGGCCGGGTGGAGCGGCGTCCTGTTCCGCCGCGGCCAGGGGCGGGCGGACATGCGCGACGATCGCGACGGCGATAAGCGCTCCGGCCTCCAGGCCGGGGTGAAGGCCCGCGCGGGAGTGCGCCGTCCAGGCGGGTCACCACCCAAGACAAGCGGGCACCGGAACGCTCCTGGCCGGGCGCACCCGACGTGCCCGTAAACGACACGCCCCCGGCCCGAACCGGGGGCGTTGTCGCGTTTCAGGACTCCTACGCCAGCCGCCGCTGAATGTCGATCAGGATCTCCAGCATCTGGCGCTGCGAATCGCCAAGCCCCCCAACCTTCGTCCTCATATCCCCCATCTCCTCGCGCAGTTCCTTGAGGCTGTTGGACACTCCGTTGATTCGCTCGGTCAGCTCCTGGCCCTGCTCCATCTGGTCGGCCCGGATCTGGATCAGCTCGTTCTCCACCGCGGTGGCGTACCGCAGCGCCGCATCCTTGATACTCATGTCGATCTTCGCTTACCTTCAGTGGTAAGGGACCTGGCTGCTAACCCCAGTCAGGTCCCGCTCCCGCCTCTTCCCGAGCGTAACCCGCCGACCGCCCCGCCGTCGCGGGGCGACAACACGCACCGGCCCTGGGGCCCCCACTTCACCGCGATCTACGCACCTCCCGACGGCATCGAATCGGGCAGCACGGGCTGAGTCCCCACCGTTCAGGCCAGGGACCGCGTCAAGCGACGGATTCCGCCTTGCCGGACGCCGGGCCGATCGGGGCGGGATCGGGGGCGGCGTCGTAGGCGGTGCGGGCGGTGATGATCTGCTCGGCGTGCTTCATCGACCAGTCCGCGATCGCGCCGGTCAGCTCGCCCGCCTCCACCCCGAGCGGGGTCAGGCCGTACTCCACCCGGGGCGGCACCGTGGGGTACACCGTCCGGCGGACCAGGCCGTCGCGCTCCAGGGCGCGCAGCGTCTGGGAGAGCATCTTCTGGGTGATGCCGTCCAGGACACGGCGCAGCTCGCTGAAGCGCATCGGCCGCTCGCGGCGGCGCAGCACCGCCAGGACGTACAGCGCCCACTTGCCGGCCAGCACCTCGATCACCGTGCGCGAGGGACAGTCGCGGCCGAAGATCCAGTCGCAGTCCGGGTCCTTGGTATCCATCAGGTACCTAGATACCAGATGGGTGCGTTCTTCACAACGGATACCTGGTGCCTCGATGATGGGCGCGGTGATCAACCATCGCTGACGAGGAAAGGACGAGCATGCGCATGCGCGCGATCAGCCAGCGGGCCTTCGGCGGCCCAGAGGTGCTCGAGGTGGTGGAGGTCGACCGGCCGGTGCCCGCGGCCGGCGAGGTGCTGGTGCGGGTCCATGCCGCGGGCGTCAACCCGGCCGACTGGAAGCGGCGCGACGGTTCGCTGCGCCGGTTCGGCGAGCCGCCGTTCATCCTGGGCCTGGACGTGGCGGGCGAGGTGGCGGCGACGGGCGACGCGGTCGAGGGATTCCGGCCGGGCGACGCGGTCTACGGGATCGTGCTGCCGCCTCGCGGGGCTTACGCGGAGTACGTGACCGTGCCGGTGGAGTTCCTGGCGCCGGCACCATCCGGTCAGGAGTTGATCCACGCCGCGGCGCTGCCCATCGCGGGGCTCACCGCCTGGCAGTCCCTGGTCTGGGTGGCCGAGGTCCGCCCCGGGCAGCGGGTGCTCGTGCACGCCGCGGCCGGCGGCGTCGGCCACCTGGCCGTCCAGATCGCCAAGGCCCGCGGGGCGCACGTCATCGGCACCGCCAGGCAGGACAAGCACGCGTTCCTCAAGGAGCTGGGTGCCGACGAGCTCATCGACTACACCGTCACCGACTTCGGGACCGCCGCCCGCGATGTCGACATCGTCATCGACCCGATCAGCGGCGACTACGGGCCGCGGTCGCTGGCCGTACTCGCCCCGGGCGGGGTACTCCTCGACGTGCGGGGCACCGGTCCTGACCGGACGGCGGTGCGCGAGCAGGCCCGGGAACGCGGCCTGGGCTTCGTCGAGTTCGGCTTCACCCCGTCCGGTGCCGACCTGCGCGAGATCACCACGCTGGTCGAGCGGGGGGTCCTCCGCGCGGCCGTCCAGCAGACCTTCCCGCTGGAAGAGGCGGCCCGGGCCCACCGGCTCGGCGAGACCGGCCGGACGCAAGGCAAAATCGTCCTCACCGTGCCATCGGCGGCCCGGTAGCGTCCCGGATCCGGGAGGCGGCGCAGGAGCCCCCCCGGGGGGTACGGACTTCGCCCGCGCGGGCGCGCCGATCACGGGGACATCGGCGCGGCCGGGCCGGGCCTTTCCCGGCCCCCTCAGCGCCTTGGACGCGCTCGGTCCCCCGGGTGGCCTCCGGCCTGGACCGAGCGCCGTGCCGCGCCGATCAGAGGGCGGCGTCGGCGATGATCGAGCGGGCCTGGCGGACGATCGCCTCGTCCACGAAACGACCGTCCGGCAGGGCGACGGCGCCGGCCCCGGCGGCGGCGACGACCTCCTCGGCGGCGGCCACCTCCGCCGGGGTGGGCCGGTAGGCGGCCTCGATGACGGCGAGCTGCGCGGGGTGGATGGCGGCCCGGCCGCGCAGGCCGATCTCCCGGCCGGCGCGGCAGGAGGCGGCCAGGCCGGCCGGGTCCCGCACGTCGGGATAGACCGACTGGGCGGGGGCGGGCAGCCCGGCGGCGCGGGCCGCGACCACGATGCGGGACCGCGCCCAGGCCAGCGGTGCCTCGCCGGGGCCGAGGCCGAGGTCGGCGCGCAGGTCGGCCTCGCCCAGGCCGATGCTCGCGACCGCCGGGTGGGCGGTGGCGATCTCGTGCGCCCGCTCCAGGCCGAGCGCCGACTCCAGCAGCGGGTGCAGCGCGACGCCGGGCGCGGCGCGGGCGATGTCGCGCATCTCGGCCGCGGACTCGACCTTGGGGATGCGCAGGCCGGCGCTACCGGCGGCCGGTCCGGCCAGCGCGCGCAGGTCGGCCCGGCCGGTGGCGGTGCGGACGTCGTTGATCCGGACCTGTACCCGCGGTCGGGGCTCGGCGAGCAGAGCGGCCGCCGCGGCGCGGGCGGCGTCCTTGCGGTCCGGCGCCACCGCGTCCTCCAGGTCCACGATCACCACGCCGGCCGGGCCGGCCAGTGCCTTGGCGACCCGGTCCGGCCGGGTCGCCGGCACGTACAGCCAGGTCAGCATGCCCGGCTCCGCCGGCGGTTCATACGACGCCCTTGGCGCGCAGCGCGTCGATCTCCGGCGCGGCCAGCCCGAGTTCGGCGAGCACGGCGTCGGTGTCGGCGCCGTGCGGGCGACCCGGCCAGCGGATCTCGCCGGGGGTGTCCGACAGGCGGAACATCACGTTCTGCATGCGCAGCCGGCCCAGCTCGGGGTCGGTGACGGTGGTGATGGCGTCCAGCGCGGCGAGCTGCGGGTCGGCCAGCACGTCGCGCACGTCGTAGACCGGCGCGACCGCGGCCTGCGCCCGTTCGAAGGCGTCCAGCACCTCGGGGCGGCTGCGGGCCCCGATCCAGCCGGCGACGGCCGCGTCCAGCTCGTCGGCGTGCTCGGCGCGGCCGGCGCCGGTGGCGAACCACGGCTCGCCGGCGTACTCGGGGCGGCCGACCAGGCGCATCACCCGCTCGGCGATGCTCTGCGCGGAGGTGGAGACCGCCACCCAGGTGCCGTCCGCGCACCGATAGGTGTTGCGCGGCGCGTTGTTGACCGAGCGGTTTCCGGTGCGCGGCTGGACCACGCCGAGCCGGTCGTAGATGGTGGGCTGGGCGCCCAGCACGGTGAGGATCGGCTCGATGATCGACAGGTCGGCGACCTGGCCGGTGCCGGTGGTCTCGCGGGCGCGCAGCGCGGCCAGCACGGCGAACGCGGTGGCCAGCGCGCAGATGCCGTCGGCCAGCCCGAACGGCGGCAGGGTGGGCGGGCCGCCGGGTTCGCCGGTCATCGCGGCGAACCCGCTCATCGCCTCGGCCAGGGTGCCGAACCCGGGGCGGGCCGCGTACGGGCCGAACTGGCCGAAGCCGGTGACCCGGGCCAGCACCAGGCGCGGGTTGGCGGCGCGCAGGCGCTCGTAGGAGAGGTTCCAGCGTTCCAGGGTGCCGGGCCGGAAGTTCTCGATGACCACGTCGGCGTCGCCGGCCAGCCGGAGCAGCAGCTCCTGCCCTTCGGGCCGGGACAGGTCCAGGGTCATGGCGCGCTTGTTGCGGCCGAGCATCTTCCACCATAGGCCGTCCGGGCCGTGCCCGCGCGCCGGGTCCGGCCGCCCCGGATGCTCGATCTTGATCACGTCGGCGCCGTGGTCGCCGAGCATCATCGCCGCGGTCGGGCCGGCGAACAGGGTCGCCAGGTCGAGCACCCGGACGCCGTCCAGGGCCTTCATCGTTCCTCCTCGGTGGTGGCCGCGAGGGTCGCCTCGATCTCGGCCCGGGCCGGCATGGACGGGCCGGCGCCCTCGCGCTGGACCGACAGCGCGGCGGCGGCGGTGGCGAAGCGCAGGGCGTCGCGGTGCGGGCGTCCCTCGGCGCGGGCGACGGCCAGCGCGCCGGCGAAGGTGTCGCCGGCCGCGGTGGTGTCCACCGCGCGCACCGGCGGCGCCGGGACCCGGGCCCGCTCGCCGGACCGGGAGCCGTAGATCGCGCCGGCCGCGCCGAGGGTGATCACGACCTCGGGGACCAGGTCCAGCAGCGCGGCCAGCGACTCCTGCGGGTCGGCCAGGCCGGTGAGCGCCGCGGCCTCGTGCTCGTTGGGGATCAGCAGCCCGACCGCGGCGAGCAGCTCGCCGGGCAGCTCCCGGGCGGGCGCGGGGGTGAGCACGACCGGGACCTCGGCCTGCGTGGCCGCGGCGACCACCGCGTCCATCGGCAGCTCCAGCTGCAGCAGCAGCGCGTCCGACCGGCGGATGGCGGCGAGGTCGGCGGCGTCCGGCCCGGTGACGGTGCCGTTCGCACCCGGGATGACGATGATCGAGTTGCCGCCGTCGCCGTCCACCACGATGTGCGCGATCCCGGACGGGCCGGGGACGGTGCGCAGCCGGGTGACGTCCACGCCGGCGCCGGCCAGCGCCTCGCGCAGCACCGGGCCGAACTCGTCGGCGCCGACCGCGCCCAGGAACGCGGCCCCGGCCCCGGCGCGGGCCACCGCGATCGCCTGGTTGGCGCCCTTACCGCCGGGCACGGCGCGGAAGGCCCGGCCGGTCACCGTCTCGCCGCGCCGCGGGGCGGTCGAGACGTAGGCCACCAGGTCCATGTTGGCGCTGCCGAACACCGAGATCATGGCTGCTCCTCGCGGCCGGGACGGGTGGGGTGCAGAGCGAGGGTGCGGCGGGCGAGGGCGTCGAGGGTGGTGCCGTCGAACCCGCGCACGCTGCTGGCGATCGGGCCGGGCAGCTGCCACCCGGCGGGGATGCCGGCGGCGCCGAGCAGGCCGCCGGCGATCGAGCCGACGGTGGCGCCGGCCGAGTCGGTGTCCCAGCCGGCGGCCACCGCGCCGGCGATGGAGGCGGTGAAGTCGCCGCGGCCGTGCACCAGCGCGGCGGCGACCAGCGCCGCGTTGTTGACGGTGTGCACCCAGTGCAGGCCGCCGTGCCGCTCGTACAGCCGGTCCACGACGCGTTCGAAGTCGGGTTCGCGCCGCGCGTCGGCGACCGCCGCGGTCACCGCCGCCGCCAGCCGCGACCCGGCCGGGACGACGGACAGGCCGGCCGCGACGACCTGGTCCACCGAGGCGGCGACCAGCGACTCGGCGCACATGGCGGCGACCATCATCGCGCCGTAGACGCCGTTGGCGGTGTGGCTGAGCCGGGCGTCCCGCCAGGCCATCGCGGCGGCGGTCACCGGGTCGCCCGAGGTGGCCCAGCCGTACACGTCGGCCCGGATGAGCGCGCCGATCCATTCGCGGAACGGGTTGCGGGTGGTGGCGGTGCGCGGCGGCTCGACGCCGGCGAGCAGGTTGCGGTAGGCGACCCGCTCGGCGGTGAAGACCCGGCCGGCGGGCAGCTCGTCCAGCCACAGCGCGGCGACGTCGGCGGTGGCGAAGTCGCGGCCGGACCGTTCGAGCAGCGCCAGGGCGAGGAAGGCGTAGTTGAGGTCGTCGTCCTCCGGCACGCCGTGCGGGGTCTCGGCCAGCCGCTCGGCCAGCGCGGTGGCGGCGCCGCGCCGGTTCCACGGCCACCGGGCGGCCACCTCGGCCGGCAGCCCGGCGGCGGTGAACCAGCCGCGGATCGGCCGGTTGCCGGTCGCCTCGGCGATCTCCCGGATGCCCTCGCGCGGGATCTTCTCCACCGGCTTGCCCAGCACGCACCCGGCGGCCCGCCCCAGCCACGCCCCGAGCACCCGGTCCGCCAGGTCGCCCGAGCCGTCCAGCCCGCCCCGGTCGCCCGAGCCGTCCAGGCCGCCCCGGCCGTTCGAGCCGTCCGGACCGTGCGCACTGTCCAGGTCGCCCGGATCGCTCGCGCTGTTCGCACCGGCCGGGCCGTTCGGGGTATCCAGGCGGTCCGGGACGGCCGCGGTACCGGCGGTATCCGGGCGGTCCGGGGCGGCCGGCCCGGACGGGTGGCGCGCGGTCCGGCCGGCGGGGGCGGCGGCCAGGATCTCGGGCAGGCCGGCCGGCTCGGGCAGCGGGGACGGCAGCGCGGCCAGCTCGTCCAGCAGCTCCCCCGCGAGCGCGCGCAGCCGGTCACCCGCGGGATCCGGCGAGGCGCCGGCCCGGGGCGGGGCGTCGTGGCCGCCGGCCGCGTGCCAGCGGCGGGTGATCGCGGCCACCGCGGCGGGGTCGCGGCCGTCCTCGGCGGCCTGCCGCAGCTCGTGCCCGACCAGGTCCTCGGGCTGCACCCAGGTCAGCCGCAGCGGCCGTTCCGACGCGCCGCCGGCCCGCCCGCCGGTCACGACCGCTCCCCGAGGGCGGTCGAGGTCAGGGCGGTGCGAGCGGTCTCGTGGGCGCGGCGGGCGGCCAGGTCACCGGTCACGACCGCTCCGTCCAGGTCAGCGCGGTGAAGGCGGTCTCGTGGGCGCGGCGGGCGGCCAGGTCGCCGGCGTGCACCCGGCGGGCGACCTCGGCGATGGCGGCCCCGGGGGCGGCCAGGTCGAGCCGGCTGGCCGCGGCGACCTGGTCGCGCCACTCGGCGGGGACGGCGGCGGCGCCGCCGAGGGCGCCGGCCACCGCGCCGCCCATGCTGGCGATGGAGTCGGCGTCCCGGCCGTAGTTGACCCCGCCGAGCACGGTGTCCCGGTAGCCGCCGCCGGCGATCAGCAGGAAGGCCAGCGCCAGCGGCAGCTCTTCGATGCTGTGCACCCGGCTGGGCCGCCGGGCGCCCAGGCCCTGGTCGCGGTAGGTGTCGGCGACGGTGTCGTAGGGGGCGACCGCCGCGCGCAGCGCCGGGAACGAGCCGTCCCAGTGCCCGAAGTCGCGCGCCCGGTCGCAGACCGCCTCGATCGCGGCGCGGGTGCCGTCCCGGGCGAGCCGCAGGCAGGTGGCGACGACCGAGTCGGCGGTGGCGCCGGGGCGCATGGCCTCGGCGACCGCGGCGGCCAGCACCCCGGCGGCCTCCCGCCCGTAGCTGGACTGGTGCGCGCCGGCCAGGTCGACGGCCTCGGCGTAGGCGGCGTCGGGGTTGGCGGCGTTCACCACGCCGACCGGTGCCATGTACATGGCGGCGCCGCAGTTGACGATGTTGCCGGTGCCCGCCTCCCGCGGGTCGACGTGCCCGTAGTGCAGCCGCAGCACCAGCCACTTCTCGGCCAGGAAGATCCGTTGCAGCGGCAGCGCCTCGGCCTCCAGCTCCGGGATCCACCGCCGCTCCCCCATCAGCTCGGGGACCAGGTGGTCGGCGGCGGCATAGGCGTCCAGGTGCCCGCCCACCTTCTCGTACACCCGGATCAGCGCGTGCGTCATCAGGGTGTCGTCGGTGACGTGCCCGTCGCCCTTGTGGTACGGCGCGATGGGCCGGGCGTTGCGCCAGTCGGCGAAGAACGGCGGGACGACGCCGGTGACGTGCCCGCCGTAGCGTTCCTGGATCTGCTCGGGGGGCCAGCCCTCGGTGGCGCCGCCGAGCGCGTCGCCGACCGCCGCGCCGGTCACGCAGCCGACGGCCTTGTCGGTCAGCAGGTCCTCGGTCATACCAGTCCTCCAGCGATGTCGATCAGATCCGTGCCGGCCAGTTCGGGCAGGCAGCACCCGGCCAGGGTGCGGGCCGCGGCCGTCCAGCCGGCGGGCTGCGCGGAAAGGCCGGTGCACGCCCCGGTGAGCGCGCCGGTCAGCGCGGGGGCGGAGTCGGCCAGCGAGGCCAGGCAGGCCGCGGCCGGCACCGCCGCGGCGAGCGCGCCGCCGGAGACCTCGGTGAGGGCGAGGGCCACCGCCACCGTCTGCGCGGCGCCGACGCCGTAGCTGTACACGTGGTCCAGCAGCACGGCGTCCAGCGCGGGGACGGCAGCGAACGGATCACCGGCCGCGCGGGCGGCGGCCAGGGCGAGCCGGGCGGCATGCCCGATCGCGGTGTCGCCGGGCAGTTCGGCCAGCGCCGCGACCACCGCCGCCTCCGCCGGGGCGCCGGCCACCAGCTCGGCGACCGCGGCGGCCACCGCCACCGCGGCGAGCACGCCGTCACCGGAGTTGGTCACCTCGGCGTCGGCGCGCGGGTCGGCGCCGGCCGCGCCGAAGGCGACCGCGCGGACCGCGGCGGCGTCGTCGAAGAAGTGCGGGTTGTCGTGCCCGCTGGCCGGTGGCGGCTTGCCGGCGGCCAGGTTGTCCAGCGCGGTGCGCACCGAGACGCGGGCCCGCAGGTCGTCGCGGCCGGCCAGCGCGCCGAACGCGGCGGCCCGGTCCTGGCCGATGGTCAGCGCGGTCCAGGCCAGCCACTCGGCGTCGTCGGACGGGCCCAGGGCCAGCGGCTCGACCGGCTGGTTCAGCGCGAACGGCACCGGCAGCGTGGTGAGGCGGTGCTCCTCGGCGAAGGCGTCCAGCTCGCGGGCCAGCCGGCGGCTCCACGGCGCGAGCAGCGCCGAGCGGTGCCGGGCGGCCGGCCAGCCGGCCGCGTCCCCGATGGCCAGCCCGGCGAAGGCGCCCCGGATCCGATCCCCCGATCGCATGTCCCTCCCCTATCCCTGGTCCAGGTGCGGCGAGCCGGACGGTGCCCGGCCCTGCCCGTGCTCGCGTTCCCGGGCGGCCACCAGACCGCCGGCGGCGTCCAGCACGTGCCGGCCGGCGACGAACGGCAGGCAGCGGCCGGTGGCCGGGCCGATCTCCCGGGCCCAGCGGTCCGGGACGGCGCCCTCCCCGCGCCCGGCGCCGGCCAGGGCGCCGGCGATGGCCGCGGTCGTGTCGGCGTCCCGGCCCAGGTTGGCGGCGGTGACCACCGACTCCTCGACGTCGCCGCCGCCGAGCAGGTAGGCGGCGAAGGCCAGCGCGACCGCCTCGGGTGCCAGGTCGGTCCACGGGTAGTGCCGCACGACCACCGCCTGGCGCAGCCGGCCGGCGTCCCCGGCGGCCGCCGCGGCGACGGCGGCGCGCAGGTTGCGCCCGGTCCAGGAGTCCGCCGGGACGGCGGCGACGCCGGCGGCGGCGACCTCGCCGGGGGTGGCGCCGGCCATCGCGGCGGCGACGGCGGCGGCGACGGCCCGGCCTCCGTGCAGGCCCTCGCCGCTGTTGCTCACCGCGCCGTCCACCTCCACCAGGCGGGCCGCCTCGGCGGGGTCGCCGGCGGCGAACACCCCGTACGGGGCGGCGCGCATGGCGAGCCCGTCGGACCAGCCGTGCGGGTGCCAGCGGCCGGTCATCGGCGGGGCCATCCCGCGGCGCAGCGCCTGGACGGCGCCGAGCTCGGAGAACCCCGCGCCGCGCATCGGCCCGGCGATCGCGGGCAGGACCCGTTCGCGGTACTCCCGGGCCACGTCGTCAGGTGTCATCGCGGCGCCGTACCGGCACAGCAGATCGGCGGCGAACAGCGTGTACTCGGTGTCGTCGGTGCCGCCGCCGCCGGGCTCGATCTCGGTGAGCCGGCCGAACCGGCGGGCGATCTCCGCCGGTTCGAGGTTCTCGGCGGGCCGCCCGAGGGCGTCGCCCGCCGCCAGGGCGAGCAGGCACCCCCGGGCCCGGTCGATGATCACTTGTTGTACCGCTCCAGCACCTGGTTCCCCTCCTCGACCAGGGTCTTCGCCGCCTGGTCCAGGCTGATCTTGTTCGCGAAGTAGCTCTGCAGGGTGGGGGTGGCGACCTTGCTCTTCCACTCGTCGTACCCGTTCACCTTCAGGTAGGGGGCGACCACCAGGTTCTTGGCCGAGGCGGTGGCGACGTCCCAGCCGTTCTCCTTGGTGGTCATGGCCGGGTCGGCGGCCGCCTTGACGCTGGTGGGCAGCAGCCAGTCGCCCTTGGCGAGCTTGACCTGGTTGGCGCTGTTCAGGAAGTAGGAGATGAACGAGGTCGCCTGCTCGGGGTGCTCGCTGTCCGCGGCGACCGACAGGGTCTGCGAGATGGCGCCCTGCTCGGCGGTGGTGCCCTTCAGCGGCGGGATGGTGACCCACTCGAAGCCCTCGGGCGCCTGCTCGACGACCTGCTGGCGCAGGTAGACGCCGGTCGGCAGCAGCGCGTACTTGCCGGCGTAGAAGCCGGGCAGCGGGTCGGCGGTGCCCATGCCGAGCGCGGACGGGTCGGCGGAGCGGTCCTTGTAGAGCTGGTCGTGGATGCGGCTCAGCACCTCGCGCTCGGCCGGGCCGACCTTGACGGTGGTCTTGGTGCCGTCGGTCTGGAAGAAGGTGCCGCCGAAGTTGAGCGCCTGGGTGAGCACCTTGTTGACCGGGGCCTTCAACGGCCAGGCCGTGCCGAAGGCGCCGCCCTTGGTGAGCTTCTTGCTGATCTGCGCGAACTCGTCCCAGGTCCACGGGTCGTCGGGGGTGGGGACGCGGACCTTGGCGGCGTCCAGCAGCTTCTTGTTGCCGATGATGACCTGCGATTCCTGCAGGAACGGCACGCCGTACACGCCCTGGCCGCCCTTGCCGTCGCCGAAGGTGACGGTGTCCCAGGCCTGCTGCGGGATGTCGTTCTTCAGCTCGGCGGGCAGCTTCCCGGCGAGGTCCAGCAGGTAGCCGCGGGAGGCGAAGCCCGCCAGCGCCGGGGAGTCCTCGTGGATGACGTCCGGCGGGTCACCGGCCTCGAAGGAGGTGACCAGCTGGTCGTTGACGTTGTCCCAGCTGCCCTGCACGTATTCGACCTGGATGTCGGGGTTGGCGGTGTTCCAGGCGGCGACGATCTCCTTGTTGGCGGCGATCGACTCCTTCTGCCAGGCGAGGCTGAGGAATCTCAGCTTCACCGGCCCGGAGTCCCGCCCGGTGTCCTGCCCGCCGCCGGCGTTCCCGCCGGACGAGCAGCCCGCGGTGAGCACGGCGACCGCGGCGGCGGCCGCGGCCAGTGCGGTTCTGGTGCGCAAGGGTCTCTCCTATCGATGGTGACGCGGAAGGCTCAGTGCGATGTCATCCCTTGACGGCGCCGGCCATCAGGCCCGACCGCAGCCGGCGCTGGATGATCGCGAAGAAGGCGAGGCTCGGGATGGTGGCGAGCAGTGAGGCCGCGGCGAGCGGGCCCAGCCGGGCCACCCCCTCGGCGCCGGTGAACTTCACCAGGGTCAGCGGCAAGGTGGCGATGTCGGGGTCCTTGAGGACGACCAGGGCGAACAGGAACTCGTTCCAGGAGGAGATGAAGGCGAACAGCGCGGTGGCCACCACGCCGGGGGCGAGCAGCGGCGCCACCACGGCGGCCAGCGAGCGCAGCCGGCCGGCCCCGTCGACGGCGGCGGCCTCCTCCAGCTCGCGCGGGATGGCCCGGACGTACCCCTGGAGCATCCACAGCGCGAACGGCAGCACGAAGGTGACGTGCACGATGGCCAGCCCCGGCAGGGTATTCACCAACTCCAGGCGGCGCAGCACCATGAACAGCGGGATGATGATCAGGATGAACGGGAAGACCTGGCTGACCAGCACCCAGCCGATGGCGAACCGGTTGAGCACCGTGCGGTGCCGGGCCAGGGCGTAGGCCGCCGGCAGGGCGAGCAGCACGGCCAGCGCCGAGGTGGCGACCGCGACGCCGAGGCTGCGCAGCGCGGCGCCGACCAGGTCCTGCTCGGCGAAGGCGTCGGCGAAGTTGCCCAGCACCGGGTCGCGCGGGATCCAGGAGGGGTCCAGGCTCGCCATCTCCCGCGGCGTCTTCAGCGCGGTGGACAGCAGCCACACCAGCGGGAACGCCAGGAAGAACAGGTAGCCGAGCAGGGCCAGGTACTGCAGGGGTCTGCGCATGTCAGTCCGCCTCCCGCATCTGCCGCCACAGGTAGACGCCCAGCACGGCCAGCACGACGATCACGATGGCGACGCCCAGGGTGGCGGCGTAGCCGAAGAAGCCGTAGCGGAAGGCCTCCTCGTAGGCGAACAGCATCGGCAGCCGGGTCCGGCCGCCCGGGCCGCCCTGGGTGAGCACGTAGACCAGGCCGAACTGGTTGATGTTCCAGACGAAGTCCAGCGAGGTGATGGTGACGACGACCGGGCGCAGCTGGGGCAGGGTGATGTTCCAGAACCGGCGCCAGGTGCCGGCGCCGTCCACGTGCCCGGCCTCGTACAGCTCCCGGGGCACGCTCTGCAGGCCGGCCAGCAGGACCACCGTGGTCTGCGGCATGCCGGTCCACACGCCGACCACGATCACCGCGGGCAGCGCCACCGAGAAGTCGTTGAGCCAGTCGACGCCGTCCCCGATCAGGCCGAGGCCGAGCAGCATGTCGTTGAGGACGCCGGCGTCGGGGTGGTAGACCAGCCGCCACATCAGGCCGATGACGACCGGCGGCATGGCCCAGGGCACCAGCGCGAGCACCCGGGCGAACCCGCGCAGCCGCAGGTTCTCGTTGAGCAGCAGGGCCAGGCCGAGCGAGGCGGCGAACTGCAGCACGGTCACCGAGATCGCCCACACCATGCCGATGCGGAAAGAGGACCAGAAGTCGCCGTCGGCGAGCAGGTCGCCGAAGTTGGCCAGGCCGACGAAGGAGGTCTCGGCGTTGCGGCCGGAGCGGGCGTCGGTGAAGGCCAGGTAGATGCCGTACAGCAGCGGGCCGACGCTGAAGACCAGCACCGGCACCAGGGCGGGCAGCATCAGCAGCAGGGTCTCGCGGGCGGTGCCGCGGGTGGCGCGCGGGCGGGACGGGCGGCGCGGCCGGCCGGGCGGCGCGGCGGCGCGGCGGCGCGTGCCGGCCGTCATGGCGTCTCCTGCCCGGCGGTCGAGCCGCGCACGACCAGCCGGGGCTCGACGGTGACCACCCGCGGCCCCTGGCCGTCGCCGGCCAGCCGGTCCAACAGCAGCCCGGCCGCCGCCCGGCCCCGCTCGGCCGAGCCGAGCGACACGCTGGTCAGCGCCGGCCAGGCCAGGGTGGCCAGGTCGGTGTCGTCCATGCCGGTGACGGCCACGTCGTCCGGCACCCGGCGGCCGCGCCGCCGCAGCACGTCGAGCGCACCGAGCGCGATGAGGTCGTTGGCGCACACCAGCGCGTCCAGGTCGGGCACCCGGTCCAGCAGCCGGCCGGCGGCGGCGGCGCCGTCCGCGCGGTAGAAGTCGCCGACCTCGGTGAGCTCGGGGCCGGCCGGCAGGCCGAGCGCCCGGCTCGCCTCGGCCCAGCCGGCGGCGCGGGCGGCGCCGGGCACCGTGTCCGGCGGGCCGTTGAGGAAGCCGATCCGCCGGCGGCCGAGAGCGTGCAGGTGGGCCAGGGCCAGGCGCACGCCGGTCCGCGAATCGGTGCGCACGTTGTCCACCGGGGCGCCGTCCGGGGCCGCACCGATGATCACGATGGGCGCGCGGGCGGCGTGGAACATCTTCAGGTGCTCCTCGGTCATCCGGAGCGGCACCATGATCAGCCCGTCGGCGTACCGCTCGCCGAGCCCGCGCAGCACCTCGATCTCCTCGGCGATGTCGCTGCCGGTGGAGTGCAGCACCAGCCGGTAGCCGGCCGCCTTGAGCAGCGGCTGGATCTCCCGGATCATCGCCAGGTACGCCGGGTTGCCGATGTCGGCGATGGCGAATCCGACCTGGTTGCTGCGCCGGGACTTCAGGGAGCGGGCCACCGAGTTCGGCACGTAGCCGAGCTCGCCGGCCGCCTGGAGCACCCGGCGCTCGGTCTCCGGCCGGGTGGGCAGGCCGTTCAGCACCCGCGAGACGGACGCGATGGACACGCCCGCGCGCTGCGCGATCGTCGTGATCGTCGGGCCTTCGGTCACCCGCCACCTCGTTTCCGTCCGACGGTAAACGTTTACAGTCGACCCGGAAAAGCATCGGTAAACGTTTACGGAGTGGAGGCACTGTAACCGGCGGATACCGGCCGCCGTCAAGTCACAATCGGGTAAATCGGACAGCCCGTAACCCGGTTCCGCTCAGCGGGCGACGGTGCCGGCCTGGTCACGCAGCCAGGCCATCTTGTCGCGACTGTCCTGGTCGAGCGGGGTGTAGACGACCATCCGGGCCTCCGGCGCGCCGGACAGCGCCATGCTGGTGGTCGAGGTGCGCACCAGGCCGGCCACCGGGTGGCGGAAGGTCTTGGTCCGGCTCCCCGGACCGGCCACCTGGTGCTCCCGCCACATCCGGTCGAACGCCGGGCTGGCCGCGCGCAGCGCCGCGACGAACTCCTCCCAGGCCGGCTCGCCGACGTGCCCGGCGAACGCGGCGCGCAGCGTGGCGACCATCCATGGATACTCGGTCTCCGGGCTCTGCACGCATTCGTGGCAGAGAGTGCAGGTGAACACGTGCCAGATCGCGTTGCGCTCGGCCGGCCGGGCCGAGACCAGGGTGGGGAACAACGCGGCGTAGGAGGAGTTCCAGGCCAGCAGGTCGTACCGCCCGTTGTACACGCAGGCCGGCAGTGGGTCCAGGTGGTCCAGGATGGTGCGCACCGCGGGCTCCAGCCCCGCGCAACCGGCCGGCCGCGGCACCTCGGGCACGTCGGCCAGCCGGTACAGGTGCGCGCGCTCGGCCGCGTCCAGCCGCAGCGTGCGGGCGATGGCGTCCAGCACCTGCACGCTGGCGTTGATCCGCCGGCCCTGCTCCAGCCAGGTGTACCAGGTGACCCCGACCCCGGCCAGCTGGGCGACCTCCTCCCGCCGCAGCCCCGGGGTGCGCCGGCGCAGTCCCGGCGGCAGCCCGACGTCGGCCGGGGTGATGCGCTCGCGACGGCTGCGCAGGAAGGCGGCCAGCTCGCGGCGCCGCGGCGCTCCCGGCGCGGCCTGGCCGGGGACCGCGGGGTCGGCCGCACGCCAGGCGGCGGTCGTGGTCATCGGTGTTCCTCCCGGGTGCGGCGGCGACCGGGCGATCGCCGCGATCGGAGACCGGGTGATCGCCCTGCGGCGGTGACCGGACGATCCCCCTGCGGGACCGGAGATCGGTCGCCCCCCGGTCCCTATCCTGGCGGCCGGGCCCCGCGGATGCCAGGTGCTGCCGGTACCAGGATGCGCAGGCTCTCGTTACCGGTACCCCGATACGGCGATCATCGTCGTCATGACCGCAGTCACCACCTCTCCCCCGGTCGGCCGCCGGGTACGCTCCCGGCCCGGTGCCCTGCTCGCCGTCGTCCTCACCGGCCAGTTCATGGCGATCATGGACGTGTCGATCGTCAACGTCGCCGCGCCGACCATCCGCGCCGATCTCGGCGCCTCCGGTGCCGCCCTGCAGCTCATCGTCTCCGGATACACCATCGCCTACGCGGTGCTGCTGATCAGCGGCGCCCGCCTCGGCGGGCGGTTCGGCCCCGGGCGGGTCTTCCAGCTCGGGCTCGCCCTGTTCACCGCCGCATCCCTGGCCTGCGGGCTGGCCGGCTCGGCGGCGACGCTCGTGGCCTTCCGCCTGCTGCAGGGCGCCGGCGCCGCGCTCATGGTGCCGCAGGTGCTGAGCACCATCCAGCTCAACTTCGCCGGCGCGTCCCGGGCGCGGGCGCTGAGCGTCTACTCGGCGGTGCTGGCCGGCGGCGTGGTGGCCGGCCAGGTGCTCGGCGGGGCGCTGGTCGCCGCGGACCTGCTCGGCGCCCAGTGGCGCCCGGTGTTCCTGGTCAACGTGCCGATCGGCGCCGTGCTGCTGGTCGCCGGCCGCCGCGCCCTGCCCGCGGGACGGGGGCCGGCGGGCCGGGGGGCGGACGTGGCCGGCCTGGTGACCCTGGCCGTGGCGGTGTCCCTGCTGGTGGTGCCGCTGGTCCTCGGCCGCGAGCAGGGCTGGCCGGCCTGGTGCCGCTGGTCGCTCGCGGGCAGCGTGGTGGCCGTCGCGCTGTTCGCCGCGGTGGAGCGCCGGGCGGCCCACCCGCTGGTGCCCGGCCGGCTGCTGCGCGCCCCGGGCCTGGTGCCCGCCGCCCTCGGCGTGTTCGTGGCCATGGTGACCTGGGGCGGCTTCCTGTTCGCCATCGCCCTGCACCTGCAGGGCGCGCTCGGCTACGGGGCGCTGGCGGCCGGGCTCACCTTCGTGCCGGGCGGTGGCGGCTTCGCGCTGCTCAGCCTGACCTGGCGGCGGCTGCCCGGCCGGGCGCACCGGCCGCTGATCCTCGCCGGGTTCGCGCTGGCCGCGGCCGGCTATCTGGGCGTGGGGTACGCCTTCGCATGGTCGGCCACCGCGGCCGGAGTGGCGCTGCTCGCCCTGGCGGGCATCGGCCTCGGCGCGGCGTACAGCCCGCTGTTCACGGTGGCGCTGGCCGGCGTCGCGCCGGCCGACGCGCCGGACGCCAGCGGGGTGATGGCGATGATGCTCCAGCTCGGCCAGGTCGTCGGGGTCGCCACCTTCGGCACGCTGTACCTGGCCATGGCCCCCTCGCCGGACGCGATCGGGGTGACCTGTGCCTGGCTGGCCGCGCTCGCGCTGGCCGGCGCCGGCTGCGCCGCCCCCCTGCTGCGCCGCCGTCCCGCCGCCGCGGCCTGACACACCGGCGGGGGCGGTCAGGCCCCGGCGGGCGAGTCCGGTGCGGGCTGGACGGCGCCGCGCCAGACGTCGATCACCAGGACGGGGCGCATGCCGGCCGACAGGTAGAGGGTCAGCGCCGGGGTGGTGTTACCCGCGTCCACGTGCAGGTAGGTCCCGGACCGGCCGCGCCGGGCGTCGGCGGCGAAGGCGTGCCGCAGCAGGGTGCGGCCGATGCCACGGCCCCGGTATCCGGGCAGCACCGCCAGCAGGCGGACGTACCCGCAGTTCTCGTCGGCGGCGAACATGTCCGAGCCGAGCAGCATGCCGGCCGGCCGGCCGTCCGCCTCGGCGACCAGCAGCTGCGACCAGTCGCTGGTGGCGGAGGCCCCGTAGGCCGACAGCCAGGCGTCGTAGCTCTTCGGCACGAACCCGAAGTGCTCGGCGAACCCCTCCTGGTGAATGCGGTACGCGGCCCGGGTGAGCTCCGCCGACCCGTGGGCGGCCCGGACGGTCACCCCGGACGGCGGGTCCGGGTCGGCGACCGGCCCGACCGGGTGGTCGGCGCGCAGCCGGTGGAACCCGGTGGCCACCTGGAAGCCGTACGAGGCGGCGACCTCGGCGGTGGCGGCGTCCTGCCGGTAGACCTGCACCGAGACGACCGCGCGCGGGCTGCCGGCCGCCCCGGCCATCCGGCCGGCCCGGGCCAGCACCGCGTCCCACAGCGGCCGGACCAGCCGCTCGTCGGCGGCGTAGACCTCGATGTCGACCTCGGCGGGGACGCCGGCCTCGGCGCGCTGCCGCCAGGCCTGCGCGTAGCCCGCCACGGTGTCCGGCGCGCCGGGCGGGTGGACCAGCCAGGCGTCCCGGCCGAGGTCGAGGGAGGCGTCGGTCAGCTGGTCGGTGAGGTCGTCCAGGGTGGCGTCGGGGTGACCGAGCACCTCCAGGTCGCGGGCGGACACCAGGCGGTGCACGGCGGCGGCGTCACCGGGCACCGGCCGGCGGGCGTGGTACCCGGCCGCCGTCACGCCGGGGAGATCCGCCGGTTCCGGCCGGGGACCGGCCGTCTCCTCGGGTGGTGCGGGCGGGGCGGTGGCGGCGGCGTGGGCGGGAACGTGCGAAGTCACGCCCCTTTGTACCGCCCGCACGGTGCCCGGCACGAGTGAATAATCCGCCGGCCGGTACCCCTGGGGGATGATTGCCGCACATCGGCATTCCCTTCGACATCGAGCGAGGCGGCGTGGAAATACGCGAGTTCTTCGAGCAGCTGACCGGGGCGCAGCGGGTGTACGGCGAGCCGTACGAGAAGGACGGGGTGACGGTCATCCCGGCCGCGGCGGTGCGGGCCGGCGGCGGGTTCGGCAAGGGGGACGTGCGGGGGCAGGTGGCCGGCGGCACCGGCGGCGGCGGCGGGGCGATCTCCCGCCCGGTCGGCGCCTACGTGATCCGCGACGGCGAGGTCCGCTGGGAACCGGCCGTCGATGTCAGCCGGATCGTGCTCGGCGCGCAGATCGTCGCCGGGCTGGCGCTGGTCGTGTACGCCCTGCGGGCCGGACTGGCCGGCCGCCGGGACGCCGGCACCCGCTGACCCGTTCGCCCACCGGCGTCACCGCGACCGTGTCGACCGTCACCGCGACCGTATCGGCCGCCGTGACCATGACCGCCGGCGCCGCCCCGTGGTCACGGCGGGCGCGGCGTTCCCCGCCGACGCCGGTCGCGTCCGGCGCCGTGCCGGCCGGGCGGCCCCCGAACGGGTCACCCGGCACGGCGGCGTCACCCGGGCGGCTTTTTCGGTATACGTACGGATGCCTCTACGGATGGTGTGACCGGGTCGCCCGCTCTAGCGTCGCGCACAGGCCGGCTCCCCGCGGGTGAGCCGGCCGTCCTCTCACCCCCCGAGCCCGCCCGCGTCCCCGCCGTCCCGGTGCCAGGGCGCGATGCGCGCCGAGGCCTGGCCGGCGGCCGGCGGCGGGCGGCAGAGAAAGGACAGCGCATGAGGCGCAGACTCCGGCCGGTTTCGGCCGTCGCCCTCGCCGTGGCCGCCCTGCTGGCGACGGCCGTCCCGGCGGCTGCCGAGCCCCCGCCCGCCGCCCCGGCGGCCGTCACGGCAGCTAAGGCCGCGGGCGGCGTGACGGGCGGCATGACGGGCACGGCACTGGCCGCCCCGCCCGACGTCAGCCTGCAGAACATCAAGGCCCATCTGCAGCAGTTCCAGAGCATCGCCACCGCCAACGGCGGCACCCGGCGGGCGGGCGGCGCCGGGTACACCGCGTCGGTCGCCTATGTCGAGCAGAAACTGCAGGCCGCCGGGTACACCACGACCCGGCAGGCGTGCACGTCCGGCTGCAGCAGCGGGGCCGGCCCGAACCTCATCGCCGACTGGCCGGGCGGCGACGCCAACCAGGTGATCATGTCGGGGGCGCATCTGGACAGCGTGTCGGCCGGACCGGGCATCAACGACAACGGGTCGGGGTCGGCGATGCTGCTGGAGGTGGCGCTCACCCTGGCCGCGAGCCGCCCGGCGATGGCCAAGCACGTGCGATTCGCCTGGTGGACCGACGAGGAGCAGGGCCTCAACGGCTCGGACTTCTACGCCCGGACGCTGAGCACCACCGAGCGAAGCAAGATCAAGGTCTACCACAACTACGACATGGTCGGCTCGCCCAACGGCGGCTACTTCATCAACCACATCTCCAGCACGGCCGCCCGCGAGCTAAAGGCGTTCTACGACGCGCTCGGCGTGCAGCCGGAGGAGAACACCGAGGGCGCCGGCCGGTCGGACGACTACTCGTTCGAGGCGGTGGGCATCCCGACCTCGGGCGTCGCGGCCGGCGCGAGCTACACCAAGACCTCGGCGCAGGCCGCCAAGTGGGGCGGCACCTCCGGCCGGGCGTACGACTCCTGCTACCACCGGTCCTGCGACACCACGGCCAACATCAACGACACGATCCTGGACCGGGCGGGCGACGCCTCGGCGTCGGCCATCTGGGCGCTGGCCGTGGGCTCGGGGACCGGCAA
>NZ_BOOU01000087.1 GCF_016863395.1 Sphaerisporangium rufum | reverse complement strand
TTTTTAATAACGCAGAAAAGCCATCCACCATGTGGATGGCTTTTCTGCGTTATAGCGCATTCTGGCGGGGGTCGACCACGAGGCGTCATCGCGGATGCGAGGGGCGCCGTGCTACGCCGATGCGGCCATCCCGGCGGGGAGGGCCCTCAGCGGGTCCGGTGGCCCTGGCGCCGGGGGAGGCGCTTCGTCGCGGGCCCGGCGATGGCGCGGAATGCCCGGACGCTGTCCGAGGCGGATGCCGGCCGGTCGGCGCTTCGCGACGGCGGATCCGAGTGGTCGATGGTCTGGCGGGTGGCCTGACCGGTGTGTGGCCCGGGGCGGCGCCGAGGTGGGCCGGCCGGACCGGTGCGGGCCGTGGCATGAGGGCCGGCGATGGTAAGTAGGCTTCTGGTGTGGACTACCAGACGGTTGAAAAGGCGATCTTCCAGCGCGGCGTGGAGTGGGACATCGACCCGACGCTGGACCGCATCAACCTGGTGATGGACCTGCTCGGCCGGCCGCAGCAGGCGTACTCGGTGGTGCACATCACCGGCACCAACGGTAAGTCGAGCACCGCTCGGATGATCGACGCCCTGCTACGGGAACGCAACCTGCGCGTGGGCCGGTTCACCAGTCCGCACCTCACGTCCATCCGGGAGCGCATCAGCGTCGACGGGGAGCCGCTGAGTGAGGAGCGGTTCGTCCAGGTTTACGAAGATGTGCGTCCCTACCTCGACCTGGTCGACCAGCAGCAGGGGCGGCTGTCCTTCTTCGAGGTGCTGACCGCGATGGCGTTCGCCGCCTTCGCCGACGCTCCGGTGGACGTCGCGGTGGTCGAGGTCGGGATGGGCGGCACCTGGGACGCCACCAACGTGGCGGACGGCACGGTCGCCGTGGTCACCCCGATCTCGCTCGATCATGTCGATTACCTGGGCCCGGACATCGAGTCGATCGCCCGCGAGAAGGCCGGCATCATCAAGCCCGGCGGTACGGTGGTGCTGGCCCAGCAGCCGCTGGCCGCGGCGGAGGTGCTGATGCGGCGCGCGGCCGAGACCGGGGCCACCGTGGCCCGGGAAGGGCTGGAGTTCGGCGTCGCGCACCGCGAGGTGGCGATGGGCGGGCAGGTCCTGCGCCTGCAGGGCCTGAAGGGCGTCTACGAGGACGTCTTCCTGCCGCTCTACGGCGAGCACCAGGCCGGCAACGCGGCCTGCGCGCTGGCTGCCGTGGAGGCGATGACCGGCGGTGACGAGCCGCTGGGGGCCGAGCTGGTCGGGCAGGCGTTCGCTCAGATCACCTCGCCGGGGCGGCTAGAGGTTGTCCGCCGCGGGCCGACCGTGGTGGTCGACGCCGCGCACAATCCCGGCGCGATGCAGTCGGTCGTCATGGCGATGGAGGAGTCATTCCAGTTCAGCCGGCTCATCGGCGTCGTGGCGATGATGGCGGACAAGGACGTGGCCGGCGTTCTCGAGCTTCTCGAGCCGATCCTGGCGGAGATCGTGGTGACCCGGAACTCGTCGCCGCGTTCCATGGACGCCGAGGAACTGGCGGCGCTCGCCGAGGACGTCTTCGGCACCGAACGGGTGCACCAGGCGGCGCGGATCGACGACGCCATCGACATGGCGGTCGGGCTGGCCGAGGACACCGGCGAGTACAGCGGGGCCGGCGTGCTGATCACCGGTTCGGTGGTCACCGTCGGCGATGCCCGCGTGCTGCTCCGGGCGGCGGGTCCGCGGTGACGGTGCCTGACGCGGACGGGTCGGACACAAACGGGCCTGACGCGGACGGGCGTGACGCGGAGGGGCAGGGCACTGGAGCGGCCAGTGCATCGAGCAGGAGTGCGGAGAGGGCCGGCGGGGTGATGTTCAGCGTGACGCCGGGCATGCGGCGTCTGGGGGCGAGCGTGCTGGGCATGGAGGCCATCGTGCTCGGGCTGGTCACCCCGGTGGCCATCGTCGTCAACGGGGTCGCGCCCGGCGTCGCCGTGCCGGTAGGCCTGGGCCTGGCGGTGGCCTGCGTGGTGGTCGCCGGCCTCCTCAAACGGCCCTCCGCCTACATCGCCGGCAGCGTGGTTCAGGTGCTCGCCGTCGCGACCGGGTTCCTCGTGCCGATGATGTTCTTCCTCGGTGTGATCTTCGCGGCGCTGTGGGTCACAGCTATATTCGTCGCTCGACGTGTCGAGGGCGTGACCTAACGCTAAAGTCGGCCGGTATGGCCGTCCCCCCACTTCACGCGGCGGATCTGCCGGTTCCCGGCCGGTCCCGCCCGCGGTTCTTGCTGCGCGACATCCTCGCCGGGACGCTGGCCGTCCTCGGGCTGCCACTGGCGATCGTCACCATTCCCAACACCATGTCCATCGTCGCCGGACTGCTGCCGCCCGAGCTGGTCGGTGACGGCATCTTGCGCGCGCACGGGCTGGCCCTGCCGGTGATGCTGGGCGCCGTACCGCCGGCCGCGATGGTGCTGCGCCGGGTCTCGCCCGCGTCGCTGCTGATGGCCGGTCTGGCTTTGCTGGCGGCGGCCGATGTCGCCGGCGGGGTCGCCGCGTCCATCTGGTCGGTCGGCCTGGTGCGGGGGCTGCACGGCCTGGGTGCGGGCCTGGTGCTGCCCGCCACGCTGGCCATCTGCCGGCGGAGCCGTGGCACGGGCGGCGGCGCGCTGGTGGCGGTGTGGGCGGCATCGCTGGCGGTGAGCCTGCTGGCCGCCCAGGCGCTGGCCCTGTGGCCGCTGAACGGGGTGACGTCCTGGCGAGTGGCGTTGCAGCCCTACCCGCTGCCCACCGGGTTGGCCCTCGCGCTCGCCGCGGTGTTCCTGGTGCTCTCCCGGCTGGACGGCGATCCGGCCGGGACGCCGCCGGGGAGTGCGGCGGGGCGCGAGGCCGGCGCGGATCCGGCCGACGAGGCGGCGCCCGCCATGTGGTCCGCGAGGTCCGGGCGGCGGGCCGGTGCGCGCGGCCGGTCCTGGCGATGGGCGGACGGGCGGCCGGGGCTCGCGCTGGCACCGTCCGCCGGGCTCGCAGCCCTCGCCGTCGGTGCCGTCTTCAGCCAGCAGGCCGAGGTGATCACCGGTGCGGCAGTGCTCGCGGTGGCGGTGCTGGTCGGCACGATATGGGCTGCCCGGCCCTGGCACGGCGCCGGCCTGCTGCCGGTCGTGACCCTGCCCGCCGTGGGCTTGGCCGTCCTGCCCGCCGCGGCCCAGTTGACCTACGTGGAGCTCGCCGGTCTCGGTGGTCCGGGGCTGTCCGCGATGTGGAGAGGGTTCGCCGTCGCCATGGGCGTGGCCTCGGTGCTCGCCCTGACGGCCGCCCGGGCCGGCCGGGCGCGGTGGCCCCGATTGCTCGGCGGCGGGCTGGTGGCCATGGTGCTCGGGCTATGTGCGGTCCGGCTGGTCGTCCCGGCGGCGTCCGGTGGGCCGCTGCTCGCGCCGCTCGTTCTGCTGGCCGGCGGCGCCGCGGTGGCGGTCACCGTGGCGATGCGCTCCGTGCCAGAGCGAACGGCGATGTTCGGGCTGTCGTTGTGCTTGCCCGCGATGCTGGCCGGGATCCTGGTCGGTGCCGGCATCCAGGTGCGATGGTTGCGCGCGGCCGGCAGATCGGGCGCAGTGACCTCGCAGGCCATGCTGGACGGCTTCGTCGGGGCCCTGCACGTCTGGGCGTTGGCGGCCGGCTTCACGGTGGTCGCCGTGCTGGTCCTCAGCGCGCTGGCGGCCGGACGCGAGGGGGTGAGCGCGCTCGCGGGCCTGGCGCCGCCCGCCGGGCCCATCGCACCCGCGGAGTCCGCTCCGGCGGCGGGTGTCCGGGCGGGACGGCCGGACGTCCGGGTCGCCGGCTCCGCCATCGGTGACACCGCGCCCATGCCGTGCGACGCCGCACCGGCCACCGAGCCGTGGCCTGCCGTGCCGGTCGGCGGGACGGCCGCGCCGGAGGCGGCGCAGCGGCCGGCCGTCACCGAACCGCGGCCGGGCGGCTCCGGCGGGCCGGGTGACCGGCGAGCCGGACGCCCGGTGGAACCGGACCCGGGCGGGTGACCAGGGCCCGGTACCGGTGGACGGCGGCCGGCCCCGGGCCGGGCGGCCGAGCGCGGAGGGGCGGGGTGTGGCGAGCCGGTAAGCTGCGCACACGCTTCCCCTCTTGTCGAGCCTGTCCCGTGCGGCGGCCGACGATCACAATGAAGGAGATACTGTGTCCGAGCGCACGCTTGTCCTGATCAAGCCCGACGGTGTCCGCCGTGGCCTCATCGGTGACGTGGTCGCGCGCGTGGAGCGCAAGGGCCTGAAGATCGTGGCCATGGACCTCCGCACGCTCGACGCCGAGACCGCCAAGGCCCACTACGGGGAGCACGCGGAAAAGCCGTTCTTCGGCGAGCTCGTCGAGTTCATCACCGGTGGCCCGCTGGTCGCCATGGTCCTGGAGGGCCCGCGGGCCGTCGAGGCGTTCCGCGCGCTGGCCGGCGCCACCGACCCGGTGAAGTCGGCGCCGGGCACCATCCGCGGCGACCACGCCCTGGAGATCGGCGAGAACATCGTGCACGGCTCCGACTCGCCGGAGTCGGCGGCCCGCGAGGTGAAGCTGTTCTTCCCCGACCGCTTCTGAGACTCCGCGCGACCGGTCCGCGGTCGCGCCGCCCCGGCTGAGCGGGCGAAGGCCCCGGTGTGCGCCGCCGGGGCCTTCGTGCGTTCCGGCGACGGAGCGACAAGTTTTTTCCCAGCTGGACGGCTCGTTGCCCTCGCGCGTGGGTACGTCACGTTACGATGCGAATGCGAAACGTAATCACTCGCGACGACCTGAAGGAAGGTCTCCTTCCCCATGGGTAGCAAGCTGGCTTTCCTCGGCCGTGACATGGCCGTCGACCTCGGCACGGCCAACACGCTGGTCTACGTGCGAGGACGCGGCATCGTGCTCAACGAGCCATCGGTGGTGGCGATCAACACGTCCACCGGCAAGATCGTGGCGGTGGGCATCGAGGCGAAGCGCATGATCGGCCGGACGCCGGGCAACATCGTGGCCATCCGCCCGCTGAAGGACGGCGTCATCGCCGACTTCGACGTCACCGAGCGCATGCTGCGCTATTTCATCCAGCGGGTGCACAAGCGCCGCCACTTCGCCAAGCCCCGCATCATCGTGGCCGTGCCGAGCGGCATCACCGGCGTGGAGCAACGGGCGGTGAAGGAGGCCGGCTACCAGGCGGGGGCCCGCCGCGTCTACATCATCGAAGAGCCGATGGCGGCGGCGATCGGGGCCCGGCTGCCGGTGCACGAGCCGACCGGGAACATGGTCGTCGACATCGGGGGCGGCACGACCGAGGTGGCGATCATCTCGATGGGCGGCATCGTGACGAGCCAGTCCATCCGGGTGGGCGGTGACGAGCTGGACCAGGCCATCATCGCGTTCGCCAAGAAGGAGTACTCCCTGATGCTGGGGGAGCGCACCGCCGAAGAGATCAAGATCGCGATCGGGTCCGCCGGCCCCTCCGACGACGACTGCCACGCCGAGATCCGGGGGCGCGACCTGGTCACCGGCCTGCCCAAGACGATCGTGGTGTCCGCCGACGAGATCCGCAAGGCCACCGAGGAGCCGCTCAAGTGCATCGTGGACGCGGTGAAGTCCACCCTGGACAAGTGTCCTCCCGAACTGTCGGGTGACCTGATGGACCGCGGAGTGGCGCTGACCGGGGGCGGTGCCCTGCTCAAGGGCATGGACGACCGGCTGCGCGAGGAGACCGGCATGCCCATCCACCTGGTGGACAACCCCCTCGACTCGGTGGCCCTGGGGTCGGGCAAGTGCGTGGAGGAGTTCGAGGCCCTGCAGCAGGTGCTGGTCCCCGAGCCGAGACATTGATGGGGCCGGGGGGCCGATACCGATGAGGGATACCCGCCGCGCGCGGTTCGTCCTCGGGGTGCTGCTGGTCGTGTCCCTGGTGCTGATCACCATCGACCACCGGCGGCATCATGACTCCTTGTTCGACCCGGTGCGCGGCGCCGCGGGGTCCCTGTTCGGCGTCGCGGAGCGGGCCGGCACCGAGCTGGTCCGTCCGGTCGCCGACTTCGCCCGCATGATCGGTGGTGCGCCGGAGGCGGGCCGGCGGATCGACGGGCTGCGCGCGGAGAACGCGCGGCTGCGCCGGGACCTGGCCGTCGCGACGCTGGACCGGCACCGGTCGGCGGAGCTGTCGAGCATGCTCGGGCTGTCCGGCCTCGGCGGGTACCGGGTGGTCGCGGCCCAGGTCATCGCCCGGCGCGGCGTGCCGGGGTTCGAGGACGCGGTGGAGATCGACGCTGGCTCCGCGGACGGCGTCCGGGCGGAGATGACGGTGCTGAACGGTGATGGCCTGGTCGGCCGGGTCGTGCGCGCCGGCCCCATGACGTCCGCGGTGGTCCTGCTCACCGACCCGGCCTCCGCGGCGGGGGCGCGGTTGGAGGGGAACAACGAGGTCGGCGTGGTGAACGGGCTCGGTCCCGAGGCCGAAGGGCGGCTGATCCGGTTCCGGGTGCTGGACTCGGCGGCCTCGCTGGCAGCGGGGCGGCGCATCGTCAGCTTCGGCTCCCAGGAGGGCCGGCCGTACGTGGCCGGGGTGCCGGTCGGCACCATCGAACGGGTGGAGGCCACTCCCGGCGAGCTGACCCGGGTGGCCTACGCGCGGCCGTTCGTCGACTTCACCGCGCTGGACGTGGTGGGCGTGGTGGTCGCCGCGCCGCGCCGGGATCCCCGGGACGCGATGCTGCCGCCCCGGCCGGCCCGGCCGCCCGCCCCGGCGCCGAAGCCGCCGGCTCCGGCGCCTCGCCCGGCCCCAGTGGCGCCGTCCGCGGCGCCCAGCGCCCGGGCGGGCACCCCCGACGGCACTCCTGCCCCGGCGGGCACCCCCACTCCACCGGGACCGGATCGCTCCGAGCGCGGCCGATCGGAGGGCCAGGTGGGGGACTAGGGACGGCGGCGAGGCATGAGCGAGAGGACTTGAGGGCGTGATCCGAGCGATGGCGGCGGTACTGCTCGGGGCCTTGATCATGATCGTGCAGGTCACCATCGTGAACCGTCTCCCGCTACCGGGCGGGGGCGGTCCGGACCTGATCCTCATGGGGGTCGTGATGTTCGCGCTGGCGCGGGGGGCGGTGCCCGGCGGTGTCACCGGTTTCGTGGTGGGCCTGGTCACCGACGTGCTGCCGCCCGCCGCGCACGTGATGGGCCAGTACGCCCTGGTGTTCTGCGTGGTGGGCTTCCTGGTCGGCCGGGCCGCGGAGCGGGCGCCCGGCTCGTCGGCGCTGACGGTGATCCTCGCGGTGCTGGCCGCCCCGCTGCTGGCGGCCGGGGTGGGCGGGCTGATCGGCGATCCCCGGGCCGGCTGGGGGGCGCTGCTGCGGGTGTGGCCCTCGCTGGTGATGTACAACCTGGTGGTCGCGGCGCTGGCCTTCTGGGCGGTGTCCCGGTTCTCCGGTGAACGCCCCCGTCGCGCGGCCGTGCCCACCGGTTCCTATCCGGCCCGGAGGCGGGTGTGAACCGGGTCAGGGCCAGGCTGGTGGTCCTGCAGTTCGTGGTGCTGAGCCTGGTGGCGGCGCTCGGCGTGCGCCTGTGGCAGGTGCAGGTGGTGCGCGGCCCGGAGTTCGCGGTGGCGGCCACCGAGACCCGTACCCGGGACGTGATCGTCCCGGCGGTCCGCGGCCCGATCCTGGACGCCGCGGGCCGGCCGCTGGTGCGCAACCGCACGGCGCTGGTGGTCTCGGTCGACCGGGCCGAGTTGGAGCGGATGCGCGACGGCGGGGCCCGGGTGCTCGGCCGGCTGGCCGCGGTGCTCGGCCGGCCGGCCAGGGAGCTGCGCCAGCGCATCCGCCCGTGCGGGCCCCGCGTCACCCGGCCCTGCTGGCCGGGGTCGCTGTACTCGCCGATCCCCATCGACGACCGGGTCACCCCGCGCCAGGCGCTGCAGATCCTGGAGCGGCAGGAGGATTTCCCCGGCGTGCTGGCCGAGGTGCAGGCCGTCCGCGACTATCCCCTGGGCTCCGGCGCGGCCCAGACGCTGGGCTACCTGCAGCCGGTGACCGAGGAGGAGCTGAAGAAGAGGTCGACGCTCAAGGCGAACTTCTCCGGGGTCGACCTGGTCGGCCGGGACGGGCTGGAGTACGTCTACGACGAGGCGCTGCGGGGGGCGCCGGGGCTGCGCCGGGTCCAGGTGGACCGGATGGGCAAGGTGCTCGGCGTGGAGCGCCAGACCGCCTCCGAACCGGGCGCCATCCTGATCACCAACATGGACGCGGGGGTGCAGCGGGTGGTGGACCAGGCGCTCGCCCACGCGATGAAGAACGCGCCGAAGGCCGACGGCGCCGCCGCCGTGGTGCTGGACGTGAAGACCGGCGGGGTGATCGCGCTCGGCAGCATGCCCACCTACGACCCGGCGATCTGGGCGGGCGGGATCGCCGAGAAGGACTACCGGCGGCTGCTGTCGGAGAAGGCCGGCCTGCCGCTGGTCTCCCGCGCCACCCACGGGCAGTACGCCCCGGGGTCGACCTTCAAGATCTCCTCGGTGTCGGCGATGATCCGCGACGGCTACCCGCTGCGCGGCAAGTACGACTGCCCGGGCGCCTACGACGTCGCGGGCGGCGTCTTCCACAACTTCCACGGCATCGGCATGGGCGTCATCGACCTGCACACGGCGCTGGTGAAGTCGTGCGACACGGTCTTCTACCGGGCGGCGTACGAGATGTGGCGGCGGGACGGCGGGCTGACCCCGGTCCGGCATCCCAAGGAGCCGATGACGGCCACCGCCCGGGCGTTCGGTTTCGGCCGCCGGACCGGCATCGACCTGCCCGGCGAGGTGCCCGGCCGGGTCCCGGGCCGGGGCTGGAAGAAGGAGATGTGGGCGGCGACCAAGGACCTGGCCTGCCACCGCGCCCGGACCGGCTACCCGGAGGTGGAGAAGACGAATCCGGGGCGTGCGAGCTACCTCAAGCGGCTGGCCCACGAGAACTGCGTGGAGGGATTCGAGTGGAAGGCCGCCGAGGCGGCCAACCTGTCCATCGGGCAGGGTGATGTGCTGGTGACGCCGCTGCAGCTCGCCGTCGCCTACGCGGCGCTGGTCGGCGACGGCAGGCTGCGCAGCCCGCGGATCGCCAAGGCCCTGGTCAGCCCGGACGGCACCCGGGTTCAGGAGATCAAGGCGCCGGTGGTGGGACGGTTGCCGGTCGACCGGGAGACCCGCGACTACATCCGGGCCGCGCTCAGCGAGGTGACCTCGGACGGCACCGCGGCCGGCGCGTTCGGTGGCTTCCCGATGAACGTGGTCAAGATCGGCGGCAAGACCGGTACCGCGGAGGTGTACGGCAAGGAGGACACCTCGTGGTTCGCCTCGTTCGCCCCGGCCGGCGACCCCCGCTTCGTGGTCGTGGTGACGATCTCGCAGGGCGGCCAGGGCGCCATGGCGGCCGCGCCGGCCGCCCGCGAGATCTACGAGGGCATCTACGGGATCAAGGGCACCGCCGCGCTGCCGGGCGGCCGGCCGGTCGAGCGGCTGCCGAAGATCCGCAGGGACGGGACGGTGGTCCGGTGAGCCAGGCGGTCGGCCCGCGCCGCCGGTCGATGGTCCGGCGGGCCGTCGGCACGCGTTCGATGGTGTGGCGCGCCGACGGTGTCATGCTGGTGGCCGTGCTGGCCCTGTCGGTGGTCGGCACCCTGCTGGTGTGGTCCTCCACCCGCACCTGGACGCCGGGCGCGCCGGCGGGCATGGTCAAGAAGCACGTCCTCAACCTGGTGATCGGCTGGGTGCTGTGCGGGGTGACCGCGCTGGCCGGCCCGCGGACGCTGCGTGCCTACGCGCCGGTGGTGTACGGGGTCTCGCTGCTCGGCCTGCTCGCGGTGATCACCCCGCTCGGGTCGACGATCAACGGATCGCACTCGTGGATCCTGCTCGGCGGCGGGTTCGCCGTGCAGCCGTCCGAGCTGGCCAAGCCGGCGCTGATCCTCATGCTCGGCACGCTGCTGGCCGAGCCGGTGCCGGGCACCGACCGGCCCCGGCCGCTGGACCTGGTCCTGGGGCTGGCGGCGGCGGGTATCGCGATGGGCCTGGTCATGCTGCAGCCGGACTTCGGCACCACCATGGTGCTGGCCGTGATCACCGCCGCCGCCATGATCTTCGCTGGACTGCGCAAGCGCTACGTGGCCGGACTTGGCGTGCTGGCCCTGGCCGGGGCCGCGGCGGTGTGGCTGCTGGGCCTGCTCAAGCCCTACCAGGTGGCCCGGTTCACCGCCTTCCTCGACCCGGCCAACGATCCCCGCGGCGCCGGGTACAACAGCACCCAGTCACTGATCGCCATCGGCTCGGGCGAGATCTTCGGCAAGGGGTTGTTCCACGGCGGGCAGACCACCGGCCGGTTCGTGCCCGAGCAGCACACCGACTTCATCTTCACCGTGGCGGGGGAGGAGTTCGGATTCCTCGGCGCGATCACCGTGGTGGCGCTGCTCGGCGTGGTGCTGCTGCGCGGGCTGCGGATCGCCCGGCAGTGCGAGGACCGGTTCGGCGCGCTGGTCGCCGGCGGCGTCATCTGCTGGTTCGCCTTCCAGGTCTTCATCAACATCGGCATGACGATCGGCATCATGCCGATCACCGGGGTGCCGCTGCCGTTCGTCTCCTACGGCGGCACCGCCACGTTCGCCAACATGATCGCGATCGGCGTGCTGCAGGCCTTGCACGTCCGCACCCGGTCGTTCTGACCGGCCCGGCGGGCCGGGCGGCGGCCGGCCGGCTGGCGCGAGCCCTCGCGGGCAGGAACTACCCTTGTTCACATGTCTGTCGAGTCGCTGTTCCCTCGCCTGGAAGCGCTGCTGCCGAAGGTGCAGAAGCCCATCCAGTACGTGGGGGGTGAGCTCAATTCGACCGTCAGGGACTGGGACGAGGCCGCGGTCCGCTGGGCGCTGATGTATCCGGACGCCTACGAGGTGGGCCTGCCCAACCAGGGCGTGCAGATCCTTTACGAGATCCTCAACGAGCTGCCCGGCACGCTGGCCGAGCGCACCTACGCGGTCTGGCCGGATCTCGAGGCGTTGATGCGCGAGCACGGCGTGCCGCAGTTCACCGTCGACGCGCACCGGCCGGTGCGGGCGTTCGACGTGCTGGGCGTCTCGTTCGCCACCGAACTCGGCTACACCAATCTGCTCACCGCCCTCGATCTGGCCGGCATCCCGCTGGCGGCGGCCGAGCGCGGCGAGGACGACCCGATCGTGCTGGCCGGCGGGCACGCGGCGTTCAACCCCGAGCCGGTCGCCGAGTTCCTGGACGCCGCGGTGCTGGGCGACGGCGAGCAGATCGCCATCGCGATCTCCGAGGTCGTCCGCGAGTGGAAGGCCGAGGGACGGCCGGGCGGGCGCGACGAGCTGCTGATGCGCCTGGCCTCGACCGGCGGGGTGTACGTCCCGAAGTTCTACGACGTCGAATACCACCCCGACGGCCGGATCCGCCGGGTGGCGCCGAACCGGCCGGGCGTGCCGTGGCGGGTGCAGAAGCACACCGTCATGGACCTGGACGAGTGGCCCTATCCGAAGAAGCCGCTGGTGCCGCTGGCCGAGACCGTGCACGAGCGGTTCAGCGTCGAGATCTTCCGCGGCTGCACCCGCGGGTGCCGGTTCTGCCAGGCCGGGATGATCACCCGTCCGGTGCGGGAGCGGTCGATCACCACGATCGGCGACATGGTGGAGGTCGGCGTCAAGGAGTCCGGCTTCAACGAGGTCGGCCTGCTCTCCCTGTCCAGCGCCGACCACTCGGAGATCGCCGAGGTGGCCAAGGGGCTGGCCGACCGCTACGAGGGCACCAACACCAGCCTGTCGCTGCCGTCCACCCGGGTGGACGCGTTCAACATCGATCTGGCCAACGAGTTCTCCCGCAACGGCCGCCGCTCGGGGCTGACGTTCGCTCCCGAGGGCGGGTCGGAGCGCATGCGCAAGGTGATCAACAAGATGGTCACCGAGGAGGACCTCATCCGGACCGTCACCGCCGCCTACTCCCAGGGCTGGCGGCAGGTGAAGCTGTACTTCATGTGCGGCCTGCCCACCGAGACCGACGAGGACGTGCTCGGCATCGCCGACCTGGCCAAGAAGGTCATCAAGGCCGGCCGCGAGATCACCGGGTCCCGCGACATCAGGTGCACCGTCTCCATCGGCGGGTTCGTGCCCAAGCCGCACACCCCGTTCCAGTGGGCCGCCCAGTGCGACCACGAGACGGTCGACGGCCGGCTGCGCAAGCTGCGGGACGCGCTGCGCGGCGACAAGGAGTTCGGCCGGGCGATCGGCTACCGCTACCACGACGGCAAACCGTCGATCATCGAGGGCCTGCTGTCCCGCGGCGACCGCCGGGTCGGCAAGGTCATCCGGGCGGTGTGGGCGGACGGCGGCCGGTTCGACGGCTGGAGCGAGCACTTCTCCTACGAGCGGTGGATGTCCTGCGCCGAGCGCGCGCTGGCCGAGGAGCCGGTGGACGTCGACTGGTACACCGTCCGGGAGCGCGACGAGGTCGAGGTGCTGCCCTGGGACCACCTGGACGCCGGGCTGGACCGCGAGTGGCTGTGGCAGGACTGGCAGGACGCCGTCTCGGGGGCCGAGGTCGAGGACTGCCGGTGGACTCCCTGCTACGACTGCGGCGTCTGTCCCACCATGGGGACCGAGATCCAGATCGGCCCCACCGGCCGTAAGCTCCTCCCGCTCACGGTCGTCTGACGCCCCGGAGGGAAGCAAACACCGCCGGTGGCCGTTGACAGAACAGGCGCGGCCACGTTCCGCGCCGGCGACCGGCCGGCGCCGGCCGCCGCGACGGCGGCCGGCGGGTGACAGAGGAAGGATGACTTAGCTGAAGAACCCCGTTCCTGATGGACCACCGCCCGCGCCCGTGGTGCAGCGCCTCCGCGTGCGCTACGCCAAGCGCGGCCGCCTGCGGTTCACCAGCCACCGCGACATATCGCGCGCCATCGAGAGAGCGGTGCGCAGAGCCGGCATCCCCGTCGCGTTCAGCGCGGGTTTCACCCCCCATCCCAAGATCTCCTATGCGGGAGCCGCCCCCACCGGGGTGGCCAGCGAGGCCGAGTACCTCGAGATCGGTGTCGTGTCCGCCTGCGAGCCCGAGCGACTGCGCGCCGAGCTGGACGCGTCGCTCCCGCCCGGCCTGGACGTCGTCGACGTCGTCGAGGCGCGATCCGGCGGCCTGGCCGACCGGCTGGAGTGCTCGGTGTGGCAGATCAGGCTGCCCGGGGCCTCCCCGGCGGAGGCCGAGGCCGCGGTGGCGCTGTTCATGGCGGCCGGCACCGTGGAGGTCGAGCGGCTGACCAAGAAGGGCCCGCGCCGCTTCGACGCCCGCACGGCCGTCGTCACCCTGACGGCCGGTGGGGTTCCGGACGGGGATCCGCATCACCCATGTGCGATACTGCGTATGGTCGTCCGGCACGTCACGCCTGCCGTGCGACCCGACGACGTGCTCACGGGTCTGCGTCTTGTGGCAGGTTTCGCGCCGCCGTCACCCCCCGCGGTGACCAGGCTGGCGCAGGGACCGCTCGACGCGCGCACCGGTGAGACCGCCGACCCGCTCGACCTGGACCGCGACGTTCGCGGCGGCGAGCCGGGGCCGGCTGTGCACGCCGGCGACCACTGATGAACAGACTTGGCGTCGGGCCCCGCGAGGCGGTCTGGCGTACAGCGAGAGACGAGAGCTCCCGCGCGGCGCGGTGACGCGCCCGGGAGCTGACGGGAGAACGCCCGCATGCTCGATAACGAGCCCATCGTCGGGGCCGCCGGCCTCGACGGGGATGCGACAGCACAGGAGACCAAGCCGGTCCGCCGCCGCCGGGCGGCGAGCCGCCCGGCGGGCCCGCCGCCGGAGGACCTCGAGGTCACCGCCGGTCCGCCGGCCCCGACCGTGGTGCCGCCGGCCCCGGCCGGCCCTTCGGAGACCGGCGACGAGACCGCGCACGAGCCCCCGGCGCAGGTGGCGCCGGACGGCGTGCAGCAGGCCGCGCCGGAGGCGCCGCCCGCCGAGGCGCCCCGGGCCACCCGCTCCCGCCGCGCGACCGCGCGGGACGGCGAGCCGGCGCCGGCGCGGCGCCGCGCGACCCGCAAGGCCGCTCCGCCGCCGGAGGAGCCGGCCGCGACCGCCGAGCCCGCCGCCCCGGCCCCGCCCGTGACGCCGGCCGAGTCCGGCACGCCGGCCGAGCCCGCCGCCCCGGCCCAGCCGGTCGCCGAGCCGGCCGCCGTGGAGGCTCCGGCCGCGCCGGTCCGCCGCCGGCGTACCCGCAAGACCGCCGAGCCCGCCGAATCCGCCGGATCCGCCGAATCCGCCCGGCCCGCCGAGCCGGCGCCGCCCGCCGAACAGGCTCAGCCGGCCGCCACGGCGCCGGCCGGGGCCGGCGGGGCCACTCCGGATGTCACGGAACGCTCCACGCCGGCGGGCGAGGACGCCGCCGTGGCGGTCCCGGTCGAGGAGACCATCGCGGCCGCCCTCGCCGAGGAGGCTCTGGACGACGAGCCGGCCGGCGAGGAGATCATCGAGGAGGGCGCGCCGCAGGGCTCGCTGTTCGCCGACCCGTTCGGGGTCGGTGCCCGAGCGCGGGCCGCCGCCGCGCCGCCGGTCTCCTTCCAGGCGCCGGCCGCGGTGTTCCAGCCGATCTTCCAGGCGCCCGAGCCGCGGGTCTTCGTGCCGCCGGCCGCGCCCGAGACGCCGGCCCGCCGGCCCGCCGGACCGGTGGACGAGCCGGTCGCCACCGACGCCGCGGACGGCACGGACGCCGGGGAGGCCGAGGAGACCGCCGAGCCGCTCGGCTACGACGAGGACGACGAGACCGAGGGCGGCCGCCGCCGGCGCCGCCGCCGGGGCGGCCGCGGGCGCGGAAAGGCCCGCGAGCTGGACGAGTCCGGCGATGCCGAGGAGCCGGGGGAGTTCGGCGAGTCCGAGGACACCGGTGAGGCCGCCGGGGATGACGACCGGGAGGGCTCCGGCCGCGAGGAGGAGGCCGAGGAGAGCGGCTCCTCGCGCCGCCGCCGGCGGCGCCGCCGGCGCAGCGGTGACGCCGACGAGACGCCCGCCGACGAGCCGCCGAACACCGTGACCCGGATCCGGGCGCCGCGGGCCGGCCGGACCACCTCGGTGGACCAGGTGCAGGGTTTCCGCGGCTCCACCCGGCTGGAGGCCAAGAAGCAGCGGCGCCGCGAGGGTCGCGAGCAGGGCCGCCGCCGGCCGCCCGTGATCACCGAGTCGGAGTTCCTGGCCCGCCGCGAGTCGGTCGAGCGCGTGATGGTGGTGCGCCGCCAGGCCGGCCGCACCCAGATCGCGGTGATGGAGGACGGAGTGCTCGTCGAGCACTACGTCGACCGCGAGGCCGGCCAGTCCTACGTGGGCAACGTGTACCTCGGCAAGGTGCAGAACGTGCTGCCCTCGATGGAGGCCGCCTTCATCGACATCGGCAAGGGCCGTAACGCCGTGCTGTACGCCGGCGAGGTGAACTTCGACACCGCCGGGCTGGAGGGCCAGCCCAAGCGCATCGAGGTGGCGCTCAAGTCCGGCCAGTCGGTGCTGGTCCAGGTGACCAAGGATCCGATGGGCCACAAGGGCGCCCGGCTGACCAGCCAGATCAGCCTGCCGGGCCGCTATCTGGTCTACGTGCCGGACGGCTCGATGACCGGCATCAGCCGCAAGCTGCCCGACAAGGAGCGCAGCCGGCTGAAGAGCATCCTGAAGAAGGTCATGCCGGAGAACGCCGGCGTGATCGTGCGCACCGCCGCCGAGGGGGCCTCGGAGGAGGAGCTCAGCCGCGACGTCGCCCGCCTGGCCGCCCAGTGGGAGAACATCCAGCGCAAGGCCAAGTCGGCCGGCCCGCCGGAACTGCTGTACTCCGAGCCCGACCTGACCATCCGGGTCGTGCGCGACGTGTTCAACGAGGACTTCGCCTCGCTGGTCGTGGCCGGCGACGAGGTGTGGGGCACGGTGGACGAGTACGTCCGCTACGTCGCCCCGCACCTGGTCGACCGCCTCACCCGGTGGGAGGAGGGCGACGTCTTCGCCGCCTACCGCATCGACGAGCAGATCGCCAAGGCCATGGAGCGCAAGGTCTGGCTGCCGAGCGGCGGATCGCTGGTGATCGACCGTACCGAGGCGATGACCGTGGTCGATGTGAACACCGGCAAGTTCACCGGCCAGGGCGGCAACCTCGAGGAGACCGTCACCCGCAACAACCTGGAGGCGGCCGAGGAGATCGTCCGGCAGCTGCGGCTGCGGGACATCGGTGGCATCATCGTCGTCGACTTCATCGACATGGTGCTGGAGAGCAACCGTGACCTGGTGCTGCGGCGCATGCTGGAGTGCCTGGCCCGGGACCGCACCAAGCACCAGGTGGCCGAGGTCACCTCGCTCGGCCTGGTGCAGATGACCCGCAAGCGGGTCGGGCAGGGGCTGCTGGAGGCGTTCTCCACGCCGTGCGACTGCTGCAACGGCAGAGGGCTGATCGTCTCGGCCGAACCGGTCGAGGGCCGGCCCGAGCCGCGCGGCACCCAGGGCAAGATGGCGGTGGAGAAGGCCGTGGCCGAGAAGCTGGAGAAGTCCGGCCGCCCGGCCAAGGAGGCCGCCCCGGCGGTCGCCGCCAATGGGGAGGCCGCGCGTGACAGCGTGACCGGCGCGGTGGCCGGCGGTGGCGAGGAGGCCGAACAGCCCGCCGGCCGGGCGCGGCGGCGGTCGCGCAAGGCCACCCGCCCGGCCGGGCCGGTCGAGTAGCCGTAAGGCCGGCGCGCCGCCCCGGTTCGACCAAGGGCCCCGGTTTCCGGTATCCTGGTCAACCGGTGCGCCAGGCGGCGCGCCTGGCTTCGCGCGCCTCCCCGGTTCGCCGGTCGTTCAACGACGGGAGCCGGATGCGAGAGGCGCGGCGTTCAGCGAGAGCAATCAGCCAGAGAAGGGTTCCGCGGTGTACGCGATCGTTCGTTGCGGCGGCAGGCAGCAGAAGGTCTCCGTCGGTGACGTCCTCGAGGTGGACAAGGTCGCCGGTGAGGTCGGCTCCACGGTGTCGCTGTCGCCGGTGCTCGTCGTCAACGACGGCGACGTCACCAGCGATGCTGCTTCGCTTGGCAAGTTCGAGGTGACCGCCGAGATTCTCGGCGAGACCAAGGGCCCCAAGATCCGCATCCTCAAGTACAAGAACAAGACCGGTTACAAGAAGCGCCAGGGTCACCGCCAGCGGTACACCCAGGTGAAGGTCACCGGCATCAACCACGGGAAGTAGTGGTAGCTGACCATGGCACACAAGAAGGGCGCCTCGTCCACCCGGAACGGCCGTGACTCCAACGCCCAGCGGCTCGGTGTCAAGCGGTTCGGTGGCCAGCTGGTGAGCGCCGGCGAGATCATCGTCCGTCAGCGCGGCACCCACTTCCACCCGGGTGACAACGTCGGCCGTGGCGGTGACGACACGCTGTTCGCGCTCGTCGCGGGCCACGTGCAGTTCGGCAACAAGCGCGGCCGTCGCGCCGTCAGCATCGTCCCGGCCGCGGAGTAGATCCGCCGGCGGGAACAGGCCGCCGCCACCCTTGTGGCGGGCAGGCCGTATGCGTTTCGTCGATGAGGCGGATCGACCACCGGTCGGTCCGCCTCATCGACGTTGAGGGGGCACCACGGCGCGGATCGCGCGGCGGTGGCAGGGGGAGCGGCCGGGCGGCCGCGACCGGGAGAGGAAGCAACGGTGGCCGAGTTCGTCGACCAGGTGGTCCTGCACATCAAGGCGGGTGACGGCGGCAACGGCTGCGCGTCGATCCACCGGGAGAAGTTCAAGCCGCTCGGCGGGCCGGACGGCGGCAACGGCGGGCGCGGCGGCGACGTCATCCTGGAGGTCGACCCCAACACCGCCACGCTGCTCGACTACCACCACCGGCCGCACCGCAAGGCGGCCAACGGCAAGCAGGGCATGGGCTCCAACCGCGACGGCGCCACCGGCGACGACGTGGTGCTGAAGGTGCCGAACGGCACCGTGGTCAAGAACGCCCGCACCGGTGAGGTGCTGGTCGACCTGGTCGGCGCCGGCACCCGGTACGTCGTCGCGCAGGGCGGTCCCGGCGGGCTGGGCAACGCCGCGCTGGCCTCGACCAAGCGCAAGGCCCCCGGGTTCGCACTGCTCGGCGAGCCCGGTGACGATCTCGACGTGGTGCTGGAACTGAAGACCGTCGCCGACGTCGCCCTGGTCGGCTTCCCGAACGCCGGCAAGTCCTCGCTGATCGCCGCGCTCAGCGCCGCGCGGCCCAAGATCGCCGACTACCCGTTCACCACCCTGGTGCCGAACCTCGGCGTCGTGACCGCCGGTGACACGGTGTTCACCGTGGCCGACGTGCCCGGCCTGATCCCGGGCGCCTCGGAGGGCCGCGGCCTCGGCCACGAGTTCCTGCGGCACGTGGAGCGGTGCTCGACGATCGTCCACGTGCTCGACTGCGCCACGATCGAACCGGGCCGGGACCCGGTCACCGACTTCGAGGTCATCGAGGGCGAGCTCGCCGCGTACGGCGCGTTGCACGACCGGCCCCGGCTGGCCGTGCTCAACAAGGCCGACGTGCCGGAGGCGCGCGACCTGGCCGACATGGTGCGCCCGATGCTGGTGGAGAAGGGACTCACCGTCTTCACGATCTCGGCGGCGACGCACGAGGGGCTGCGCGAGCTGTCGTTCGCCATGGCGGAGATGGTCGCCGCCGCCCGGGCCGCCCGGCCGGTCGAGGAGCCGACCCGGCTGGTGATCCGGCCGCGGCAGCACGGCGAGGCGGAGTTCGCCGTCCGCAAGGTGGGCGAGAACACCTTCCAGGTCACCGGGGCGAAGCCCGAGCGGTGGATCAGGCAGACCGATTTCAGCAACGACGAGGCCGTCGGGTATCTGGCCGACCGTCTGGCCCGGCTCGGCATCGAGAAGGCCCTCAGCGAGGCGGGCGCCCGGGACGGCGCCGAGGTGGTCATCGGCCCGATGGAGGGCGGTTACCTGTTCGACTGGCGTCCTACGCTGGACGCCGTCGCCACCCAGGGCCCGCGCGGCTCCGACGACCGGATGGGTTAGTACCGCGTAGTGCCACGCGGGACCGGGGCGGTGCCGCGTGGTGCCGCACGGTGCCGCGTGGTGCCGCGTGGTGCCGCGGCCGCCGCCCGGCGGCCGCCAGGGGCGAGGGGAGGGTGCGTAGGTGGACAACGCCGGACGGCAGGCGGTGGCCGCGGCCGGGCGCCTGGTCGTCAAGATCGGTTCGTCGTCGCTGACGACGCCGCAGGGCATGATCGACGTCGACCGGGTCGACGCCCTGGTCGACGTGCTGGCCGCGCGCGGTGCGGGCGGCACGCAGATCGTGCTGGTGTCCTCCGGCGCGATCGCCGCCGGGCTCGGGCCGCTCGGGCTCACCGCCCGGCCCCGTGACCTGGCCACCCAGCAGGCCGCCGCCTCGGTGGGGCAGGGAGTGCTGGTCGCCCGCTACACCTCCTCGTTCGCCCGGTACGGCCGGCGGGTCGGGCAGGTGCTGCTGACCGCCGACGACATGATGCGCCGCGCCCACCACCGCAACGCGCAGCGGACTCTGGCCCGGCTGCTGGAGCTCGGCATCGTCCCGGTGGTCAACGAGAACGACACCGTCGCCACCGACGAGATCCGCTTCGGGGACAACGACCGGCTGGCGGCCCTGGTGGCGCACCTCATCCACGCCGACGCGCTGGTGCTGCTGTCCGACGTCGACGCCCTGTACGACGGAGACCCGCGGCAGCCGGGCGCCCGGCGCATCCCCCGGGTGGACGGTCCGGCGGACCTGGCCGGCGTCGAGCTCGGCCGGTCCGGCCGGGTGGGCACCGGCGGCATGATCACCAAGGTGGAGGCCGCGCGCATCGCCACCGGCGCCGGGGTGCCGGTGGTGCTCACCGCGGCCGCGCACGCCGCGCAGGCGCTGGCCGGCCAGGACGTGGGCACCTACTTCCACCCCGGCGGCCGGCATCCCGGCACCCGGCTGCTGTGGCTGGCGCACGCCACCACCGGCCGCGGCCGGCTGCACCTGGACGCCGGCGCGGTGGAGGCGGTCGTCCGGCGGCGCAAGTCGCTGCTGCCGGCCGGCGTCACGCTGGTCGAGGGCGACTTCACCGCCGGCGACCCGGTGGACCTGTACAGCCCGCACGGCACCCCGGTCGCCCGCGGGCTGGTCAACTTCGACGCGGCGGAGATCCCGGGGCTGCTCGGCCGGTCCACCCGCGAGCTGGCCCGCAGCCTGGGGCCGGAGTACGAGCGCGAGCTGATTCACCGCGACGACATCGTCATACTGGATCCCAGCATCGAGAGCAGGAGCGCGAGGCATGTCTGAGGCCGATGACTTCCTGAAGGTCGCCCACGCCGCCCGGGCGGCGGCCACCGAGCTGGCGCCGCTGCCCCGCGCGGCCAAGGACGCCGCGCTGCGCGCCATCGCCGACGCGCTCGTCCGGCGGGCGGCCGAGATCGTCGAGGGGAACGCGGCCGACGTGGCCGCCGCCCGGGAGGCCGGCACCGCCGAGGCGATGATCGACCGGCTGCGGCTGGACGAGAAGCGGGTGGCGGCCATCGCGGACGCGGTGCGCCAGGTGGCCGACCTGCCCGACCCGGTGGGCGAGGTCGTCCGGGGGAGCACCCTGCCCAACGGCCTGGAGCTGCGGCAGGTGCGGGTGCCGCTCGGCGTGGTCGGCATGATCTACGAGGGCCGGCCGAACGTCACCGTCGACGCGGCGGCGCTGTGCCTCAAGAGCGGGAACGCCGCGCTGCTGCGCGGCTCCTCCAGCGCGCACGGCTCCAACACGGTGCTGGTGGCGATCATGCAGGAGGCGCTGGCCGGCACCGAGGTCCCCGCGGGCGCCGTCCAGCTGGTGCCGGGGGTCACCCGCGAGTCCGTCACCCACCTGATGCGGGCCCGCGGGCTGGTCGACGTGCTGATCCCGCGCGGCGGCGCCTCGCTGATCAACTCGGTCGTCGAGGGGGCCCTGGTGCCGGTGATCGAGACCGGGGTCGGCAACTGCCACGTGTACGTGGACGCCGACGCCGACCTCGACCTGGCGCTGGAGATCCTGGTGAACGCCAAGGTCCAGCGGCCGTCGGTGTGCAACGCGGCCGAGACGCTGCTGGTGCACGCCGGCGTGGCCGGCGAGTTCCTGCCGGCGGCGCTGGCCCGGCTGGCCAAGGAGGGCGTCACGGTGCACGCCGACGACCGGGTCGCCGGATACGCCGCCGAGGCGGGGGCGGCGGAGTCCGTGGTCCCGGCCACCGAGGAGGACTTCGGCAAGGAGTACCTCTCGCTCGACATCGCCGCGGCCGTGGTCGACTCGCTGGAGGACGCGGTCGCGCACATCCGCCGGTACGGCTCGGCGCACACCGAGTCGATCGTCACCCGCTCGCAGCGGGCGGCCCGGCGGTTCGTCGCCCTGGTCGATTCGGCGGCGGTGGCGGTCAACGCCTCCACCCGCTTCACCGACGGCGGCGAGTTCGGGTTCGGCGCGGAGATCGGCATCTCCACCCAGAAGCTGCACGCCCGGGGCCCGATGGGGCTGGCCGAGCTGACCTCCACCAAGTGGATCTACACCGGGGAGGGCCACCTGCGCACCGCCACCGGGACCGTCATCCCGCCGACCGGCCGGTAGCCACGCCGATCTCGCACTGTGATCGGCGTGTCGCCTACGGTGACGGCGGCCCGGACGGTTCACTTTCGGCCATGGGCATCGTCTACGCCGTGGGATACGCGGTGGCCGTGCTGGCCGGCGCCGACCGGCTGCTGCTGTGGATGGAGAGCCGGGGGCAGGTGAACTGGCGGCGCACCGGCCGGCCGCCGGCCGGGCCGCGCGCCTCGCTGGAGAGCCTGCTGGACGGCCCGGAGCGGATCCGGGCGGGTGATCATCCAGGGTGATCGGACGCATGCCCGAGGTGTCCGGGAAGTGATGGTCGAAGCCATCTGATGGGGGTTTACTCGGCGCGCCGCCGCCGCCCGGCGTCCGATGGCCGCTATGGTGGCGTTTCCTATGGGCGGACGGCGAGTGGGCGGGCTCGGGCGAGTCGGCCCGTACACCATGGTGGAGCGCCTGGGCCGCGGCGGCATGGGAGATGTCTACCTCGCCGTCGGCCGGCGCGGCGTGCAGGTCGCCGTCAAGATGCTCCGCGACCCGATCGGGGACGACCCCGACGCGCGGCTGCGGCTGGACCGCGAGGTGCGGGCGCTGCGGCGGGTGGAGAGCCCGTACGTGGCGCGGGTGCTGGACGCCGACCTGTCCGGGGACCGTCCCTACCTGGTCATGGAGCACATCGAGGGCGAGACCCTGCTGGACGCCGTCCGGCGGAGCGGTCCGCTGTCCGGCGCCGCGTTGATCGACCTGGCCCGCGGGCTGGCCACCGCCATCGCGATCATCCATGCGGCGGGGGTGGTGCACCGGGACGTCAAGCCGGCCAACGTGGTCCTCGGCCCGGACGGCCCGGTACTGATCGACTTCGGCATCGCGCAGGTGGCCGACGCCACCCGGGTGACCATGACCGGCACCTTCCTCGGCACGCCCGGCTACTCGGCGCCCGAGGTGTTCGCCGAGGAGCCGGTCGGTACGCCGGCCGACGTGCACTCCTGGGCGGCCACGGTGGCCTTCGCGGCGACCGGGCGGCCCACGTTCGGGCGGGGTTCGGTCGAGGCGCAGATGTACGCGGTGCTGAACGGCCGCGCCGACCTGGCCGGGGTGCCGGGTTCGCTGCTGCCGCTGGTCCGGGCGGCGCTCAACCGCGAGCCCGACCGGCGGCCGACCGCGGTGCTGCTGTCGGACCGGCTGTCCCGGCTGGCCCGGGCGGCCGGCTGCCCGCCCCCGCCGGATGGCTGGGAACGGGCCGTGGAGGCCGCCGCGAAGGCGCCCGGCGACGATCGGCCTGCCGAGCCGGTCAAGGCCCGCGGTCGCGACGACGCCGGAGAGGCGGGCCCGTCCCGGCGCAAGGCGGCCGAGCCGGACGGTGAGCCCGCCGGGCCGTCCCGGCGGGCCCGGGCGGAGGCGGACGGGGAGGCCGCCGCCGCGCGTCGCCGGTCCGAGGCCGACGGCGAGCGCGGCCCGGCCGCGCGGCGCAAGACGGAGCCCGCCGAGCCGGAACGGGTGCCCGGTGGCCGGCGCAGGGCCGACCCCGACGCCGAGCGCGCCACCGGTGGGCGGCGCAAGCCCGACACCGACCCCGAGCGGGTGGCGGGCGGGCGTCGCAAGGCGGACACCGACCCCGAGCGGGTGGCGGGCGGGCGTCGCAAGGCGGACATCGAGGAGGACGCCACGCCCGCGCCGCGCCGGCGGGTCGCCACCCGGGCGGCCGCGGCCGGCGAACGGAGCCGGACCCGGGCCGAAGGCGCGCTGCCCCGCCGGGCCGCCGCCGGCCGGACCGCCCGGTCCGGCGCCGACGGCAAGGACGCGACGGCCGCGCCGCCCGGCGGCGCCGTGCTGATCGTGCTGGCGATGGTCGCCGTGCCGTGCGTGGTGGCGTCGGTGATCTGGCCGGTCGCCACCCTGGCGATCACCTCGGCGTTCTGCGTGCTGGCCCGGGCGTGGTGGAGCGGGCACTGGCTGGTGCGCAACCGCCGCTCCTCCCGGGTCCGGGGCGCGCTCCGGGTGGTGTCGTTCCCGGTGGCGCTCGCGGGGTCGGCGGTCAGCGCGGTGGTGTGGCCGGGCATACCCGCCGGCGCCATCGCCGCCTCGGCGTTCTGGCTGGCCGCCGGCGGGCACATGGACGCCGGGTGGTGGACGCAGCCCGGGCCGATGACCGTGGCCGGCGTGGTGTTCGGCGTGGTGTGCGGCGGTATCGTCGGCCGGGAGATCGAACGCGTCGGTGCCCGGGTGCCCGACCTGCGCAGGGAAGGGCTGCGGGCCCTGTCGGTGCTCGGTGGCTTCGTGGCACTGTGCGCCGCCGCCGTCCGCGTCTTCGGCTGGGTCCTCCCGCACGCCTTATGAAAGGCTCCTAATTACCGTCGCGGCGGGCGAAGCGGTTGAAGATGCGCTCGCCGGCGTTGACCGCGCCCTCGGCGACGTCGCGGAGCACGCCGATGAACGGGTCCTGCGACTGGGCCCACGACTCGCGGTAGGACCGGGCGGCCGCCTTGATCTCCTCGGAGATCTTGGCGTCGGCGTCGTCGGCCCGGCGCGGGTACTGGCCGTTGAGGATGGCCTGGTACTCGCCGTCCCGCCGCCAGCGGTCCAGCTCGGCGACCCGGATCACCGCGAACGGGTGGGTGCTGCCGAGCAGGTTGAGCACCTTGAGCAGGCCGTCGCGGACGTCACCGGCGGTGTCGTACTCGCGGGCCTGGTCGAGGAAGGCCTCGATGTTCATCTCGTGCAGGCGGGACCCGCCGGCGAGCTTCATCAGCGCGCGCATGGCGGCCTCGGGGTCCTGCCCGCAGAGCATGCCGCCGCGGTCGGCGGACAGCTCGGCCTTGCGGTGCCACTCCTCCAGCGCGGTGACGATCACGCGCAAACCGATGTAGCCGAGCGGGATCCACGCCACCCGGGTGGCGAGCCGGGTGAGGATCTGCAGCATCGTGCCGTAGACCGCGTGGCCGGACAGGATGTGGGCGGTCTCGTGGCCGACGACGAAGCGCAGTTCCTCCTCGTCCATCAGGTCGAGCAGGCCGGTGTTGATCACGATGAACGGGTCGTCGAACCCGATCGCCATGGCGTTCGGCCGCGGGTCCTGCTGGACGTAGACCTCCGGGATGCGGTGGAGGTCGAGCAGGTAGGCGCTGTCGCGTCCCATGTCGTACAGGGAGCGGAACTGCGTCTCGCTCGCACGGACGGAGGAGGCGAGGAACATCAGCCGCAGCCGGCGCTCGCTGAACAGGCCCGACGTGCGCTTGAGCACCGCGTCGAATCCCGACAGGGAGCGCATCGCGACCAGGGCCGAGCGGTCTGCCGGGTGTTCGTAGGCCCGTGAGCTGATGCCGGGCAGCTGGACCCGGTTGCGATCCGGGGTGGTGGTGGTCATGGTCGGCATGCTACGTCCGGGGAGAGGGCCGCGCGCGGCCGCCGGCGGGTCGTTTCGCCGCGGTTCCAGCGCGGGGCCGTCCCGTACGGCGGATCGGCCGCCGCCCGGGGGTGCGCGGCGGCGGGCGCGGCGCGGCGCGTTAGTGTCCCACGCATGAGGAACGGTGCCCCGATCCGGCGGCTCGGCGTCATGGGCGGGACCTTCGACCCGATCCACCACGGCCACCTGGTGGCGGCCAGCGAGGTCGCGCACCACTTCGACCTGGACGAGGTGGTGTTCGTACCGACCGGCCACCCCTGGCAGAAGTCGGACAAGGCGGTGTCGGCGGCGGAGGACCGCTATCTGATGACGGTGATCGCCACCGCGTCCAACCCGCGGTTCTCGGTGAGCCGGATCGACGTCGACCGGCCGGGGCCGACGTTCACGATCGACACGCTGCGGGAGATCGCGGCGCTGTACGGCCCGGAGGTGCGGCTGTACTTCATCACCGGGGCGGACGCGCTGGCGCAGATCCTCACCTGGCGCGACGTGGCCGAGCTCTTCACCATGGCGCATTTCGTAGGCTGTACTCGTCCCGGCCATGTGCTGCACGATCCGGGCCTGCCGGAGGGGAGGGTCAGCCTGGTGGAGATCCCGGCGCTGGCCATCTCCTCCTCGGAGTGCCGCCAGCGGGTGGCCGACGGCGAGCCCATCTGGTATCTCGTTCCGGACGGGATAGTGCAGTACATAAACAAGAGGGGGCTTTACCGGGCATCCTGATAATGGGAAGCGCGTGACCCGGCCCCGCACAGGAGGAAAACCTCATATCGTGACAGCATCGGACAGATCCCTCCAGCTCATCAGGCTCGCGGCCGAGGCCGCGGCCGACAAGCTGGCGGACGACATCATCGCCTACGACGTCAGCGAGCAGCTCGTCATCACCGACGCGTTCCTGCTCTGCTCCGCCACCAACGACCGCCAGGTCCGCGCCATCGTCGACGAGATCGAAGAGCGCCTGCGGATCGACGCCCACGCCAAGCCGGTCCGCCGCGAGGGGGAGCGGGAGGGGCGGTGGGTGCTGCTCGACTACCTGGACATCGTGGTCCACGTGCAGCACGAGGAGGACCGCACCTTCTACGCCCTGGAGCGGCTGTGGAAGGACTGCCCGGCCCTCCCGCTGCCGGACAGCGTGACCCAGGTGCAGGCCCAGCGCGGCCGCGGGGCGGGCGGTGAGTGACGGCTCGCCCGGCGGGCGCCGGGTGGTGTTCTGGCGCCACGGGCAGACGCTCTGGAACGTGGAACAGCGGTTCCAGGGGCACACCGACATCCCGCTGGACGAGACCGGCATGGCCCAGGCCGCCCGGGCCGCGTCCCTGCTGGCCGCGCTGCGGCCGTCGCTGATCGTCTCCTCGCACCTGCGCCGCGCGCACGACACCGCCGCCGCGCTCGGCGCGATCGCCGGGCTGGACGTCGTGGTGGACAAGGACCTGCGCGAGCGCGGCGGCGGCGAATGGGAGGGCCTGACCCGGGCGGAGATCGCCGCCGGCTGGCCCGCCGAGTACGCCGCCTGGGAGGCGCCCGGTGGCGAGCAGGTGACCGACGTCGCCGACCGGGTCGCCGCCGCCACCCGCCGCTGGGTGTCCCGGGTGGAGCACCGGGGGCTGCTGGTGATCGCCTCGCACGGCGCGGCGATCCGGCTGGGCATCTCCCGGCTGCTCGGGCTGCCCGAGGAGCTGTGGACGACGCTCGGCGGCCTCGGCAACTGCTCGTGGTCGGTGCTGCACGAGGGCCGCGCCGGCTGGCGGCTGGTCGAGCACAACGCCGGCACGCTGCCCGAGCCGGTGCACAGCGACGATCGTCCCGAGGTCTCGCCCACCGCCTAGCCGGTCCGGCGGATCACGATTAGGCGAACGGCCGGTTGTCGCTATATGCTCTGCGAGCGCCGCGATGGGAGCACCCTGAGCGGTGACCAGGGGCTATGGCGCAGTTGGTAGCGCGCCTCCATGGCATGGAGGAGGTCTGGGGTTCGAATCCCCATAGCTCCACTCTCGGGCAGGAGGCCCGGGTGGCGGGTTTCGGCCCGCCGCCCGGGCCTCCTCGTCGTTTCCGCCCGGCCGCGCCCCGGGCCGCGGTCTGCGGCCGGTGAGCACCCGTGCCCGGCGGTGTGGTGTTCCACCGGCACCGGACCGTAGGGTGCCGGATGTGGTCCCGCGGGACCCGTGGACGCGAGAGCGAGGTGTCATGCCGCAGAGCGTGACGAACTGGGCGGGGAACGTGGTCTTCGGCGCCGGGCGGGTGGCCCGGCCGGTCACCGTCGAGCAGGTGCGCCAGGTCGTCGCGGAGAGCGCCGAGGTGCGCGTCCTCGGCAGCGGGCACTCCTTCAACCGGATCGCCGACTCGCCGGACACCCTGTTGCGGCTGGACGGGCTGCCGGCCACCGTGGAGATCGACAGTGGCCGGGCCGCCGCCCGGGTCGCCGCCGGAGTGCGTTACGGCACCCTGGCCCGGCTGCTGCACGCCGAGGGCCTCGCGCTGCCGAACCTGGCCTCGCTGCCGCACATCTCGGTCGCCGGGTCCTGCGCCACCGGCACGCACGGCTCGGGGGACCGCAACGGCACCCTGGCGACCGCCGTCTCGGAGATCGAGCTGGTCACCGCGGACGGCGACCTGGTGACCCTCGGCCGGGACGCCGACCCGGCGGCCTTCCCCGGCGCGGTGGTGGGCCTCGGCGCGCTCGGCGCGGTGGTCGCGCTGACCCTGGACCTGGTCCCGGCCTTCGAGGTGCGCCAGCACGTGTACGAAGGGATGCCGGAGGAGGTGCTGGACGACCACCTGGACGAGGTGTTCGCGAGCGCCTACAGCGTGAGCCTGTTCACCGGCTGGCGCGAGCCGGAGTTCGGGCAGGTCTGGGTGAAGGAGCGCCTGGCCGGGGCGGACGCGGGCCCGCCGCCGGAGCGGTTCTTCGGCGCGGTACCGGCCGGCGGCCCGCGCCATCCGGTGCCCGGCATGCCGGCGGTGAACTGCACCGCCCAGCAGGGCCGGCCGGGGCCCTGGTTCGAGCGGCTGCCGCACTTCCGGCCGGACTTCACGCCGAGCAGCGGGCAGGAGCTGCAGTCGGAGTTCATGGTCCCCCGCGGGCAGGGCGCCGCGGCGCTGCGCGCGCTGCGGGAGATCCGTGACCTGATCGCCCCGGTGCTGCAGATCTCCGAGATCCGCACCGTCGCCGCCGACGACCTGTGGCTGAGTCCCTGCCATGGCCGGGAGACCCTCTGCGTGCACTTCACCTGGATCGAGGACGCGGCGCGGGTGCTGCCGGTGGTCGGCGCGGTCGAGGAGCGGCTGGCCGCCTTCGATGCCCGGCCGCACTGGGGCAAGGTGTTCACCATGCCCGCCGAGCGGGTGCGGGCCGGGTACGAGCGGCTGCCCGACTTCGCGGGGCTGGCACGCCGGTACGACCCGGCGGGCAAGTTCGCCAACGCCTTCGTCCGCCGGCATGTGCTGGACGGATGAGCCGGGGAGTGTCCGGAACTGGTCACTACCTATGGTGACCGATTAGCCGCAATCTGCTGCCAAAGCCTGACAAGAGGGCGATAGTCGGAGCGTCCAGGTTCCGACGACGAAAGGCAGCGATGCGCTCCCTTCGCCATCACCTCCTCGCGGTGGCCGCGGCCGTCGCGATGGTCGTGTCACCCCTGCTGTCCGCCCCCGCGTCCGCCACGCCGCCCGAGGTGGCGATCTCGCTGTCGTCGCCGCAGGTGGACGTGGGCGGATCGGTCACCGTGACCGCCACGGTCACCAATGTCAACGGGTTCACCATCCTGGGCGCCGCCGCCCGGATCTACACCGACCCGGTGCGGCTGCCCTCCTACGCCTCGCTCGCCGGGTGCACCGGTGCGGCCGGCCCGTGCGGCACCGTGTCCGACGCCGGCGGCCCGGCGGGATTCGAGGCGCCGGTCGGGTCGCTGTCCGGCGGCGCGTCGGCCACCGTCACCTTCACGCTGGCGATCGCGGCGGACGCCGAACCGGGGGAGCGGACCTTCCGCGGCGAGCTGCGCGGCTCGAACTACGCCTCGGAGATGGTGCCGGGTCCGGTGCTGACCGTCGTCGGCCAGGCCGACGCGGCGGTCCGGCTCACCGCGGCGCCCAAGCTCGGCCTCCTGATACCCAAGATCGAGTTCACGGTGCGGGTCACCGACAACGGGCCGGCGGCGCTGCGGGACGCGACCGTCACCACCCCGCTGCCCGGCGGGCTGTCGGCGACCTCCGCCGACTGTGCCACCGGCGGTGGCACCGTGACCTGCCACACCGGCCCGGTGGCGGTCGGCGGCGCGGTGACCAGGAAGTTCTCCGTCGCGGTGGGCCTGCTGAGCATCGGAGTCCCCTACACCTTCACCGCCACCCGCACCGCCTCCGACCCCGTCGACCCGGTCAGCGGCAACGATTCGAGCCAGGTGCGCTGCACGGTCGTGTCGGTCGTGCTGGTCACCTGCACCTGACCCGGCCGGGCCCAGGGCGCCTCGCGCGGGGGCGGGGCGCCCGGCCGATAGCCTTACGGCATGCTCGCGACGTCCCCGGCCACGCCGTGATCGGCCCGCTGGCCACCGCGCTCATCATCGGCTCGCTGGTGCTCGGCGCGCTGTGCGTGATCGTGGCCGCCCGGAACCGGCCGATGGGCATGGTCCTGCTGATCGGCCTGGCCGTGCTGGAACTGGCACTGCTGGTCCAGGCCGGCGTAGGCGTCGCGCGGGTGATCGGCGGTCAAGGGCCGGCGGAGACGGCGACGTTCGTCGGCTACCTGATCGGCATGGTGCTGCTCCCCCCGGCCGCCGCCTTCTGGGCCCTCGGCGAGCGCACCCGGTGGGGCCCGGCGGTGGCCGCCGTCGCCTGCCTGGCCATCCCGGTGATGGTGGGCAGGCTGCTGCAGGTCTGGCACGGCACCCCGTGAGCCCGGCGCCGGTGAACACCGGGCCCGGCCGCCTGCTGGTGGCCGTCTACGGCCTGTTCACGTTGGCGGCCGGCGCGCGGGCCGCGGTGCAGATCGCCACCCGCTTCGCCGACGCCCCGCTCGCCTACCTGCTGTCCGCGGTGGCCGCCGGGGTCTACGGGGTGCTCACCGTCGCGCTCGCCCGCGACGCCCGGCGGACCGCGATGGCGGCCTGCCTGGTGGAGCTGGCCGGGGTGCTCGTCGTCGGCGCGCTGAGTCTGGCCGACCCGGCCGCGTTCCCGCGCGCGACGGTCTGGTCCGGGTTCGGAAGCGGATACGGCTTCGTTCCCCTGCTGCTGCCGCTGATCGGGCTGGCCTGGATTTTCGGCCGGCGCCGGGCCGAATAGTCATGCTCGATGCGGGCAGGGCGGTGTGCGTAGCCGAAAAGAGATGAGGGGGCCGACGATGAGCACCATAGAGCATTCGGTAGACGTGGCCGTACCGGTCCGCACCGCCTATGACCAGTGGACGCAGTTCGAGAGCTTCCCCGAGTTCATGGAGGGCGTGCAGTCGATCAAGCAGATCAGCGACACGCGCCTGGTGTGGGACGTCGAGGTCGCCGGGGTCCACCGGCGGTTCGAGGCCGAGGTCACCGAGCAGCGGCCCGACGAGCGGGTCGCCTGGAACTCGGTGGAAGGGCCGCGGCAGGCCGGTGTGGTGACCTTCCACCGCATCACCGACGACACCACGCGGGTCATGCTGCAGATGGACTTCGAGCCGGAGGGCCTGGTCGAGACCGTGGGCGACAAGCTCCAGCTGGTCCGCACCCGGGTGCACGGCGATCTGGAGCGGTTCAAGAAGTTCATCGAGTCCCGGGGGCACGAGACCGGCGGCTGGCGCGGCGAGGTGCCGAGCCCGGACGACGCCGGCCACGGCGCCGCGACCCGGACCGCCCCGGACGAGGCCGTGCTGCCGCACACCGGTACCACCGCCGGCCCCGGCGTGGCGACCGGCACCGGCCCCGGGCCGGCCACGCCGGCCGGCACCGCGACCGCGGCGCCGCTGGACCGGACCGCGCCGCCGAGCCAGGTGGGCGGGGACTTCCCGCCGGAGCCGGCGCTTCCCGCGCCGGGCACCGGCCCGGTGTCCCCGGTGGGCACGCCGCGCCTGGACGAGGAGCCGCCGCTCGCGCCGGACCGTCCCGAGCGCCTGGCCTGATCCGCGCACGCCTGGGCCGGCCGGCCCAGGCGCACGGGTCGGCGTCGCCTAAGGGACGCTGAAGCGACGATGAAGGGACAGGGCGACCTGTCCCTTCCTTGTTTTCCGGCCCCGGGGCCGGCGTGATCCGCCGAGGCCTTGGGGGGTGTTCGGCGCGTCCCTGGCGCCCCGGGGACGGCCCGTCGTGCCACCGGACGTCCCGGACGGATGGCGGAGACGTACGCGGATGTTAAGGGGTGGGCAAAGACTCTGTTACGCTAAGGTCCAGTCATCCTACGAATTGACCGGTAACAGATCAAGGAGGCCGTCCCCCGCATGAGCGTGCTCAGCCCGGACCGGTACACCGCCGCGGACACCCGGGCCGGCCGTCCCGGCTCGCTCGCCTGGCTGGTCGTGCTCGGCATCGTGCTCGCCGCGCTGAACCTGCGCACGGCGGTCACCAGCGTGGGGCCGCTGCTGGACCAGATCACCGGTGCGCTGGGCATGTCCGGTGTGGTCACCGGCCTGTTCACCACCTTGCCGGTGCTCTCCTTCGCGGTGTTCGGCGCGGTCACGCCGGCGCTGGCCCGCCGGATGGGCGAGCACCGGCTGCTGTTCGGCTCGCTGGTGCTGCTCGGTGCCGGCCTGCTGGCCCGGGTGCTGCTCGACTCCACCGTCCTGTTCCTGGCCGCGAGCGTCGTGGCGCTGTCCGGCGGGGCGATCGGCAACGTGCTGATCCCCACCCTGATCAAGCGCCACTTCCCCCGCCGCACCGGCCCGATGATGACCATCTACGCGACGGCCCTGGCCGTCGGCACCATGCTCGCCGCCGCCGCCACGGTCCCCATCCAGCGGGCCGCGCACGGCGACTGGCACGTCGCCCTCGGGGTGTGGGCGGCACTCGCCGTTGTGGCCGCCATTCCGTGGCTTGCGCTTCTGCGCAGTGAGCCGGAGCGGGACAGCGGGCGAGCCGACGCCGGACGACCGGGCGGGCTGGCGCGCAGCCGGCTCGCCTGGGCGGTCGCCGGCTATTTCGGCAGCCAGTCACTCCTCGCTTACGTCATGTTCGGCTGGCTGCCGCAGTTGTTGCAGGACCGGGGCTACACCGCCGGCCAGGCGGGCACCGCCCTGGCGGTCTTCGCCGCGCTCGGCATCCCGGTCGCGCTGGCGGTGCCCGCGCTGACCGCGCGGTTCGGCGGGCGCCCGCTGGTGGCGGGCTTCGTGGTCCTCTACGTCATCGGGTTCGCCGGCATGGCCGCCGGGCCGGCCGCCACCCTGATGGTGTGGGTCATGGTCGTGGGCGTTGCCATGGGGTCGTTCCCGCTGGCCCTGACGCTGTTCCCGCTGCGCACCCGCACCGCCGAGCGGACCGGCGCCCTGTCGGCCTTCGCGCAGAGCGTCGGCTACCTGATCGCCGGAGCCGGCCCGCTGGCGGTGGGCGTCCTGTACTCGTGGACCGGCGGATGGAACGCTCCGTTCGCCCTGTTGTTCGCCGTGGTGGCCGCGCACCTGCTCACCGGCTGGTACGCGTCGGGCGAGCGGTACCTGGAGGACGAGCTCGCCTGACGCGCACCGCCGGCCGGCCGGTCAGGCGGCCGCCGTGATCCGGGCGGCGGCCAGCGCGGCCCGCGCCGCGGCCCGGGCGCTGTTGATCGACACCTCGGCGAGCAGGCCGGGTGCGGCGACCATGTCACCGGCCAGGAAGACCCCGTCACCGCGGTCGATGGCCGGGCGATCGCGCCAGGTGCGGCCGGGCAGGTCCAGCGCCCCGGTCCGCCCCTGGGCGGTCTGGTCCCGCCGCCACGTCATCCGGTCCCGCCAGCCGGGAATCGCCGTGTCGGCCAGCCGCTCGATGCGGGCGGTCGCCCGCCGCCGGTCCTCCTCCCCGCCCGACGGCAGTTCCAGCTGGTAGAGGGTCTCCCCGGCCGGGGCCGCCGAGGGGTCGGGCATGGAGTAGGCCTCGGCGAACCCGCCCTCGTCCAGGTCCGACACCAGGAACGGATCCTTGCCGCGGGATCGCACGGCCAGGTCGAGGAGCACCGCCCGGCCGCTCTCCCAGCGCAGGGCCGGCTCGTCGAGCAGCCGCCGGGCCGCGTCCAGCGAGGTGGCGACGATGACCGGCGACTCCGGCAGCCGGTCGACCCGGGTGCCGGTCTCGATGGCCACGCCCAGTTCCCGGGCCAGGCCGGCCATCCGGGCGACCATCGCTCCCCAGCCGCCCAGCGGGTAGCGCGCGGCCGGGTACTTGGGGGCGAAGGCCCGGGTCACCCGCTCCCACACGAAGGCCGCCGACAGCCGGCCCGGGTCGGCCTCGTAGGTGAGGACGCCGGCCAGGCCGCACACCGCGCGCATCGTCTCCGCGCCGAGCTCCCGGGTGCCCCACGAGCGGAAGTCCTCCGCCACCGGGGCGGTGCGCGACCGGCGCAGCACGAACCGCGCCAGGGGGGCGGGCGGCAGCGCGGCCAGCCGCCCCTGGTGCCGGAAGCGCATCGCGGCCAGCTGCCGAAGGCTCGGCCGGGCGAACGGCTGGACGAGGTCGCGGGCGGCCAGCCAGCGGAACGGCTCGCCGTCGGCGTAGACGGCGTGCGTGCCGTCGTTGGCGATGTACGGGCCGGAGGTGGAGCGGGCCCGGCCGCCCAGGGTGCGGTGCGCCTCGTAGAGCGTGACCCGGGCCCCGCCCTCGGCACAGGCGATCGCGGCGGTCAGCCCGGCCAGGCCGCCGCCGATGACGCTGATGGACTGTGTACGTGTCATGCGCTCTCGGACGGATCGGGCAGCGCCAGCCGTGACATCTTGTCCGGATTCACCAGAAGGTAGACCGTGCGCACCAGGCCGTCCGTCACGTCCAGCGTGATCATCATGGCCGGCCGGCCGCCCACCGCGGCCAGCACCGCCGGCGCTCCGTTGACCTCCGACAGCGTCACGCGCAGCTCGATGTCCTCCGGCAGCCCGGCCGAGGCCAGGAAGCGCCGCGCGTTCGCGGGCGAGGCGATGCCGAGCAGGAAGCGCGCCACCTTGCCGGCGCTCTCGATCACGCGCAGCGGCGCCTTGGCCCGGCCGCCGCCGTCACCGATCAGGGTGACGTCGCGGGCGAGCAGCTCCATCAGCGCGGCCAGGTCGCCTTCCACGCAGGCACCGAGGAACCGCTCGGTGACCTCCCGGTGCCGCCGCCGGTCGACGTCGAAGCGCGGCCGGCGCTCCCGCACGTGGTCGCGGGCCCGGTGGCCCAGCTGCCGGGTCGCCTGCTCGCCGCGGCCGACCACCTCGCCGATCTCCGCGTACGACATGCCGAACGCCTCGCGCAGCACGAAGACCGCCCGCTCCAGCGGCGTCAGCGTCTCCAGCACCACCATCAGCGCCAGGTCCACCGACCCGGCCAGCTCGGCGTGGTCGGCCACGCCCGGTCCGCCGCCGAGCGGCTCGGGCAGCCATGGCCCGACGTACGCCTCCCGCCGGGCCTTGACGCTGCGCAGCCGGTCGATGGCCAGCCGGGTGGTCACCCGGACCAGGAACGCCCGCGGGTCGCGCACGGCGGCGGCGTCCACCGCCGACCACCGCAGCCAGGCCTCCTGCACCACGTCCTCGGCGTCGGCGACGCTGCCCAGGACGCGGTAGGCGACCGCGGTGAGCACCCGGCGCTGTTCCTCGAAGAGCGCGACGGACTCTTCGCGCGACATTTCAGCGGACATACCACTCCGGACGGCTCGGGACCCTCCCAGCGTGACATACCGCCTTCTCCGGGCCGCCCGCGGTTTTCGGTTCCCACCCGGTGGTCGGGTTCCTATAGACTGTCGGCGCGTCGCAAGGGGCTATAGCGCAGTTGGTAGCGCGCCTCCATGGCATGGAGGAGGTCTGGGGTTCGAATCCCCATAGCTCCACCTGGCTCGCCAGAGACCGTGCGAAGACCCCGGCCGATCATGTGATCGGCCCGGGGTCTTCTCGTTTCCGGCATCGGCCCGGGCCGGCCGGACGTCACCCCAGGTGCTCACGGGCCGGCGGCCCGCTCGGCCGTCCCGGCGATCCGCCGCAGGTAGGCGGTGATCGCGTGGCGGGCGATCTGGCTGCCGAAACCGCCCCAGCTGAGGTCGAACTGGTGGTCTGCGTAGGGGATCTCCACCAGTTCGGCCCGCACGCCCGCCCCGGCCAGCCGGGCGGCGAAGTCCCGGGTGTCCGCCGACGGCTGGAGGATGTCGCGGCCGCCCTGGATGAGCAGCGTCGGCGGCAGTCCGGGCCGGAGGTAGGTGGCGGGGGAGGCCCGGCGGGCGGACTCCGGTGCCAGCGGCCAGATCTGCCCGGACAGCTCGCGCCGCACCGGCCCGGCCAGCCGGAAGGAGGCCGGGATCGGCGCGGTCATGTCGGACGGGGCGTACCAGGCGATCACGGCGGCCACCTTCGCTTCGGGAGCCTGGCAGGTCGGCGGCAGCTCGGCGGCCCTGGTGTAGGCGGCCAGCAGCGCGAGGTAGCCGCCCGCCGACTGCCCCATCACCACGAGCCGATCCGGGTCGGCGCCGTAGCGGCCGGCGTTGCGGGCGACCCAGCCCAGCGCGCACTTCACGTCACCGGGGGTGGTCCGCCAGTCGTGCGGCCGGAAGAAGCGGTAGTCGATGTCGAAGACCACGTGGCCGGTGTCGGCCAGCCAGGCGTCCCAGCGGGGGAAGGGACTCTGCGCGGTGTCCTGCGCGCCGCCGTGCACGTTGACCACCGCGGGCAGCGGGCCCGCGCCGGTGGACCGGGGGCGCCAGACGTCCAGCATCAAATCGGTGCCGTCCACCCGGGCGTACCGGACGGTGGCGTCCGGACCGCGCGGGGCGCTAGTGGACAGCCCGTCCAGGTAGCCGGACAAGGTGAGCGGGGCACCCTGCGCCCGGGCCGTCGCCCAGGCCGTGACGGGCGGCAGCAGCGCGGTGACGGCGAGCAGCGAGTTGGCCACCACCGCGGCCGTCGCGCCGCACACCGCTCCCCGGCGCGCGTAGCCGGCCAGTACCGCGCCGAGCACCGCCAGGACGGCGAAGACCAGGCTGAACTCCACCGCCAGCATTCCGACGGCCCACAGGTCCAGGCTCGGCATCGGCAGCAGGGCCGTCGCCGCGGCGCCCAGGGCGATCAGGCAGGCCAGCCAGGCTCCGGCCAGGGCCGCACGGCGTGCCCATCGCCTCGTTAATCGCGCTTCGCCGGCGTTCATTCCGAGATTGTGCCGAATATCGGCGAAGTTAAACGGCGGCCGGACGGCCGGGTTCACCCGCCGGCGGGATCACCTCGGTGCGAGGGCCGGGGCCGGCCGGCCAGCCGCTCTTCCAGCGCGGCGATGAGCGGCCCCACCCGGCGGGACACCCGCCGGCGCAGGACCGGCTCGGTGCGGCTGCGCAGCACTCCGGGCACGGTGAGGATGCGCTGGATGACCTCCTCGAGGTTCTCCGGGCCGGTGGAGACCACCTGGCAGAGCAGGTCGCTGTCACCGGCGATGGAGTCGACCTCGATGACCTCGGCGATCTCGGCGAGCCCGTCGGTGACCGCGTCGAGGACCCCCTGCGACAGGTTCAGCCGGACGTAGGCGAGGTCGGTGTAGCCCATTCCCCGCGGGGAGATGGTCGGCTCGTAACCGGTGATCACCGCGAGCCGTTCCATCTTGTCGATGCGGGCCTGCGCAGTGCCGCGGGCGATGCCCAGCAGCCGCGCGTACTCGCGCACGCCGGCGCGGGGCCGGTCCAGGATCAGCCGGAGCAGCGAAAGGTCGAGCTCGTCGAGTGAATGGGCGCGGCGAGGCGTGGCCGGCGGCGCCGCGGACGATGGGCCAGGTGACCCAGAGGATCCGTGCGGCGGTCGACTGACTTGGGCCATTGGCTCAGCCTAGCGTGCTTCTCTTGCGTTTCTGGCTCACATTGTGCGTTGATACGTGCGCCAGTTGCCGGGCAGGAGGTGCCATGACCATCGAAGCGGACCGGCCGGTCTTGCCCGAGGACAGATACGTCGCGACGGCCGGAAGGGTGCAGCTCACCGGGATCCAGGCCCTGGCCCGGCTGCCGATCGAGCAGCATCGCCGTGACCTGGCCGCCGGCCTCGACGTCGGCACGCTCATCACCGGCTACGAGGGATCCCCGCTGGCGGGGTACGACCTCGAACTCGGCCGGATGAAGAGCCTGCTCGACCTGAACGACGTGGTCTTCGTGCCCGGCCTCAACGAGGAGGCGGCGGCCACCGCCGTGCAGGGCTCGCAGCTCGCGCCGACCCTCGACGGCGCGACCAGAGACGGCGTGGTGGGGATCTGGTACGGCAAGGCGCCGGGGCTGGACCGCGCGAGCGACGCCATCCGGCACGGCACCCTCATGGGCAGCCATCCGAGCGGCGGCGCGGTCCTGCTCGTCGGCGACGATCCGGCCGCGAAGTCCTCCAGCGTGCCGTGCGCGTCCGACTTCGCGCTGCAGGACCTGATGGTCCCGTTCCTGCACCCCGGCGACAGCTCCGAGATCCTGCGGTACGGGCGGCACGCCATCGCGCTCGCGCGCGCCACCGGGCTGTGGACCGCGCTCAAGATCGTCACCGCCGTGGCGGACGGCTCGTCCACGGTCGACCTCACCGCCGAGCCGGCGGCGATCGAGCTTCCACCCGGGGCCGGCGGCCATCGGCCCACGGCGCGGTTGCTGCAACCCGCACTCGGCCCCCTGGAGCGGGAGCTGGTCGGCACCCGGCTGCGGCTGGCCCGCGAGTACGCGCGGCTCAACCGGCTCAACCGGATCGTCGGGCGCGGGCCTTCGGACCGGGTCGGCGTGGTGGCCTCCGGCCGCACCTGGCACGACGTCCGTTCGGTCCTGGACCGGTTCGGGCTGGGCGAGCACGCGCTGGACGCCAGCCCGGTGCGGCTGCTCAAGGTCGCCATGCCCTACCCGCTGGACGCCGGGACCGTCGCCGAGTTCGCCGACGGGCTCGAGGTGATCCTCGTGGTCGAGGAGAAGCGGGCCTTCATGGAGACCGCGTTCCGGGAGCTGCTCTACGGCGCCGATCGGGCGCCCAGGATCGTCGGCAAGCACGATCTCGACGGCGGCGAGCTGCTGCCCGCGTACGGCGACCTCGACGCCGACGCGATCACCCGCCCGATGCACCGGGTGCTCTCGGCCGCCGCCGTCGACTGCGGCCCCGCACCCGGCCGGCCGCGATCGCCCGCGCGGATGATGCTCCCGCTGGTCAACCGGGCGCCGTACTTCTGCTCCGGATGCCCGCACAACTCCTCCACCAAGCCGGTCGAGGGAGCCCTGGTCGGCGGCGGCATCGGCTGCCACGCGATGGTCCTCCTCATGGACGAAGCGCAGGTCGGTACGGTCACCGGCCTCGCGCAGATGGGCGGGGAAGGGCTGCAATGGGTCGGCATGGCGCCGTTCGTGGACCGCGACCACTACGTGCAGAATCTCGGGGACGGCACCTTCGCCCACTCCGGCTCGCTGGCGATCCGGGCCGCGGTGGCGGCCGGCGTGAACATCACCTACAAGCTCCTTTTCAACGGCGCGGTCGCCATGACCGGCGGGCAGCGGGCGGTCGGCGGCATGGACGTGCCGCGGATCGTCGACCTGCTGCTGGCCGAGGGCGTGAGCCGGGTCCTGATCACCACCGAGGACCGCGCCCGCTACCGGCGGGTCAGGTTGCCCCGCCACGTCGAGGTGTGGGACCGGTCCCGGCTCCAGGAGGCCCAGCGCGTCCTGGCGGCCACCCCCGGCGTCACGGTCCTGATCCACGACCAGGAGTGCGCCACCGAGAAGCGCCGCCGGCGTAAGCGCCGGAAGGACGCCCCGGCCGAGACACGGGTGTTCATCAACGAGCGCGTCTGCGAAGGCTGCGGAGACTGCGGCCGGAAGTCCAACTGCCTCTCCGTCCAGCCCGTTCCCACCCGCTATGGCCGCAAGACCCGCATCCACCAGGCCTCCTGCAACACCGACCTGAGCTGCCTGGACGGGGACTGCCCGGCCTTCATGACGGTCACCGGCGGCACCCAGCGGGCCACGACGCCGCCCGAGCGGCTCGCCGAAGGGGACCTGCCCGCGCCGCCGGCCCGGCCCGGCGGGGCCGAGGCCCGGATCCGGCTGACCGGGATCGGCGGCACGGGCGTCGTCACGGTGTCGCAGGTGCTCGCCACCGCCGGGCTCCTGGCCGGCTTCAGTACCCGATCGCTCGACCAGACCGGTCTGGCGCAGAAGGGCGGCGCGGTCGTCTCGGACGTCCTGCTGGGGCGGACCCGCGGCACCACGAACAAGATCGCGGCGGGTGAGTGCGACCTCTACCTGGGCTGCGATCTGCTGGTCGCCGCCCAGCCGGCCAACCTGGAGGTCGCCGCGGCCGATCGGACCGTCTCGGTGCTCTCGACGTCCCAGGTCCCGACCGGCGCGATGGTCAGCGATCCGTCCGTGGCCTTCCCGGACGCGGCCGCGCTGGCCGACCAGGTGGCGGCCCGGAGCGGCACGACGCACCGGTTCGACGCGCGCGCCCTGGCCCTGGACCTGTTCGGCGATGATCAGTACGCCAACGTCCTGCTGCTCGGCGCCGGCTTCCAGACCGGCGCGCTCCCGGTGCCGGCGGCGGCCATCGAGCGGGCGATCGAGCTGAACGGCGTCGCCGTCGAGACCAACATCCAGGCGTTCCGCCGGGGGCGGCAGTACGTCGCCGACCCGGAAACCGTGCTGGCACTGGCCGGCCGCCGTTCGAAGGTCGCGGCGAAGGCGCCGGAAGGTCTCGACGAGCTCGTGGACCACTTCGCCGGGGAGCTGGCCGCCTACCAGGACGCCGGGTACGCCCAGGCCTACCGCCGGCGCGTCCTGGCCGTCCGGGACAGCGAACGGCAGGTCACGCCGGATGGCGAGGCGCTCACCGACGCGGTCGCCCGGCAGCTGTTCAAGCTCATGGCCTACAAGGACGAGTACGAGGTGGCGCGTCTCTCCCTGCGTCCCGAGCTCGACGCCGAGCTCGCCGCGATCTTCGGCGCGGGCGCCCGGGTCCACTACCGGCTGCACCCGCCGATCCTGCGCGCCATGGGGGTCCAGCGCAAGATCGCTCTCGGCCGGTGGTTCCGTCCCGGATTCCGTGCCCTGTACGCGGCCAGAAGGCTGCGCGGCACCCCGCTGGACCCGTTCGGCCGCGCTCGGGTCCGGCGGGTCGAGCGTGCGCTGATCGACGAGTACGTCGAGGTGGTGGCCCGGCTCACCCACGACCTGACCGTGGAGAATCTCGCCCTGGCCGTCGAGGTGGCCGAACTGCCGGACATGGTGCGCGGCTACGAGGACGTCAAGCTCGGCAACGTGGACCGGTACCGGTCCAGGATGGCCGAACTGCTCGGCCGGTGGAGCCCGGGCTGATCGGGCTTCGATGACCGGCGACGGCGGACCGCCGTCGCGTCCGGAACCGGGCCGCACTGCATCGGGACGGACGATCCTGGCGCGGTAGTCGGTTCCGGTCGCCCGGCCTGACCTCGGGTGAGAGCCGGCTCGCGGTCGTGCGGAGCGGGGAACGCCGTACCGCGCGACCCCGCGCGACCGCGCGCGTCCGGTGGGACGCCTGCCCGTCACCGGCCAGGAGATGTCCTGGTTCCGCAGGGTGCCCGCACGACCGTTGACATCGCGCATCGCGCGTGCAATATTACAAAGCGATCGTTCACTTTCCTTGGGCGGAGGACGCCACAGACACGCGGTGGGGCCGATGACCGGCCACCCGGAGGGGGAACCGAGCAAAGTGCCGGAGTTCTACATCACCGGGGTGGCCGAGAGCCCTCTCGGTCACGTCGCCGACCAGTCCGAGCCCTCCATGGCCGCGCTCGCCGCGATGGAGGCGCTGGAGGAGGCCGGCCTGACCCGTGCCGACGTCGACGGGCTGTTCGTCAACTACATGGGGGAGGAGGGGTCGGTGCAGGTGGGTGAGTACCTCGGCGTCGAACCCCGTCATGCCGACTCCTCCGACCTTGGTGGAGGGTCATGGGAGGGATTCGTCGGCCATGCCATGGCCGCCATCGCGGCCGGCCAGTGCGAGGTCGCCCTGCTCGTCTACGCCTCCCGACAGCGCAGCCTGCGATCACGTTCCCGCAAGCACGCCACGGCCCCCGCGCTCCCCGGCTCGATCGCCGCGCAGTTCGACGTGCCGGCCGGGCTGCCGCTGCCGATCGGGCATTTCGCTCTCATCACGGCCCGGCACATGTACGAGTACGGGACCTCCGAGGAGCAGCTCGCCTCGGTCACCGTCACCGGCCGCGAGTGGGCGCGGATGAATCCGAAGGCCTGGCGTCGCGCCCCGCTGACCGTCCAGGACGTCATGGCCTCCGACCGCGTCTGCGGGCCGCTGAAGAAGCTCGACTGCTGCCCGATCACCGACGGTGGCGGTGCCGTCATCGTCACCACCGCCGACCGGGCCCGCCGGGCCGGGCGCCCGCCGGTCGCCATCCGGGGCTGGGGCGAGAGCCACACCCACTGGCATCCGCACCAGCGCCGTGACCTGACCACGACGGCCGCCGTCGCCTCGGGCCGCGCGGCCTACGAGATGGCCGGCATCGGCCCGGAGGACGTCGACATCTTCCAGCCCTACGACGCCTTCACCATCACCCCGATCCTCCAGCTGGAGGACCTGGGTTTCTGCCAGAAGGGAATGGGCGGCGAGATGTTCGCCCAAGGTCACATGAAACCGGGCGGCAGGCTGCCGGCCATGACCTCAGGAGGTGGCTTGTCCTACACCCACCCCGGCGCCTTCGGGATCTTCCTGCTCATTGAGGCCGTCCGCCAGCTGCGCGGCGATGCCGGCGAGCGGCAGGTCGCCCCGAAGCCGAGGACCGCGCTGGTCAACGGCATCGGCGGTCTGCTCTCCTACAGCTCGACGGTGGTGCTCACCGATGACTGAGCCCGCCGATCTCCATGATCCCACCACCACCGAGTTCTGGGCCGCGGCTCGTGACGGCAGGCTGATCGTGCAGTGCTGCGCCGCCTGCGGGCACCACCAGCTCTACCCCCGGCCGTTCTGCATGGCCTGCGACTCGCCGAAGCCGGCCTGGGCGGAGTGCTCCGGTGTCGGCACGGTGTACTCATGCGTCCAGGTCCTGCTGCCGGTGCACGAAGAGCTGCCTCCCCCGTACACCTCCGGGCTCGTCGAACTCGAGGTGGGCCCGCGGCTGCTCGGCCGGCTTCCGGCGGGGACGGTCATCGGCGACCGGGTGGTCGCCCGGTGGCGGCCGGACGGCACCGAGCGGCCCATCCTGTACTTCGACCATGTCTCCGGCGAGGGCGCGGACGGTCCGGTAGGCCGTCGACCCGCCGCCGGATCCGCCGGCCGGACCGGCACCGCGGCCGGCGAGGCCGCGTCATGACCCCGCTGTCCGGCCTGGCGGCGATCGTCACGGGGGCCGGCCGGGGCCTGGGCCGCAGCCACGCTCTGCACCTGGCGGAACTGGGGGCCGACGTGCTCGTCAACGACATCGGCCGGCGCCGCGACGGTGGCCGGCTCGCCGACGGCGTCGTCGAGGAGATCGTCGCCTCCGGGGGCCGTGCGGTGAGCGACCACGGCGACGTCTCCAGCTGGAGTGACGCGCGCCGGATGGTGGAGACATGCCGCGACACGTTCGGCCGGCTCGACATCCTGGTGAACAACGCCGGGATCGTGCGGGACCGGACGCTCGCCCGCATGAGCGAGAGAGAGTGGGACGACGTGCTGCGCGTCGACCTCAAAGGCCATGCCGCCCCTGCCGTCCACGCCATGGCCCATTGGCGGGAGCAGGCCAAGGGGAACGGCGGGCCGTTCGGAGGGGTGATCGTGCACACCAGTTCCTTGTCCGGTCTCATGACGAACTTCGGGCAAGGGAACTACGCCTCCGCCAAGCTCGGAATCGTCGCCCTGTCCGCGACTCTGGCCCTGGAAGGCGAGAAGATCGGTGTGCGGTCCAACGTGATCGCCCCCTCGGCGCACACCGAGACGGTCCTGGAGACCATGGCGTCCCCCGGCGGGCCGCCCCTCCCGGCGGCCGGCCCCGGGTTCGACTTCTGGGACCCCGCCAACGTCTCGCCCCTGGTCGGCTGGCTCGCATCCCCGACCTGCCAGGCCACCGGGCAGGTGTTCCACGTGGCGGGCAACGAGGTGCGTCTCTTCGCCCCGCCGGCCGTCATCGGCCTGTTCAGGACCAGCGGTCGCTGGACGTTGGAGGAGCTGGAGCGGCAGCTCGGCTCGGGGTTCCATCGCTGGCCGAACGCTCTGGAATTCCTGGAGACGCTCGGTGACCGGGCACCGGCCGATGGCTAGCGCGCGGGCGCGGCCGTTCCGCGCCGACGACGAGATGTTCGTGCGGGGGCTCCGGCGGCAGAGCTTCACCGCGCCGCTCGATGTCGAGCTGTGGTCACGGCACGGTCATGTGCTCGAGCACGACGGCACGCGGGTCGCCGCCCTGCTCGCCCGACGCGTCGCCCAGTGGGTGGGCGGCCGTTCCGTTCCCTGCGTCGCCATCTCCTCGGTCATGGTCGACCTCCCGCGTCGCGGCGGCGGGGTCATGGCCGAACTGCTCGGCCCCGTCCTGCGCCGGCACGCGGACGGTGGTGCGGCGATCTCCACGTTGACGCCCTCGGCCATGGCGCCGTACCGGCGGGCGGGTTACGAGGTCGCCGGCCACCGATTCCGATTCCACGCCGCCTCGCGGTCCCTGCGCCTCGGCGCCGAGAGAGACGACATCCGCTGGTTCCAGCCCGGCGACGTCGACCGGCTCGCGGAGATCTACGACGGGTTCGCCCGGCGCGGCAACGGACCGATCCACCGGGACCGGCAGTGGTGGCACTCCCACATCCTGCCGCGGGTCCGGTCGGGCGAGACGTTCGCCATCGTCGCGGAGCGCGACGGCGAGCCGACCGGCTACGCGCTGTGGGACCAGGTGGAGGCGCCGCGGCCCGGCGAGCCCGCGTACCTCCACCGGGTGCGCGCCCGGGAGATCGTCTGGTCCACCGTCTCCGCGGCCCACGCGCTGTTGCACGCCCTGGCGCGGGCCGGTTCTCCGGGGGAGGAGATCTCGTGGATCGGCAGCCCCTCGGACGGGATGGCGGGCTTCTTCGACGACCCCGTCCTCGTCGACTGGGCACGCCCGTGGATGACCAAGATCCTCGACCTGCCGGCCGCGCTCTCGGCGCGCGGCTACAGTACCGCCCTGGACCTGTCGGTGGTGCTCGGGATCAACGATGCCGGCATCGCCCGGACCCTGCGGCTGGCGGTGCGGGGAGGGCGCGCTCACACCGAGGAGGTCACCGTGGCGCCGCACGTCACCATGGACGCGTCGAGCTTCGCGTCGATCTTCACCGGCCGGTCGACCGGCCGGGAGGCCCAGGCGCTGGGGCGGCTACAGGCGGTCTCCCCGGAGGTGGTGGAACGGCTCGACGCGTTGTTCGCCGGTCCGACGCCGTGGCTCTTCGAGCACTTCTGAGCCGGCGATGGGACGCGAGATGCCGCAGGCGGCTCAGCGGGCCAGCAGCCCGTTGAGCATCTCGTCGGCGACCCTGCCGAACACCTCGTCGATCGACTGGCGACCCTCGGGCTTGAACCACATGACCGACCAGTTGGCGACCGACAGCACCACGAGGCGAGCGATGTGCAGGTCGGTGCCCGCGCGGAACACCCCCGCCTCGATCGCCTCGCCGATGATCCTGTCCCAGAGTTCCTCGTACTCCCGGCGATACCTGAGCACATCGTCCAGTTCGGGGCCGGTCAGGTGCTGCCACTCGGTCAGGAACAGACGCGGAGCCGAGGCGGGTCCCACTTCGAAGTTCGACGCCACATGCGCCAGGAAGGCGGCACGGAACTTCGCCTCCGGTTCGAGGTCGCCCATCGCGGCCTTCTCCAGGGCGGTGCGCTGCACCTTATGGGTTTCGACCACGATATGGTGCAGCAGCGCCTCCTTAGAGGAGAAATGCGAGTAGAGCCCGCCCGACTGCATGCCCGCCGCCTCGGCGATGGCCCGGACGGACGTCCCCTGGAATCCGCGCTCGTTGAACAGCTTCGTCGCCGCGGCGACGATCTCCTGGACACGGGTGGATCGCGGCATGGAAATCATCGTATCAGTGTTCAAAGCAAGCGATCGCTATCCCCGAGGGATGTGTGCAATGACCCAGCAGCGACTCGCGTTCGACCACTACATCTCCTACGGCGAGCAGATCCGCCGGGTGGCGCGAGATCGGCCGGACGATGCCGCCGTCACCTTGGTCCACCATCCGGACGCCTCGACCACTCGGCTGACCTGGGCGGAACTGGACGCGCGGAGCGACGCCTTCGCCGCGGGCCTGGCGGCCCGCGGCGTCGGTGCCCGCAGCGTGGTCCTGGTCAAGCTGCGGAACTCGATCGAGCACGTGCTGGTCACGGTGGCCACCTGGAAGCTCGGCGCCTGCGTGATCCCACTTCGCTACGACATGCCGGCCCGGGAATGCGACCAGATCCTCGCCCTGGCGAAACCCACCGTGATCGTCTCACTCGACCACGTGCCCGGGTTTCTGTCCCTCACTCCCGACCAGATCCCGCGGATGCGCCGGGAGGATTGGCGGCTCGCCGACGCCCGGCCCGGCAAGGCCGTGTGCTCGGGCGGTTCGACCGGCACGCCCAAGCTCATCGTCGATCCGCTCCCGTGGGGCAACCCCGGTGCCGTCGCCGGCACCGCTGAAGGGCACTGCCTGCAGCCCCTGGCCGAACTCCTGCGGCTGCGGCCCCATCAGGTCCAGCTGGTCTGCGGACCGTTGTACCACAACGCGCCGTTCGGCTGGGCGTACTGGGGCCTGTTCTTCGGCCACCACCTGGTGATCCTGGAGAGGTTCACCCCGCAGGGCGCCGTCGACTGTGTCGAGAAGTACCGGGTCGAGTTCATGTTCGCGGTCCCCACGATGATGCTGCGGCTCATGCGCCTGGCCGGCGTGGCGGACCGCGATTGGTCCAGCGTCGAGACCTTGTTCCACGGTGCCGCGTCCTGCCCGCCCTGGCTCAAGAGACAGTGGATGGACCTGCTGGGCCCGGACCGGGTCGCCGAGCTGTACGGCGCCACCGAGGCCATCGGTGCCGCCGGCATCCGAGGCGAGGAATGGCTCGCCCACCCGGGCAGTGTGGGCAGGCCGCTCGGTTGCGATCTGCGCATCCTGGACGATTCGCAGCGTGAGGCACCCACCGGCGAGGTGGGCATGATCTACATGCGACCGCACCATGCCGGTCCGACCTACGAGTACCGCGGCAGCGCGCCGGCACCCATGACCGAAGACGGGTTCATCACCGTCGGTGACTTCGGCCACGTCGACGAGGAGGGCCATCTCTACATCGCCGACCGCCGAGTGGACCTCATCATCTCCGGTGGTGCGAACGTCTTCCCGGCCGAGGTGGAAGGAGCGCTGCTGGAACATCCGCAGGTGGTCGACGCCGCCGTCATCGGGCTGCCCGACCCCGAATGGGGGCACACCGTCCATGCCATCGTGCAGCTCGCCGGCCGATCCCGGCCGACGGTGGAGGCGCTGGCCGAGTTCATGAAGGACCAACTCGCGGCGTACAAGCTGCCGAGGAGCTACGAGATCGCCGATCGGATCCCCCGCGACGAGGCCGGCAAGCTCCGGCGGTCGGCGCTCGCCGCCGAGCGCACCGGTTCCACTCCGTGACGGCCGCCGGCCGGCGAGGAGGTCCGCGCACCACCAGATCGCCGGCGGCGCGCACCGGCGATCGTGGCGGGCCGCACCGCCCCGGCCCGCCCGCCCGGCGGTCCCGCGGCCGCCGGGCGACCCGGACCCGGGCCGGCCGGATCAGGGCCGGGGAGCCGGAGCGGCCAGCCGGCGGATGGCGAGTTCCGCGTACATGGCCGCCGCGCTGGAGAGCACCCGGGAATCGAAGTCGGCGTAAGGGCTGTGGTTGTTCGGCGCCGTACCGGGATCGAGGCCCGGCAGGGTGGCCCCCAGGGCGATGAAGGCGCCCGGCACATGCGCCAATACCCGCGAGAAGTCCTCCGACGCCGCCAGCGGATGCGCCATCGGCCGGTACCCGCCGTCTCCCAGCACGGCCTGCGCGACCTCGGCGGCGAACCGGACCTCGGACGCGGAGTTGGCCGTGAGCAGGGCCTCCTGTTCGAGCCGGACCTCCACCTCCACGCCGTGGGCCGACGCGACGCCCGCCAGCGTCTCCTCCACGCGGGACCGGATGACGTCGGCGGTGCGGTCGGAGAAGGTGCGCACGGTGGCGTCGAACTCGGCGACTTCGGGGATGACGTTGTGCGCCGTCCCGGCGGCGATCCGGCCCACGCTCACCACCACCGGATCGAAGACGTCGAACCGGCGGGTCACCATGGTCTGCAGCCCGGTGATCATCGCGGCCAGGGCCGTCACCGGGTCCTTGGCCCGGTGGGGCATGGATCCATGCCCGCCGGCACCCTTGACGCCGACGCGGAGCCGGTGCGCCGCCGACATGATGGCACCGGGGCGGCTGCTGAACAGGCCGCCGGGCAGCCCAGCGGAGAAGACGTGGAACGCGAACGCGGCCTCCGCACGGTAGCCGGCCGCGTCCAGCACGCCTTCGCCCACCATGACACCGGCCCCGTCGTGGCCCTCCTCGCCGGGCTGGAACATGAACACGACATCACCCGCGAGGCGATCCCGATGCCGGCCGAGCAAATGGGCCGCGCCCGCCAGGGAGGCCGTGTGCAGATCGTGGCCGCACGCGTGCATCGCACCGTTGGTGGCGGCGAACGCCAGGCCGGTCAGCTCCCGGATGGGCAGCGCGTCCATGTCCGCGCGCAGCAGTACCGCACGCGGGTCCCGGCCGTCGCGCGCGGTTCCGCGCAGCACACCGACGACCGAGGTCGTGGCATCGCCGGTCGAGATCTCCAGGCCGGCGGAGTCCAGCCAGGACAAGACCTTCTCCTGGGTTCGCGGCAGGTGGAGCCCGGTCTCGGGTTCCGCGTGCAGCCGTCGCCTCAGCTCGGCGAGATCGTCCTGCATGGCGTGGGCGTCATCGAGGATGTTCATGAAAGTCGTCCTTCGCCGGGCAGGTCTTCCAGGTTCGGGCGGGGGGCCGGGGCGCGCCGCTCCGGCATGGGGCGGCCGGGCCGCCGCGGCGCGTCATCGGATGGCGACGGCGTTGGCGGGGGACCCGGTCCCTCCGGTCAGGTTCAGCGGGGTGGACACGATCAGGCAGTCCCAGTTCCCGTCGGCGGCACAACGAGCCGCCAGGTCGTCCAGATTCCACAGTTCGCCCAGCGGGAGGCCCAGGAGCGCGATCAGCACGTTGTGCATGGCGCCCCGGTAGGAGAAGTGTGACACCTCTCCTCGGCGTTCCTTGTCGGTCAGGAACGGCGAGTCCACCGGCGGCGGGAACGCCTCGACACTGAAATTGTCGGTCGCGAGCATCGCGAACCGGTGGTCCCACAACCATGCGACGGTGTCCTCGGCGGCCCGCAGACCGGACAGGCGCATGCCCTTCTTCTCTTCGTCGCGCTGTTCGGGGGACAGCTCGTTGAGGTGGCGGTGCATCCATCCGGTCCGGATGAGGAGGATGTCGCCCGGGAGGAGGTCGACCTGTTGCCGGGCGGCGGCACCGGTGATGTCGCCGAGCCCGATGGCCTCGCCGGCGGCGTGGTCGATGGGCCTGCCCTGTGCCCGGCGGTAGCGGTCGACATCTATCAGGACCCCGCGGCCGGCGATGCCTCGCTCGGTGAAGCGGTTGATGCCGAGCACCGGATCATGCGGCTGGAAGCGGTCGGGGGATGTGCCGTTGTAGAAGCCGAATTCGGGATGACCGATGTGGCGGAAGCCGTCGATCTGGGTGCTGGCCTGAGGGTAGAAGCTGTCGAGGTACTCGTCGCGGTGGTAGGGATAGTTCGAGTACATGTGGTGCCGCAGGCTCTTGCGGTAAGGGCTCACCGGCGGATCGAACGTCTCCAGCGGCAGGTTCAGGTTGATGACCTCGCCGGTCCGGACCAGGGTGGCCGCCGCGCGGACCTGCCGCGGTGTGAGGTGGTTCAGCGTGCCCACCTCATCGTCGGCCCCGAATATCCCCCACGCCGAACCCGCGGGCGCGTCCGTGCGCGCGCGCAGTTCGGCATAGGTCGGAACCTGCTTGTCCTCCGGCATCTCGCCTCCCGACGACTGGTCCGGCCGGCCGGCACCAGGGTCGGCGCCCGCCCGGGCTCACCGGTCATGAACCGGCAACGTAACCCATCGATGCTCTCAAAGCAATCGTTCGCTTGGTTTCCGGCCGCCCCGGACGGTGGCCTGGTCGCGGGGACGGCGAGCGCGTTACGGCCGAGGCCCATTGACATGGAACGTGAGTTACGTCATGTTATGAGCATACAAAGCAATCGTTCGCTTTAAATAGCCCGTACCGGCCGCGTGTCGATCTCGCGGCCGTGTCCTGACACGGGCGACGACCCCAGGCAAGGGAAAGGGCGCGCCATCGGGGCCCGCGCGAGACGCGAAGGCGGTCGTGCCACTCCGGGCAGCGCGCGATGAGAAGGGTTCACCGGAACATGAACAAGCAAGCCGCCCGGGTGCTCCTGCCGCTCGCCGTGGTCGTCGTGGGAAGCCTCACAGCGTGCGGAGGCTCGTCTGGCTCCGGTTCCTCCGGCGGTGGCTACGTCCTGGGCGCCGCCCTGCCGCTGAGCGGGGCCGGCGCCTCGACCGCGGCGACCTACCGGCAGGGCATCGAAGCCTGCGTGAAGTGGGTGAACGAGAACGACGGACTGCCTAAGAAGATCACGGTGAAGTACGTCGACACCGCGGGCGAGACCGAGAAGGGCACGGCCGCGTTCACCAAGCTGACCAGCGTCGACCGCGCTTCGATGGTGTTCAGCGCGTTCAGCTCCATCACCTCCGCGCTGGCTCCGCTCGCCGAGCGGGCCAAGGTGCCGGTGCTGAACGGCGGCGCGCTCAGCCCCGCGCTGGCCGGTCTGGACTGGGTCTGGAACGACATCCCGTTCATCAGCCAGGAACTCGGCGCCAGCATCCCCTACATCAAGGAGAAGCATCCGCGGTTCAAGAAGGCGAGCCTGGTCTACCAGAACGACCTGCTGGGCCAGGAGGCCGTCGAGATCATGAAAAAGGGCTGGACGGGCGAGGGACGCGCGCTGGCGACGCTGCCGGTCGCCGTCAACGCGACCTCGTTCACCGCGCAGGTCGACAAGGTGAAGGCGCAGGCGCCCGACGTGATCTTCATGGTGTACTCCGGGGAGTCGCAGACGGCGCTCCTCCAGCAGTTGCGCAGCGCGGGCGTGGACGCTCAGGTGGTCGGCGCGTCACCGATCGGGGAACTTCCCTCCGTGCTCGACCTGCCGGAAGCGGACGGAACGCTGTTCACCCTCCAGGCCATGAACTTCGACTCGCCCGACCAGATCACGAAGTTCTTCCTCAAGGAGATGAACATCTCGGCCGGCGAGGGCGCGCCCGCCATCCCCGGCAACTACTGCAACGGCGTGCTGATGTGGGCGCACGCGGCCAAGGAACTCGTCCGGGAGGGCAAGGACGTCACCGGGGCCGCCCTCAACGAGAAGTTCGGCGCGCAAGGGAGGATCGACGCGGTCGGCGGTTCTCTCGAACTGCTGGCCGACCACACCCTCAAGACCGACATCTCCATCAACCAGATCAAGGACGGCAAGGTCACCACGCTCACCACCATCCCGGCGGACGGATAGCCGAACCCGAAGACCGGCACCGCGGAGACTGGAGCTCCTTCATGCACGAACTGGTTCAGCTGGCCATCGGCGGGTTCCTCCTGGGCGGCCTCTACGTCCTCATCGCGATCGGGATGTCGATCATCCTCAACGTCACCGGCATCTTCCACATCGCTCATGGGTCGACGCTGAGCCTGTGCGCGCTGACCTTCGCGGCACTGGAATCCACCCACATCCTGCTCGCGGTGCTGGTCACCACCGGCGTGTCCCTGACCTTCACGATGGCCGGCTACGAGCTGTTGTACCGGCCCATCGCCAAACGCCAGCCGACCCTGTTCCCGCTCTTCCTGGCGTCGTTCGGCCTGTGGATAGTCGGAGGTGCCGCCCTGACGCTGATCTTCTCCGCCGAGCCGGTCCACCCGCGGACCTCCCTGAACTCGACGGTCAACTTCGGTGATCTGTATCTGCTCAAGATCAATCTTCTGGCGTTCGCCGTCGCGGCCGCCTGCTACGCGGCGACCCGGGTGTTCCTCGCCCGGACCATGACCGGATCGCTGATGCGGGCGGTGGCCTGCTCCCGCGACATGTCAGATGTGTGGGGCATGCCGCGTCGCCGTGCCGAGCGGGTCGCGTTCATGATCGCCGGGTTGCTCGCCGTGCCGGCCGGCATCTTCGCGGCCTACGTCCTCGGGGCCTACCCCACGGTGGGCGACACCCCGCTGCTGTTCGCGTTCTCCGCCGTGGTGCTCGGAGGGCTCGGAAGCATCCGCGGCGCCGCGGCCGCGGCGCTGCTCTTCGGCGTCGTCCAAGGGGTCGCGGTGTGGGCGCTTCCGGCGACCTGGCAGGACGGCGTGGTCTTCGCGGTCTTCCTACTGCTGATCCTGGTGAGCCCGCGCGGTCTTGGGACGCTGGGCCTGCGACGGCGGGCGGAGGCGAGAAGCGCATGAGCACGCGTCCCGCCCCTCGCCGCCCCGGGAGCCGGCGCCGCCACCCGCAGACCACCCGATCCGACTCCCGCGTGGAGGTGCCGCGTGCTTGAGTACTTGGCCACGGTGGGAACACTCACCGGGATCTTCGCCATCGCCGCGGCGGGACTCAACATCACCCTGGGCTACGCCGGGGTGTTCTCGGCCGCCCAGGCGGTGTTCGTCGGCATCGGCGCCTACGTGACCGCGCTGCTCGGGCCGCAGGTCGGTGGGTCGCTCATCATCTGCGCGGTGGCCGCCGCCGGATGCTCCGTCGCCGTGGCCATGGTGCTGGCCCTGACCTCCCTGCGGGTCAGCGACGAGTACTTCATGGTGGCCTCCCTCGCGTTCCAGATCATGGTCTCGACCGTGTTCACCGGCTGGTACTCGGTGACCAAGGGCACCGACGGGATCTCGGGCATCCCCTACCCGCGACTGCTGGGAACCGAACTGTCCACCCCGGAGACCCAGTCGCGGCTGATCTGGGTCGTGGCGGCGCTGGTGGTGGCGCTCACCGCCGTGCTGCGCCGCGGGTCGGTCGGGCGGCTCTTCCTCGCGATCCGGGAGGACCCGGTGGCGACCCAGACCCTGGGGCGCAGTCCCACCTTGGGCAAGTACGTCGCCATCGTGCTCGGTGCCGCCGTCTCATCGCTCGGAGGCGTTCTTTACGCCTTCTACATCGGGTTCATCAATTCCGCCGCCTTCGACTACTCCCTATCGATCCAGCTCACCGCGATCGTGATCGTCGGAGGCATCGGCTGGTCCCTCGGCCCGGTCGTCGGCAGCGCCATCGTCGTGGCCGCCGTCCCGCTCATCAGCCTGCTGGACCTGCCCTCCACGACCGTCGGGCCGCTCGAGCAACTCATCTATGGCGCGCTCATCATCGCCGCGGTGGGCGTCCGCGGTTACATTCCCTCCGCTGTCGTGCTGCGGGAACGCTGGGCCGCCCGGGCCGGCGGCGCGCGGCCATGGCGGCGGGCCCACGGTCCGGTGGTGAAGCCATGAGCCTTGAGATCAACGGTGTCCGGGCCGCGTTCGGCGGGCTGGTCGCGCTGGACGACGTGTCACTGACCGCGGAACCGGGGGCCGTCACCGCGCTGATCGGGCCCAACGGAGCCGGCAAGACGACGCTGTTCAACGTGATCTCGGGGCTCGTCCCCCCCGAGCGCGGAAGTGCCCGGCTGGACGGCACCGAGTTGATCGGCCGGTCGGCCCGGCAGGTGGCCAGGCTCGGCGTTGCCCGATCCTTCCAGGAACTCCGGCTGTTCGGCGGCGTGAGCGTGCAGGAGCAGACCATGTTCGCGGCCGAACGGTCGGTTCTGACCCGCTCGCGCGAGTCGCGGGCCCGCGCGACGGAGATCCTGGACCGCCTGGGCCTGTCGGCGGCACGACGCAGCCTCGCCGCGGACCTCGGCTACGGGCAGCAGAAGGCGGTCTCGATCGCGCGGATGCTCGCCATGAACGGCCGGGCCTGGCTCCTCGACGAACAGGCCGCCGGACTCGCGCCACGCGAATACGAACTGTTCTGCGAGGTCGTCGCCGAGGCCAAGGACCGTGGACTGATCATTTTGCTGATCGAACACAACCTCCGGCTCGTCAAGGACCTCGCCGACGTCGTGGTGTTCCTCGACCGGGGCCGGGAACTCGTCACCGGCACCGCCCACGAGGTCTTCTCCAACGAACTGGTGCGATCGCTCTACTTCGGCGAGCGGGACTGAGGAGACATGCTCACCATCGACTCTCTGACCGTGCGGCTCGGGCACCGCGTGGTCATCGACGCGCTGAGCGCCGGCTTCGAGCCAGGCCGTATCGAGCTGGTTCTCGGCCACAACGGCGCCGGAAAGTCCACCCTGCTGCGCGCCATCGCCGGTCTGCTTCGCCCTTCCGGCGGGGGAGTCCTTCTGGACGGCGTCGACATCGCGCGCCGGACTCCGTCGGACGTGGCTCGCGCCGGGGTGGTGCTGGTCCCGCAGGGCCGCGGGATCTTCGCCGACCTCACCGTGGCCGAGAACATCAGGCTTGGAATGTGGAACACGCGCCGGCTGAAACGGGGCACCGCCCAGGAGGAACGGGCCAGGCTCGACGAGGCCCGGGAGCTGTTCCCCGTGCTGGGCCAGCTGTGGAACACGCGCGCCGGTTCCCTGTCCGGAGGACAGCAGCAGCAGGTCGCGATCGCCCGCGCGTTCCTGGCGAATCCCCGGGTGCTGCTCCTCGACGAACCCTCGGTGGGGCTGTCGCCCAAGCTCGCGGAGCTGGTGCTCTCCACCGTCGCGTCGCTGCGCCGCGACGACCGGACCATCGTGCTGGTCGAGCAGAACGTCCACCAGGCGCTGGCCGTGGCGGACACCGTCGCGATCATGCGTGCCGGCGTCATGGAGCGGCACGGTCTCGCTCCCGCCGACATCGCCCGGCAGGATCTCACCACCGTCTTCTGACCGGGCACGGGGACGAGCGACCCGGCGGTAGCGTCGCGACCCGAAGCGGCCGACTGCAGGGAGGCGGGTGGTCACCCCTCGACAGGCAGCCGGGGGGTGTCGGCCCGGTAGAGGCTGACGAGCAGGCCGTACGCCTCCGTTTCCTCAGTCGCCGTGCCGTCCGGGTCATGAGCCAGCGCGTCCAATCGCTGGGCCAGCGCGTGGGCTTCATCGGTGGTGAGCCAGAGATGGCGTAGCACGGTATGGCCGGGATCGCCGGCTCGGGCGGGTGACATCTCGGCCTTGGCGGCGTCGAGGAGGAACCCCGCTCCGGCGTCCTCGGCGAGCCGGAATCCCTTGCTGACCAGCTCGAAGCGTTGTTCGGTGCCGCCGCGCACCTGCCGGGTGCCCGCCAGCCGGACGAGCCCGGCGTCGCGCAGGACGCGCACGTGGTAGGCGACGGTGCCCTTGGTCGAGCCGAGGGCCGCGGTCAACTCGCCCAGGGTGGCGGGGCGCTGGCGCAGCAGATTCACCATCCGGTGCCTGAGCGGATGGCCGAGTGCTTTGAACTGCGCGGGCGAGCGCAGGAGCAGGGGGCGATCTTCGTCTCCCACCACCTAAGTGTCTATGAACATCGACACTTTTGACAAACCGCTCGACCGGCCCCAGAATGATCTTAGCCTAAAGCGTATAAAAACGTAGATGCTTACGAAGGGCGGACCGCGCATGCCCCTGTCGACGGCGCACGTCACTATCGAACACCCCGCTCACCGGGTGGTCGAGCTCATCCACAGCCTGGGCGACGAGGTGACCGCTCGGCTCGGCGGCGACGGCAGGGCGGCGATCATCTCACGCCACGGCACCTGCTCCCTGGTTCCGCGCTGGGGAACGCTGGTACTGATCGCCGCCGCGCCGGACCTGGACTCGCTCACCGGCGTGCGCGATCTTGTGACGCGGCACCTGTCGCACTCGGCGGCGGGTCAGGAGGTCCACTTAGACTGGACCGGCCCGACCAGTGGAGACGCCCTGGAACCCGTCACTCCGGCCGTCCAGGACTACCTGCTCGCACACTGCACACCGCCCGACCGATTGCTCACGGAACTGGCGGCCATGACGCGCGAGGCGACCGGCCGGGCCGCCGGGATGCAGGTGACGCATGACGGGGGAGTGCTGCTGGAGATGCTGGTCCGGCTCTCCGGCGCGCGCAGCGCCATCGAGATCGGGGTGTTCACCGGCTACTCCTCGCTCTGCATCGCCCGCGCGCTGCCCGACGACGGCCGGCTGCTGGCCTGCGACGTGAGCACCGAATGGACCGGCATGGCGCTGCCGTTCTGGGAACGGGCGGGTGTGCGGGACCGTATCGACCTCCAGATCGGGCCGGCCCTCGAAACCCTCAGGGCGCTGCCCGAGGAGCGGACCTTCGACTTCGCCTTCATCGACGCGGACAAGGCCGGCTACCCGGCCTACTGCGAGGAGATCATCCCGCGGCTCGTCACCGGTGGTCTCCTCGTCCTCGACAACGTGTTCCTCGGCGGCACCGTGCTCGATCCGGCCTTCCAGGAGGCGGACCAACGTGCGATTCGCGAGGTCAACGAGGCCCTCGCCCAAGATGACCGGCTGGACAGCGTGATGCTGCCCGTGCGGGACGGCGTCACGCTCGCGCGGAAGCGTTGACCGCCTGACGGTGAACTCCGCCGGCCCAGGGGGCCCGGTAGGGTCGAGGCACCGACAGGCGAGCGGAGGAGGCCGGCCGAGATGCGAGGGGGCGGGACGCGCGGGGTGGTGGTTCGGCGTGCGCTGCCGACGCCGCCGCGGGTGCGGGCCGCGGCCTCGCTGTTCGCCGCCGAGGCCGCCGAGCAGGGGGTGACCCCGGGCCGGCGCATGCTGTACGTCGGCACCGAGCCGGCCGGCGAGCGGGTGGCCGCCGCGCTGCGGCTCCCGCCGGGCGCGGACGTGCTCGCCCGGCGCAAGCTGCTGCTGGCCGACGATGTCCCGGTGCGGATCGCCACCAGCTTCTTCCGGCTCGACCTGTTCGGCGGCACCCCGCTCGCCGAGCCCGGGTTCGTCCGGCCCAGCCTGCAGGCGGGCATCGCGGCGCTCGGCCACCGGTTCGGGCACGCGGAGGAGGAACTGCTCGCCCGCCCGCCGGCCGCCGCCGAGGCGGACACGCTGCGGCTGGAGCCGGGGGAGTGGGTCGTCGAGATCGTGCGGGCGGCCTATGGCGGCGACGGTGCGCCGGTCCACGTGCTGGAGACGATCTGCGCGGCCACCCGGCACGTCTTCACCATCGCCCAGGTCACCGGCGCCGACGAGTTCTAGCCGGCCGGACGGGTTTCGGCCGGCCGGTGCCGCGGAAATGGGTTCGCCACTGCCGCCGGCCGGTTGGCACACTGTGCGGATGGCCTGGACATTCACCACAGAACTCGACGAACTCCCACCGGCCGCCGACGCCTGGCTGCGCGGCGACCCGACCCGCAACACGGTCGCGCTCACCGTGCTGGCCCGCGGCCGGTCCGGGCTGTGGGGCGGCGGCGCGATGGCCGGCTGGTACGCCGACGGGGAGTCGGTGCGCGGGGTCGTGCTGCACACCCCGCCCTACCAGCTGCTGGTGCCCGACATCCCGCTGGACATCGTGCCGTCGCTGGCCGAGGCGCTGCGCGACCTGCCGTTGCCGGGCGTGGGCGGGCCGCGGGCGCAGGCCGAGGCGTACCTTTCGGCCGCCGGCCGGACCGAGGCGTCCCGGATGTCCATGCGCATGTACCGGCTGGCGGAGCTGCGCCCGCACTCGGCGACCGGCGCCGCCCGTCGGGCCGGCCCGGGAGATCTGGACCTGGCGGCCGGCTGGATGCGCGATTTCCTGCTGGAGGCCGAGCCGGAGAACGCCGACGACCCCTACCCGCAGACCCGCGCCCGGATCGGCGCGGGCGAGTTGGTGCTGTGGGAGGACGCCGGGCGGCCGGTGGCGATGGCCGCGTTCAGCACGCCGATCGCCGGGATGTCGCGGGTCGGCCCGGTCTACACCCCGCCCGAGCACCGCAAGCACGGCTACGGATCGGCGGTCACCCACGCGGTCAGCCGGGCGGCGAAGGACGCCGGTGCCACCTCGGTGCTGCTGTTCACCGACCTGGCCAACCCGACGTCCAACGCCATCTACCAGGCGCTCGGCTACCGCCCGCTCACCGACTATGCCACGATCTTCTTCGCCGCCGGAGACCGGCCGGCCGGCTGAGCCGGACGCCGGCGGCGAAGGCACGCAGGTCAGGCGCAGGCGGCCCCGTTCAGCGCGAAACCGGACGCCGCCGCCGACGGCCCGGTGGAGGAGCCGTTGAAGCCGAGGTCGATGGTCCCGCCCGCGGGCACCGAGCCGTTCCACGAGGCGTTCTTCACCGTCACCGTGGTCCCGGACTGCGTCCAGGTGCCGTTCCAGCCCTGCGCGACGGTCACCCCGGCGGGCAGGGTGAAGGTCAGCGTCCAGCCGTTCAGCGCGCCGCCCCGGTTGGTGACCTTGATCTGCCCGGTGAACCCGCCGGACCACTCGCTCTGCCTGGTGTAGGTCGCCGAGCAGGAACCGGCCGGCGTGGGGCTGGTGCCGGGCGTCGGGGTGATCGTCGGGGTGGGGCTGCCGCCCGGAGTCGGGGTGATCGTCGGCGTCGGGGTGGCGGTCGGCCCGGTGCCGGTGGTGTAGGAGACCGGGGTGTAGTCCGCGCCGCACGGGGCGCAGCCGTCGGGCAGCCGGAAATCGTACACCCGCCCGTCGTTGATCAAGGTGTCGGCGGCGTCCCGCACCCGGATGCGGTAGTCCGTGCCGCCGGACACCGTCGGCGCCAGGATGAACGACTGCCCCATGTCGCTGTTCATCTTCGCCGCCTGCCAGGCGCCGTCGGCGAAGTATTCCACGCCGTGGATGCCGTTGCGCAGGTGTCCGACGACGATGGTGGGCCAGTACCGCTGCGCGCCCTTCATGAACCCGATCTTGATGTCGCCGGTGTACCCGGGGGCGGTGACGTACGTCCAGTTGACGTGGCGGTTGTTCCAGTGCGAGGGGTACATGTCGCCGACCGGGACGCCGTTCTTGGCGAACTTGTTCAGCGAGTCGGTGGACAGGTCGAGGTGGTAGCGGTCGTCCCGGCACCAGGCGTTGGTGTCGCCGCAGCTGTCGGCCACCTGCATGTACAGCTCGGCGCCGTTGTAGGCGTCCGGCGTCCAGGAGCCGCCCCGGCAGAAGGGCTGGCTCTGCGCCCCGTCGTTGGTGCCGGTGCAGAAGTCGGAGATGAGCACCTGCACCCACCGGCCGCAGTTACGGCCGTTGTCCCACGCGCCGATCTTGGAGCTCATGGAGTCCGGGATCGGGCGCGGGTAGAAGCCGTAGTCGCCGGGGGTGTCGTAGACGTTGAGCGCGACGAAGTTCTGAGTGTCGAGCTGGGACTGCGGCAGCCCGCACCCGCCGTACGGCGAGCCGAGGGCGGTGAAATGGGTCGCGTTGCCGGTGAACGGTACCGGAGCGGCGGCCCGCGCGGCGAGCGGGAACGCCACCAGTACGGCGGCGAACGCGGCGAGCAGCACGCCCCGGCGGCGCCGGGTGGCCGAGACCTCGCCGGGTGGGGCCGCCGTGCGCGTGCGACGAAGGATCCTCATGCCGTCCCCTCTCCGCCGCCGCCCGGTCGCGCGGGCCCGGTGCCCGAGTGCCGTGCGAAGCGGGGACACCCTAGGCGGGCGACCGGCGCCGGGCAACGCCGGTGCGCGGGGCGGGACGGCGGCGCCAGGTCAGCGGGCCCGGCCGGTGCGGCGCGGCTGAAAATTGCAGGCGGCCGTACCGCGCCGTCAGCGGGCCAGCCGGCGCGCGGCGGCGGCGTAGCGCGCGACGACGAACCGCGCGGCCAGGCCGGCCAGCGGCCAGGCCGGTCTGGTGTACCAGCGGCCCGGCCGGGTGAAGGAGGTCACGATGAAGGCCACCGAACCGTCGTCCCCGCGCTCCACCACGAACGATTCCTCGCCCCGCTCGGGATGGCCGGGCAGCGTACCGTAGGCGAACCCCCGCCGGTCCGCCTCATCGAGCGTCCACACCACCCGGCACGGGATCTCCAGCGCCAGCCGGCCCACCCCCGCCCGGGACACCACGATCGCGCCCGGCTCGGCCCGCGGCGCCGACGCGGTCACCGTCAGCCCGGCGGCCCGCTGGACCCGCCAGGTCATCAGCGCCTCGACGGCCCGCTCGAACGAGGCGCCCGGCCCGAGGTCGTGCCGGCGGCGCAGGTGCCGGTAGCCGGCCGGAAGCACCCCGTTCCGGGTCGCCCCCACCTGCGGGTAACTGAATCCGGTCTTCTCGTACCGTTCGAGGTCCATCGTCCCCTCTCCATCCTCCGGCCGCCCGCCGCCGTACGCGGGTGACATCACCCCTGCCCGGCGGGCCCGGGGATAAAAGGCCGGGCCACGCCGGCCGGCCGCACCGTGCGGACCTGCGAGGGACGGGCGGCGGTTAAATATCGGTCGTATCCCGAAGAAATGAATTGTCGACTATGAGTCATGACCCTCCTGACTAGACTTGACTTTACCTGTCATATACCTCTATCTAAGGAGGGTCGGGTTTTCTGCGGAACATTGGGTGGGCGAAATGACAGCGAGGGGCTCGCGTGCGGCACACCGCGCCGCGCAGGCCGACGCGTTCGACCGGATCGGCGACCGGTACGACGAGGCGTTCCCCTACAAGGGCGGGCAGATAGCCGCCACCGAATGGGTGCTGCGCAAGCTGCGGCCGGGTTCCCGGGTGCTGGACGTCGGCTGCGGGACCGGCCTGCCGACCGCGCGGCAGCTCGTCGACGCGGGCTGCGTGGTGACCGGCGTGGACATCTCCCCGGTCATGCTGGAACTCGCCCAGCGGAACGTGCCCGAGGCGGACCTGCGCCGGCTGGACATGACGGAACTGCAGCACGGCATCGGCCGGTTCGACGCCGTCGTCGCCTTCTTCTCGCTGTCCATGCTGCGGCGCGACGAGGTGATGGTGACGCTGCTCCGGCTGCACGACCTGCTCATCCCGGGGGGCTGGCTGGCGCTCGGCATGGTCGAGATGGACGTCGACGGCATGCCCATCCCGGTGCTGGGCACCCCGGTCCGCACCACCGGCTATGCCCGCGGGACCCTGCGCGCCATCGTGGAGGAGGCCGGGTTCGGGGTGCGCGAGCAGATGGATCTGGCGTACGTGCCGGCCAGCGAGACCGAGCCGCTGGAGATGCAGCTTTTTCTCAACTGCCGCCGCAACGTCTTCTAGCCTCCGGCCGCCCCGGCCCTGGCGGGCCCGCGCCGGTGACGGTCCGGGGCGCGGTCTCGGTCGGCTAGACTGGCCATGCGCAACAGGGGCCCGCCTTTCGGTGATACCGGCGGTTCCAGGGGGCGCGATCGCGGGGCTATGGCGCAGTTGGTAGCGCGCCTCCATGGCATGGAGGAGGTCTGGGGTTCGAATCCCCATAGCTCCACCGTTCGGTGGTTCTCCGGCTTCGCCGTTTCTTCGGCGGGCCGGATTTTTTTGTGCCGGCCGGCCTCGGGCCGCTCGTGCCGGCGCCGTCCTGGTCGTGGGCCCGCCTGACCCTCCGCGTTCGTCGATCTTTTGGGACGGCCTCCCCGGAGCAGTGGTCAGCCGGTGGCGCGGAAGGTCTGGCGGTAGGTGAGCGGGGCGACACCGACGGCCGCGTGCAGATGCTGCCGCAGCGAGACGGCGGTGCCGAACCCCGCAAGCTCGGCCACCCGGGGCACCGGCAGATCCGTGGTCTCCAGCAGGTGCCGGGCATGCTCGACCCGCTGCCGGTTCAGCCATCGGGCCGGGCTCAGGCCGGTCTCCTCCCGGAACCGCCGGGTGAAGGTGCGCACGCTCATCCGGGCGTGCCCGGCCAGCGCGGCCAGGTCGAGCGGCTCGTGCAACCGCTCCAGCATCCAGGCGCGGGTCGGCGCGGTGCCGGCGTCGCCGGGCTCGGGCAGCGGCCGCTCGATGTACTGCGCCTGGCCGCCCTCCCGCCAGGGCGGCATGACGCAGCGCCGGGCCGCGCGGTTGGCCACCCGGCTGCCGTGGTCCCGGCGGATCACATGAATGCACAGGTCGATCCCCGCGGCGACGCCGGCGGAGGTCAGCACGTCACCGTCGTCGACGAACAGCACGTCGGGGTCCAGCTCGACGCGAGGGTACAGCGACCGGAACCGGCGGGCCCAGCGCCAGTGCGTCGTCGCCGGCCGCCCGTCGAGCAGCCCGGCGGCGGCCAGCACGAACGCGCCCGTGCAGATGGAGACCAGCCGCGCCTCGCCGGCCGCCCGGCGCAGCGCCGCCCGCACCCCGGGCTCGAGCGTGCCGTCGGTGACCGCCGGGCCGCCGTGCACGCCCGGCACCACGACGGTGTCGGCGGTGCGCAGCGCGGACAGGTCGTGGTCGGGGACCGCGGTGAAGCCCGCCGAGCCGTGCACCGGCCGCCCGCCGGGGGAGCAGGCGGTCACCTGGTAGAGCGGCCGCCCCGCGGCGTCCTCCGGGGTGAGGAACACCTGGCCGGCGATGCCGAGATCCAGGCTGGCGAACTCGTCGAGCATCAGGACCACGACACGATGCGGCATGGCCGGATCCTTTCACACATTGGCTATCCAGCCACTCGTTTCCGGCGGAGCGGGCGGCGCATTATGGTCGCCATGACATCGACTGTTGATCGCGGACCGCGGCGAGGGTTGCACCGGGCGTGGATCGTCGCCGGGGTGGCTGGGGTGGCGATCATCGGGGCGGCCGGCTTCCGCGCCACCCCGGGGGTGCTCATCACCCCGCTTCAGGAGGAGTTCGGCTGGACCCGCGGGACGATCTCGCTGGCCGTCTCGGTGAACCTCGTCCTGTTCGGCCTGACCGCGCCGTTCGCCGCCGCGCTGATGGACCGCCTGGGGATGCGCCGGGTGGTGGCCGGCGCGCTGCTGCTGGTGGCCCTCGGCAGCGGACTCACGGTCTTCATGACCGAGAGCTGGCAGCTCGTCGCATGCTGGGGCGTGCTCGTCGGCCTGGGCACCGGGTCGATGGCGCTGGTCTTCGTCGCGACGGTGACCGAGCGCTGGTTCGTCCGGCACCGCGGCGTGGTCACCGGGGTGCTCACCGCGGCCGGCGCGGCCGGGCAACTGGTGTTCCTCCCGCTGCTGGCCTGGATCGCCGAGGGCACCGGGTGGCGGGCGGCGGCGCTGGTGGTGACCGCCGCCGCCCTCGCCGTGGTCCCGCTGGTCTGGTTCCTGCTCCACGACCGCCCGCAGGACGTCGGGCGCACCGCCCTGGGCGCCGCACCGGACGCCGCGCCGGCACCGGCCCGCCCGGCCGGCGGCGCGGCCCGGCGCGCCCTCACCGTGCTCACCGGCGCGGCGCGCACCCGCTCGTTCTGGTTCCTGGCCGGTGGCTTCGCCATCTGCGGCGCCAGCACCAACGGCCTGGTGGGTACCCACTTCATCCCCGCCGCGCACGACCACGGCATGGCCGAGACGGCGGCCGCCGGCCTGCTGGCGCTGGTCGGCCTCTTCGACATCGTCGGGACCGTGCTGTCGGGCTGGCTCAGCGACCGGGTCGACCCGCGGATCCTGCTCGCCGCCTACTACGGCCTGCGCGGCCTGTCGCTGCTGGTGCTGCCGTCGCTGTTCTCCGCCACCACCGAACCCAGCATGCTGATCTTCATCATCTTCTACGGGCTGGACTGGGTGGCCACCGTGCCGCCCACCGTGGCGCTGTGCCGGGCCGCCTACGGGGCCGACGGGGCGGTGGTGTTCGGCTGGGTCTTCGCCTCCCACCAGGTCGGCGCCGCGTTCGCCGCGGTCGCGGCCGGCGTCACCCGTGACCATCTGGGCCACTACGACGCGGCCTGGTACGGAGCCGGCCTGCTGTGCGGTCTGGCCACGGTGATGTCGCTGCTGGTCGCCCGGCACCGCGGTGCCGGGCCGGACGCTGCGCGGCCCGCGCCGGTCGCCGCCGGACCGGGCCGGCCTGCCTGAGCGCGGCGGGCGGCCCGGGCGCGGCGGGCGGCGACCGGCGCGCCGGCCGGCGAGCTGGCATCCTTGGCAGGTGAGCGAGTCAGACCAAAGAGTGCTCCCGCTGGTGGTGCGGATCGAGCGGGCGGCGCCGCCGGACCGCACCGACGCCCTGGAGGCCGCGGCGCGCGCCGTGCTGACCCTGCTGGCCGACGAGCGGTCGACCAACGGCGAGTGGGCCGAGCAGGTACGCGCTTGGGAGGAGAGCCGCATCCGCAAGGTCGTGCGCCGGGCCAGGGGCGCCGAGTGGCGCCGGGTCGGGGAACTGCCCGGGATCACCGTCGAGATGCGCTCGGCCCAGGTGCGGGTCCATCCGCCGATCCCGCTGGACGGCTGGCCCAAGGAGCTCTCCCGGTTGCAGGTGTCCGGTACCGACCTGCCCGCCGCCGGCGAGCCGCCCCCGCCGCCACCCGGCACCCCGGTGCTCTGGCTGAACCCGGCGCTGGAGATGTCCGCGGGCAAGGCCATGGCCCAGGCGGGCCACGCGGCGCAACTGGCCTGGTGGGGGGCCGACCCGGCCGGGCGGGCGGCGTGGCGGGCGGCGGGACTGCCGCTGGCCGTGCGCACGGCCACCCCGCGGCGGTGGCCGGACCTGCTGGAGGGCGGGCTGCCGGTGGTCCGGGACGCGGGCTTCACCGAGGTGGAGCCGGGCACCCGCACGGTGGTCGCCGAGGCGCCCTGGCTGCGGGACCGGGGCGGCCTGCGGCCGGCCGGCTCCGGCCCGCTGCGCGACCCGTCCACCGGCCGTTGACCCGAGGCGAAAGCAAAGGTCAGAGCGGGTGCAAAGGCTTCATCGGGTGCCGACTCGTTCCCGAAGTGTGATCGGGAGCGCGGACGGGGCCAGATGATTTGCCGTACGCTCCCAACGTGCCAAATGGGGTAGGTGGGAAGGACGGGACCAAAGCCGTCCCGACGTACGTAACGGCGGAGGCGGCGACCGCCCCGCTACCGAAGATCACGGCCCCGGCCCCGGAGCGTCCGGCATCACCCCGGCCGGTCAGGCGCTCCCGGCTCGGCGACCTGCCGATGCGCGTCGTCTACCGTGTCATCGCCGTGGCGGCGTCGGTGCTGATCGTCGCCGCCGCCGGCACCGTGTTCGCGCTGACCGGCGGCTTCGATCGCCTGTCCGGCGGATCGGCCCCGGCCGCCGCGCCGCCGGAGCCGGGCGCCGCCACCGGGCCGGCCGGCACCGGCGACGCCTCCCCGGCGCCCGTCGTTCCGACGGGTGCGACGGCGTCCGGCGCCGTCCCGCCGTCCGTCGGGATCACGGCCACCTCCGCCGCGACGCCGCCCGGATCCCCGGGGCCCACGGCCGCCACCCCGGCCGTGCCGGACGCCGTGCGGACCGGCGGGTCACCGGCGGTGCCGGCGCAGGCGACCGCGTCCCCGCTGCCCGGCGGCGGGCAGGGTGTGCTCGCCGCCGTCGCCGCCGACCCCCGCGTCTCGGGCCTGCCGGAGGATGGGCGGCTCACGAACTATCCGGGCAAAGGCGGCCGGACCAAGGGCCGGGTGAAGGACTCCCGGTCGGGCGTCTCGTTCGCCCGGTTCACCAAGTCCTGGCGGCTGGTGAGCTCCGCTCCGTTCGCCACCCGCCGCCTGCTGCCGGCCGTCAAGGGCGCCCGGCACCGCGGCCTGCTGGCGACCTGCCCGGTGCCGATCGCGGTGCAGGAGGAACTGCGGGACACCGCCGTCCTGGCCGCCCGGTGGAGCCTGAAGCACCATCCGGACGGGTCCACCATCACCTGGACGGCGTCCCAGCCCTTCAAGGCCGGCAAGCGTGACGGCTGGCTGCTCGGTTACCGGGTGCACTACGAGGCGCGCGGCGAGAAGCACGTCGCCACCGCGGCCGTCGCGCTGGTCGACGTCCGCCGCGCCAAGCCCGCCATGGTGCTGATCACCATCCCGGACGCCCAGAAGAAGCGCTGGGCCGACATCAACACGCTGATGTCCGGCCTGCGCGCGCTCTGACGCCGGGACCGGCCCCGGCGGTGTCCCGCCGGCCCGGCCGGGCGACGGGGTGCGCGCGAGGTGCGGTGGTCGCGCCGGTCCCCTAGGCTCGGAGGGGTGACCGAGATCGTCCTTGCCTCCGCCTCTCCGGCCCGGCTGGCTCTGCTGCGCAGCGCCGGCCTCGACCCGACGGTGATCGTCAGCGGGGTCGACGAGGAGGCGGTGACCGCCGCGTCCCCCGCCGAGCTGGCCCTGGTGCTCGCCCGGGCCAAGGCCGCGGCCGTCGCCCGGGGCGTGCGCGAGGGCCTGGTCATCGGCTGCGATTCGGTGCTGGAGCTGGACGGCCGGGCGTACGGCAAGCCGTCGTCGGCCGAGGAGGCGGTGGCCCGCTGGCGGTCGATGCGCGGCCGGTCCGGCCGGCTGCTCACCGGGCACTGCGTGATCGACGCGGCGACCGGGGCCGAGGCGGCGGAGGTGGCCGGCACCGGCGTGCGCTTCGGCCGCCCGTCGGAGGAGGAGATCGCGGCCTACGTCGCCAGCGGCGAGCCGCTGCGGGTGGCGGGCGCGTTCACTCTGGACGGCATGGGCGGCTGGTTCGTGGAAGGCATCGAGGGCGACCACGGCACCGTGCTCGGCCTGTCGCTGCCGCTGCTGCGCCGCCTGCTCGGCGACCTCGGGTATACCGTGCCGGGCCTGTGGAAACAGGGATCATTGGCGTGATCGTGCGATGATCGGGTGCGAGGCGCTAGCCTGCCGGGCATGAATGCCATGGGGCGATCGGCCCGGAGCGGCGCCGGCGGCGTCCTGTCGGGGGTCCGCTACTTCTTCGAAGGCCTCGGCTGGGTCGCCCGCCATCCCCGGCAGTGGCTGTTCGGGCTGGTCCCCGCGCTCGTCGCGCTGGTCCTCTACATCATCGCGCTGGTGCTGCTCGGCACCTACGCCGGGCGGATCGCGGCGCTGGTCACGCCGTTCGCCGACGGCTGGAGCCCGGGGGCCCGAGACGCGCTGCGGTTCCTGCTCGGCCTGGCCACCTTCGCGCTCGGCCTGGTGCTCGCCGTGGTGACCTTCACGGCGGTGACCCTGGCGATCGGCGGGCCGTTCTACGAGAAGCTGGCCGAGCGGGTGGAAGACGACCTGGGCGGCGCGCCGCCGGAGCCGGACGTGCCGCTGTGGCGGTCGATCGCGCGGTCGGTGCGGGACAGTGTGATCACCTTGGGCTACGTGCTGATGTTCAGCGTGCCGCTGTTCGTGCTGGGATTCGTCCCGGTCGTCGGCCAGACGGTCGTCCCGGTGCTAGGCGCCGCCGTGTCGGGGTTCTTCCTGACGGTGGAGCTCACCGCGCTGGCCATGGAGCGCCGCGGGCTGCCGCGCCGCCGGCGGTTCGCGCTGCTGCGCGCGGACAAGGGGCCGGTGCTGGGGTTCGGAGTGCTGGCCTTCCTGGTGTTCCTGATCCCGTTCGGCGCGGTCGTCGCGATGCCGGCCGCGGTGGCGGGCGCCACCGTCATGGTCCGCCACCGGCTGGCGCCCGGCTGACCGGAACGGCGACTTCGCCCCCTGGTTATCCACAGGCGCCACGCCGCGCCGCTGTCACCTGCGGAAATGTGCCGCAGATCCGGACCTCGGCCGGCCCGTTGTCCACAGAACGACGTTCGCCTCGGCGCCGGGGTCCGCGGATCGGCGAAGGTCGCCGCCATGACCGCCTCACCGCTCCTGCTGGCCTCCCCGGACGACATCCTGGGCGCCGTCCCCTACCTGCTGGGCTTCCACCCCGCCGACAGCCTGGTGCTGATCGGGTTCTCCGGGCGGGGAACGCGCGGCCGGCTGCGCTTCACCACCCGCTGGGATCTACCGGCGCCACCGGACGCCTACGATCCGCTGGTGCCGCTGCTGGGCCGCGAGGAGGTCAGCCACGCGATCCTCGCCGGGTTCGGCACGGGCGCGCTCGTCACCCCCGCGGTCGACGAGGCCCTCCGACTGCTCCGCGCGGCCGGCGTGGAGGTGATCGAGGCGTTGCGCGCCGAAGGCGCGCGCTACTGGTCCTACGTCTGTACCCGGCCCGAGTGCTGCCCCGCGGAAGGGCGGCCGTACGACCCGGTGGCCGGACCGGTCGCGGTGCGGGCCACGCTGAACGGCCTGGTCGCGCTGCCCGGCCGCGAGGTCCTGGAGCACGCGGTCGCCCCGGTGCGGGGCGCGGCGCGGGAACGGATGCGCGCGGCCACCCGCGAGGCCGCCGCGCTGGTGCGCGGCGCGCTGCTGCGATGCCCCGATCCGGCGGAGGCACCCGGCGTCTTCGTCAGCGAAGGGCTGGCCCGGGTCCGCCGGTCGCTACGGGCGTTCGCCGAGGGCGGGCCACCGGCCGATGACGAGGCGGCGCGGCTGGGCTTCGACCTGGCGGTGATCCGGGTGCGGGACGAGGCGTGGACATTGATGACCGACGAGAGCCAGGAGGCGCACATCGGCCTGTGGTCCGACCTGACCCGGCGATTGGAGCCCCCGTTCGTCGCGCCCGCCGCTTCACTGCTGGGTGCCGCCGCCTGGCGGCGCGGCGACTGCGCGCTGGCCGGCATCGCGGTACGGCGGGCGCTGGACGCCGATCCGGGCTACTCCATGGCGCTGTTACTGGCCGAAGGGCTGCGGCAGTTGGTCAGCCCCGAGGTGTTGCGGCGACGGATGCCCAGCCCTGCCGAGCTGGACGCCGGCATGGGCCCGCCGCGCATGGAGTGGCTGCACCCGCTGTTCCCGCTGCTGGACGACCAGACGGTGCACGCCGGCTGAGCGGGGCGGCGGCTCAGTCGGGGGAGGGCTCGTTGCGGCGCCGCTCGTTGTAGGCGCGCATCCGGCCGGGGTAGCCGGTCAGCTGCACGTCATAGACCGGCAGGGCCAGCTTGCGGGCGACCTTGATGATGACGGCCGGCGAGCCGACCCGGCGGCGGGTCCATTCCCCGTCGTGGGCGATGGCCACCGCGGTGGTGTCGGTGGCGAACGTCTCCGGCTCCACGTAGAACTCCACGCCCCGGCGCGAGCGGGCGAAGGCGATCAACGCTTCCACAT
>NZ_BOOU01000086.1 GCF_016863395.1 Sphaerisporangium rufum | reverse complement strand
CGTCGTTGGCCTCACGATCGAACTTCGCGATTTTCGGGCCGCGCCGCCGGCGAATCCCGTAGCGATCTCGCCATCCCATACCCCTTGTATACCCGTAGTAGCGGGCAAATGGGCGGCTCCGGGCCGGATCGGGGTCGGGTCGGGGATGTTCCGGATGGACCCCCGTGGTCCGGGCTTCGAGAATCGAGGGGACGTCCTGCTTCCGAGGGAAGGCGCGGCACTGATGGCACAGGTAGTGGGAACATCGGCGACACCGCCGGCCGGCGGTCGGCGCCCTCTGCCGCATCCCGGACTACGGGTGACCGACCAGGACCGCGAGGACGTGGTGGAGCACGTGACCACCGCCTACGCCGAGGGGCGCCTGGACAAGGCGGAGTTCGACGAGCGGCTGCACCGGGCGATGACCGCGCGCACCCACGGAGACCTCGCCCCGATCATGCGCGACCTGTACCCGGCCGGCATGCCCCGGACGGCGCCGGCGCCGCCGTCGGCGGTGCCGGCATGGCACCCGGTTCCGCTGACCGCCGGTGACCGGCTCGGTGCCGCGGCCGCGCACGTGCTGCCGTTCTTCGGGCTTTCCTTCGTCGGCCCGCTCATCATGCTGCTGACCGGCGGCAGGACCTCGCCGTACATCCGCCGGCACGCGGTGGAGGCGCTCAATTTCCACCTGACGGTGCTCGGGGCCAGCGTGGCGCTGCCCCTCACGGTCGTCGGCATCGTGCTGCTCCCGCTGATCTGGATCGCCGCCTTCGTGCTGGGCATCGTGGCCGGCGCCATGGCTCTGGGCGACAGCGCATTCCGCTATCCGCTCACCGTCCGCCTGGTCAAGTGACGTTCAGGGCGGCGTACCGCCCGGTCATGGCGCCGGTGGCCGCCGGTGACCGTTAGTGTTGACGCACCTGCCCGGCCTGTGCGATCCTGGCCACGGCAGCGAGGTTGACGCCGAATCTAAGCGTTGACACTCGTTTGTTTTTTCCGTTAAGCTGCCTCCTCGCGCTGTCCGTCGTCGCCCCTGACTCGCGGGGCGTCCGGTGTGCGCGCACGTCGATTCCGTCCGTGCCTCCGGAAGGACATCTGTTGGCAGCCTCGCCCAACGCTTTT
>NZ_BOOU01000085.1 GCF_016863395.1 Sphaerisporangium rufum | reverse complement strand
GAACCGCCCGGGAGGGGGTGGCTACGGGTGGAACGTCGCGCTACACGTGGGGTGGAGGGCCTTGGCCGAATCGGGTGGGGTGGTCAGGCGGGGTGGGGGAGCGCGCCGGGGCCGGGTTCGAGGTCTATGTCGCCGGCGGCCATCGGCTCGCCGCAGCGGGCGCAGCGGATCTCCGGGTGCGTCGTCCGGCCGCAGGCCCGGTGCCGCTGCAGCACCGGCGGCCCGGCGGTCCCGGCGGTCCAGCGGTCACCCCAGGCACTGATCACCATGAGCACGTCGCACAGCTCCAGACCCTTGGCGGTGAGGACGTACTCGTGCCGCACCGGACGTTCGGAGTAGGGCCGCTGCTCCAGCACGCCGTGGCCGACCAGCCACTTCAGGCGCTCGGCCAGCACCTTGCGCGAGATCTTGAGGTCGCGCTGGATGTCGTCGAACCGGGTCAGGCCCGCCCACACGTCCCGCAGGATGAGCGGCGACCACGGCTCGCCGGCGATGTCGAGCGTGCGGGCGATGGAGCAGGCCATGTCGCCGAAACTGGTGCGCTGCATGGCTCCACGGTAACAGCGAGGTTCCTTGAAGGAACCGGCTGCCGCCTCACCAGTTGGCGGGCAGCCCCGGGGTGGTGGGCGGCAGCGGCCGGTCCGGCGGATGGATGATGTACGCGATGCCGCCGCTGCTGGAACTTCGCTGCCAGACGTTCTCGAAGTCGGCCCGCGGATAGACCCGTCGCACCGCCTGGTCCGACGGCGAGGCCGGGTCGTTGGCGATCACGTCGCCGGTGGCGGTGAAGCCGATGACCACCATGATGTGGCCGTTGGTGCCGTACCCGGCGCCGGGCAGCTCGTGCTCCTTGAACGACTGGGAGGTGATGACGGGGATGCCCGCGGCCACCAGGCGCTCCAGCTCGGTCAGCGAACGCAGCCGGGTGATGAAGCCGGCCAGCCCGTAGTGCCCGGCGTAGGCGGTGTTGAAGGGCCAGTTGCCGGCGCCCTGGTAGGCGTGGTCGTACACGTACCGGGCCGCGTGGTCCACCTCGGGGTCGGGGTCGGCCGGGTCCACCCAGGCGGTGTCGGCCGCGCTCGGCCACCGGTCCCAGTAGCCGAGCACCATGGTGGTGGAGGTCGGGCTGCACCAGGCCTGGCCGCCGCCGTCCCACTCGGGGTAGTGCCCCTGGTGGATGCTCTGCGACCGGCGCGGCACCGCGAGCTCCACACCCCACGCCCCGCCGCCGGGGGAAGCCGGCACCCGGTCGCGGGCGGGCACCGCCGAGGCCATCGCGCCCAGGGCGCGCACGACCGGGGTGGCGTGCGAGCCGGGCGCGCGGTACAGGGTGAGTCGCAGCTGGTACCCGGTGATCGGGCGGCCGGTGGCGGCCACGAAGGTGTCCACCGCGACGGTGCCGCCGGCGTCGCCCTGGCCGGGCAGCGAGGTGCGCCGGATGTCCTGCTCGCCATAGGCCCACCGGCCCATGACGTACCACTTGGTGAGGCCGCCGGCGTGCCGGCCGCGCATCTCGACCTGCAGCCAGGTGCCGGCCGGGGTGTCGGCGGTCCACGAGGCGACCAGCTCGGTGGCCGGGAAGCCGATCCGCCGCTCGGCGCCGGTCCAGGTGGCGTACTCCCACCTGCGGGTGCCGAGCGCGTCGGTGTAGGTGGTGGTGCCGGCCGGGGACCGCAGGGTCAGCGTGCGGCCGGCCGCCACGCCCGCCGCGGTGCCGTCCCGGAAGGCGGCCCGCTGGTAGACGACGTCCGCCACGCCGGCCGGTGGCTCCGGCCCGGCGGCGGCCGGCGGGACGACCGATAACGAGGTGGACAGGACGGTGGACAGGATGACGGTCACCGCGCGCATGGCCTCACCTTGCCTGGAGGGCTCTCGACGCCTTCGACGGTAGGTCCGCCCGCGGCGGCCCACATCGGAGAGTTTACGTATGGCACCCGCGGCCCGCCCGACCGGCCGGGCGGGCCGGCCGCGACCGGCCCCTCCGGCGCGGCCTTCCGGGGCGGCGCCGGCGTGACCTGAGGTCCCGGCGGCACCGGGCCGCCGGCCGCGCGCTCCCCCGTGGCCGCGCGGCCGGCGGGCCGGTGCCGCTCATCCGCGGTGGCCGGCCATGAAGTCCAGCACGGTGTCCAGCACCTCCGTGCCGTGCGGGGTCTCGAACAGCGCCGAGGCGTGCGCCGCCTCGTCCGGGACGACCACCAGCCGCCGGTCCGCGGAGCCGGTGGCGGCTTCGTGCGCGGCCCGCATCGTCTCGGGCACCCGGCCGTCCCCTTCGGCGACGACCTGGAGCAGCGGCACCTTCAGCTTCGCGGTCTCCTCGGCGTCCGGCGGGCCGGCCAGGTCGACCACGCCGGCCACCCGGTCGCCGAGCTCCAGGGCGGCGGTCACCGAGAAGATCCCGCCGACCGACCCGCCGACCAGGAAGACCTTCCCGACCTTGCCGTCCTTGGTGAGCCGCCTGGTCATCGCCACGATGGTGTCGGAGGGCAGCGCGGCCACGTCGGTGGCGTACAGCAGCACCCGGTATCCGGCGGCCACCAGCCGGTCGGCGAGCGGCCGCCAGGTGCACGGCGTGCCGCCGCGTTCGTAGGAGATGACGACGCCGACCCGGCCCTTGCCCATCACCACGCCGGGCAGGTCGTCGCCGTAGGAGAAGATCTTTCCGTCCGCGCGCGTGTAGCAGCCCGACAGGTTCGGGCCCTTGGGCGGCCGGCTCGGGGTGCGCGCCGGCGAGGCGGCCGGGGCGGGCGTCGTGGCCGCCGGGGAAGGGGCGGCCGGGGCGGTGGTGGCCGGCGAGGGCGCGGTGGACGGCGTGGTGCCGTCCGCGCGCACCGTGCCGGGCTCGCCGCCGCACGCGGTCAACGCCAGTACCAGAGCCGCCAGGCCGGCGAGCACCCGCATCTTTCCTCCAACTATGTCGGAACTGACATAGTTGCGGACACTACTCTGTGGAGCACCATGACCTCAACACTGGGTTTCGCGATCATGTCGGTGCTGGCCCGCCAGGCACGGACGGGATACGAGCTCGCCACGGCGATGCGCCGGCCGCTCGGCTACTTCTGGACCGCCCGGCACAGCCAGATCCACGCGGATCTGCAGAAGCTGCTGGCCGCGGGGCTCGTCCGCTTCGAGGCCGAGCACGGGCCGGGACCGTCGGGCAAGAAGGTCTACCACCTGACGCCCGACGGCCGGGCGGCGCTGCGCGACTGGGTCACCGAGCCGCCGCAGCAGCGGCCCGAGCGGGACGAGCTGGTGCTGAAGGCCTACGCCTCCTGGCTGGCCGACCCGGCCGAGCTGCTGGCGCTGTTCCGCGAGCAGCTCGCCGGGCACGAGGCGCGGATCGCCGAGTACGAGACGCACCAGGCGGCCATGGGCGACGTCCCGGCCGTCGACCACCCGTCGTTCGGCAACCACGCGACGCTGTGGTGCGGGCTCGGGTACGAGCGGCACCGCGCCGCCTGGTGCCGGTGGATGATCGAGCGGCTCGCCGGGGAGGTCTGAGCCCTCAGGTCTCCACCAGGATCTCGTAGTGCCCCTCCGGCCGGGTGCGGTCCTGGTAGGGCCGCAGCGGCGAGGGGTGGCCGCGCCGGCGCAGGTCGTCCTCCCAGGTGCGGAAGGCGTCCATGTCCGACCAGCGCATGAGCAGGACCCAGCGGTCGCCGGGCGTGGTACCGCGCAGCAGCTCCGCGCCGCGCAGGCCGGGGGTGACCGACAGCCGGCGCGCCGTCTCGGCGTAGCCGCTCTCCATCGCCTCGGCCGGGCCGCGGTAGTGGACCATCACGAGCACTCCCATGCGGCGAGCCTGGCCCGGGCCGCTCGAACCGGGCTCGAAGCGGCCTGGTATCCCGCCGCTTCCACCGGCATTCGATCGTTGCCCGAGCAACGGCCGCGAGCCTAGGGCGCATGAGGATCCTGGTAACCGGAGGCGCGGGCTTCATCGGAAGCCACTACGTCCGTTCACTGCTCGATGACCGGTACGCCGGGTGCGAAGGCGCCCAGGTGACGGTCCTCGACAAACTCACCTACGCCGGCACCACGGCGAACCTGCCGATGGACCACCGGCGGCTGACGTTCGTGCGCGGCGACGTCTGCGACCGCGACCTGCTGATGGACCTGCTGCCCGGGCACGACGCCGTGGTGCACTTCGCCGCCGAGTCGCACGTCGACCGCTCGATCACCGACCCCGATGTGTTCGTCCGAACCAACGTGCTCGGCACCCAGAACCTGGCCGACTGCTGCCTGCACCGGGGCGTCGAGCGCATCCTGCACGTGTCCACCGACGAGGTGTACGGCTCGATCGCCGAAGGCACCTGGTCGGAGGACACCCCGCTGTCGCCGAGCTCGCCGTACTCGGCGTCCAAGGCGGGCAGCGACCTGATCATGCAGGCGTACTTCCTGACGCACGGGCTGCCGGTGTGCATCACCCGCTGCTCCAACAACTACGGGCCGCACCAGTTCCCCGAGAAGATCATCCCGCTGTTCGTGACCAACCTGCTGTCCGGCCGGGACGTCCCGCTCTACGGCGACGGGCAGGTGGTGCGGGAGTGGCTGCACGTGGACGACCACTGCCGGGGCATCGACCTGGTGCTGGCCAAGGGACGGCCCGGCGAGGTGTACCACCTCGGGCAGGGCACCGAGGTCAGCAACCTGGCGCTGACCGAGCGGCTGCTGGAGTTGTGCGGCGCCGGGCCGGAGCGGGTGCGCCGGGTGGCCGACCGCAAGGGACACGACCGGCGGTACTCGCTGAACGGCGACAAGGCGCGGCGCGAGCTGGGCTACGAGGCGAGGGTGCCGTTCGAGGACGGCCTGGCCGAGACGGTGCGGTGGTACCGGGAGAACCCGGACTGGTGGCGGGCGCTGCGCCCCGAGCTGGACTGAGCCGCGAGCCGCGGGGGCGGCCCGCGGCTCCACGCTCGCCCGGGGGTGTCTCAGTCGGTGCCGAGGACCCCGCCGACGATGTTGCTGAAGGCCTTCCAGGTGTCGCGCTCGCTGGCCAGGGCACGCCGGCCGGCGGCGGTGAGCTCGTAGGTGCGGCGCTTGCGGCCGCCGACGATGCTCCAGTCGCTCGAGACGTACTCCGCGCGCTCCAGGCGGCGCAGCGCCGGGTAGATGGTGCCGGTCGGCAGGTCGAGAGTGCCGCCGCTGCGGGTGCGCAGCGTGCTGATGATGGCGTACCCGTGCAGCGGGCCAGGCTCGAGCACGGCCAGCACCAAAGCGTCGAGATGCCCCCGGAGTGTGTCGAGCTTCATATCGGCATTCTACACATAGGAGTTCTCAAGCTCATCGGGTACCTCCTACTGATCTGTACTATTTTCAACCGTCCGCCGCGGTACGACGCCGCCGTACCGCGGCCACCGGCCGGGCGGTGATCACTCGTCCAGCGGGCGGATGGCGATGAGCGGCTGGCCGTACTCGACGGAGGTGGCATCGTCCACCAGGATGGCCGTCACCTGGCCGTCCCGGTCGGCCTCGACCCCGTTCATCAGCTTCATCGCCTCCACGATGGCCACCTGCTGGCCGGCCACCACCGTGTCGCCCACCTCGACGAACGCCTTGGCGCCCGGCGAGGGCGAGCGGTAGAAGGTGCCGACCAGCGGCGCGCACACGTGGTGCTCGGGCTCGCCGGCCTCGGTGGCCGCCGGTCCGGCCGCCTGGTCCGCCGCCGCCGGGGCCGCCGCGGCCACCGGCACCGGGCCGGCGGCGGCCGCCCCGCCCTGCTCGGGCCACTCCACCTCGACGCTGGTGTCCCCGGCGGAAAGCTTGATCCGGCGCACCGGCCCGGGAGCGGCCTCGATCAGCCCGGTCGCGTGCCGCCACAGCTCCTCGAGCGTGGGATTGAGCCCGGAACGCTCGCTCGTCATCGGTGAGCTCCTTTCCCGGCCGGTCCCGGCCGGTCGTGGTTCACAGGTCCGCCCACGCCGACCTGATGAGGGCGAAGTCCTCGCCGGTGAGGGCCTGCCCGGTGGTGTCCAGATGGGTCGCGTAGTACAGGCTCGGCACGCCGAGCGCCGGCTGGGCGACCACGTACTCGCGGAACGCGTCCCGCGACGGCAGCGGCCACCCATCGGTGTCGATCAGCCAGCCGTCGTCGGCGATCCGGGCCATCCGGGCCCGGAACGCCATGTCGTCCACCACCGAGTCGCGGTTGCGGGTGTAGATGTCGCCGAGGCGCACCATGTCCAGCACGTCGGCGAAGTAGGGGTTGGGCGACTGGCCCATGATGAGCGCGTCCGGCTTGATCTCCTTGGCGGTGCGGTGGATGAGCCGGTGCATCTCCTTGGCGGCCTCGATGCCCGACAGCCGGCCCGAGCCGGGCGCGAACGTCATGCCCTCGGCACCCGGGGTGGCCGACACATGGTCGATCTTCAGCCCGTCGATGTCGAAGCAGCCCGGGCCGGAGCCGAGCACTTGGTGGAGCTGGCGGCGGATGCGCTCGCGCACCTTGGGCAGCGTCACGTCGACCGCGATCCGGGCACCGGACGGCAGCTCGTCCCACTTGCCGCGCTTGCCGGGCCGGCCGGCCGGCTCGTGCAGCACGCACTCGTCCTCGGGCAGCCCCTCGGGGTCCCAGGGCCCCCACCACAGCAGCACCCGCTTGCCGTGCGCGTGCAGGTGGTCGACGAAGCCGCGCAGGTCCGGCCAGCGGCCGGCGTCCACGTCCTTCAGCCCGGCGGACAGGAACCAGCGCGCGTCGATGACCAGTGTGCCCCAGGGCACCCGCCGGTCGGCGAGCCGCTGGACGATGTCGGCGTAGTTCGGCTGGGCGCACAGCGTGTAGACGGCGTTGTCCCGCTTGCGGTCCTTGGAGCTGCGGATGCGGAACAGGTCGCCCTGGTAGGACTGGTGGCCCCAGCCGGAGACGATCGGCCGGCTCCACCACGACGGCTGTTCGCGGGCCGGCGGCGGGCCGTACACCGCCTGGACGTACGAGCGCAGCGCGCGCTCGGCGCCGGCGGCCGCCAGCATGACCACCCGGGGGGTCTCGGCGCGGCCCTCGACCCGCCGGCCGCCGGGGCTCTCCAGGTGCAGGCCGAAGCCGTCCCCGCCGGCGTACTCGTAGTCGGAGAACAGATACTCCCCGTCCGGCACGCGCAGGCCGAAGGTCACCCACTCGCGTTCCGGCCGGGCCGCGACGGCGAAGCACAGCGTCCCGGGGTTGGCGACCAGGTTGCCGCCCTGGTAGTCGAGGTCGGCGTTGACGCTGATCTGGGCCCGCTCGTACGGCCGGAACTCCTGCCGGCCGTAGGTGGTCGGCTCGGGGCTGAACACCGTGCGGAACCCGGCGGGCGACAGCCGCGAGTAGTCCCGGGCGCGCGTGCGCAGCTTGTCGTTGAAGTGCTTGGTCAGCGCGAAGTGCTCGCGGAACGAGGAGTCCGGCACCGTCTCGAAGAAGCGCACCGCGCGGACCGTCCCGTTGCCGAAGATCTCGGCGTGGAACTCCAGCCGGTCCCGGTAGACGTCCAGGTGGTAGAACTTGTCCCACTGGGTGCTCTTGGCCGTCCAGGTGATCCGCTCGTACTCGCCGCGGTCGCAGATGGTCCGGTCCACCAGGTCGATCTCGCGGTCCAGCGCGTCCGGCACGTCCACGCCCACGCTCACCAGCAGCGGCTGGGTGAAGGTCTCGAAGTCGAGGTGGACGAGCGGGGCCGTCGGCTCGCCGAGCCGCACCCGGAACGCCGGTCGCTCCAGCACGGTCTGGGAATCCCGCATCACAGCTCCTCACGGCTCCTTCAGGAGTCCTTCACGAGCGGACTGGTGCGGCCATGCTCACCGCCGCCGCTCGAAGGTCGCTGGAGTACGTGTCGGCACCGGGTCGGGCGGCGGGCGGCGCCGGCACCTCGACCTCGGCTAAAGCCTCCTTCGAGAGGCCGGTGCCACCCTGTCCCCGCGTCTTTCGACAGGAGGAAGGCATGGCGGAGATCGACTTCGACCCGTTCGACCCCGCGCACCGCGCGGACCCCTACCCGTACTACCGGCGGCTCCGGGAGGTCGCGCCGGTGTGGCGCTCGCCGCGCGGCGCCTGGGTGCTGACCCGGTACCGCGACTGCACCGAGGTGCTGCGCGACGCCCGCTTCGGGCACGGGTCGCGGCAGCGCCTGCTCGACAAGAGCAACTGGCGGCGGCCGGCGCCGAGCCACGCGATGCCGTTCATCCTGCTGGACCCGCCGGAGCACACCCGCCAGCGCTCGCTGGTCAACAAGGCGTTCACCCCGCGCCGGGTGCAGCGGCTGGCGCCGTGGATCGGCCGGCTGATCGACACGATGCTGGACGAGGCGGTGGACCGCGGCGAGGTGGATCTGGTCGAGGCGTTCGCCCACCCGCTGCCCGCGACGGTGATCAGCGAGCTGCTCGGCGTGCCCGGCCCGGACCGCGAGCTGGTGCGCGGCTGGTCGCGGCTGATCGCCCGGGGGGTGGACCCCGACTACCAGCAGAGCCCGGAGGAGAAGCGCGAGCGGGACGCGGCGCTGGCGTCGATGGACGGCTACTTCCGCGAGCTGGTGGCCGAGCGGCGGGCCCGGCCGGGCGACGACCTGCTCAGCGAGCTCATCGCCGCCCGGGACGCCGGATCGGCGCTCACCGACGGGGAGCTGCTGGCCACCTGCACCATGATCTACGTGGCCGGGCACGAGACCACCACCGACCTGCTGGCCAACGGCACGCTGGCGCTGATCCGCAACCCCGGCGAGCTGAAGCGGCTGCGCGACGACCCGGCGCTGGTGGAGTCCGCGGTGGAGGAGTTCCTGCGGTACGACCCGCCCACCCAGCTCACCCGGCGCACGGTGCTGGCGGACGTGACCCTCGGCGGGCATCCGGTGGCCCGCGGCGAACAGGTGGTGCTGGTCCGCGGCGCCGCCAACCGCGATCCCGACGTCTTCGACGACCCCGAGCGGCTGGACGTGGGCCGCGCGCCGAACCGGCACATCGCCTTCGACGGCGGCGTGCACTTCTGCCTGGGCGCCGGACTGGCCAGGCTGGAGGCGCGGCTCGCCTTCCAGGCGCTGGTCACCAGGGCGGCCGAGCTCGCACTGGTGAGCGAGGAGGTGCCGTACAAGAACAACCTGACCATCCGCGGCCCGCGGGAGCTACGGGTGCGGCTGGCCGCCGGTTGAACGCGCGACCGGCGGGCGGGATGGACCGCCCGCCGGCCGCGCGGGTCAGCCGGCCAGGGACTCCAGTTCCGCGACGATCTCCGCCGGGGCGGCCTGGCCCTCGATCTCCTCGCGCAGCTTGGCCGCGGCGTCGCGGTGCGAGGCGTCGTCCAGCAGCGCGGCCACCTCGGCGCGGATGACCTCGGGGGTGGCGTCGCCGAGGTGTGCCTGCCGGCCCGCGCCCTGCTCCTGCAGCCGGCGCGCGTTGAGCGGCTCGTCGGCGATGGACGGCAGGATCATCTGCGGGACGCCGCAGGCGGCCGAGGTGAGCATGGTGCCCGCGCCGCCCTGGTGCACCACCGCCGACACGGCGGGCAGCAGCAGGTGCAGCGGCATCGACTCGATGAGCCGCACCCCCTCGGGCAGCTCGCCGAGCAGGGCCCGCTGCTCGGCGAACGCCGCGACCAGCACCTCCACCGGCAGGCCGCCCACCGCCTCGGTGGCCAGCCGGACCGGCGCGAGGTTGCCGGCGTGCTTGGCGAAGGTGACGCCGAAGGTCACCAGCACCCGCGGGCGCGGGGCCGGGCCGCCGAGCCCGCCGGGCACCGTGCCGCCGCCGTTGAACGGGACGTATCTCATGTACCGGCGGGGCAGCGGCCCGGGCACCTGCAGCGACGGCGGGCACGGGTCGACGGTGAGATCGCCGTGCACGTCGCCGAGGCCCCACCGCCCGGCCAGGTCGGCCAGGATCGGCCGCTCGATCTCCTCCCGGACGTAGGTGTAGTCGGTGCCGCCGGACAGCGAGCGCACCGCCGGCACGCCCAGCTCGCGGGCGGCCCGCAGCGCGGCGTAACCGCGCGGCTCGTACACCACCAGGTCCGGCCGCCAGCCGCGGGCGAAGTCCAGCAGGTCGTCGGCCATGGCCGCAGATCCGGCCATGAACATGCGCACCGCGGTGGCCGAGCGGGCCCGTTCCCGCTCCGCCCGGCTCGCGTCCGGGGCGGGCACCTCGCGGACGCCCTCGATGACCGCGCCGAGGTCCAGCGCGGGTCCGGCCGGCACGAACGGCAGGCCGGACCGCGTCACCATGTCACCGGCGTCGGGCTGGCCGGCGATCCGGACCTCGTGGCCGGCGGCGCGCAGCGCCCAGGCCAGCGGGACCAGAGGATAGTAGTGCGACCGGGTCGCCCAGGTCGCGAACAGGACTCGCATCGGGCCTCGCCTCCGCGGGTCAGGCCGGCTTGCGCAGCGCGATGGCCTGGGAAAGCGCGGAGAAGTAGCCCATCAGGTAGTCGGGGATGTGGCTCACCACCCGCTCGTAGTCCCACTCGGGGAAGCCGAGCAGCTCGCGCGGGTCGCCCGCGGCCACCTCGAAACCGAGCCCGCTGACCATCTCGTACACGTCGACGTTGGTGCCCCACACGTTGTGGTCGAGCACGCCGAACGGCTTGCAGTCGAGGAACAGGTCGATGGTGAGCAGCACCAGGCCGCCCGGCCGCAGCAGCGAGTGCATCGCCCGCAGCATGTCGCGGGCCTCCTCCTGGCCGACGTGCTCGATGACCGACAGGCAGAACGCCCGGTCGAAGGTGCCCTTGGGCAGGTCGACGTCCTGGATCTTGTCGGTGACCAGCCGGACGTCGGTCTTGAAGGCGTCGTTCAGCCGCTTGTGGTTCTGCTCGGTGAGCGGCACGCCGACCGAGGGGAAGCCGGTCCAGCCTCGCTTGTCGGCCCAGTCCTGCACCTGGCGGGCCTCGGGGTCGACGTTGACCACCTCGCAGCCCTCCGAGGCGAGGACGAACTGCAGGCCGCCGAGGCCGCCGCCGACGTCGACGACGCGCATGCCCGGCTCGACGGCGGCGGTGAAGTACGCCCACGGGTACTCGAAGAGCCGGGTGTGGTTGTTGCGCTGGTAGGCGAACGGGCCGAACCGCGACGGATCGGGATCGTCGATCCGCTGGGCGATCGACAGGTCCTTGCAGTCACGCCCGTAGGGCACGCCCCACCGCTGGTTCCATTCCTGCTGTTCCTGCGGCAGCTCTCGCCGACCGATCATGGTCATCTCCTTGCCGACGTCTGCGGGATTCGCGTAGACGCTGACAGCGGGGACTCGACCGGCGGTCGAGGGCGGATGGAGACCGGGGCCGCGAGCGGTTCTGGACCGGGACTCCAGCCGGCGAGCCGATCATGTGGCGCCCGGTGACCGGCAGGACGGAGTTCGACATGATCGGTAGAAGGAACATGATGAAGCTCGGCGTGCTCGGCGGGATGGCCGCCGCGCTGCCGGTGCGCGCGGCGCTGTCGCCGCCGGAGGGCCGGGTGCTGGACCTGGCCGGCAAGCACGGCCACCGGGGTGCCCCGGCGCTGGTGTCGGCGACGGTGGCGCCGGCGGTGACGCCGTTCTCCCGGGCGCTGACCATCCCGCCGGTGCTGAGCCCGGTGCGGTCCACCACCGACACCGACGTGTACCGGATGGCCATCAAGCCCGCCCAGGCGGACATCTTCCCTGGCCTGAAGACCGACGTTCTCACCTACAACGGCCTGTTCACCGGCCCCACCATCAAGGTGCGGTCCGGGCGGCGGGTCGTGGTCGAGCACACCAACGCGACCGGCGAGCCGGTGGCCGTCCACCTGCACGGCGGGCACGTGCCGGCGGCGAGCGACGGCTTCCCCACCGACACCTTCGACCCGGGGGCCGTCCGCACCTACGACTACCCGAACCGCCAGCCGGGCGCGACGCTCTGGTACCACGACCACGCGCACCACAAGGAGGCCGAGCACGTCTACCGCGGCCTGGCCGGCTTCTACATGATCAAGGACGACTACGAGGACCGGCTGGAGCTGCCGAGCGGCGCGCATGACGTGCCGCTGATGTTCCGGGACGCGCAGTTCGACGAGCAGGGACAGCTGGTGTACGCGATGGGCGGCTTCCGGGCGCGCACCACCATCCTGGTGAACGGCCGGGTGCAGCCGTACTTCCGCGTCAAGCGGCGCAAGTACCGCTTCCGGTTGCTGAACACCTGCCTGGACCGCGACCTGGCCTTCCTGCTCGGCGCGGACGGGACCGGCGAGATGGTGCAGATCGCCTCGGACGGCGGCCTGCTGCCGGCCCCGGTGCCGGCGACCCGGGTGCCGGTGTGGCCGGGCGAGCGGGTGGAGGTCGTGATCGACTTCACCCGGTACGCGACCGGTACCCAGGTCATGCTGGTCAACGACCGCGGCGGCGACCAGGGCACCCGTGAGGTGCTGCGCTTCGACGTGGCGGGGGACGCCGACGACGACGAGAGCGTGGTGCCCGACGTGCTGCGCCCGCTGCCCGACATCGGCACGCCGACGGTCACCCGGGACCTGGCCTTCAAGATGGACCTGGCCACCGGCACGTTCCTGCTGGACGGCAAGACGTTCGACCCGGCGCGGATCGACCAGCACGTGAAGCTGGGGGTGACCGAGCTGTGGCGGGTCCGCAACGATGACCTGCGGCCGGCCATCCCGCACAACATGCACCTGCACCTGGCCCACTTCCAGATCGTGGACCGGGACGGCGTCCCGGTGACCGGGCACGAGGCGGGGCTGAAGGACACCGTCACCGTGCCGTCGGGGTCGACCGTGACGTTCAAGGTGCGGTTCGACGACTACACCGGCCGGTACGTGTACCACTGCCACCTGCTGGAGCACTCCTCCATGGCGATGATGGCCCAGATGGAGATCACCACCTGAGCCTCCCGGCCGGCTACCGGACGTGCGCCTGGCGTCCCATCTCGGTCAGCTCGTAGGTCCGGCGATGCCGGCCGTCGAGGGCGACCCAGGCGCTGCGTACGTAACCCAGGCGCTCCAGCCGGCGAAGTATGGGGTAGAGGCCTCCGGTCGGCAGATCGAGTTCCTCGCCCGCGCGCAGCCGGAGCGCCTCCATGATGAGGTAGCCGTACAGGGGCCCACGCTCCAGGACCGCGAGCACCTCGCGGTCGTGGTGGTCGAGGAAGTAGGTCCCTGGCATGTAGACAGCCTACACGTAGCAGGCCTACCCTCGAAGAGGGAGAACGAGAAAGCCGCGGAAGACAGCGGATCGGGTGCGCGCCGGCCGGCGCGCACCATCCGCCGGCCCGGCACGGCCGGCGGGCCGCGTCGTCCGCCCGGCCGGGCCGTCCCGGGGAGGAGATCTCCTGGGGATGGCCCGGCCTTTCGGTCCCCGCGCACGCGCGCCCGGGCCGAAACGCCGGAACGGCGCCGGACCAGGCGGCCGGCGCCGAGAGGGAAGAGGGATCAGGTGCGGGCAGGCGGTTCAGGGGTACAGCGCCGAGCGGCGCCGGCCGAGCTCGGCGGTGCCGAGGCGGCGGGCGGTGGAGATCGCCACGCAGCGCACCGCGGAGATGGCGACGTACCAGTTGGGCAACACCCAGATGGCCAGACCGAGCAGGGTGAACAGCGAGGCCGGGTGGGTGAGGGAGATGGACGACACCATGCCCGACGCCAGGTTCGGCGTGGCCAGCAGCAGTGCGGCCGAGGCCAGGGCCTTCAGCCCGAGGACCGCCAGGGTCAGCCACCCGGTGGCCCGGGCGAAGCGCCAGGGGGCGCTCACGTAGCGGACGCCGAGCCCGAAGGTGAACAGCGCCAGGACCGCCACCACGACGAAGATCATCTGGCTGTAGTCCCAGAACCGGGTGAAGAAGAGGTAGCCGGCCGTGGGGTCCTGGTCGGACCAGGCGCCCGTGGACCGCCAGCTCTCGTCGGCCAGGAACATCTGCGCGGCCATCAGGACGACGAACCAGCGCGCGGTGCGACGGGCCTGCGCCAGGGCCAGCTCGCGCTGGTAGGCGGGGGCCACCTCGGCGACCGTGCCGAAGTCGGCGAGCGCCATCGACTGCGCCTCTTCTTCGGCGTAACCGGCGTCGCGGTAGGCGTCGACCGCATCGGTCAGACTGTCGCGCGCCTCGAGGAGAAGATCGGACTTGAGGCGGCGGGGACCGCTCAAGCTACGCCCCATCTCCGTGATGTAAGAGTCGATCAGACTCTGGCTCATGTGCCGCCTCCTCGGCAGGCCGCCCGACAGAAAGGGTGCAGACCCTTACTTTAGCCCCTACTCAAGGTTTACTCGACCCTAAGATGTATAAGTAGAGTGTCTACATGTAGAGTTTTGCTCACGATCGAGAACGTGACGACGAGGGGGAGACGATGGCCCGCAGCCGCAGGGATTTTCTGAGGATGACGGCGGGCGCCGGCGTGTTACTGGGCGCCGGCGGCCTGGGGACCGCCGGATGCCGGCAGGGCGCGAGCCCGGAGACCGGTGCCGACCTGAGCAGCGACGCCAAGGCCCCCGGGCAGTTCGAGGTGCCGCTGCCCATCCCGCCGGTGCTGAAGCCCACCCGTAGCGACGGTGGCACCGACTACTACGAGATCACCCAGAAGATCGCCAAGGTGGAGATCATCCCAGGGCTGGCCACCACCGTGTGGGGCTACAACGGGATCTTCCCGGGACCGACGATCGACAGCCGAAGCGGGCGGCGCATCGTGGTGCGGCACCGCAACGAGCTGCCGGTGCCCACCAGCACGCACCTGCACGGCGGCCACACGCCGTCCGACAGCGACGGGTATCCCCTCGACCTGGTGATGCCGGTCGCCGGCGCGGTGCACCAGTCCGGGCACGGCTCGCACGGCACCATGAAACCCACCAAGGTCAGCGACGGTGCCAAGGACTACGTCTACCCGCAGGACCAGCGCGCGGCCACCCTCTGGTACCACGACCACCGGATGGACTTCACCGGCCCGGCGGTCTACCGAGGATTGGCAGGTTTCCACATCCTGCGCGACGACGCCGAGGACGCGCTCCCGCTCCCCCGCGGCGAGCACGAGATCCCCCTGATGATCACCGACCGGTCGTTCGCCGACAACGGCGACTTCCTCTACCCGGCGCGGGACAACACCGGCCGGTCCCCCGGCGTCAAGGACGACTTCGACCTCGGCGTGCTCGGCGACGTCATCCTGGTCAACGGCGCGCCGTGGCCGGTGCTGGAGGTCGACGCCGTCCGCTACCGCTTCCGGCTGCTCAACGGCTCCAACGCCCGGCGGTACCGGCTCCGGCTCGACAAGGGGGAGACCTCGCCGTTCGTGCAGATCGGCAGCGACGGCGGGCTGCTGGAACGCCCGGTGCGCCGCAAGGCGATCACCATGGCGCCGGCCGAGCGGTACGACGTGGTCATCGACTTCGGGCGCTACAAGCCCGGTACCGAGCTGACGCTGCTGAACGAGCTGGGCGACGGGTCCACCGGCAAGGTGATGAAGTTCCGGGTCGCCCGCACCGCGCGGGACGAGAGCAGCGTCCCCGGCCGGCTGTCGCAGTTCGAGAAGCTCGACCCGGCCAAGGCCGTGCGCACCCGCGACTTCTCCTTCGAGCGGGGCGACGAGCACACCTGGACCATCAACGGCCGCACCTACGCCCCCGGCAAGATCTTCGCCCGGCCGCGCATCGGCGAGGTGGAGATCTGGAACCTCGACATCGACGGCGCCGACCATCCCGTGCACCTCCATCTGGACCAGTTCCAGGTGCTCGGGGACGACGAGCGGGCGGCCGATCCCGGCCTGAAGGACACAGTCGGTCTGACAGCGGGTCAGAAGACCCGGATAATTGTCAGATTCACCGGCTACGAAGGCAGGTACATGCTGCATTGTCACAACCTCGAACATGAGGACATGGGCATGATGGCGGACTACGAGGTCTCGAGCTAGGAGCCCTGGGAGCTATGGGATCGAACCAGGGCCCGGTGCGCCTGCTGTGGCCACCGGGCCGGCGACCGGACGGCGGCCCGCTGCGCGCCGCGGCCGAGCGCATGAGCGCCCTGGCCGACGAGTGGCACGGTGCCGCCGGTTTCTGCGTCGCCGTGCCCTCTGACGCCCTTCCTCCCCGCGGCGGGCTCGGCCCGCTCGGTCCCGTCGTCACCGACGCCTACGACGAGCTCGCCCAGCACGAGGCCGATCCGGCGGTGGACCTGCGGGTGTGCGTGGCCGGCGCCGAGCAGGTGCCGCCCCCGCTGGTCTTCCGCAACATCCGCGGCACCGAGGCGGTGGAGACCGCCGCGATCGAGCTCCTGGCCCGCACGGCCGGCCGTGAGCAGGGCGAGGGCGTGCTGCTGCTCGCCCAGCGTTTCATCCCCGCGCGCGTCACCGCGGTGGTGCGCGCCCCCGATCCGGGCACCCTGCGGGTCACCGCCTGCTGGGGCCTGGGCGAGGACCTGCTCGCCGGAGAGGTCAGCGCCGACACCTTCCTGCTCCGGCGTTCGGACCTGGCCGTCCTGGTCGTGGAACGTGCCGTCAAACCCTGGCGGGACATCCCCGCCGACGTCGGCGTGACCCGCTCCTCCACGCCGTACCACCTGCGCAACGTGTTGTGCCTCAGCGGCGACCAGGTGTGGGAGATCGCCAAGCGCGGCATGCGCGTGATGGAGCGCTTCGGCCGGCCGATCCCGGTCGAGTTCGCGCTCACCTTCCTGGGCCCGCGACTGGTCGGTACCGGCGGAAACGCCTGACCTGACGTCCGGCCGTTCGAGCGGTCTTCGAGCAGAGGTAAAGCCCGCCCGGCGATTCTCCTGCCATGAGCGGCAACACGATCCACCGGCGACCCGCACGCATGGGCCTGGCCCTGGCCGCCGTGACCACCGGAACCCTCCTGGTGACCGCCCCGGCGCCCCGCGCCGAGGCCACCGCCACGGCGGGGCCGGCCGGCTCCGTCACGGTGTCCGGGCCTTCCCCCTTCGCGAGCTGCGCGGATCCGGTGAAGGTGAACAACACCGAGTTCGAGCCCTGGCTGGCCACCCGACCGCACGACCCCCGCCGGATCGCGGTCGCCTGGCAGCAGGACCGGTCCGCCTCCGGCGCGGCCCGCGGCGGCATCGTCGTGGCCACCACCAGGGACGGCGGGACGACCTGGCGGAGCACCCCGCTCCCCAAGCTCACCAAGTGCTCCGGCGGGCCCTTCAGCGGCACCAGCAACCCCGCGGTCGCCTACACCACCGGCGGGCGGCTGCTCGCGGTGGCGATGGCCTCCTCGTGGGGTGATTCCATCGTCATCCTCGCCTACCGGTCGGACGACGACGGCGCCACCTGGTCGGACCCGGTCGAGCTGATCCGCGACCCGAACCCGGCCTACTTCAACGACCGGCCGTCCATCACCACCGACCCGCGCGACCCCTCGCGCGCCTACGTGGTGTGGAACCGGGCCCGGGCCGAGGACAACCGGCACGAGCTCATGTTCACCCGGACGGTCGACGGCGGCCGCACCTTCGAGCCCGCCCGGGCGATCCACCGGCCGGCCGAGCCGGGCGCCGGGACGGTCGGCAACCAGATCGCGGTCCTGCCGGGCGGCGACCTGGTGAACCTGTTCTACGAGGGCGACTTCCCGGTCGCCGGACCGCCGAATCCGGCCATCCCGTCGCGGATCCGCGCGGCGCGCTCCGCCGACGGCGGGGCCACCTGGTCGGCGCCGGCCACCATCACCACCACGGCGGTGAACGACCCGCTGCTGCCGGACGCCGTACGCCCGGTCAGCGCCCGCGGGCTCGTCCCCGACCTGGGGGTGGACCGGCGCACCGGCGCGCTGTACGCGGTGTGGGGAGACGCGACCATGGCGGCCAGCCGCAGCTCGATCGGGCTGTCCGCCTCCTATGACGGCGGGCGGCGGTGGACCGCGCCCATCCGGGTGGACCGGTCGCCGGACAGCCCGGCGGGCGGCGCCGGCCAGGCGTTCCTGCCGCAGGTGGACGTGGGGGACAGCGGCGAGGTGGCCGTCACCTACCACGACTTCCGTGCCAACACCCCCGATCCGGGCGCCCCCACCGACGTCTGGATGCTCACCTGCCGCGGCCCGCGGTGCGCGACCGCCCCGAAGGCGTGGCGGGAACGGCACCTGGCCGGGCCGTTCGACATCGAGAAGGCGGCCACCTGGTCGGGCGCCCCCTACCTGGGGACCTCCGTCGGGCTCGGGCACACCAGGGCGGGCTTCCACGCGGCGCTCGTCCTGACCAACGACACACCGGACAACCCACAGGACATCCATGTCGTACGGGCACCGTCGCCCTGACGGCCACTCGAACGGGAGGAACATATGTTCGCGGAAATGATGGCTGGGGCCGGGGCGCGCATCGTGCGGCGGTACCCGCCGGACGGGGCGGCGTACTGGTCCCAGCGGTTCTGGGACCGGGACACCCTGGAGCAGGTGCCGGTCTTCGGCGACCAGCTCCAACTGGTGAAGAAGGACATCGCCGCGCTGATGACCCGGCACGCCACCGACATCGGCACCGTGCTGGAGTTCGGCTGCGGCACCGGGGAGTTCACCGCGATGGCCGCCGAGCTGGCCAGGCCGACCGAGATCACCGCGCTGGACATCTCCCCCCAGGCGATCGAGATCGCCACCCGGCGGGTCGACCACCCGGCGCTGAAGATGGTGTGCGGCGACTTCTGGGCCGACCACGGGCTCGGCCAGGCCGACATGGTGATGTGCGTGGACGCGATCCACCACCTGGGCAACGTCCGCCAGGTGCTCCGCCGGCTGAAGTCCTTCCTGGCCCCGGGGGCCATCCTGGTCGGCAACCTGTGGACCATCGACCACTTCCACGAGGAGCAGCGGCACAAGCACGGCAGCTTCCGCCACCTGGTGAACTGCGCCAAGTTCCTCGGCGGCGCGCTGATGCTGCGCGCCACCAACGGCCGGGTGCGTCCCGCCTCCTACCGCAGCCACCTGCTGCGCTCCCGCGAGGTCGAGCCGGTGCTCCGCCAGGAGTTCGGCGAGGTGCTGGAGGTCATCCCGGCCCGCTACTTCGTGAGCTTCGTCGTCAAGGCCTGACCGGCCGCCCGCGAGAGCAGGAGGATCAATGCGCATCCTGGTCACCGGCGGAGCCGGATTCATCGGCAGGCAGGCCGTGGCGGCCTTCCTGGCAAAGGGCCACGAGGTCCGCGTGATCGACGCCGCGCTGGAGGACGCCCACGGCCCGGTGCCGCCGGCGGCCCCCGAAGGCGCGGAGACGATCTGGGCGGACCTGCGGGACGACGGGGCCGCCGAGCGGGCCGTCGCGGGCGTCGACCTGGTGTGTCACCAGGCCGCGCTGCCCGGGCGGGGCCGCGAGATCTTCGATGCGGCCAAGTACGTCGGCTGCAACGACCTCGGCACCGCGGCGCTGCTGGCCGCCATGGCGCGGGCCGGCACCCCGCGCCTGGTGCTGGCCAGCTCGGTGGTGGTGTACGGCGAGGGCCGCTACGCCTGCCCCGAGCACGGCGAGGTCACCCCCGCGCCCCGGCGGGACGAGGACCTGCGGGCCGGGCGGTTCGACCCGCCCTGCCCGTCCTGCGGGCTGCCGCTGGCCCCGGTGCGGGTGCTGGAGGACGCCGAGGCCGAGCCGCGCAACATCTACGCGGTCACCAAGCTCGCCCAGGAGTACCTGTGCCGGATCTGGGCGCACGAGACCGGCGGCTCGTGCGTCGCGCTGCGGTACCACAGCGTGTACGGGCCGGACATCTCCTACGGCAGCCCGTACTCCGGGACGGTCGCGGCCTTCCGCGCCGCCCTGGACCGCGGCGAGCCGCCGAACGTGTACGAGGACGGCACGCAGCTGCGCGACTACGTGCACGTCCGGGACGTGGCGGCGGCCAACGTGGCCGCCGCCGGGTGGCAGGGGACCGGGTTCCGCGCGTTCAACGTGGCGAGCGGCGACCCCCGGCCGCTGATCGACATGGCCAGGGTGCTGGCCGCCGCGGCCGGCGGGCAGGAGCCGTACATCAGCGGCACCTACCGGCTGGGCGACATCCGGCACATCGCCGCCTCCCCCGAGCGGCTGATGGCCGAGCTGGACTGGCGGCCGACCGTGGACTTCGAGACCGGGTTCAAGGAGTTCGCCACCGCGCGGCTGCGCGACGTCACCCCGCGGGCCGGCGGATGACCAGCGCGATCCTCGCCGAGGGCCTGGTGAAGACCTACGGGTCGGTCCAGGCCCTGTCCGGCTTCGACCTGGAGCTGCCGGTGGGCGGCGTGCTCGCCCTGCTCGGCCCGAACGGGGCCGGCAAGAGCACGGCCGTCCGGGTGCTCACCACGCTGCTGCGCCCGGACGCCGGGCGGGCCACCATCATGGGCGTCGACGTGCTGCGGGACGCCGGCGCCGTCCGGAAGATCATCGGGGTGACCGGCCAGCGCACCTCGGTGGACGACCACCTCACCGGGCGGGAGAACCTGGAGATGGTCGGCCGGCTGTGCCGGCTGTCCCGCCGGGCGGCGCGGGCCCGCGCCGGTGAACTCGTCGAGCGCTTCGGCCTCGGCGGCTTCGCCGGCCGCCCGGCCCGCACCTACTCCGGCGGCCAGCGCCGCCGGCTCGACCTGGCCGCCTGCCTGCTGTCCCGCCCGCCCGTCGTGTTCCTGGACGAGCCGACCACCGGCCTGGACCCGCGCAGCCGGTTCGCGCTGTGGGAGACCGTCGCCGAGCTGGCCCGGGAGGGACACTCGGTGCTGCTCACCACGCAGTACCTGGAGGAGGCCGACAACCTCGCCGACACCATCACCATGGTCGACCACGGCCGGGTGGTCGCCGAGGGCACGCCGGACGAGCTCAAGGCGCGGGCCGGCGGGTCCTGCCTGGAGGTGGTGGTCGCCTCGGCGGACATGCTGGACAAGACCGAGCGGATCATCGAGCACGCGGCGCGCACCCGCCCCGAGGTGGACACCCGGGCGCTGCGGGTCAGCGCCCCGGTACCCGACCAGGCGGAACTCCTCAGCGAGGTGGTGCACGCGCTCGCCGCGGCCGGCGTCCGGCTGGTGGACTTCAGCGTGCGCCGGCGCACGCTGGACGAGGTCTTCCTGGCGCTGACCGGGGAGCCGCAGACGGGAGGCGCGCGATGACCGCGGGAATCGCAGAGGGGAGAGGCCCGATGACCGCGGGAGTCGCGAGCCTCGGCTGGGCGGCCGGCGACGTGCTGGTGCTGACCCGCCGGCACCTGCTGCAGGTGCTGCGCGAGCCGCAGGCCCTGTTCTGGACCATGGTGCAGCCGATCACCAACGTCCTGCTGTTCGTGTACGTGATCGGCGGCATCGTCGCGCTGCCGGACGGCGGCAGCTACCGCGACTACCTGATGGCCGGGGTGTTCACCCAGACCGTCGTGTTCAGCGCGGCGTCCACCGCCATCGGCCTGGCCGAGGACCTGCAGCGCGGCGTCGTCGACCGGTTCCGGGTGCTGCCGGTGGCCCGGTCGGCGGTGCTGCTCGGCCGGACCGTCGCCGACCTGGTCCGCAACACGGCGCTGCTGGCGGTGATGATGGGCATCGCGCTGCTGGTGGGCTGGCGGGCGCCGAACGGCATCGGCGGCGTGCTGGCCGGCGCGGCGCTCATCGAGTTCTTCGCCTACGCGGTGGGCTGGCTCGGCGTCATGATCGGGCTTTCGGTGCCGAACGCCCAGACGGCGACCGCGGCCGGGCTGACCTGGGTGTTCCCGCTGATGTTCGTGTCCAGCTCGTACGTGCCGCTGGCCAGCCTGCCGGGCTGGCTGCAGCCGGTGGCCGAGTGGAACCCGCTGACCGCGGTGGTCAGCGGGGCCCGGGAGCTCTTCGGCACCCAGGCCGGCGTGGCCGGCCTCGGGCACCCGTCGATCCCGCTGGCCCACCCCGCGGTCACCGCCGTGGCGTGGGCCGTCGCGGTCATCGCGGTGTCGGTGCCGGCGGCCGGGCGGAAGTACGCGCGGCTGAGCCGTTCGTGACCTTCGCCGCGATCGCGGGGCCGTGCGCGACGACGAATCGGATGATCTCGCAGACGCGGATCACCTCGTCGTCGCGCACGGCCGTTCCGGTGGGCAGGCCCAGCACCCGCCGGGAGACGGCCTCGGTGTGCGGCAGCCGGGGCGAGCCGCGGTAGGTGTCCATCATGTGGCAGCCCGGCGCGAAGTAGGACCGGCACCGGATGTTCTCGGTGGTCAGCACGGCGCGCAGCAGGTCCCGGCTCACCCCGGTCACCCGCTCGTCGATCTCCATGACCACGTACTGGTGGTTGTTCCCGCTGGTGTACGGCAGCACCCGCACCCCCGGCACGCCGGCCAGCTCGGTGGCGTACCGCCGGTGGTTGGCGAGGTTGCGGGCCAGCAGCTCGGGCATCGCCTCCAGCGAGGTCAGCCCCATCGCCGCCGACGCCTCCGACATCTTGGCGTTGGTGCCCAGGTAGGTCACCTGGTCCTCGCCGGTCTGCCCGAAGTTGCGCATCGCCCGGGCGGTGGCGGCCAGGCCGTCGTCGTCGGTGACCAGCGCGCCGCCCTCGAAGGCGTTGACGAACTTGGTGGCGTGGAAGCTGAACACCGACGCGTCGCCGAGCGTGGCGACCGGCCGGCCGTGCCAGCGGGTGGCGACCGCGTGCGCCGCGTCGTACAGCAGCGGCAGGCGGTGCCGGCGGGCCAGCGCGGGCAGCGTGCCCGGGGCGCACGGCTGGCCCCACAGGTGGACGCCCATGATCCCGGTGGTGGCCGGGCCGATCAGGGACTCCACGTGCGCCGGGTCCATCAGGTGCGTCTCGGGGTCGATGTCGCAGAAGACCGGCGTGACGCCGATCCACGACAGCGCGTGCGGCGAGGCGACGAAGGTGAACGACGGCATGATGACCTCGCCGGTCATCCCCATCGCCCGGGCGGCGATCTGCAGGGCCAGGGTCGCGTTGCACATCGCCACGCAGTGCCGGGCGCCGGCCAGCTCGGCCACCCGCTGCTCGAACTCCAGCACCAGCGGGCCCTGGTTGGTCAGCCACCGCCGGTCCAGCGCCTGTTCCAGCCGCTCGAACAGCAGCTTGCGGTCGCCGATGTTGGGACGGCCCACGAACAGCGGCTCGGTGAAGGCCGCGGGTCCCCCATAGAACGCCAGGTCACCAAGAGTCTGTTTCATTGCGCAAGGGTGACAACGCCTGCTCGAAGCCGGCTCGAACGGCCGGCCGGCGCCGTCGAGCGCCGGACGAGCGCCGCTCGAGCCCGCGCTGCGATCGTGGCGTCCCTGGCTGCCCGTGGACGGAGCGCAAGGAGTGGTGGACATGCCGGAGGAGACGTCACTGTCGGTCCTGCTCGGCCCGGAGGCGGGCTTCGAGGACGGCGACCGCATCGAGACGCTGGTGGAGCTGTGGGCGGCCCGGCGGCCGGACGCGCCCGCCGTGCGGTGGCGGGACGGCGACGTGAGCTACGCCGAACTGGTCGCCCGGGCCGGCCGGGTGGCCGCGTCGCTGGCCCGGCTGGGGGTGGGCGCCGGCCGGATCGTCGCGGTGAGGGCGGCCCGGAGCCCGGACATGATCGCCACCCTGCTCGGCGTGCTGAAGCTGCGCGCCGCCTATACCGCCATCCCGCTGGAGTGGCCGCCCGGCCGGGTCGAGGACGTGCTCACCCGGACCGGCGCCCGGCTGTGCGTGGCCGACGAGGCCGCCCCGCCGATCGCCGGCGTCCCGGTGGTGGCGCTGGCCGGCCTGCTGGACGGCTCGGCCGCGCCCGCGCCCGCGCCGTCCTGCACGGTGCCGGTACCGGTGCCGGCGGCGCCCGCGGGGCCGGCCGGCGCGCTGGTCCCGGAGGAGGCGTGCTGCGTCTTCTTCACCTCCGGCAGCACCGGAACCCCCAAGTGCGTGCTGTCCCCGCACCGTGGCACCATCCGGGTGGCCGTGGAGAAGATGATCGGTTTCGCCGACGACACGGTCATGCTGCAGTCCGCCCCGGTCGCCTGGGACGGGTTCGGCTTCGAGGTGTGGTGCCCGCTGGTCAACGGCGGCACCACCGTGCTGCGCGAGAGCGAGCACTTCGGCTACGGCGACATCCGCGCCGCGGTGGCGCGCGGCGTCAACACCGTGTTCCTCACCCCGACGCTGTTCAACGCGACGGTGGACGACGACGTGGACGCCCTGGCCGGCCTGTCGGCGGTCATGCTCGGCGGCGAGAAGGCGTCTGCCAAGCACATCGCGGCCGCCATCGGCCGGCATCCCGGCCTGCGGGTGCTGAACCTGTACGGCCCGGTGGAGGCGACCATGTGTCCGACCGGGTACGCCGCGACCGGCGCGGAGGACGAGGAGGTGCCGATCGGCACCGCCATCGCCGCCACCGGGGTGTACCTGCTGGACGACGAGCGCCGGGTGGTGCCGCGCGGACAGGCCGGTGAGATCGCCGTCTCCGGCGCCGGGCTGGCGCTGTGCTACCTGAACGACGAGGCGGAGACCGCCCGCCGCTTCCCGACGCTCCCGCTCGGGCCGGACGGCGAGCAGGTGCGCGTCTACCTGACCGGCGACCTCGGGGTGGTGGCGCCGGACGGGCTCATCCGCTACCGCGGGCGCAAGGACCGGCAGCTCAAGGTGCGCGGGGTGCGGGTCGACCCGGGCGAGGTGGAGCGCGCGGTGTGCGCGGTGCCCGGGGTGGGCAGCGCGGTGGTGGTCCCGCTGCCGGCCGGCGGCATCACCGTGGAGTCGCTGGCGGCCTTCTACACGGCGGCGGGCGGCGGCCCGGCGGAGGAGGAGGTGCACGCGGCGCTGTCGGCGCGCTTTCCGGCCGCGTTCGTGCCCAACACCGTCCGGCGCGTCCCGGCCCTGCCGGTGACCAGCATCGGCAAGATCGACAATGCCGCGCTGGCCCGGCTGCTCGACGGCGGGCCGGTGGCGGAGGCACCGGCGGACCCCGGCGGGACGGGCACCCTCGGCCTGGTGCTGGCGCACGTGACCGAGCTGCTCGGCCGGCCGGTGGGGCCGCAGGACGACATCTTCCAGCAGGGCGCCACCTCGATCGTGGCGATCCAGCTGGCCAACCGGGTGGGCCGGGACCGGGGGACCGAGCTGCCGGTGGCGGTGTTCCTGCGCGGCCGGACCCCGGCCCGGATGGCCGAGGCCCTGGACGACCCGTCCTTCGCCGCCACCGCGCCCTCCTGACCCGGGCCTGGCGTCCCTCGCCGCCCTGCCCCCGGACGGCCCGGCGCTCGCCGCCGCGCCCCCCGGCCCGCCATCCCGGCCTGGACGATCCGGCGCTCGCCGCCGCGCCCGTCTCCGGCACCACCCGCCCGGCCGCGGGACGAGGCACCGGGGCACCGCCTGCCCGGCCCGGTCACCCGCCCGGCCGGGCAAGGCGGACCGGGCGCTAGTCGCCGACGAGCGTGGTGAGGGTGAGGGTCTCCTCGCCGGCCGGGCCGGTGAGGCGCACCGACAGCTCCCACCCCCCGTCCATGGAGAACAGGCCGCCCTCGGCGACGAAGTGGCCGGGGGCCGCCTTCCGGGCGGTGACCTCGGGCATCGCGTGACCCATGGCGGGCATCACGGCGGCGATGGTTACGGTGTCGGCCGCGCCCCGGTCCACTCGTACGTCGATCGTGTCCCGGGCGGCGGTGACGGTGACGGTGTAGCGGGTGCCCGCGGCGGTCACCGGGTCGGCGCCCGAGGCGCGGGCGACGGCGAACGCGGCCACCGCGGCCGCCACCAGCGCGGCGAACGCCAGGACCAGCAGGCGCTTCGCGCGGGTCAACGGGGTACCTCCACGGTGAAGGGCACGGTGGTGATGCCGCGGCCGGTGGCGTACTGCGCCCAGGCGAGGTAGCGGCCCGGCACGGGGAAGCCGAAGGTGAAGCGCAGCCGGGCGCCGGGCGTCCCCATCTCGTGGACGTGGCCGAGGAACCCGCCGTCCGCCGACCGCACGATGAGGTGGCCCGCCATCCCGAGCCACGGCAGCGGTGTCCCGGCGGTGGCCACCTCGACGGTGGCCGGCCGCCCCGCCCGGGGCACGGCCGGCGTCACCGTCACCGTCCCGGCCGGGGCCGCCGGAACCTCCGGGTCACCCGGCGCCGTGGCACCCGCGCCGCTCCCCGAGCCCGCGCCCTTTCCGGAGCGTGCGCCGTTTCCGGAGCCCGTACCCGTGCCCGAGGCCGTACCGTTCCCTGCGTCTGTACCGGTACCGCCGGCACCCGCATCACCGGCCACGTCCGCGTCGGCCACGTCCGCGCCGGCACCGTCCGCGCCGTCTCCCGGGTCCGCGGCGTCCCGCCCGCCGACCGTGAAGGCGCCGGTGAGGAGCTGGCCGCCGGAGTCGGTGCGTTCGAGCTCGACGTAGGTGAGGTAGCGACCGGGAGGTCCGGCGCGCAGCCGTACCTCAAGGCGGCCCGGCGCGGTCCGCAGCGGGTGGACGTGGCGGAAGTAGCGGCCGTCTTCGGCGGTGACCACCAGGTGGGCCATGGCCTCGTGGTGCACGGCGAGATCGTCGACGGGCCGCCCGGTGGACCCGTCGAACAGCTCCACCCGCGCCACGAACTCCTCGCCCGGGGCCGGCCGGGCCGGCACGGTGGTGATCACCCGTTGGACGTACGGCCGGCCGGCCGGCGCGTCCGTGGGACGCGGTTCGGCGCCGTCCGGCGGTCCGGCGGGCAGCCAGGGGTCGAGCACCACGATCAGCGCGGCGACCGTGAGCCCCGCGGCGGCGACCGCGGTCACCACGAACGCCGACCGGCCGCGCCGGCCGAACGCCCCGGTGAGCAGGCCGCCCACCAGGAGCAGGCCGGCGGTGAACAGGCCGCCGTAGATCAGGAACTCCCACCCCGAGCCGCGGTCCACCAGGACCCGGAACGGGATCACCGTGGTCTCGCCCCCGGCGGTGACGGACAGCTCGTGCGGCCCGGTCTCCTCGGCCCGCAACCGCGCGGGCCGGCCGGGGGCCGCCGTGCCGCGGGTGACCCCACCGCCGGTCATCGACCGGAGCCGCAGGTCAAGGGCGGGGGCGGCGGGGAAACCGATCACCTCGACGCGCAGCGGCCCCGGCACCCGGGTCGTCGCCTTGATCACGAGGGTCAGCTCCGCGCCCGCGATCGTCTGCGCGATCCGCAGGTCGGCCCCCGCCCGGACGTCGTGCGCCGCGGCGGGCGGGGCGATCAGCAGGGCCGCCACCATCGCAAGGACGGCCAGGCGGATCAGCCGGAGCGGCCTGATCATGCCCGCCGGGCGCCGGACTCGCCCGCCCGGGCCGGCGCCTGGTCCGGGAACGGGGCGCCGGGCTCGCCGGCCGCCGGCACCGCGCCCGGCAGGGAACCGGCCGCCGCCGGTACCGCGTTCGGCAGGAACAGGACGCCGAGCGCCAGGCCGATGAGACCCGCGACGATCGGGGCGCCGGTCCACAGTTCGGGTACGGCGGGCAGCCGCCCAGTGACCAGCGAGGCGACCGCGACGTACAGCGACCAGGTGACGAACGACGACAGGCCGGCGAAGGCCCAGTAGGCCGCCCGGCGCTCCCGCGAGGGGCGCAGCCACCGGATCAGCAGGTCGCCCGCCAGCCCGGCGGCGACGAACGTCAGCAGGACCGGGATGTTGTCGAAGGCCGTCTGCGCGCCGGGCATCAGGACGGCCACCACCGACAGCACGGTCACGCTCCCGAACGGCAGGTGCCACCTGCGCTGCAGGAACAGAACCGGGGCGAGCAGCATCACGTTCGTGATGACGATCGAGGCGGCCAGCGAACCGGCCATGCCGTCCTCCGCGCTGGAGAAGGCCCGGACGATGCCCTCCGTGCTCCACTGGACGGCGTTGCCGTAGGACAGGAACAGCGACACCAGCGCGGCGGCGAAGCCGAGAGAGATCAGTGCGGGGAGCAGGCGCGGCAGGCGGGGCCGGTCCCCGAGGTCCGGGGCGCTCCACGCCGAGCGGAGCGGGCTGGTGATGATCAGCATCATCGTCACGATCAGCCCCAGGTGGGACGGGCTGAACAGGATGTCGATGGTCTGCTCGATGCCCAGCAACGTGTGCCACATCAGGTCGGCCAGCCCGAACGCGGCGAACCCGGGGATGGCGAGCAGCCCGGCCAGGTACCCGTCCGGTACCGCGGCCGTCCCGCTCCGCCCCGCGCGCACGTTGCGGTAGACCTGCCAGATGATCCAGCCCGACACCGCCGCGAACCCCGAGTAGAACGCCGCGTGCCAGGGCGTGAAGAACGTCTCCAGCTCGGCCAGGTTGCTGTGCGCCCAGGCGTCGATCATCAGCCCGATGCCGAACCAGACGCCGAGCAGCGTCGTGATCAGGTCGGTGCGCGGGCTCACCCGCGGACGTGCCTGCCCGGAGTCCGCGAGCAGCCGCCGCACTCCAGCGTCCACCGCCATCAGCGTGTCCCTTCCTCGGCCCGGTCCCGGCGGCCGTTCCCGGCCCGGTGACCGGGCGGCAACCGGTCGCCGCGTCACGGCGACTCCCCGTCGCCTTGATCCTCGACGACGGCCGCCGGACCGGGAACCCGGCTGGCCTCCTCATCCGGGTGCGGTTATCCGTACCATCGGGCCGCCGCGCATCCGCCCCCCCGGCGCCGCCGCGCGGCCGCCGCGCACCCGGCCGGGCCGCCGGAGCACCCGACGCGCCGACGAGGACGGGGGCCGGCGGACCCGCCCTCAGGCGTTCAGGTACCGCAGCACCGCGAGCACCCGCCGGTGGTCGTGCGCGCTCGCCTCCAGGCCGAGCTTGACGAAGATGCTCGTGCAGTGCTTCTCCACGGTGCGCTCGGCGATGACCAGCCGTTCGGCGATCGCCATGTTCGTGCGGCCCTCGGCCATCAGCCGCAGCACGGCGCGCTCGCGCTCGGTGAGCCGTCCCAGTGGGTCGCCGGGCTGCCGGTGGCGGCCGACGAGCCGCTCGACGACGACCGGGTCCAGCACCGACCCGCCCGACCCGACCCGGCGGATGGCCGCGGCGAACTCCGCCAGGTCCGACACCCGGTCCTTGAGCAGGTAGCCGACGCCGTCGGTGCGGCCGCCGAGCAGTTCGACCGCGTAGCTCACCCGGACGTGGTGCGACAGCACCAGCACGCCCACCTCCGGATGCCGTTCCCGCAGCGTGACCGCGGCCCGCAGCCCTTCGTCGGTGTGGGTGGGCGGCAGGCGGATGTCCAGCACGGCCACCTCGGGCGGGTCCTGCGCCACGTGCGCGAGCAGGTCTGCGGCGTTGTCGACGCACGCCGCCACCGCGAACCCCGACTCCGCCAGCAGCCGGGCCAGGCCCTCGCGGAACAGCGTGGAGTCCTCGCAGATCGCTACGCGCACGGCAGGACCACCCTCAGCACGGTTCCCTTCCCCGGCGGGCTGTCGATCGTGAGCCGGCCGCCGTTGGCCTCGGCGCGGTCGGCGAGCCCGGCCAGCCCCGAGCCGCCGGCCGGGTCGGCCCCGCCGGCGCCGTCGTCGCCCACCTCGACCAGCAGGCCGCCGTCGCGTCGGGCGAGCCGCACCCAGGCCCGGGACGCGGCGGCGTGCCGGGTCACGTTGGCCAGCGCCTCGTTGACGATGTAGTACGCCGCGGTCTCCACCGACTGAGGCAGCGGCCCGCCCAGCGTCACCTCGCAGGTGACGGGGACCGGGGAGACGGCGGCCAGCTCCTTGACCGCGCCCGAAAGGCCGCGCTCGGTCAGCACCGGCGGGTGGATGCCGTGGCTGACCGCGCGCAGGTCGTCCAGCGCGGCCAGCACCGCTGCCTTGGCCTCGCCGACCAGCGGTCCGGCCCGCCCGGGGTCGGCGCCGGCGGCCTCGGCCAGGCCGAGCGTCATCGCCACCGACAGCAGTCGCTGCTGCACGCCGTCGTGCAGGTCGCGTTCGAGCCTGCGGCGTTCGGACTCGCCCACCTGCAGCATCCGCCGCCGGGAGGCCGCGAGCTGCCGCAGCCGGGCCCGCAGGTCCGCGGTGAGCCGTTCGTTCTCCAGCGCGAGCGCGGCGGCGGCACACGCGGCCTCGACCAGCAACGGCTGCTGGAGGAGGCCGGCGTCGTGCACGAGGACGGCGAGCGGCGCCTCGCCCTGGTCGACGCGGGTGACGGCCCGGCCCGGGCCGGGCGCGAGGTCGACCGGGCGGCCGTCGGCGTCCACGTAGCGGTCCTGCTCCGCGGTCCAGTAGCCCACGGCCAGCCCGGGGTCCCGCAGGGTGGCGGCCAGCTCGTCGCGCAGCGTGTCCGGCCGCCGGCGCCTGCTCAGCTGGACCACGAGCTCGGCCACCCGGCCGTGGTCCATCCGGCTGCGCATCAGCCCGGCCAGGTACGCCAGCGGGACCGCCACGAAGGAGGCCAGCATGACGAGGACGGCGGGAAGCTGCAGCGGGTTCGGGGGCATCAGGTCGGCCATCCGGTCCCAGGCGAAGGCGACGGTGGCGACCATCGACGCGCCGGTGACCGGGGCGATCGCCCGGCGCTGCGCGTGACCGGCCCGGCGCCAGCGCCGGACGGTGAGGACGAGCACCGCGGCGCAGATGGACACGGTCACCTGCCAGGACGACGCGTCGATCTGCAGGACGGTGTGCCGGAGCGGCGCGGGCAGCGGCAGGCGGAGCAGGGCCTGGGCGCCGGGCAGCACCAGGGCCGTGCCGTACGCCAGGGCGGTCACCACCTGGTAGGACACGGACTCCAGCCGGCCGGTCGGGAAGGCGAGGAACAGGTGGCAGGCGACCCCCGCCCACATGCCGCACGACGCCAGCGCCCACAGCGGTTCGTCGGGGAGGAACAGCAACTGCTGGGGGATCCAGGCGATGCCGAGCACGACCATGAGCGGGCCGACCTGGTTGCCCGGGTGCTCCCGCGAGATCACCACCCCGACCGTGAGGAAGGTGAGGCCGACGATCGCGCCGAGCGCCCAGATCAGGCCGTTGCGCCAGATGACGCCCTGACCGGCCGCCAGCACGGTGACGACCAGCAGCCACGCCGCTCCGGCCGCGACGGCGAGCGACGCGGTGGCGCCGGTGGAACGCGGTGACGTGGCGGCGCCGGCTGAACGCGGTGACGCGGTGGTGCCCGTGGAACGCGTGGCCATCGCCCACCCCCGATGGGGATTGTACGGACGAACCACCTCGGATGCGCATGATCGCCGAACGAGCCGGCGATCAGCCGATCCGCCGGACGAAGTCGCGGGTGACCCGGGTGCCGGCCTCGCTCAGGAAGGTGGCCAGGTCGGCCGACATGAGGGCCTGGTCGACGCCGATGACGAGGTCTTCGGCATCGATCTCGGCGACCGCCAGCTCGGACCCGAGGTCCCCGCTGCGCCGCACCCGGACGCGCAGCGCGGGTTTCGGGCGGGTCTCCTCCACCGGCTGGAGCAGCTCGAGCGCCGTCCGGCCGATCTGGTCCAGCCGGGAGGTCAGCACCGGGTCGAAATGCGCTTCGCCGACGTAGGCGATGATCCGGTGGCCGGGCACCAGGTGGCTGATCACGCCTGGGCAGCCGCCTGGCAACGAGACGCGCCGGAACTCCACGCTTGCCGCGGACGGCGAGGACGGACGGGTCATCCACCGCAGCCTTTCTGCCGTACTTCCCGGGCTTTGGTCCGGCCGTCAGGCCCCCGGGTGACAGAAAGTTTGGCGTATCGGACGCCGGCCTCGATGCATTATCCGGAAAACTATGGTTCTCGTGGATTGTCGGATTTATTAGCCGGATCCAGCGCCCTGCCCAGCTCGTCGGCCAGCCGGTCACACTGTTCATCGGTGTAATCGCCAGGTACGCGAAATATAAGCCGCTCACCACTTGCGAGCTTGATGTCGGCGATGTCCCAACCGATCCACTGGGTGATGGCCAGAGCCTTCACGGTGTCGGGATCCAGGCCAAGCCCGGTCGCCAGCGCGTTCAGCCGCCACAGGTCGGGCATCCGGGGCACCCGGCCGCTGAGCACGTCGGTTATCCACTGCGCGGTCAGGTGCTGCCGAGTGCCCGGGTCGACGGATCGCAGGGCCAGCGCGCGGATGCTGAGGCCTTTGTCTCTTATGTGAGCGCGGATGCTGTCGCTCAGTGGAGTGGGGGACGGGTCCGCTGTCACGCGCCAGGACGGCATTAGGTTGTCAGCTCCTCGACTCTTTCTCGCCGCGATCACCCTCATGATGCCCGCTAGATCTTGACGACAGGAGGTAATCGGCGGCAAACCTGACCCGGACCGCTGTCAATGAAATGCCGGGGGCGAGATAGCGGTTCCGGGGGACCTTCCTTGTTCGCCTGCGGAGGTGCGCTTCTCCGGATTAGAGTGCGACACGCAGTCGAGCTGTCAGCAAAATCTGACGACGTAGCAATCCCTCGGAAAGGTGAACAATGCCGGGTAAGCCGCAAATGCACCTGCGGAGCGCGGTGTTGCTGCGCGTACTGATGTCGGGCGGGACGGCTCGCAGTGTCGCCGAGTTCGCCCGGCGGGCCGCCCTCACCCGGCAGTGCATTGACGGTCTGCTCAAAAGAGGCACATGCCGTCGTACCACGGCGGACGCCGTCGCGTCAGCGGTCGGTGTCCGGACGCTCGACCTGTTCGACCCCATAGTGTCAGCAAATTCTGACGACAAACCGGGTCGGTGACCTTCCACGACTCAGAAAGGACTCGTCTCTTGACGACGAAGAAGACCCTCGTCACCGGCATCCTCGCCGCGGCCGCGACGGCGGTGCTCGCCCCCATGGTGGCGGCCGCGGCACCGGCCGGCGCGACGACCGGCGCCGCCCGGCAGGCGGCCGCGCCGGCCGCCATCGCCCGCCCCGCCGCGCCCGCCGCCCAGGCGAGCCCGGCCCGGGACGCCTTCCGGCCGCCCGCCGGCCGGTCCGGAGCCCGCCGACCCGGCGGCTGGGACCGCGGGCGCGCCCACGAGTTCATCCTGCGCGGCCGGACGTTCGTCCTGCCGAGCTGCCAGTTCGCCATGAACGGCGGCGTCTACGTCGCGCCGGGCTGTGCCTACCGCGACCCGGTGTACATCGTCGGCGGCCGGTCCTTCGACCTGCCGGGCGACTGGTGCGACCAGCCGGTCGGCCTGCCCGGCCGCTGGTACGGCGCCACCGGCTACCAGTTCCGCTGGGCCACCGGCTGGGGCGGCCGGTGGGGCGGCCGCTGGCACGGCGGCCACGGCCCCCGCTGGGGCGGCCACTGGGGCGGCCACTGGGGCGGCGGCAACCCGGGTGGCGGTCACCCCGGTGGCGGTAACCCCGGAGGCGGCAACCCGGGCGGCGGTCATCCCGGTGGCGGTAACCCCGGAGGCGGCAACCCGGGCGGGGGCAACCCCGGAGGCGGTCACTTCGGTGGCGGGCGCTCGTTCACGAGGCTCGGCTGATCGTCAGGCCGGGCCGACCCGCCCGGGCCGGCCGGCCCGCGAGGTTCGTCCCACCCCCGGCACCGGCACCTCGCGCACCGCGCGAGCGGTGACGGAACGGCGGGACCGCACCGGCCACCACCCGGCGTGCGCGACCACGCCCTGGAGACAGGGGCCGTCCAGAGACGCGGAGTAGGCGCCTCTGGACGACATCCGTGGCGAGGGCCGCGACGGCGCCGGCATCCACGGGGCGGCTGCGAGGAGGGGACGCAGCCGCTCCACCGGCCTTTCCGGCCGATCCGGCCACGTCTCGAACGTGGCCCCCAAGCTGCGAGCGGCGCGGACTCCGGCACCACCGGCCGGGTCCTGGCGGTGATTCGACCGATCGGGGACCTCCGGCGACTCGTCCGCCCGGACCCGGCCGGTGGAGTCCCGCCGCTCGCGCCCCTCGGCCGGCCTCGGCCCGGCGGCAGGGACGTGACCAGGAGGTGACGGCGAACACCTCCTCCCCGCCCTGCCGGGCCCTGGCCGGCCCCCTCCCCCCGTCCCCTCTTCTCTTCCCCCGTCCCGCCTCGGCCGCCGTCCGGCCGGTTCGAGGTGATCGACGACACGAGCCGCACCCCCCGGCCGGTCCGCGCGCCGGGGTCGCGGACGAACGGAGTCGCATTGAACGTGCACTGGTGGATCGCCGGCACATCACTTCTCACCCTGCTCGCCGCCTCGGTCTGGCCGCCGTGGCGGGCCGTCCTGACCCGCACCCGGCCGCACCTGTTCGGCGGCATCACCGAGATGGCCCCGGACGACGGTCCGGAGCCGTACACGATGACCAGCGTCAGCGCCGGCTGGTGCACCACGACGCTCGTCATGGCGACCTGGGAGCAGGTCGCCGAGCACGCCGCCCGGCGGTCGGCGGACGCCGACACCTCGTACGTGTGCGTGCTCCGGGGCACCCGCGAGTGGTACTGGCAGCAGGGGCGCCTGACCGACGCCATCGCCAGCTCCGGAGAAGACCACCACCCACCCACTCTCCGTTGACACCGCCCGCGTGATGCCCCGCCGGTGTGATGCCGCCCGTGGTTGTCAGCAGAATCTGCTGACAACCACGGGCTGAAAAATGTCGCAGGAGCCGCCCGTTGGCTCTCCTACGACCGGTTGCCGGTCAGCCGCAGAGGGACGATCCGTAGACCAGCCCGCCGCCGCAGCCGCCGCCGCAGGCGGATCCGTAGACGAGGCCACCGCCGCCGCAGCCGCCGCCGCCGTTGACGACGACTACGCCGCCGCCACCGCCCCAGTAGCCGCCACCCAGGGGATAGCCGCCCCAGAAGCCGCCCCAGCGCGGACCCCAGTAACCGCCCCAGCGACCGCCCCAGCCGCCGCCCCAGTGACCGCCGCCCCAGCGGCCGCCACCCCACCGGCCGCCGCCGCCCCAGTCGCCCTGGGTCGCGGACTGCTCGGCCTTGACCTGGTGCCGGGACGTCGCCGTGTCGGCCGACGCGGCGGCCGGCGCCATGACGGCGAGCGCCGCGCAGGCGGCACCCGTCCACAGCAGTCGTCGGATCATGATCGGGTCTCCTTTTGTCGTTGCCATTCCGTCACTGAGCGTGACTGTGCCCAGGCTAGCCACCCGTCGATCATGCTTCCGGCCGTCCTCGGGTCAAGCACCGGTAATCAGCGCCGGCCCATCCGCCGCACTCGCCCCGATCCCCCGCAGACCGCCCACCGCCCTGGCCCGGTCAGGCAGGAACGGCGCACTCGAACCACACCGTGCGCCCGCCCGGCCGCTCCAGCACGCCCCAGGCGGCGGCCAGCCGATCGACCAGCCACAGCCCGCGCCCGCTCTCGCTGAACGGATCCACCTCCGCGGCCGCCGCCGGAATCCCGGCCGGCGATCCCTCGTCGCCGACCTCGACGCGCACCCGGGTTCCGTCGGCGAACACCCGTACCTCCACGGTCCCGCCCGGACGCCCGGAGTCCGAATGCCGGACCGCGTTTCCCATCAACTCGCCCGCCAGCAACACCGTGTCATCGACCTCGGAGATTCCCGCGGCGACCAGCACCGTCCGGACGTACGACCGGCCGTGCGTCACCGACTCCGGCGTGCCGGCCAGCCGTACCGTGCCGAGCGGGCGCGCGGTCGTGATCCGGGAGCCGCCCCGTACCGAAGCGCCGCTCTCGCCCATGTTCATGGGACCACCTTTCGAGTTCGAAGAAGCCTGGTCAGTGATAGCCGAACCGAATTCCGTTTCCGGTCATCATGTGGTCCGCCTTTGCGGGGAATCCGCTTTCCCAGCGTGCGGTACGGCGGTAGCGTCGGACGGGTGAATCCTTGCACGGTCTAAGCACAGTATTTGTGAGACCGCGGTCGTACTCGTGAGATAGGTGTGAGACTTCAGGAGAAAGCTGGCATGCCTAATCCAATTTCCATTAACCCCGACGAATCACCGCAAGCACGTTTCGCCTACGAGCTGCGCCGCCACCGGCTCGAAGCGGGCTGGACCCAGCTCCGCCTCGCCCGCGCGCTCAACGTGGCCGTCAGCACCGTCGGCATGCTGGAGACCCTGAAGCGCAGGCCCGACCGCGGCTTCGCCGACGCCTGCGACCGGGTCCTCCACCTGGACGGCGTCTTCCACGAACTCTGGAAGAGGACGCGCTGGGACATGGCGCCGGAGCATTTCCGGGATTTCGTGACCCTGGAAAGCCAGGCCTCCGCGCTACGGACGTGGGACCCGATGCTGATTCCCGGGTTCTTCCAGACCGAGGCCTATGCTCGGCGGGTATTCGAGACCGAGCCCGGGATTACACCCGAGGACCTGGAGAGACGCCTGGGGAGCCGGATGGAACGCCAGGCGATGCTGACCCGGCCGGCCGCTCCCATGATCTGGAGTCTCGTCGATGAAGGAGCGCTCCGCCGCCCCATGGGGGACATTTCCATGATGCGCGAGCAGTTGACCAGGCTCATGGAGGTCGCCCGCTTGCCTCGGGTAACGGTACAGATCGTGCCGTATGCGGCGTGGTGTGCGGTCGGCCTGCAAAGCGCGTTCACGATTGCCGAGCTTCGGGGCGTGCCGCATAGTGTCTATATCGAGAGCTCACCGCGCGGCTTCATGATCGGAGAACGCGAGGCCGTCGCGGCCCTCGTGGGACGGTACGACGCTCTGCGAGCCGCGGCCCTTCCCCGGAATCTATCGCTCGGCACCATCGAGGAAGTGAGAGCGCAATGGATCTGAGTACCGCAAAATGGCGTAAATCCTCCTGGTCCAGTGGAGATGGCGGCCAATGCGTGGAAGTGGCCGGCAACCTGCCCGGAGTCATCGCCGTGCGGGACAGCAAGAATCCCGGTGGGCCGGCTCTGGTGGTCTCTCCCGCCGAGTGGCGCGCGTTCGTCCAGGCCGTGCGGCCCGGGGCGCCGCCCCGATAGCGGCGGCGCCCCTGGGCCGGTCAGCGGACGACGGGGCGTTTCTCCTTGGGCAGGGATTCGATCAGGGAGCGGGGGACGTTGAGGGTGTCCGCGCTCACCTGGGGCGGCAGGTTGGCCATCCACTGGGTGGCCGAGACGTCCTCGAAGCGCGGGTTGCGGAACATTTCCAGGAAGACCAGCGGCTCGGTGCCCAGGTTCTCCACGTAGTGGCCGTAGGCGAACGGGACGTAGCCGACGTCGCCCGCCTGGAAATTGAAGGTCCGCGCGGCACCGGAGGCGGCGAACACCCCCATCCGCCCGAACCCGGAGATGTAGTACTGCCACTCGTCGTTGGTGGGGTGCCAGTGCAGCTCGCGCAGCCCGCCGGGTTCGATCTCCACCAGGGCGGCACAGATGGTGGTGGCGGCGGCGAAGTTGGTGGAGTCGGTGATCCGCACGGTCCCGCCGGAGAAGCGTTCGGGCGCCTGGGCGAGCATGCGGTGCTTGAAGGTGCGCGGCACGTCGGCGGTCGGGCTGACCACCCGGTCCGACTCCAGCGGCGGCGGCACCTGGCCGGCGAAGATGTACTTCTCCCGCTCCGGCATGCTCGCCAGCTGCGGCTCGCTCCAGCCGAAGTTCTTGGCCAGCACGCTCTTCGGGGTGTGCGCGAAGAAGTCGCTGATCATGAAGGTGGAGTTCTCCGAGAACATGCCGTCGTCGAAGACCAGCAGGAACTCCACCCCCTCGTCCAGCGCCTGGATGTAGTGCGGGATGCCCTTGGGGAAGAACCACAGGTCGCCGCATTGCACGTCGTCCAGGAAGCGCCGGCCCTCCTGGTCCACCGCGCCGATCCGGCAGCTCCCCTCCAGCACGTACGCCCACTCGGCCTGCTTGTGCCAGTGCAGCTCGCGGTAGGCGCCGGGGTTGAGTTTCATGTCCACGCCGGCCAGCGTGGTGGCGACCGGCAGCTCGCGCTGGGTGACCTCGCGGGTCCAGCCGCCCTCCTCGATCCGGGTGTGCGCCATCGAGAAGGAGAACTTCAGGTTGGGCACGGTGCCGTAGTCGGTGACCGGCGGGGTGAGCAGGTCCGGATTCTGCAGGTCCAGCTGGAGGTTGCGCGGGCCGGTGTCGACGCCGCCCTGGCCGTCTCGCTGCGGCTGCGGGATCTGCTCGCGGGAACGCTTGGCCATGGGTCTTCCTTTTCGAGGTCAGGACAGCAGGACGAAGGGCAGGCAGCAGCCGAGGACGGCGACCACCGCGCCGGCCGCGGCCGCGGCGGCGGTGGTGCGCGGGTGGTTGACCAGCGGGCCCATCAGCCCCGGGCTCCGGCACAGCGTGACCAGCAGGAACAGCGCGACCGGCACGCCGAGGGAGATGGCCACCTGGCTGAGCACGAGCAGCCCGGTGAGCGGGGCGCCGCAGCCCAGGGCGAGCACGGCCGGGATCATGGTGATGAGGCGCCGCAGGTGCACGGGCACCCCGCGGCCGAGGAAGCCGCGCATCACGACGTCCCCGGCCAGGGTGCCGACCCCGGCGGAGGACACCCCGGACGACAGCAGCGCCACCGCGAACGCCAGCGCGGCGGCGCCGCTCACCCGGCCGGCCAGCCCGGCGTGCGCGTCGGCCAGATCGCCCTGCCAGCCGTGGCCGAGCGCCGCGGCCAGCCCGGCACCCAGGGCGATCATGGAGACGTTGACCGCGGTGGCGGCGCCGAGGGCCAGCGCGCAGTCCAGCCGCAGCGCCCGCCGGACCAGGGCGGGCCGCCGCCAGGCCGCCGCCGGGTCCGTCCCGTGCCCTCGCGCCAGCGCGGAGTGCAGGTAGACGGCGTGCGGCATGACGGTCGCACCGACGATGCCCATGGCCAGCACCAGCGAGCCGGTGCCGTCGAACGCGGGCACCATCCCGGTGGCCAGCTCGGCGGCGGACTGGTGTCCCACCGCCAGGATGTCGTAGCCGATACCCGCGCCGACCAGCAGCAGGGCGGCGGCGCCGACCAGCTCGAACGGCCTGGTCCGGCCGCGCCGGCGCAGTTCGAGCAGGGCCAGCGAGACCACCGCGGTGACCAGCGCGGACGCCATGACCGGCATGCCGAACAGCAGCCGCAGGCCGATCGCCGCGCCGACGAACTCGGCCAGGTCGGTGGCGAGCACCACCGCCTCGGCCTGCAGCCAGAGCAGCCGGTTCCCGGCCGGCCCGAAACGCTCGCGGCACAGTTCGGGCAGGCTCCGCCCGGTGGCGACGCCGAGTTTGGCGGCCTGGTACTGCACGAGTATCGCCACCAGGCTGGCCAGTACCACCACCCAGACCAGCAGATATCCCGACGTCGCACCCGCGGTGAGGTTCGTGGCGACATTCCCGGGATCGACATAGGCGATGGCCGCGACGAAGGCCGGGCCGAGGATCGGCGTCACCCGTCCTCGCTCCGCCCGGCCCGGCGGCCGGACGAGAACCGGCGGCGGCCCGTCCGGCCGGGTACCAGCGATCATGTGCATTTCCCTCGGAAGTGTGCGTAGCACTTCATACGTCCTGACGGCTCGATTTTCGAAAGGACGGCGGAAAGATGCACGATTTGGCGCCACGAAAAACTGGCCATGATGCCATGCCTTGGCAAAAGGAAAGCTGTTCCGGGAAATGATGGAAAGTCCAAATAGACGCGTCAGGTGCCGACTCGCCGGTGATTCATAGAAATCAAGGGATGAATTATGTTTTCACGCCCGACCGTCGATGGTCAGAGGCGGGCGAGGAGGTCGGGGGTGTAGAGGTCGCGGATGGAGCAGGCGCCGGCGACGGTGGAGAAGTACCGCTCGATGTCCCCCGGGTCCTCGGCGATGGCCCGCAGCATGGTCAGCCGCTCGGGCTGGACCTGGAGGCGGGCGACGATCAGCGTGGCCTCGTAGATCTCGGCCAGCTCCCGGTCCCGGTCCTCGCCGAAGGCGCGCAGCGCCTTGTCCAGCGCGGCGGCGTCGGCCAGGTCGGTGCCGGACACCCGCCCGGCCAGCAGTTCGGCCTGGGTCAGCGCGTCGCTGATGCCGCGGGCGGTGATCGAGTCCTTGTGGTGGCCGGCGTCGCCGACCAGCGCCCAGCCCGGGCCGGACGCCTCGCGGAAGAAGTTCTGCTGGTCGCCGGTGCCGTACATCCGCTCCACCCGGGTGCCGCCCTGCAGCCGCCGGTACATGTCCGGCGCGGTGTCGCGGATGTTGGCCAGGTAGGCCCCCTCCACGTCGGCGCGCACGGTCTCGAACTCCTCCTGCGGGAAGTAGGCGGCCACGCAGGTCGCGCCGTCGTTGGTCGGCGAGGCGCCCACCCAGCGCCCCGGCGCCTCGTACAGCTCGAAGACCGACGGCACCCCGGTCCAGTACGTGTAGTAGACGCAGGTCAGCCGGGGATCCTCGATCACGGTCCGCGCGCCGGCCAGCCGGGCGACGGTGGAGCGCATGCCGTCGGCGCCCACGGTCAGCGGGGCGCGCGCCTCGAACTCGGCGCCGCCCGCCGCCCGGTAGCGCACCCCGCACACCCGGTCGCCGTCCCGGAGCAGCCCGGTGACCGTGCAGTTCTCCCGCAACTCGGCACCCGACGCCGCGGCGGCCTCGGCCAGGATGCGGTCCAGCACGTGGCGGCGCGGCGCGTACGCCTCGGCGTGCCCGTCCACCGCCGCCGAGGAGCCGGTCAGGCGGACCCCGCCGACCTCGTACACCGTCTCGCGTAGCGGCGGGCAGCCGGTGGCGGCGATCGTGTCCAGCAGACCCCAGCGGGCGAGCCGGGCGACGCCGGGCTGGTGCAGGTAATGCGTGGACAGGGTGTCGCGGGGGAACCTCGCCCGCTCCAGCAGCAGCACCCGGTACCCGGCGCGGGCCAGGAGCATGGCGGTGGGCGCGCCCGCGCACCGCGCGCCGACCACGATCACGTCGTACATGTTCGACCTCCATAGCCTCGGCCCGCACACCGGCGGTGTGCGCCTCACGGTCGCAGCCCCGGCTCGAAGCTCGCTCGATCCGCGCTCCGTGCCACCGGATCGCAGGTCACGGACCCTCGGGGCCGGCCTGGGCGGCGACCCGAGCGCGATTCGAGCGGAGTTCTAGCCGCCGAACCGAGTCTCGGCACATGAGACGAACCGATCTCCACATCGCCGGCGCGGGCATGTACCTGCCGCCCACTCGCACCATCGAGGAGGCGATCGCGGCCGGAGACTGCGACGAGTCGGCGCACGCCGAGACCGGCGTCAGCGGCGTGCGGGTGGCGGGCTCGACGTCCGCGCCCGAGATGGCGGCGCTGGCCGGCGCCGAGGCGCTGCGCCGGTCCGGCCGCGCGCCGGACGAGATCGACGCGCTCTTCTACGCCAACACCTGGCACCAGGGGCCGGACGGCTGGTCACCGCAGTACTACGTGCTGCGCGAGGCGGTCGCCCGGGACGTGCCCGCGTTCGAGGTGCGGCAGGGCTGCAACGGCGTCTTCGCCGCGATGGACCTGGCGGACTGCTACCTGAAGGCGTCGCCGGAGCGCGACGCCGCGCTGGTCGCCGCGGCCGACAACTTCGGCACCCCGCTGGTGGACCGCTGGCGGTCGGCGCCGGGCAGCGCGCTCGGCGACGGCGCCACCGCGTTGGTGCTGTCCCGGCAGGGCGGGTTCGCCGAGGTGCTGTCCATCACGCTCGGTTCGGTGACCGACCTGGAGGAGGTCGACCGGTTCGGCGAGCCGCTGTTCCCGCCGGCCTGCACGGTCGGCACCACGATGGACCACCGCACCCGGTCGCGTCGCTACCTGGAGAGCTTCGAGACGCGGATGCCGCCGATCGTCACCCTCACCCCGGCGGCCACCATCAAGGCGGTGGAGCAGACGCTGGCCGAGGCCGGCGTGACGGCCGCCGACGTGGCGCGGGTGTGCCACGTCAACGTCTCGGAGGCCTACCTGCGCCGGTTCGTGTTCGCGCCGCTCGGCCTGGCGCCGGAGATCGGCACCTTCGCCTTCGGCCGGGGCAACGGGCACATGGCCGCCAACGACGTCTTCTCGTCCTTCGTGCACCTGGTGGAGACCGGTCAGGTACGCGCGGGCGACAACGTGCTGCTCTTCGGCACCGCCCCCGGCCAGTCCATCGCGGCGGCCCTGGTGCGGATCACCGCCGAGCCCGGCTGGGACGTCCCGGCCGCCGGCCGCTGACATCCCCCGGCCCGCCGAAGGAGGCGAGGACCCGTGCGCGTCCTGTTCGTGTCCACCTGGCCCACCCACTTCTATCCGATGGTGCCGCTGGCCTGGGCGCTGCGCTCCCGCGGCCACGAGGTCCGGGTCGTCGCGCCGCCCGCGCACGCCGACACCGTCGCCCGCTGCGGCCAGCTCGCCGTGCCGGTGGGCGACGACGTGGACATCACCGAGCTGTTCAAGCGGGACGTCCAGCCGCTGATCGGGAATCCCGACCCGGAGGTGCGCCGCCGCCGGACGATGGCCGCCATCGGCATCTTCGCCACCGTCGCCGAGGCGATGGCGCCCGGCGCGGTGGACTTCGCCACCTCCTGGTCGCCGGACCTGGTGGTGTACGAGCCGACGGCGTTCACCGGGCCGCTGGTCGCCGGGGTGCTCGGCGTGCGGGCGATCCGCCACCTGTGGGGCCCGGACGGCACCAACGCCGGTCCGGCCGGCGGCGGCCGCATCGAGGTGCCCGTGCTGCGCGCGCTGGCGGAGCGGTACGGGCTGGACGACCTGGACCAGATCGGCGACCACAGCGTCGACCCGTGCCCGCCGAGCATGCAGGCGCCGGTCGAGCTGTCGCGCATCCCGATGCGCTACGTGCCCTACAACGGGTCGGCGCCGGTGCCGCGCGACCTGCTGGCGCCGGCCGGGCGGACCCGGGTGTGCGTCACCTGGGGGGTGTCCACCGCCGCGCTCGCCGGTCCGGAGGCGTTCCTGGCGCCCCGGGTGGTCGGCGCGCTGGCCGGGCTGGACGCCGAGATCGTGGTGGCGGTCAACGCGGCCACCCGCCGGCTCATCGGCGAACCGGCCCCGAACGTGCGGGTGGTGGAGTCGGTGCCGCTGCACCTGCTGCTGCCCACCTGTTCGGCCCTGGTGCACCAGGGCGGCGGCGGGTCGATGCTCACCGCGGTCGCCGCCGGGGTGCCGCAGCTGGTCGTCCCGCAGCTGCCCGACCAGCGGTTCAGCGCCGCCCAGCTGGCCGGCACCGGCGCCGGGCGCACCCTGCCCGCCGAGCAGGCCGAGCCGGCGGCGATCCGCGCCGCGGTCACCGCGCTGCTGACCGCTCCAGAGCACCGGGACGCGGCGGCCCGGCTGGCCCGGGAGAACGCCGCCCGGCCCACCCCGCTGCAGGTGGCCCGGCGGCTGGAGGAGATCTCAAGCCTGCCTGTAGCCGGGCGTCGCAGCATGGCGATGCCCGCCCGATAAGCCCGACACGGAGGGAACGCAGATGAGCAGGACGTTGATCGTGGCCCGGCTGGACCCGGGGCCCGCGGAGGAGATCGCCGGCATCTTCGCCGAGTCCGACGCCACCGAGCTGCCGCACATGGTGGGGGTGACCCGCCGGACGCTGTTCCGCTTCCACGACCTGTACTTCCACCTGGTCGAGGCGGACGACGAGATCACCCCCAACCTGTACCGCGCGCGCAGCCACCCGCTCTACAAGGACATCAACGAGCGGCTCGCCAAGCACGTGCGCCCGTACGACCCCAACTGGAAGGAGCCGAAGGACGCCATGGCCACGCCCTTCTACGTGTGGGAGAAGGACCCGGCCCGCTCCTGACGGCGCCGTGCGGACTAAAAGGAGAGGAACCATGCCTGACAAGGTGGCCTGCTGCCCGGTCGCGGCGAGCGATGTGGCGCCCAACCGGCGCCGGGGCGGCGACATCCGCATCCTGCTCAGCCCGAAGACCGTCGGATCGACCTCCGGCTTCATGGGCGTGCTCACGCTGGAGCCCGGCGAGTACGTGAGCGAGCACTATCACCCGTATTCGGAGGAGTTCCTGTACGTCGAGCGGGGCTCGCTGGTGATGACGGTGGAGGGCGAGCCGGTGACGCTGTCGCCCGGCCAGTCCCTGATGGTGCCGAAGAACGTCCGGCACCGGCTGGTCAACGAGGGCGCGGAGACCGCGTTCGTCGTCTTCCACCTCGGCCCGCTGGCCCCGCGCCCGGAGCTCGGGCACGTGGACACCGAGCCGCTGCCGGCCGCCGGGGAGCCCATCGCCGCCGTCGGCGCCTCACCCGGGGGAGAGGGCGCCGCCTGATGGACACGCTGAGGGTCGTCATTACGGGTATCGGGGTCGTGGCGCCCGGCGGCATCGGCACCAAGGCCTTCTGGGAGCTGCTCACCAGCGGCAAGACCGCCACCCGCGCGATCTCGCTGTTCGACGCGACCGGGTTCCGGTCCCGGGTGGCCGCCGAGTGCGACTTCGACCCCGCCAAGGAGGGACTCACCCCGCAGGAGATCCGGCGGATGGACCGGGCCGCGCAGTTCGCGGTGGTCTGCACCCGGGACGCGCTCGCCGACAGCGGGCTCACCCCGGCCGAGCTGCCCGCGCACCGCACCGGCGTGAGCATCGGCAGCGCGGTCGGCTGCACGATGGGCCTGGAGGAGGAGTACGTCGTGCTGAGCGACGGCGGGCGCAAGTGGCTCGTCGACTCCACCTACGGCGTGCCGCACCTGTACGGCTACATGGTGCCGAGCACGCTCGCCGTCGAGGCGGCCTGGGCGTGCGGCGCCGAGGGCCCGGTGGCGCTGATCTCCACCGGCTGCACCTCGGGTCTGGACGCGGTGGGACACGGTGCCCAGCTCATCCACGAGGGCTCGGCGGACGTGGTGATCGCCGGCGCCACCGACGCGCCGATCTCGCCGATCACCTCGGCCTGCTTCGACGCGATCCGGGCCACCACGCCGCGCAACGAGGACCCCGAGCACGCCTCCCGGCCGTTCGACCGGGACCGCAAGGGGTTCGTGCTGGGCGAGGGCTCGGCGGTGTTCGTGCTGGAGGAGCTCGGCCGCGCGAAGGCGCGCGGCGCGCACATCTACGCGGAGATCACCGGCTTCGCCACCCGGAGCAACGCCTTCCACATGACCGGCCTGAAGCCGGACGGCCGGGAGATGGCCGAGGCCATCCGGGTCGCGATGGACAAGGCGCGGATCCGGCCGGAGGACATCGACTACATCAACGCGCACGGGTCGGGCACCAAGCAGAACGACCGGCACGAGACCGCGGCGTTCAAGGCCAGCCTGGGGCACCGCGCCTACGAGGTGCCGGTCAGCTCGATCAAGTCGATGGTCGGGCACTCGCTCGGCGCCATCGGCTCGATCGAGATCGCCGCCTCGGTGCTGTCCATCGAGCGGGGCGTCGTCCCGCCGACGGCCAACCTGGACACCCCCGACCCCGAGTGCGACCTGGACTACGTCCCGCACACCGCCCGGGAGCACCGGGTGCGCACGGCGCTGACGGTCGGCAGCGGCTTCGGCGGGTTCCAGACCGCGATGCTGCTGTCCAGCCTGGACGTCCGGGACGCGGCATGACCGCGGTCATCACCGGGGTGGGCGTGGTGGCCCCCACCGGGATCGGAGTGGAGGAGCACTGGACCGCGGTCGTCAACGGCGACACCGCGATCCGGCCGATCAGCCGGTTCGACGCCTCCGGTTACCCGGTGCGGCACGCCGGCGAGATCCGGGAGTTCGACGCGGCCGAGCGGGTGCCGAGCCTGCTCGTGCCGCAGACCGACCACTGGACGCACCTGGGGTTCCAGGCCGCGGAGATGGCGCTGGCCGACGCCGGGGTCGACCCGGCCGAGCTGCCGGAGTACGAGATGGCGGTGGTCACCGCCGCCTCGTCCGGCGGCACCGAGTTCGGGCAGAAGGAGATCCAGAAGCTCTGGTCGAAGGGGTCCAGGGCGGTCGGCGCCTACCAGTCGATCGCGTGGTTCTACGCGGCGAGCACCGGCCAGATCTCCATCCGGCACGGTATGCGGGGCCCGTGCGGGGTGATCGCCAACGAGCAGGCCGGCGGCCTGGACGTGCTGGCGCAGGCCCGGCGGATGCTGCGCAACGGCGCGAAGGTGGTGGTCAGCGGCGGCACCGACGCCTCGCTGTGCCCCTACGGCCTGACCGCGCAGCTCAGCAGCGGGTTGCTCAGCCGCGACCCGGACCCGGCGCGCGCGTTCCGGCCGTTCACCCCGGGTGCGGCCGGCTACCTGCCGGGCGAGGGCGGCGGCAAGCTGATCATTGAGGACGCCGCGCACGCGGCGGCCCGCGGGGTGCGCGCACCGTACGGCGAGGTGGCCGGCTACGCGGCGACCTTCGACCCGCCGCCGAGGTCGGGCCGGCCGCCGACGCTGCGCCGCGCCATCGACGGCGCGCTCGCCGACGCCGCGATCACCGCGGCCGAGGTGGACGTGGTGTTCGCCGACGCCATGGGCGAGGCGGGGGCCGACCTGCGGGAGGCCGCGGCGATCAGCGCGGTGTTCGGGCCGTACGGGGTGCCGGTGGCGGCGCCCAAGGTGCTCACCGGCCGGCTGTACGCCGGCGGCGCGCCGCTGGACGTGATCACCGCGCTGATGTGCATGCGCGACGGGATCGTCCCGGCGGTGCCCGGCGGCTGGGAGCTGGACCCCGAGCAGCACATCGACCTGGTCCAGGGGGAGCCGCGGCGGATGCCGGTGCGCACCGTCCTGGTCCTGGCCCGCGGTTACGGCGGGTTCAACGCGGCGCTGGTGCTCCGCGCCCCGTGACGCGGAGGCGACGACCCAACGAGGAGGAGACGATGGCCGACCTCGGCCTGGACGAACTGAAGAAGATCATGCGGACCTGCGGCGTCGCCGAGTCGGTCGACCTGGACGGCGAGATCCTCGACGTCCCGTTCGAGCAGCTGGGCTACGACTCGCTCGCCGTCCTGGAGATCCAGGGCCAGATCGAGCAGGAGTTCGCGGTCGCGATGTCCGACGACGCGCTGGAGCACACCAAGACGCCCCGCCAGATGCTCGACTTCGCCAACGACCTGATCACCACGGGAGCCTGACCATGGCCGCGCACACCGAGAACGAGATCACCATCTCGGCCCCCCTCGAGGTGGTGTGGGAGCTGACCAACGACGTCGCGAACTGGCCGAACCTGTTCAGCGAGTACGCCGCGGCCGACATCATCAGCCGGGACGGCGACACCGTCCGGTTCCGGCTGACGATGCACCCGGACGAGGCGGGCAACGCCTGGAGCTGGGTGTCGGAGCGCACCGCCGACCGGGCGACCCGCACGGTGCGCGCGCACCGGGTGGAGACCGGCTGGTTCGAGTACATGAACATCTTCTGGAGCTACCAGGAGACCGGCGAGGGCACCCTCATGCGCTGGGTCCAGGACTTCCACATGAAGCCGGAGGCGCCGCTGGACGACGACGCGATGGCCGCGCGCATCAACGGCAACAGCAAGGTGCAGCTCGAACTGATCAAGGAGCGGGTCGAGAAGGCCGCGGCGGAACTTTCGGAGGCACGATGAGCACGTCACTGGCCGGTAAGAACGCGCTGGTCACCGGCGGCACCCGCGGCATCGGCCGGGCCATCTCGCTGGCCCTGGCCGCCGCGGGCGCCAACGTCGTCACCAACTACCGCGGCGACGTCGAGGCGGCCGAGAACCTGGCGGTGGAGCTCAAGGAGACCGGCGGCACCCACCACGTGCTGAAGGCCGACATCACCCGGGCCGAGGCCGTCACCGAGCTGGTCGAAACCTGCCGGGAGCGGCTCGGCTCGCTGGACGTCGTGGTGCACAACGCCGGCCTCATCTCGCACGTGCCGTTCGGCAAGCTGACCGACGACGCGTGGTCCCAGGTGGTGGACAGCAACCTGACCGCGGCCTACCGGGTCACTCAGCAGGCGCTGCCGCTGCTCGGCGAGCAGGCGTCGGTGATCTACGTCGGCTCCAAGGTGGCCACCGTGGGCGTGCCGCTGCGCGCCCACTACACCGCGGCCAAGGCCGGCCTGGTCGGGCTGGCCCGGTCGCTGGCCAAGGAGCTCGGCCCCAAGGGGGTCCGGGTGAACATCGTGGCCCCCGGGATCATCGACACCAGCGACCCCGACCGGCTGCCGCCGCAGGAGTACGAGGCCATGCAGGGCCGGCTCGCCGACTACAAGAAGCGCATCCCGCTCGGCCGGCTCGGCCGGGCCGAGGACATCGCGCGCGCCGTGCTGTTCCTGGCCGGCCCGGACGCGGCGTTCATCACCGGCGAGACCCTCAACGTCGACGGAGGCATGTGACATGTCCGAAGGGACCTTCCGGGTGATGCTCCGGATGCAGATCATCCCGGGCAAGGAGGCCGACTTCGAGCGCACCTGGCTCGGCATCGGCGACGTGATCACCGAGCACCCGGCGAACCGGGGGCAGTGGCTGATGCGCGGCGCCGAGGAGGAGAGCGTCTACTACATCATCAGCGACTGGGTGGACGAGCCGCGGTTCCGCGAGTTCGAGACCAGCGCCGAGCACCTGGAGCACCGCACCAAGCTGCACCCCTACCGCTCGGGCGGCTCGATGACGACGATGACCGTGGTGGCCCACCTGGCCGGGTCCGCCGTCGGGGCGGCACGGTGAGCGGCGCCCGCGGCGGCACGGCGCCCGGCGGCGCGGCGGTCGCCCCGGCGATCGACCCGTCCCACCGCGTCCGCGTCGTGGTGTGGTACCGGGCGCCGTCCGGTGACGACGCGGCGGTGCTGAACGCCTACCACGGCATCAGCCGGGCGATGGCCGGCACCCCCGGGCTGCTCGGCAACGAGCTGCTGCGCTCGGTCCCGGACCGGGCGGCCTTCGCCGTGATGAGCGAGTGGGAGAACTTCGAGGTCTTCGATCGCTGGGAGCGCGGCCCCGACCACCAGGGCACCACCGCGCCCCTGGTCCCCTACCTGGACCGCGCGCCGGACCGGCACTTCGAGCTGTACGAGGTCACGGCGGCCTACTGAACCGACCGGCATCCATCTGGAGCGACTATGAGCCTGGCCATCGAAGGACAAGTGACGGACGCGGACTGGCTGATCTGCTCGGGATGCCGTTCCCTGGTGTACCGCAGGCGGTTCGCCGACGATCTGCACGTCTGCCCCTCCTGCGGTCACCACGACCGGCTCTCGGCCCCGCAGCGGCTGGCCCTGCTGCTGGACGAGGGCTCGGCCGTCCTGCTCGACCCGGTTCCGGCGGTGTTCGACCCGCTGGAGTTCACCGACTCCCGGCCCTACCCGGACCGGCTGCGCGAGGCGCACGAGACCACCGGCCTGTCGGAGGCGGTGGTGTGCGCGCGCGGCACCGTCCGGGGCCGGCCGGTGGTCGCGGCCGTCATGGACTTCCGCTTCCTCGGCGGCAGCCTCGGCTCGGCCACCGGCGAGCTGATCGTGCGGGCGGCCGAGACCGCGCTGGCCGAACGCGTCCCGCTGCTGCTGGTCACCGCCTCCGGCGGCGCCCGCATGCAGGAGGGCCTGTTCTCGCTGATGCAGATGGCCAAGACCAGCCAGGCGATGGCCGAGCTGGACGAGGCCGGCATCCTCACCATCACGCTGGTCACCGACCCGACCTACGGCGGGGTCGCGGCGTCGTTCACCACGCTGCCGGACATCATGATCGCCGAGCCGGGGGCGCGGCTGGGCTTCGCCGGCCGCCGGGTGATCGAGCAGACGATCGGGCAGACGCTGCCGGCCGACTTCCAGACGGCGGAGTTCCTGCTCGCCCACGGCCTGATCGACATGATCCAGCCGCGGCGGCAGCTCCGGGACACCCTGGCGCGCCTGCTGTCGCTGGGCGGCCCGCGCGAGCCGGCACCGGCCGCGGTGGTAGGCGCCATCGTCACCGACCCGGCGCTGCTGCGCCCGCGCGAGGCGTGGACGGCGGTGCGGCTGGCCCGCGAGCTCGGCCGGCCCACCACGCTGGACTACGCCGGCTACCTGCTGGACGGGTTCGTCGAGCTGCACGGCGACCGGATGTCGGCCGACTGCCCGGCGATCGTGGGCGGCGTCGGCCGGCTGGACGGCCTGCCGATCATGCTCATCGGCCACCAGAAGGGCCACGGCACGCACGAGCTGATCGCCCGCAACTTCGGCCGGGCCACCCCCGAGGGACACCGCAAGGTCGCCCGGTTGATGCGCACCGCGGCCAAGCTCGGCCTGCCGATCGTCACCTTCATCGACACCCAGGGCGCCGAGCCCGGGCTGCGCGCCGAAGAGAACGGCCAGGCGGTCGCCATCGCCGAGAACCTGCGGCTGATGTCCGGCCTGCCGGTGCCGGTGGTGGCCGTGGTGACCGGCGAGGGCGGCAGCGGCGGCGCGCTGGCGCTGGGCGTCGCCGACCGGGTGCTCGCCTGCGAGAACGCGGTCTACTCCATCATCAGCCCGGAGGGGTGCGCGGCGATCCTGTGGCGCGACGCCGCGGAGGCGCCGCGTGCCGCCGCGGCGCTGCGGGTCGACGCCCGCGAGCTGCTCCGGCTCGGACTCATCGACGGCGTGGTGCCCGAGCCCGATGGCGGGGCCCACACCGATCCGGCGCGTGCCGCCGCGCACCTGCGCGCGGCGATCACGTCCGCCCTCGCCGAGCTGGTGCCGGTGGACGGCGCGCAGCTCGTCCGCGACCGCCGGGCGAAGTTCCGCCGCCACGGCGCGCAGGCCTGTCCCTGAGCTGGAGGTTGCATTGTTCTCGTCTATCCTGATCGCCAACCGCGGCGAGATCGCGCTGCGGGTGGCCCGCACCTGCCACGAACTGGGCATCCGGACGATCGTCGCGCACTCCACCGCCGACCGCGACTCGGCGGCCGTCCGGTTCGCCGACGAGGCCATCCAGATCGGCCCGGCACCGGCCAAGGACAGCTATCTGAACATCCCCGCGCTGGTCGAGGCGGCCCTCGCCACCGGTGCGGAGGCCGTGCACCCGGGCTACGGGTTCCTGTCGGAGGACCGCTACTTCGCCGAGGTGTGCGAGGCGGCCGGGCTGGTCTTCATCGGCCCGCCCGCCGAGGTGATCGGCCGGCTGGGGGACAAGGCCCAGGCTCGGACGATCATGTCCGAGGTGGGGCTGCCGGTGCTGCCGGGCAGCCCGGAGACGCTGGACTCCGCGGCCGAGGCCAAGGCGCTCGCCGACTCCATCGGCTACCCCGTGATCATCAAGGCGGCGGCCGGCGGCGGCGGGCGCGGCATGGGCATCGCCCGGCACGGCGGCGAGTTCATGCGGGTGTACGGGGAGACCCGCGCGCACGCGCAGGCCACCTTCGGCGACGGCCGGGTGTACATCGAGCGATTCTGCGAGACCGCCCGGCACGTGGAGATCCAGATCCTCTGCGACCGGTACGGAAACGCCGTCCACCTGGGGGAGCGCGACTGCTCGGTGCAGCGCCGCCACCAGAAGCTGGTGGAGGAGACCCCCGCGCCGGGCCTGCCGGCCGAGCTGACCGCCGAGATGGGTGCGGCCGCGGTGCGCGGCGCGCTGGCCACCGGCTACGTCGGCGCCGGCACGTTCGAGTTCATCGTGGACCAGGACGGCGCCTTCCACTTCATGGAGATCAACTGCCGGCTCCAGGTGGAGCACCCGGTGACCGAGATGGTGACCGGGATCGACCTGGTGCGCGAGCAGATCGCGGTGGCGGCCGGCCGGCCGCTGTCGTTCACCCAGCGGGACGTGGTGCGCACCGGCGCCGCGGTCGAGTGCCGGATCAACACCGAGGACCCGGCCCGCAACTTCGCGCCCGCGCCGGGCACGCTGACCGAATTCATGGTCCCCGGCGGCCCGTTCACCCGGGTGGACACGCACGGCCGGCCGGGCTGGCAGGTCGGCCCGCACTATGACTCGCTGCTGGCCAAGGTGATCGCCTGGGGACCGGACCGTGAGCAGGCGCTGGCCCGGATGGACCGCTGCCTGGCCGAGATGCGCGTCGAGGGCCCGCGCGTGCACACCAACACCGCGTTCCTGCGCGAGGTGCTGGCGCACCCGCTGTTCCAGGACGGCAAGCACACCACCTCGCTGGTCGACCAGATGCTCACCGACGGCGCTCCGCCGGAGTCGCCGCACCACCACGACAAGGAGTGATCATGCTCGGACCGCTACGCGGAGTCCTGCGGACGGCCGCGGGACTCGCGGTGATTCTCAGCCTGACCCTGCCGGTGCCCGCCGATGCGGCGGGTGCCGGCGGTGGCGCCCCGGCCGCGGCCTCGCGACCGGGGCCGCCCCCTGTGCTGGACCTTCCGGTCTCGGCGCAGGGGTTCGCCGTTCCCGGCCCCAATCCCCGGCCCAGCGGCCCGGTGACGTTCCGGGTGAGCACCACCGAGGCCGAGTGCATGTTGCTCGCGCTGTTCCGCGTCAAGCCTGGCGCCACGTTCGAGGAGATGAAGAAGGCATTCGACGACGTCGAGTCCAAGGATCCGGCGATCTACCTGCAGGGGCTGCGCGACCAATACCGGACCACGACCTTCGCCGGAGGAGCCCAGGTGTACCCGGGCCGGCCGGTGACGCTGACCGTGTCGCTGGAGCCGGGCACCTACTACATGGTCGCCGCCTCGTCGACCGGAGGCGTGGGCGTGCAGACGCTGGAGGTGTCGGCGGAGCGCGGGACGGCGGTCCTGCCGCGCTACGACGCGGTCATCCGGTTCGTCCAGGCCGGAGACCGGGCCCGGCTGGTGCTGCCGCGCCGGCTGCCGGCCGGCGGCACGTTCCTGATCCGCAACGACTCGGCGCTGCCGCAGGAGGCCATCTTCGCGCCCACCGTTCCGGGGACGACGTACCGCACGGTACAGAACTACTTCGACGCGCTGCGGGCAGGTGCGACGTTGCCTCCGAACCCGCTGCACCAGAACGCGGCCGGCCTGCTGGCCATCGACCCCGGACGCTTCGCGGTGTTCCACGCGGACTTCACCCCGTGGCGGTACAGCCTGCTGTCCTTCCTCGCCGAGCCGGAGCACGGCGAGCAGCAGGCCTACCTCGGTCTCCATCGTGAATTCGATTTTACGGCTGACTGATATTCAGGTTTCGGTCTGATGGCCGGAACCGGGCCCTCGCTCCGGCCTCGGAAAACGCGACAGGCGGCTTCCCGGGATCCGAACCGCCAATGGGTAGACGTTCTACCCGTCAGTGGCTTAATGTGGTAATTGCCTTTCTAGGTGGTTATGCCGTACTGCATAGGCCATACCAGGGGCCGGGGCGATGGGGACCGTCATGCTTTTCAAGGTTCTAGGAACATTCGAGGTGCGTATCGGCGAGCAGGATTTAACGCCCTCAGCACCGAAACTCCGCACGGTACTGTCCTTGCTGTTGATCAATTACAACCGGATCACCAGGGCGGACGCACTGATCGACGAGCTGTGGGGGGACTCTCCCCCCATCAGCGCGGCGACGACACTGCAGACGTACATCTACCAACTGCGCCGCATGATGACCGCTGCGGGGCACCCGGGCGAGGAGTTCCTCGTCACCAAGGCCGCCGGCTACGAGGCACAGGTGCCGCCGGAGGCCATCGACATCCACCACTTCGAGCGGCTCGTCAAGCAGGGACGCGAATCCCTGCAGGCCGGCGAGCTGGAGCAGGCGTCCGAGACGCTCGGACACGCGCTCACGCTGTGGCGCGGCAGCGCGCTCACCGATGTGCCGCGCGGCCGGCTGCTGGACGCGCACGCCACCAAGCTGGAGGAGAGCCACCTCAACGCGCTGGAGATGCGGATGGACGCGGCGCTGCGCCTCGGCCGGCACCGCGAGCAGATCAGCGAGCTGAAGGAGCTCACCGCCAACTACCCGATCTGCGAGGGGTTCTACTCGCGACTCATGCTCGCGCTCTACCGCTCCGAGCGGCGCAGCGAATCGCTCGCCGTCTACCAGCGGCTGCGCGCGATGCTCAACGAGGAGCTCGGCCTGGAGCCGTCGCAGCCCGTGCAGCGGCTGCAGCAGGCGATCCTGCGCGGCGACCCGTCGCTGGAGCTGCCCGCCCGGCGCCCGGAGGGGGCGCGGGGCACCGCTCAGGTACGGGCCGCCCCGCCGGCGCCGCCGGCCGAGCTGCCGCCGGACATCGTCGACTTCACCGACCGCAGCGACGTGCGCGGCCGGATCGAGGTCTCGCTGGACGGCACCGGCAACGCCAGCGCGCTGCCGATCGTCTCCCTAACCGGCATGGCCGGGGTGGGCAAGACGGCGCTGGCCACGCACGTCGGCCACCGGGTACGCAGCCGGTTCGCCGACGGCCAGCTGTACGTCAACCTGCGCGGCATGTCCGCCGAGCCCCGCGACAGCGAGGACGCCCTCGGCGCGATGCTGCGGGCGGGCGGCCTGCGCGACGAGCAGATCCCGAAGGGGATCGAGGCGCGCCGGAACCTGTTCCGCACCTGGAGCGCCGACCGCAGCCTGCTGGTCGTGCTGGACGACGCCTGCTCCGGCGCCCAGGTGCGGCCGCTGTTCCCCACCGGGCCGAACAGCGCCGTCATCGTCACCAGCCGCTCGCCGCTCTACGGGCTGACCAGCGCCGACCACATCGAGCTGGGCGCCTTCGACGTGGATTCCGGGCTGGAACTGCTGCGCAAGATCATCGGTGGCGACCGGGTGACGGCGGAGGAGAACGCGGCCCGCTCGATCGTGGAGATGTGCGGCGCGCTGCCGCTCGGCCTGCGGATCGCCGGGGAGCGGCTGGCCGCCGCGCCGCACTGGACCCTGGAGCGCTACCGGTCCAAGCTGACCGACGAGAGCTCGCGGCTCACCGAGTTACGGTGGGGCGACCTCGACGTCCGCACCCGGCTGGCCTGCAGCTTCCGGCAGCTCGACCCGGAGATGCGCCAGGCGTTCACCGTGCTCGGCTCCTCCCGGCAGCGGGTCTTCTCCACCCGCAGCACCGCCGACCTGCTCAACGTGAGCATCAGTTCCGCCGAGGACATCCTGTCCCACCTGATCGACATGCGGCTGATGACCATCTCGGCGAGCGCCCCGCGCGGCGACCTGTCCTGTGCCATCCCCGAGCTGATCCGCCTGTACGGGGCGGAGGAGGAACGCGAGCACTGCGCCATCTAGCGGTCACCAGGCGGCCACCGGGCCGCCGGCGGCCGGGTGGCGTGCCCACTCCGATTCGAGAGCGCTTCGAGCGGTCCGCGGGACGATCGGATCGTCACGGTCCCGACGGATCCAGAAGGGCTCTCCCGTATGTATCACCACCGCACGGCCGTACTGATCGTGGGTGGCGGGCTCGCCGGGCTCAGCTCCGCGGTCTTCCTGGCCCGGCAGGACGTTCCGGTCCTGCTGGTCGAGCGGCACTCCGGCACGCTGATCCACCCGCGAGCGCGCACCATCAACTCACGCACGCTGGAGCTCTACCGGCAGGCGGGCCTGGAGGAGGAGATCCTGGCCGCCCGCCGGCCCTTCGACGGCAAGATCATCCTGCACGCGGGCACCCTGTCCGGGCCCGAGGAGCGGTCCCGGCCGATGGAGATGCAGGAGGACGCGCGGGACGCGAGCCCCTGCCCCTGGGTGCCGATCGACCAGGACGTGCTGGAGACCATCCTGCGGCGCCGCGCCGAGGAGCTCGGCGCCGACATCCGCTTCTCCACCCGGCTCGACGGCTTCGACCTCGACCGGGGCGGCGTGACCGGCACCCTGCGCGACCTGCGGTCCGGACGGGACGACGTCGTGCGCGCCGACTACCTGATCGCCGCGGACGGCGGCCCGAGCCCGATCCGCGAGCGGCTCTGCGTCCCGCGCGCCGGGGCCGGCCGGCTCGGCCACACGGTGACGCTGGTCTTCGAGGCCGATCTTTCGGAGGCGCTGCGCGGCCGCTCGGTCGGGCTGTGCCACCTGCGCGAGCCGATCCTCGGGACCGTGCTGATGCCGCACGACTCCGAGGAGCGCTGGGTGGTGAGCTTCCCCTACGACCCGGCTCGCGGCGAGTCGCCGGAGACCTTCACCGAGGACCTGTCGGTCGACCTGATCCGCAAGGCGGTCGGGCTGCCCGACCTCGACGTGCGCATCGTCCCGCAGCTCGCCGACGGCACCACGGTGCTCGCCTACGACATCGACGCGCTGCTGGCCGGCACCTACCGGGTCGGCCGCGCCTTCCTGGTCGGCGACTCCGCGCACTCCATGCCGCCGTCGGGGGCCTACGGATCGGGCACCGGCATCCAGGACGCGCACAACCTGGCCTGGAAGCTCGCCGCGGTGCTGCACGGCCACGCCGGCCCCGCCCTGCTGTCCAGCTACGAGGCCGAGCGCCGCCCGGTGGCCGCCAAGACGATCGCCCAGGCGGTGCTCAAGCGCGAGGTCAACATGGGCCTGGCCGACGCCGACGCGGCCGAGACGCTGTGGCCGTCGGAGTCGGTGATCCTCGGCTACACCTACGGCTCCGGCGCGGTGATCGGCGGCGAGCCCACCCGGTTCGTGCCGCCGGCCGAGCTGGACGGGCGGCCGGGTGGCCGGGCGCCGCACCTGCCGGCCCGGCTGGCCGGGCGGGACATGTCCCTGCTCGACCTGTACGGGCGCGGCCTGGTGCTGCTGTCCGGCGGCGCGACCTCGGCGTGGGTGGACGCGGTGCCCAAGGTGACCGGCGGGTTCGGGCTGCCGGTGGACGCCTACCGGATCGGGATCGACATCGAGGTGCCGGGCGGCCACGAGGCGCACGGCATCGCGCGGGACGGTGCGGTGCTGGTCCGGCCGGACGGCTTCGTCGGCTGGCGGGCCCGGCACCGCCCGGCCGACCCGGTGGCCGCGCTGGACCAGGCCGTGACCCGCCTGCTGTGCCGCAACTGAAGACGCCCGGCCGGGCCCGCTACCAGGCGACCGGCAGCGACTCCGGCCCGCGGATCATCTTGCCCCTGGACCAGGTGATCCGCCCGGCCGGGACGGCCGGCCGCAGCTCCGGGAAGGTGGCGAGCAGCCCGGCGACCGCGGCGCCCAGCTCCAGCCGGGCGAGCTGGGCGCCCAGGCAGTGGTGCGGTCCGTGCCCGAAGGCCAGGTGCGGGTTCGGCCGCCGGGCCAGGTCCAGCTCGTCGGGCCGGTCGAACACCGACGCGTCCCGGTTGGCGGACGTGGTGGCCGGCAGCACGGCCTCGCCGCGGCGGATCGGCGTGCCGCCCACCTCGGCGTCGGCCACCGCCACCCTGATCGTCCCGCCGGTGACCGCGAGCGGGACGTAGCGCAGCAGTTCCTCCACCGCCGGCACCAGCAGTGCCGGGTCGCCGCGCAGCGCCGCGAGCTGGGCGGGATGGGTCAGCAGGGCGTACACCGCGCCGGAGATCAGGTTGGCCGCGGTCTCGTAACCGGCGACCAGCAGGGTGACGCCCAGCGTGACCAGCTCCGACTCGGTCAGCCGGTCACCCTCGGCGGCGCCGGCGAGCGCGCTCAGCAGGTCGTCGGCGGGTTCGCGCCGCTTGGCCGCGACCAGCTCGGCGAGGAATGCCTTCAGCCGGTCGCCCGCCTCCCGCATCGCCTCCGGCGGTGCCCCGGTCACCGCCAGGTAGGTCTCCGACCACTCCTGGAAGCCCTCCCGGTCCTCCTTCGGCACGCCGAGCAGCTCGCAGATGACCGTGATGGCCAGCGGGCGGGCCAGCCCGGCCACGACGTCACCGGACCGGCCGCCGGCCGCCATCGCGTCCAGCAGCTCGGCCACCAGTTCCTCCACGCGCGGGCGCATCGTCTCCACCCGGCGGGCGGTGAAGGCGCGCATCACCAGGCCGCGCAGCCGGGTGTGCTCGGGCGGGTCCATGGTGGTCATCGAGTCCCGCTCCAGCGGGATGGCCCGGGCCCGCGGCGCGCCCGGCGCGGCGGCGGCCGCCCGGCTGAACCGCGGGTCGGCCAGCATGGCCCGGTTGTCGGCGTGCCGGGTGACCAGCCACGCGCGGTCGCCGGTGGGCAGCGCGACCGGCGCGACCGGCCGGTCCCGGCGCAACGCGGCGAGGACCGGCGCCGGCTCCCACGGCACCGGGACCTCAGGCGGGAACGGCAGCGGGAAATCATTCTCCACGGGCTCGGCCACTGTTTCTCCTGAAATGAGAAGGGCGGTGGAGAATATCATCGCAACGGCTGCTGGAAGACGGCTCGAAAAGCTCTGGAAATCAGCGGCGCGAAATTGCCGCCCTGGTGGAACCGAGACTACCCTCGATTTCGGATTAATATGCGAACAGGGAGGTAGGGCGGGATGGAATCCACGTCTGTGCTGATCGTCGGCGGCAGCCTGGTCGGCCTTTCCCAGGCTCTTTTCCTCGCCCACCAGGGCGTCGACTGCGTGCTGGTCGAACGGCACCAGGGGCTTTCCGCGCACCCCCGGGCGCGCGGTATAAATCCCCGCACCATGGAGCTGTTCCGGCAGGCCGGCGTGGAGGGGCGGCTGCGGGCCGCCGAGTCCGCCCGCGCGCTGGCCGGGAACTCCGGGGTCGTCATGGCGCACACCCTGGCCGGCGAGCACACCCGGCTGGACCAGGCGTACTTCATGGACACCGACACCGACTTCTCCGAGCACACCCCGGTCGCCTGGTGCCTGTGCCACCAGGACGAGGCCGAGCCGGCCATCGCCGCCCGCGCCCGCGAGCTCGGCGCCGACCTGCGGTTCGGCACCGAGCTGACCGGCTTCACCTCGGGCGGCGACGGCGTCACCGCGACGGTCCGCGACGTCGCCACCGGCGCGACGCGCACCATCCGGGCCGGCTACCTGGTGGCCGCGGACGGGGCCCGCGGCCGGGTCCGCGAGGAGCTCGGCATCCCGCTCACCGGGCCCGGCACCATCAGCGACTTCCTGAACATCTCCTTCACCGCCGACCTGCGCGAGGTGCTGGGCGACCGCCGCTTCGTCATCTGCTACCTGCGCGCGCTGCCCATGCGGGCCGCGCTGCTGCCGGTCAACAATGCCGACCGCTGGCTGATGCACGTGGAGTGCGACCCGGCGCGCGCGGCCGCGATGAGCGAGGAGGAGTGCCGCGAGCTGGTGCGCACCGGCACCGGCGTCCCGGACCTGGCGGTGACCATCGAGCAGGCGGCGCCGTGGCCGATGGCGGCGGCGGTGGCCGACGCCTTCCGGGCCGGCCGCGTCCTGCTGGCCGGCGACGCCGCGCACGTGATGCCGCCGACCGGCGCCTTCGGCTCCAACACCGGCATCCAGGACGCGCACAACCTGGCCTGGAAGCTGGCGCTGGTGCTGCGCGGCCGGGCCGCGCCGGCCCTGCTGGACACCTACGACGCCGAGCGGCGGCCGGTCGCGGCCGAGACCGCCCGGCAGGTGGTGCTGCGCTCGCGGGACCGCTCCCGGATGACCAGGGGGAACGGCGAGGAGGCGGCACCGGCCATCCGGTCGGACGCCGAGCTGATGTTCACCTACCGCTACGAATCGGCCGCCGTCGTCCCCGAGGGCACCGGCGCGCCGGCCGGCAAGGGGGCCCCCGGGGTGCGGGTCCCGCACCTGTCGCTGGTCCGGCCGGGCGCCCGGGTGGACCTGCTCGACCTGCTCGGCCGCGGCTTCGTGCTGCTGGCCGCGGCCGGTGGCGCCGGCTGGGCGCGCGCCGCCGCCGCGCTGGCCGCCGAGCGGGATCTCCCGCTGGACGCCTACCGGGTGGTGCCCGCGCTGGAGGAGGCGACCAGCCACCGCGACGTGCTCGCCGACCCGATGGGCCGGTGGCCGGCGGTCTCCGGCACCGGGACGGCCGGCGCCCTGCTGGTCCGCCCGGACGGGATCGTCGCCTGGCGCGCGACCGCGGCGAGCGCCGACCCCCGGGCCGAGCTGGCGGCGGCGCTGGACCGGGTACTGGCCGGCACCGCCCCGTCCCTGGTCTAGGGCCACCGGCCCGAAGGAGAGGAGATCTCATGCGACAGCACCGCAGGGCGCTGGTCACCGGCGCGTCCGGCGGGCTCGGCGCGGCCTTCGCCCGCGAGCTCGCCGCCCGCGGCACCGCGCTGGTCCTGGTGGCCCGGGACGAGGCGGCGCTCGCCGGGCTCGGCGCGGAGCTGGCCGGGCGGCACGGCGTCGAGGTGGACGTGCTACCCGCCGACCTGGCCGACCCGCTGGACCTGGCCCGCGTCGAGCGGCGGCTGGCCGGTGAGGACGCCCCGGTGGACCTGCTGGTCAACAACGCCGGCGTCATCGGCCAGGTCGGCCCGTTCGGCGCCCGGGACGCCGACGTGGAGGAGGCGAACCTGCGGCTGAACGTGCTGGCGGTGCTGCGGCTCACCCGCGCCGCGGTCGGCGCGATGGCCCGGCGGCGGCACGGCGGGGTGATCAACGTGTCGTCCGCGATGGGGTACCTGCAGATCCCCGGCGGCGCCACCTACGCGGCGGCCAAGGCGTTCGTCACCTCGCTCAGCCAGACCGTGCACAGCGAGGTGCGGCCGCTCGGCGTGCACGTGCTCGCGCTGTGCCCGGGGTCCACCCGCACCAACCTGCACCGGGCGGCCGGCCGGCGCGGCCGGACGCTCGGCCGGGTCCGCGAGCCGGAGTTCGTCGTCCGGGAGGCCCTGGCGGCGCTGGCCGCCGGCCGGCCGGTGCACGTCCCGGGCCGCGAGTACCAGGCGAAGGTGCTGCTCGCCCGGTACGCGCCGCGCCGCCTGGTCAGCCGGCTGCTCTACCACGGCTGGGACGTGCAGACCTCCCGGCGGCTGGCCGAGTCGTTCGAGACCTGACCGGCGACTCGTCCGAACCCGCCCGACCCCGGCCGCCGGGACGCCGCCACCACGCGGACGTCCCGGCGGCCGGGCCCCTTTCCGGGGCCGGCCGCCGGGACGCGGCGGGGACGGGGACCGGTCAGGCCATCAGGACCTGGCTGTTCTCGCCGAGCACCAGCCGGTGCCCGCCTCGGGCCGGCTCGGCGGCGGCGCGCACCGAGGTGGCCCGGCCGATCAGCGACCCGTGCACGCCGCGCACCTCGCGGATGAGCGCCCGGTCCATGACGATGGAGAACTCCACCGAGGAGTCCTCGATGACGCACTGCTCCCCGACGGAGGTGTAGGGGCCGACGTAGCTGCCGTCCACGATGGCCTCCGGGCCGATGACCAGCGGCCCGACCAGCCGGGACCGGGTGACGGTGGCCCGCTCGTCGACGAAGACCCGGCCGATGACCTCGGTTTCGTCGTCGACCTTGCCGAGGATGCGCGGGCCGACGTGGTCCAGCACCGCCTGGTTGCACTCCAGCAGGCTGTCGATCAGCCCGGCGTCCCGCCAGAAGCCCCGATAGTGGTGGCCGCGCACGTGGTGGCCCTGCTCGATCAGCCAGCCGATGGCGTCGGTGATCTCCAGCTCGCCGCGCGCGCTCGGCCGGATGGCGCGCACCGCCTGGTGGACCAGCGGGGTGAACACGTAGATGCCCATCAGTGCCAGGTTGCCGACCGGGTTCTTCGGCTTCTCCTCCACCGCGGTCACCCGGCCGTCGGCGTCCAGCACCGCCAGGCCGCCCTCGCGCGGGTCGGCCGGGTGCACGGTCACCTGCGCGTCGCACGGGTCGGCCCGGAACCGCGCCACCAGCTCGTCGATGCCGTCCAGCACCACGTTGTCGCCGAGGTACATCAGGAAGTCGTCGTCGCCGAGGAACTCGCGGGCGATGACCACCGCGTGGGCCAGGCCGAGCGGGGCCGCCTGCTCCAGGTAGGTGACCCGCAGGCCGTACCGGGAGCCGTCGCCGACGGCCTCGCGGATGTCGTCGATCCGGTCGCCGACCACGATGCCGACCTCGGTGATGCCGGCGCCGGCGATGGCCTCCAGCCCGTAGGCGAGGACCGGCTTGTTGGCGATGGGGACGAGCTGTTTGGGCATGGTGTGGCTGAGCGGGCGCAGCCGGGTGCCGCTGCCGCCCGAGAGCACGAGGGCTTTCATGGTTCCTCCTGAGGGATCTACGAGGTCAACACGACGGGCGTCGGTTCGGGGGCGTCCTTGCGGGGTGCGGCGAACTCGCGGGTGACCCGGCCGCCGAACGCGGCCAGCGCCCCGGCGGCGGCCAGCAGCGCGCCGCCGACCAGCAGGTAGTAGACCGGCTGGGGAAGGGCGGCCGACAGCCGGACCACGATGCTGCCGAGCGAGGCGCCGAAGGCGACGAACAGCCAGTACAGGCCCATCATCCGCACCCGGAACGCCGGCGGCGCGGCGTCGGCCACCGCGCTGATGCCGACCGGGCCGAGCGCGATCTCCCCGCAGGCCTGCAGGAAGTACACCGCGAGCAGCCACAGGATCGAGGCCCGCTCGCCGTCGGCCGCGGTGCCGGCGCCGAACATGACCATGAAGCTGGCCCCGGCCATCAGCAGGCCGAGGACGAACTTGCGCCGGACGCCGAACCGGTCCCCGAGCCGCAGCCACAGCCAGGCGAAGGCCGGCGCCACCACCAGGATGATCAGCGGGGTGGTGCTCTGCAGCCAGCCGGCCGGCACGGTGAAGCCCAGGAACGTCCGGTCGATGCGCTCGTGGGCGAACAGGTTGAGCAGCGAGCCGGCCTGGCTGACCACCATCCAGAACAGCGCCGAGCACAGCAGCAGCCAGGTGGCGGCGCCGAGCCGGCGCCGGTCGGCCGGGCCGAGGGCCGGGTGCCGGCGCAGCGCGCGCAGGAACAGCGGCGGCGCGACCAGCGAGACCAGGCCGAGCGCCATCAGGACGTGCTCGATGGAGAAGGTGCCGGCCACCACGTCCGCGGCCAGCAGCACCGCGGCCACCGCCGCGGCGGCGCCGGCCCGGCGGGCCACCCGCGACAGCTCGGCGCCGGACGCCGGCCGGGCCGGGCGGTCGCCGTGCCCCTCGAAGTGCCGGGTGCCGGCGGCGAACTGGACGACGCCGAAGGCCATGCCGACGGCCGCGGCGGCGAACCCGGCGTGCCAGCTCACGTACTCGCCGAGGAAGCCGGTGACCAGCGGGGCGAGCACCGCACTGACCTGGATGCTCATGTAGAAGACCGAGAACGCCGCCTCCCGGCGGGCCGGCTCGGTGTAGAAGCGGCTGAGCAGCGCGCTCAGGCTCGGCTTGAGCAGGCCGGTGCCGAGCGCGATCAGCGCCAGCCCGGCGTAGGCCGCGCCGGCCGGCGGCAGCGCCATGCAGACGTGGCCGGCGGTGATCAGGCAGCCGCCGTACATGACGGCGCGCCGCTCGCCGAGCACCCGGTCACCCAGCCAGCCACCCGGCTGGGCGAGCAGGAAGACGGTCGCCATGTAGGCGCCGAACAGCGCGGCGGCGGTGGGGGCCGGCAGCCCGAGGCCGCCGCGGCTCTCGGGGGTGACGGCGTACAGGACGAGGATGGCCTGCATCCCGTAGAAGCTGAAGCGCTCCCACATGTCGGTGAGGAACAGCGTGGCGAACCACCGAGGGTAACGGGACCACGGCGACATCGGACCCTCCGGGCGAACGTGCGGAGCGGCCCCGGAACCGGGCGCCGCGTCCGTCCGACCATCTCGAAGCGGTCTCAAAGCGGGGTCGAGGACACCTGGACCGCTGTTCCAGCCGCCCGCGAGTAGGATAGGTTTGGGTTCTACATATAGACTGCCGACTCTTCTGGGGGCGATGGTGGAGGTGCTCGACCTGGCGCGGCTGCAGTTCGCCGTGACGACCAGCTTCCATTTCCTGTTCGTGATCGTCACGCTGGGTCTCGCCCCCTTCGTCGCGTTCATGCAGACCCGTTACGCGATCACCGGCAAGCCGGTGCACGAGCGCATGACGAAGTTCTGGGGGCAGATCTACGTCATCAACTACGCGGTCGGCATCATCACCGGGCTGTTACTGGAGTTCCAGTTCGGGATGAACTGGACCGGGCTCACCGCCTACACCGGCAACATCTTCGGCGCGCCGCTCGCCATGGAGACGCTGGTGGCGTTCTTCCTCGACTCGACCTTCCTCGGCATGTGGATCTTCGGCTGGGGCCGGCTGCCCAAGTTCGTCCACCTGCTGCTCTTCTACCTGGTGACGATCACCGCCTACGTCTCCGCGTTCTGGATCATCGTCGCCAACGGTTACATGCAGCACCCGGTCGGCGACGTGGTGGAGAACGGCGCCGCCCGGCTGGCCGACCTGTCCGCGCTGCTGACCAACCCCAACGCGCTGGCCGCGCTCAAGCACGTCATCGCCGCGGCCCTGCTGATCGGCGGCTACCTCATCGCCGGGGTGAGCGCCTGGCACCTGCGCCGGGGCACCGGCGACCGCGACGTGCACGGCCGCGCGCTGCGGCTCGGCCTGCTGGTGGCCTTCTTCGCGTCCTGGACCACCAGCATCATGGGCTTCCAGCAGGTCGACCTGGTGGCCCGGACCCAGCCAGGCAAGATCGCCGTGATCAACCCCGGCAAGGTCCAGGAGCTCGGCCTGCCGCCCGGCGACGTGTCCGCCGGCACCGCCCCCGCATGGATCAAGGGGTTCTTCGACTGGATGCTGACGGTGGGCGAGATCTACCAGTACGTCGGCCTGATCTTCGTGCTGATGCTGATCGGGAAGTTCATCGAGCGCCGCAAGCTGGTGCTGCGCCTGCTCACCTGGCTGATCCCGATCCCGTTCACCGCGGTCGTCGCCGGCTGGCTGGTGCGCGAGGTCGGCCGGCAGCCCTGGGCGGTGTACGGCCGGCTGAAGACCGAGGACGCGGTCGCCCCGCTCTCCTTCGGCCCGGTGCTGGCGTCGCTGGTGCTGTTCACCCTGCTGTACGTGGTCGCCGTCGGCACCGACTGGTTCCTGATCGCCAGGTACGCCCGGCGCGGCCCGGACGGCTCGGTGCTCGGCCGCACCCTGGCCGACACCGAGAAACGCGACCGCAGCGACGAGGCGGTCACGCCGGCCTTCTGAACCGCCGGCCGGCCGTGTCCCTCGGTTCCCTTCCCTCCCGGCGATTCCGGGCGGATCCGAAGCCCTTCGCAGCACTTTGAGGAGAAGCGCAGATGGACGTCGTGTGGCTCACCGTTCTCATCCTGATGCTCGGCGGCTGGGCGCTGCTCGACGGGTTCGTCATCGGGCTCGGCATGCTGCTGCCCAGGCTCGCCGATGACGCCGCGGGCCGCCGGCTGGTGCTCACCGGCATGGGCCCGTTCTTCCTGACCAACGAGGTGTGGTTGATCGCCGCCGCCGGCGTGATGACCGGTGCCTTTCCCGAGTTCGAGAGCCGCCTGCTCAGCGGCTGCCGGCCGATCGTGATCATCATGCTGGCCGGGTGGATCGCCAAGGACGCGGCCACCTGGTTCCGCAGCCGCCGCGACTCCGACCGCTGGCGCACCACCTGGGAGCGCGTGCTGGCCGTCGCGTGCGCGTGCTTCGCGTTCGCCTTCGGCCTGCTGCTCGGCAACATCACGCAAGGCCTGCCCGGCGCCGCCGCCGGCAGCGGGTTCTTCGACCTGTTCAACCCCTTCACGCTGCTGTGCGGCGTCGCGACGGTGCTGCTGTTCGCGCTGCACGGCGCCGCCTTCGTCGCCGTCCGGGTGCCCCAGGCGCCCGGCGACCAGGCACGGCGGATCGCCGCCGCCCTGGTGCGCCCCGCACTCGGTGCGGTCGCGCTGGCGGTGGTCGCCGGCGCGTTCTCGGGCGACGTGCGCGGCGCGGTCTCCTGGCTGCCCGCGCTGGCGTTCCTGGTGGCGGGCCTGGCCGCGGTCGTGGGGGCCGGCCGGGCCGTCACCGCGCGGCCCGGCCGCGCGTTCGCGCTGACCGCCGCCGGCGCGGTCGCCCCGGTCCTCGCCGCGCTGGCCGGCGCCGCGCCGGCCGTCCTGCACGGCGCCGCCGACGCCGCCTCGCTGTCGCTGTTCGCCGGGATGGCCCTGCCGGTGCTCCCGGTGATGCTGCTCGCGCAGGCCTGGCTGTGGTGGACCTTCCGCCACCCGGTCGGCCCCCGCTCCCCCGTCTTCTTCTGACCGCGAGACGGGACGAGCCGCCCCCGGGATACCGGGGGCGGCTCGCGCGCGCCCGGACATGACCGCGGCCCGGCCGGAGTGCCGGCCGGGCCGCGCGCGGCGGCGCCGGGTCAGCCCACCGGCTGGCGGCCGGCCGACAGCATCGAGATGCGGCGCATGGTGTTCTTCTCGAACTGCCGCAGGAAGTCCTCCTTGGTCGCCACGTGCCGCTCCTCGGCCATGTACGGCGCGAGCTTGCGCTCCATGTCCGGGCGCCCGCCCCGGGCGGCCATGTAGCGGGCCACGTCGGCGAGTTCGCCGTCGTACTGCACCACCCGGATCATCGAGTCGTCCTTGACGAACAGCGCGACCGCCACGATCAGCCCCACCTCCTGGCCGGACTGGTCGCGCAGCGCCGGCCGCGCCTCGGCCTGCACCTCGCTGAACACCTTGGCGATGTCGTCGGCGTGCCCCGGCTTAACCTTGTAACGCAGCGCGGCCAGCTGGGCGCCCGGCACGTCGGCGATCGTCCGCTGCTGCACGCACAGCATGGTGCTCCTGCGGAAGTACGACAGGAAGCCCTCCACGGTGGAGGTGTCCCGCTCCTCGGCCAGGTACGGCGCGATCCGCTCCTCGGCCTCCCGCACGCCGCGCTGGGTGGCCATGTGCCGGGCCACCGCGTCCAGCTCGCCCTCGTACTGGATGGCCCGCACCATGATGTCGTCCTGGATGAACAGCCCGGTGCCCAGGATGCGCGCGGCGGGCGCGCCCTGCCCCTCGCCCGGCGCCGGCGCCTGGGCGCGCTTGAAGTTGGCCGGCGAGAAGATCTCGGCGATCTGCTCCTCATGCCCGGGCTTGACCCGGTAGGTGATGGCGGCGAACGGCATGACGGTCCTCTTTCTGTCGGTTGACGATGGCCTGGGAGACCCGTGGCCCCACTACGGGAGCAGCACCGCGCCCGCACCCGCCGCGACCAGCCCGGCCAGCGCCAGCGCGGTGCGCAGCAGGTGCCAGCCGCGCCACGCCGGGCGCGGGTCGGGCCAGTCGGCCGGGATGGCGGCGACGTCGATCCGGTGCAACGCCCGGTTGATCGGCACGTTGCACAGATGCGAGACGAACTGGGTGCCGAGCAGCAGCACGGCCGCCGCGGCGAAGTACGGCGCGGACGGCCCGCGTACCAGCGCCGCCAGCGCGATGTCGATCAGCATCGTCGCGTTGACCAGTAGCGGCATCAGCGGGTGGTAGCCCTTGCCCAGCATCCGGTGCGTCTCGACGTACCGGTCGGCCGGCAGCGCGATGAGCGTCGGCAGCACGCTCACCGCCACCGCGACGAAGACCCCGGCGACGATCCCACCACCCACCAGGACGGCGACGCCCGCAACCTGTGCCAGCACGTAGCCCGCCTCCTTCCTCGGCTCGGTGCCCGCTTGCCCGCCCATGCTCGCCCGCCCGGCTCGAACCCCCCTCGAGAGCGCATGGGGCCGCCGGACCCCGGCTACAGCCGGGCTCTAGGCGGATTCGAGAGCCGGTGCGGAAGGTCGAGGCACCAGATGCTCGAGCGGAGTCGCGGAAAGGCGGCGGGATGAACAACGTCCTCATGCTTCTCGCCCTGACCGGGAACGGGCTGGCGGCGGGCGTGCTGCTGGGAACCGTGCTCGGCGGCGTCCCCCTGTTGCTGGCGCTGCCGCCGGCGAGGTACGTGCACGCGCACGGCTTCCTCGCCCAGCGCTACGACCCGTTCATGCCGGTCACGCTGGCGGGAACGGCCGTGGCGGACGCCGCGCTCGCCTTCCTCGCGCCGGACGTCACCGGCCACGTGCTCTACGCGCTGGCCGCGCTGACGGTGGCGTCGGTGATGACCATCTCGGTGACGAAGAACGTGCCGATCAACAAGTACCTGATCTCCCTCGATCCGGACACCCTGCCGGACGACTGGGAGCGTCGGGACCCCCGCTACCGCTGGCGGACGTGGAACGCGGTGCGCACCGCGCTCACGGTGACCGCCCTGGCGATCAATCTCGTGGCGAGCGCCGGTGCGCTCCTTTGAGGAAGGACCGCGACTCATGGAGAACAGACCCCCGGGCATCGTCGGAGCCCCCTTCACCGCCCAGCTCCCCCCGGCGGCCCGCCTGCTGCTGCTGACCAGCGGCAAGCGCGTCTCGCAGCTGGTGCACCTGGTCGCCCGGCTGGGCGTGGCCGACCACCTGGCCGGCGGGCCGCGCACCTCCGCCGAGCTGGCCGAGGACACCGGCTGCCACGCCGGGTCGCTGGCCCGGGTGCTGCGCGCGGCGACCGCGATCGAGCTGCTCCGCGAGACCCCGGACGGCTCGTTCGAGCTCACCCCGCTGTCGGACATGCTGCGGCGCGACAACCCCGACAGCGTGCTGGACATCGTGCTGTTCAACGGCGGGGAGCTGGTCGCGGCGCCGCTCACCGAGTCGATGCACACCGTGCGGACCGGCGAGCCGGCCTTCGAGCACATCTACGGCAAGCCGTTCTTCGAGTACCTCAAGTCCGACCAGGAGAACGGCGCGCTGTTCGACCGGGCCATGGAGCACATGAGCCGGGTCACCGCGCGCGGCCTGGCCGACCGGATCGAGCCGGAGCGGTTCTCGCTCATCGTCGACGTCGGCGGCGGCCGCGGCCACTTCCTGGGCGAGCTGCTGCGCCGCACGCCGCTGGCCCAGGGGCTGCTGTTCGACCTGCCCGGCGTGGCGGCCGAGGCCGAGCGGACGCTGGCCGCGCTCGGCGTGGCCGGCCGGGCCAAGTTCGCCGCGGGCGACTTCTTCCAGGACGTGCCCTCCGGCGGCGACGCGTACGTGCTCAAGGCGGTGCTGCACAACTGGGACGACGACTCGGCCCGCACGATCCTGACCCGGATCCACGACGCCATGACGGCCGGCGACCACTCCCGGCTGTTCATCGTCGAGCAGGTGATCGGCCCGCCCAACCAGTGGGACCACGCCAAGCTGCTCGACCTGGACATGATGCTGCGCTTCGGCGGCCGCGAGCGCGACCTGTGGGAGTGGCGGCGGCTGGTGGAGAGCGCCGGCTTCGAGCTGCTCAACGTCCCGTCCGCCGGCGCCTGGAGCGTCATCGAGTGCCGGAGGGGCCAGTGAACCTCAACCTCGAAGGCCGCAACGCGCTGGTCACCGGCGGCACCCGCGGCATCGGCCGGGCCGTCGTGCGGACGCTGGCCGCGGCCGGCATGAACGTCACCGCCTGCTACCGCGGCGACGAGGAGGCCGCCGCCGAGCTGGCCCGCGAGCTCAAGGAGCTGGGCGGCGACCACTCGGTGTTCCGTGCGGACGTCGCCGATCCCGAGGACGTCGAGCGGCTGATGGCGCACTGCCGCGACCGGGGCGGCCTGCACGTGGTGGTGAACAACGCGGGCGTGATCGGCGACCGGCCGCTGGTGAGCCTCACCCCCGACGAGTGGCACCGGGTGCTGGACGGCGACCTGACCTCGGTGTACCTGGTGATCCGCGCGGCGGTCACCATGGCGGTGCTCGCCGACGGCGGCTCGGTGGTCACCGTCGGCTCGGCCGCCGCGCTGCGCGGCCTGCCCGGCCGCGCCCACTACACCGCGGCCAAGTCCGGCCTGGTCGGCCTGAGCCGCACCCTGGCCAAGGAACTGGGCTCGCGCGGCATCCGGGTCAACCTGGTGGCGCCCGGCATCATCGACACCGACGACCCGCCGCAGGCGCCGTCCGAGCGGCAGCGGCGGCTCAGCGCGCTGGCCGCCCTCGGCCGGCTCGGCCGGCCGGAGGAGGTGGCCGACGTGGTGCTGTTCCTGGCCGGTGACCTGTCCCGGTACGTGACCGGGGAGACCATCACCGTGGACGGCGGGTTCTGACCTTTGCTGAAAGTTACACGGTAAAGCCGTCATCGTCGCAGGTCGGCCCGCACAGGTGCGCCGTTCTCGTTGACCGGGGACGGCCGGGCCGCGCACGCTCCCGGTGCCCGGGCCCGCGCGGCCCGGCCGGCGCGCCGTCCGGCCGCCGGATCACCTCGCCGGCGTGGCCGGCCCGCCGACGAGGAACGACGATGCCGCTGCGCCGTCCGCGTACGTCCTCACCCGACCCGATCGCGCCGGGCCCGCGCGCCGCCCGCCGGGCCCGGCACACCCTGGCCGCCGCCGCGGCGCTGCTCGCCGCCGGCGTGCTCGGCCCGGCGGGCGCCCAGGCCGCCGCGCTGCCCGCCGCCGCGCCGGCCGCCGTGCCCGCCGCCGCGCCGGCCGCCGTGCCCGCCGCGGCGGCCGACGGCGCGGTGACGGTCACGGTGAACGCCCGGGCCGGCCTGGCCGCCGTCCCGGACACCGGGATGGGCGCCAACCACGCGATCTGGGACGCCGGCCTCGGCGGGGACGCCGCCGCCGACCTGCTCAAGGACGCCGGCGTGAAGATGCTGCGCTACCCGGGCGGGTCATACTCCGACATCTACCACTGGAAGACCCACACCGCGCCCGGCGGGTACGTCGCCCCGGACACCGACTTCGACACCTTCATGAGCCGGGTCCGGCGCACCGGCGCCCAGCCGATGATCATTGCCAATTACGGCACCGGCAGCCCGCAGGAGGCAGCCGAGTGGGTGAAGTACGCCAACGTCACCAAGGGGTACGGCGCCAAGTACTGGGAGATCGGCAACGAGCTGTACGGCAACGGCCACTACGGCGCGAACTGGGAGGCCGACGACCACGCCGACAAGACCCCGGCCGGGTACGCCCGCGAGGTCGTCGCGTTCGCGGACGCGATGAAGGCGGTCGACCCGACCATCAAGATCGGCGCGGTGTTGACCACCCCGGCCAACTGGCCGGACGGCATCATCGCCGCGGGCGACTCGGCCACCTGGAACCAGACCGTGCTGTCCATCGCCGGTCCCAAGATCGACTTCGGTATCGTGCACTGGTACCCGAGCGGCGCCGACACCGCGGCCACCCTGCGCACCCCCGCCGTGCTGGGCGACACCATGTACGAGCTGCGCCGGCAGATCACTCGGTACGCGGGGGCGAACGCCGACCGGATCGGCATCGCGATGACCGAGATCAACAGCGACCGCGGCCGGAACACCCAGCCAGGCGCGATCTTCGCAGCGGACGCCTACTCGACGCTGCTCGCCGAAGGCGTCTTCAACGTCGACTGGTGGGACGTGCACAACGGCCCGGACAAGATCACCACCGAGGCCGGGCAGACCGACTACAACGACTTCGGCCTGCTGTCCAGCGGCGGCTGCGTCGGCGACGTCTGCGAGCCGCCCTACAACACCCCCTTCCCCGTCTACCACGCGATCGCGATGACCAGCGACTTCGCCCGCCCCGGCGACCGGTTCGTCCGGGCCGGCAGCGACGACGCGCTGGTCACCGCGCACGCCGTCCGGCGCGGCGACGGGGACGTCGCGGTGATGCTGCTCAACAAGGACCCCGACAGCGAGCGCACCGTCACCATCGACTACGCCGGGATCACCCCGGCGGCCGGCGCACCCACCGTGCGCACCCTCACCAACGGCGCCACCTCGGTCACCACCGCCCAGGCCGGCACCGCCACCACCCAGACCCTGCCCCCGTACTCGGTGACCACCCTGCTGGTGCACACCACCGACGGGCGGGTCGTCGGCGCCCCCCTCCCGCCGGGCCCGCCGGTCGCGACCGAGGTCACCGACCGGACCGCCACGCTCAGCTGGCTCGCGCCGCCCGGCACGATGGGCGGCGTCAAGTTCGAGATCCAGCGGCAGAACGGCACCACCAGCGAGCAGTGGGGCGAGACGACCGGCACCTCGTTCACCGTGCGCAACCTGCGGCCCGGCACCCGCTACACGGTCAACGTGCTGGCCCGGGACACCGCCGGCCGGATCTCCGGGCCGTCGGCCCCGCTGACCTTCACCACCGGCGCCCCCGCCGAGAGCACCTGCGCGGTGAAGTTCGCGCCGGCGAGCGACTGGGCCAGCGGATACGTCCTCAACGTCACCGTCACCAACAACGGGACCAAGGCGATCGGCGACTGGACGCTCGACTTCAGCTGGCCGACGCCCTACCAGCAGATCAGCGGCGGCTGGAGCGCCACCTGGACCCAGCAGGGCCGGGACGTCAAGATCGTTGGCACCGCCCCGCTGGCCGCCGGCGGCGGCTCGGCCTCGGCGGGCACCGTGGTCAACTACAACGGCCCCAACATCCTGCCGCAGGCCTTCACCCTCAACGGCACCGTCTGCTCCCTCACCCCCTGACGCCGCGCCGTCCCCGGCGTCCCGGATCAGGGACGCCGGGGACGGCGTGCGGGCCGGGGGCGGTCAGTACGGCATGCCGACGTAGTTCTCCGCCAGCGTCGCCGCCGCCGCGTCCGAGGAGGTCACATAGTCCAGGTAGGAGCGCTGCAGCCGCTCCCCGTAGGCGTCCTCGCCGTCGAAGGTGTGCAGCAGCGTGGTCATCCACCAGGAGAAGTGCTGCGCCCGCCACACCCGGCGCAGGCAGGCCGCCGAGTACCCGTCCAGCAGGTCCGCCGACCCCGAGGCGTACCACTCGGCGAGCGCGGCGGTGAGCAGCCGGACGTCCGCCACCGCCAGGTTAAGCCCTTTCGCGCCGGTCGGCGGGACGATGTGCGCGGCGTCCCCGGCCAGCAGCAGCCGCCCGTACCGCATCGGCTCGGCCACGAAGCTGCGCATCGGCGTGACGCTCTTCTCCAGGATCTCCCCGGTGGCCAGCGTGAACCCCGGCACCGTCTCCAGCCGGGCCCGCAGCTCGGCCCACACCCGCTCGTCCGGCCAGTCCTCGACGTCCGCGTCCACCGGCACCTGCAGGTAGAACCGGCTGATCTCCGGCGAGCGCATGCTGTGCAGCGCGAACCCGCGCCCGGTCCGGGCGTAGATCAGCTCCTCGGTGGACGGCGGCACCGCGGCCAGCACGCCGAGCCAGGCGAACGGATACTCGCGCTCGTACTCGGTGAGCACCCCGGCCGGGATCGACGGCCGGGACACGCCGTGGAACCCGTCGCAGCCGGCGATGAAGTCGCAGTCCAGCCGCTCCCCGCCGAACGTCAGGTACGGGCGGTCGGTGTCCATGTCGTGCGGCACGACGTCGGTGACCTCGAAGCGGACGTCCCCGCCGGCGGCCAGCCGGGCGGCGATCAGGTCCTTGACGACCTCCTGCTGCCCGTACACCGTGATCGCCCGGCCGGGGACCAGCTTCTCGAAGGCGATCCGGTGCCCCGCGCCGCCGAACCGCAGCTCGATGCCGTGGTGCGGCAGGCCCTCGCGCAGCAACCGCTCGCCGGCCCCCGACTCCACCAGGGTGTCCACCGTGCCCTGCTCCAGCACCCCGGCCCGGACCCGGCTCTCCACGTACTCCCGGCCGCGGCGTTCCAGCACCACCGAATGGATGCCTCGCAGGTGCAGCAGGTGGGACAGCAGCAGTCCGGCCGGTCCCGCTCCGATGATCCCGACCTGGGTACGCATGGCAACGAGCATGCCGCCCCCGCCCGGTCCCGGCGACCCGAACATTCCGCCCAGCGGAAGCGTGGAGCAGAATGGCCGCCCAGGAGGTGCACCATGTCCGGCGGATCCTCCCAGGCGGGGCGGACGGTGACGTCCCGGGTGCTGGCCGTCCTCGGCGCCTTCGACACCGGCCACCCCCGGCTCACCCTCACCGACATCGCGCGCCGCGCCGGGCTGCCCCTGACGACCACGCACCGGCTGGTGCGCGAGCTGGCCGCCGCGCGGGTGCTGGGCCGGGACGGCGACGGCCGCTACCACGTCGGCCTGCGGCTGTGGGAGCTCGGCATGCTCAGCCCCGGCCGGCTGCCGGAGGTCGCCCGGCCCTGGCTGCAGGAACTCTTCGGCGCCACCGGGGAGAACGTCCACCTCGCCGTGCGCGACGGGACCGAGGTGCTGTACGTGGAAAAGGTGTACGGGCGGCGCGCGGTGCCCATCCTTTCCCGGGTCGGGGCCCGGCTGCCGATGCACCCGACCGGGGTGGGCAAGGCGATCCTCGCCTGGGAACCGGCCGGGTTCCGCGCCGCCTACCTGGCCCGGCCGCTGGAACGCCCGACCCCGCACACCATCACCGAGCCGGGGCGGCTGGCGCGCGAGCTGGACGCGGTCCGCGTCCAGGGCTGCGCGTTCACCTACGAGGAGATGACGCTGGGCTCCTGCTCGGCGGCCGTCCCGGTCCTGGTGGCCGGCCGGCCGGTCGCCGCCGTCGGCGTCGTGCTCGCCTCGCGGCGGGCCCGCGAGCTGCCCCGGCTGGTGGAGCCGCTGCTCGCCACCGCCCGCCACGTCGCCGAGGTGTACGCGGCGGGCCCGGCGTGACGGCTCGGCAGGGGAGACCGGCGTCGGGGGGCGGCGTGCGCGGCCCGGGGTGAGGGTCAGCCCACCGAGAACAGCCGGCGCAGGTAACGGAGATGTAGGTCCAGCTGCCGGCCGCTACCGCCCTCGTGCTCGTTCCACGGCCACACGTTGATCTCCTTCGGGCCGGCCCAGTGGTTGTGCGCCGCGAAGACGGTCGACGGCGGGCAGACCTGGTCCATCAGCGCCACCGAGTACGCCGCCGGCACCCGGCCCCGGGCGGCGAAGTTCAGCCCATCGAAGTACGCCAGGGTGCGGAACACCTGCTCCTCGGTGCCGCGCTGCGAGGCCAGGAAGCGCACGATCTCCTGGTAGGGGTAGGCGTCGGTGATCTCGACCGCCCGGCGGAAGTGGGTGAGGA